>NZ_JAYRMO010000003.1:116605-204490 GCF_041912635.1 Inhella sp.
CACGGGGGGTGGGTGGGGTTGGCCGGCTTGGTTCAAAACCCGCGGCCCGGCCCCCCCGGTTCTGGCTACGGTGGGGCCGGGCGCGGCGCGAACGGAGCGCAATGCGCGTCAGCTGCGCTGCAGTTCCATGACGGTCGGGCCTTGTTTGAGGGTGACGCTGCGCGGCTGCTCACCCTCGCTGGCGAAGCTCAGCGTGGCCTCCACCTCGACGACGAAGACCTCGCGCGGGCCACTGGCCTTGAGCGTCACCACCGGCTGGCCGGGCACCTGGCCGCGCAGCTGGCCCTGTTCGTCCACGAACACCTTGATGGAGAAGCGCGCCGACTTGTATTCACCCACCAGCGCTTGCCGTTCGCTCGGGCTGAGCGCGTACTCGGCGCGCTGCGGCAGGTCCGCCGTGCGCGGCCAGCGCTCGCCCTGGCCGTCGGCATCGGCGAAGTACTGCATCGCCACCACCTTGCCCTGGGCATCGCGCTCCAGCTGCAGCTGCGCCACGGTGTTGCTGAAGGAGAAGCGGTCCTTGCCCAGGGGAATGAGCTTGAAGGGCTGCGAGCCGCTGCGGGTGCTGGTCAGCACGCCGCCCTGCACGCGCAGGGTGCGGGTGTCCCGGCCATCCGACGAATAGATGCCCTCATAGGCCTGCAGGGCCTTGGCGTCCACCACCACCGGCTGGATGGCCGGGTAGGGCTTGCCCATGGCCTTGGCGCCCAGCTTGCGGGCGATCAGATCGAGGTTGATGCCGGCGCTGTCGGAGTTCGACAGCAGGGCCACCGTGAGCTTCAGCTCGGGCTGGTAGACCAGCAGGGTGCTGAAGCCATGGATGCCACCGCCATGCTGCAGCATGGGTTGGCCGCGCAGGCTGTCGGTGCCGATGCCGTAGCCATAGCGCGCCTTCACGGCCGCGCCCTCGGGAGTGATCATGCGCTGGTAAGTTTCGGGCTTGAGCAACTGGCCGCCATGCAGGGCCTGATTCCAGCGCCAAAGCGCCTGCACATCGCCCACCAGGGCGCCGGCGGCATGGGGTTGCGTCATGCTCAGCACGCCCGCCACCGAAAGGGCGTCAGCCCCCACCTTGGAATAGCCCTGCACCATGCCGGGCACCAGACCCTGCTCGCCGGGGTAGCTCACCGCAATGCGCTGGGGCTTGAGCAGGGCGGCGTCGAGCGCCTCGTGCCAGGCCTTGCCGCTGATGGCCTCGATCACCGCGCCCACCAGCACATAGCCGGAGTTGTTGTAGCGGAAGTCGGCGCCGGGGGCGAAATCGACGGGTTGGTCCTTGAAGACCTTGACCAGCTCCGCCGTGCTGAGCTGCTGGCGGATCGGGTTGTGCATGTAACCGGGGATGCCGGTGTAGCTCTTCACGCCCGAGCTGTGGTTGAGCAGCTGTGCCAGGGTGATGGCGCCGCCGTTCGGGTAGTCGGGCAGGTACTTGGACAAGGGATCGTCCAGCTTGGCCTTGCCCTCTTCGATGAACTTGAGCAGGGTGGCTGCGGCGAACTGCTTGGTGATCGAGCCCAGGCGCATGCGGTGCTCGGGCTTGAGCGGAACGCCCAGCTCAACGGACGCCATGCCGCGTGCGCCCTGGTAGAGCAGCTGATCGCCCTGGGCCACGAGCAGGGTCAGGCCGGGGCCGTCCTTCTTGATGCCCTGTTCATCCAGCAGCTGTTCGGCATAGGCCGCCAGCTCCTTCGCCGGGGGCGCGGCCAGCGCGGGCGCCAGCACGACAGGTGAGAGGGCCAGCAGGAGGGCGGAGCGCAAGGAGATGTGCATGGTCGTGTGGGTTCCAGGTTTGGAAAGCCGCACATGCTGCCCGTGCACCGGCCGCAGGGCGAGCCCCAACCGACTGAGCGGGCTTTGTGCCGACCGGGCTGCAGCTCGGGCCGACGGAGCGGTGCCAGAATCCGCGCCCCCTGCCTTTCCAGAAGTCCCGCCGTGTTCAAGGCCCTGACCCTTTACCGCCTGCCCGCCCATGCCCAGCCCGACCCCGCGCGCCTGGACGAGCAGCTGGCCGCCCTGCCCTTCACCCCCTGTATGCCCACCCAGCCCCTGTCGGTCGGCTTCGTGCCGCCGCGCGGCAAGGCCCATGGCCCGCTGGCGGAGTGGGTCAACGGCCATCTGCTGCTGAAGCTGCAGTTCGAGCAGCGCCTGCTGCCGGGCTCGGTGGTGCGTGAGCGGGTGGAAGAGCTGGCCGAGAAGATCGAGCAGGAGAGCGGCCGCAAGCCCGGCGCCAAGCGCCGCCGCGAACTCAAGGACGAAGCCATGCTGGACCTGCTGCCGCTGGCCTTCACGCGCCAGACCTCGCTGCGCGTCTGGATTGCACCGCAGCTGGAGCTGCTGGCGATCGACAGCACCACCGCCGCGCGCACCGATTCGGCGCTCAGCCTGCTGACCAAAGCCATCCCCAATCTGGCCCCGCAGCCGCTGATGACGGCCGAAAGCCCGGCCGCCTGCATGCGCGCCTGGCTGCTGGATGGCGTGGCGCCAGCCGGCTTCGGCATCGGCCGCGACGCCGAGCTGCGCAGCGCCGACAGCCAGAACGCCAGCGTGCGCTACACCCGCCACGGCCTGGACGGCCAGGACGTGCAGCAGCACCTCACCGAGGGCAAGCAGGTCAAGAAGATGGCCCTGCAGTGGAAGGACCGCCTGGAACTGGTGCTGACCGACACCCTGCAGCTGACCCGCCTGAAGCTGGACGACAGCGTGTTCGACCAAGACGGCGCCACGCAAAACGAGCAAGACCCCTTCGACGCCGACATGCTGCTGGCCACGGCCGAGCTGTCGGAGCTGCTGCCCGCGCTGTTCGAGGGTCTGGGCGGCGTGAGCGACGGCCTGGGCGCCGCAGCGCCTGCGCCCATGCTGGCGACGCAAACGCCCTCGGACGAGCAGGCGCCCTGGGACTGAGAGGCCGGCGGCTGGCGGGGATCAGGCCGTTTCCAGCGCCCCCAGCCGCGCGGCCGTAGCCTGCGCCAGCACCTGGCGCGGCGGCAGGCTCTTGAGCCGGTGGTCGCTCCACACCTGGCGCCAGCGCCGCGCCCCCGGCGTGCCATTCCACAGGCCCAGGGCATGGCGCATGGCCTGCGCCCAGGGCTGGCCTTGCTGCCAGCGGGCATCCAGATAGGCCATCCAGGCCTCTTCCACCGCTTCGCGTTCGGTGGCTGGCGCACGGGCGCCGAAGAAGCGCTCGTCCCAACCCGCCATCGCCCAGGGCTCGTGGTACGCATGGCGCCCCACCATCACGCCATCCACCTGCTCCAGCTGCGCGGCGATCGTCTCGTCGTCCTTGATGCCACCATTGATGGCGATGGTGAGCTGCGGAAACTCGCGCTTGAGGCGGTGCACGATCTCGTAGCGCAAGGGCGGAATCTCGCGGTTGTCCTTGGGGCTGAGTCCGTCCAACCAGGCATTACGCGCGTGCACGATGAAGACCTCGCAACCCGCCGCGGCCACGGTGCCGACGAAATCGCGCACGAACTCGTAGCTCTCCTGGCGATCGATGCCGATGCGGTGCTTGACCGTCACCGGCAGCGTGGTCGCGTCCCGCATGGCCTTGACGCAATCGGCCACCAGGGCGGCCTCGCCCATCAGGCAGGCACCGAAGGCACCGCGCTGCACGCGCGGGCTGGGGCAGCCGCAATTCAGATTGACCTCGTCATAACCCCAGCGCTCGGCCAGCCGCGCGCATTGCGCCAGATCGTCGGGCTCACTGCCGCCCAGCTGCAGCGCCAGCGGGTGCTCCACGGCGTCGAAATCCAGATGACGCCCCTGGTCGCCATGCAGCAGCGCGCCGGTGGTCACCATCTCGGTGTACAGGCGGGTGTGGCGGGTGATCAGGCGATGGAGGACGCGGCAATGCCGGTCCGTCCAGTCCATCATTGGCGCGACGGACAGGCGCCAGGACGAAGCAGTCATGCAGGGCAAGGGGGCTGGGGACAGCCCGCGATTATCGAAAACCCGCAGCCCGCGAGTACTCAGGGCAGCTGCGCCTGACGCAACAGGGCGTGCACATGCCGCACCGGCAAGGCGTAGCTGATGCCGGTGGGACTGCTGAGCGCAGCCTCGCGGCTTTTCGTCAGCACCATATTGATGACCCCGATGACGGTGCCATTGGCGACATCGAACAGCGGCCCGCCGCTGTTGCCGGGATAGGCCACGGCGTCAAGCTGGTAGATATCGAAACTGCCCTCACGGATCTGGCGGATCGCCCGCTCGTTGAGCGCTTGGGCGCTCGGCTGGGGCAAGGCAATGCCCGTGACCGAGGCCACGATGCCGCGGTGCGTGACATGGCTGAAGCCCAGCACGCCGCCCACGGGAAAGCCCATCAGCGCGATTTCGGTGCCCTCACGCGCCAGGGCCTCGGGCGCCAGCTTCAGGCTGCCAGGCAAGGGCGCGCCCTCCACCTGCAGCAGCACCAGATCATGCGCACGCGCCAGCGCCACGGTACGGACCTCGCGCTGCTCCCAGCGGTTGCCCCCTTGCCAGGCCTGGATGACCACGCGGCGCTCGGAATCCAGGGCATCGGGGGGCGGCAGCACATGGGCATTCGTCACCACGAACCGGCCCTGCTCCACCACGAAACCCGTGCCTCGGAAGCCAAAGCGCGGGCTGTCGGTCAGGGAGTGCGTGCCCACCAGCACCACGCCCGGCTTGCTGGCCTCGATGAGCTTGGGCAGGCCCTGGGCCAGGGCCGGCTCGGCCAGCCCAGCGGTGAGCGCAAACGCCAGCGCCATCAGTTCACGTCGTTGCATGGTTCGGATCCCTCTGGCCCGGCCAACCTCAGAGCTGCTGCAGCAGCTGACGCACTTCGGCCTGGCCGGGGTACTGATCGCCCAGTTTGAGCACGCCCTGCAATTCGCCGCGCGCCTCGTCCGGCTGCTTGGCGGCCATCAGCAGGCGCGCCAGCGCCACACGGCGGGCCGGGTTGCCGGGCTCGACGCCCACCACGCGGCGCTGCACCTGCAGCGCCTGCTCGTGCTTCCCTTGGCTGGAGAGCAGCTGCGCCTGGGTGTCGAGAATCTCGACATCGCCCGGCCGCAGGGCCAGCGCTTCCTTCAGCTGGTTCTCGGCACTGGCCAGATCGCCGCCGCGCATCAGCACCCAGGCTAGGTTATTGCGCGCCACGGCGTTGCCGGGCTGGCCCTTGACGACCTGCTCGTACTGCTGGCGCGCCGGCTCGAAGGCGCCGCGCACCAGGGCCAGATTGCCCAGGTACATGCGGAAGCTCCAGTCCTCAGGGTGGTCGGCCAACCACTGGCGCTCGAAGGACTGGGCATCGCCCTCCTTGCCGCCGGCCACCAGGCTGCCGTGCAGCTTGCCGGCCACATCGTTCATCTGCCCGCCGCGCTCCAAGGCGCGCTTGTAGGCGGCACGGGCGGCGTCCCAGTTGCGCTGGCTGGTTTCCAGATCGCCTTCCAGGGCGAAAGCAAAGGCCTCGCGGCCGGGCTGGGTCTGAATCTCCTTCAAAAGCCGGCGCGCTCCGGCCACATTGCCCGTCTCGGTTTCGAGGGCCACCAGTGATCGTTGGGTATCCAGCCGGCCAGGCTGCAGGGCCTGCGCGCGCTTGGCGGTGGCCAGCGCGGCGGCGTAGTCCCGCTGCGCCACCTCAACCTCGACCAAGCGCATCAAGGCCGCGGCCGAGCTGGGCTTGAGCTCGGCCAACCGCTTGAAGCTCAGCGCCGCCAGTTTGTAGTCACGCTGGCGCATCTGCAGTTGGCCGATCAGTTCAATCAGCTGCGGCTCATTGGGCAGGGCAGCCGCTGCATCCTGCGCAGCCTGCAAGGCGGCGGCCACATCCTGGCGCTGCTGCACGGTGCGCACCCAGGCCAGCTGCGCAGGTACCGATTTCGGATGCTCCTTGGCAATCTGGCGTGCCGCCGCAAGCACGTCTTCCGCGGGCTCCTGGGCCAGCTGACGTGCATTCAGCCAGGCCAGCTTGGCCTCCACCAGGGCCGGATCGGCCTTCACCACGGCCGCAAAGCGCGCCACGCTGTCCTTGGCCTTGCCCTCGGTCTGGTCCATCCGGGCGAGTTGCTGCGCGGCGGCAAGCAGCTTGGGGTTGGCCTTGAGCGCCTGCTCCCACAGGGTGCGGGCCTTGGCGCGGTCGCCCTGCATCAGCGCGACAGAGGCGCGCATGGAATCGGCCGAGCCGGGCTGCAGCTTGGCCGCCGCCTGGTCGATGGCCTTGTAGGCGCCGGCGTAGTCGCCCTTGCGCACCAGGGTCGCGACGATGGCAACGTCGGCCGCCGGGTTGTCCAGCTCGGAGGCAATGTCCTGCAACTGGCTCAGGCCCTTGTCGACGGAGCCGGCGTTGGCTTCGCGCATGGCCAGCAGGATGCGGCTGCGCGAGTCCTGCGGGTTGAGTTGCACCGCCCGGCGGAAATGGGCCTCGGCCTTGCGCACCTCGCCCATGCGCATGAGCGCTTCACCCGCCAGGGCTTGCACGCGGGAGTCGTTGCTTGATTCGGGCAAACCGCCCAACGCCTCCAGCGCCGCCCGGGCTTCGTCGCGGCGCAGGAAGGTGTGGGCCAGCAGCACGCGCACGGCTGGAGTGTCGACACCCCGACCCAGCAGGCGGTTCAGATGCGCCTCGGCGGGCAGGTAGTTCTCGCGCTGGAACTCAATGTGCGCGGCCAGCATCAGGGCACGTGGGTCATCGGGCGCGATCTTCAACAACTGCTGGATCTGCTCGAAGGCGGGGCCGAGCTCGCGCGCTTCCAGGGCCAGCGCGGCACCGAAGTACAGCACTTCGCCGTTCTGCCCCACCAGCTTCTTGAGGGCATCAAGGCGCTTGCGCGCCTCGTCCAGGTCACGCTCGGTCATCAGGGCCGTGAGCAGTGCGCCCTGGGCGCCCATGTTGCGCGGGTCGGCATCCACCGCCGCGGTATAGGCCTGACGGGCCTCGGGCAACGCGCGGCGCGCCACCGCATGGTCACCCTTCAAGCGCCAGGCCTCCGCCAGTTTGGGGTTCTCCTTGAGCAGGGCGTCGATCAGCGCCAGGGCTTCGTCAGCCTGGCCCTCGGCCATCAGCACGCGCGTCCAGGCCAGCCGGGTCGACACCCCTTGCGGCTGCAACTGGAGCGCGGCCTCAACCAGGCCGCGCGCCTGCTCGCGCTTGCCCAATGCACCCTGTGCACTGGCCAGGGCCAGCTTGAGCTCGGCCATTGCAGCCGGGTCCTTGAGTTGAACCGTGCCATACAGCTCGAGGGCCTTGCGTGCCTCACGCTTGGCGACCAAGGCCGTGGCGTGCAACGGTGCCACTTCCTCTGGCGGCGCACCCAGGCGGCTGGCCTTGGAGAACTCGACCTCGGCGGCATTGGGGTCGCCGGACTCCAGCAGGGTCTTGGCGAGCAGCAGGCGGGCATCCTTGCGATCAGGCTCCTGCTCCAACACGTTCTTCAGGTGGATGGTGGCGGTCTTGTGGTCCCGCTTGTCCAGCGCGGCGCGCGCGGCACCCAGTTCCTCGGCCGGATCCTTCTGGCCACAGGCCTGAAGCACCACCGCCAGGGCCAGCATGGCCCCCATCTGCGCCACGCGGCGCGCCTTGTTTCCGCTCGTTTGCACCGAGATTCCTTCCGTTGTCACTGCCGGCGCAGGCCGGTCTTCGCCGCTTACTTGATCTGCAAACGGGCCATCAAATCGTAGAGCGTGGGACGGCTCACGCCGAGCAGCTCCGAGGCCCGCGCGATGTTGCCGTCGCAGCGCGCCAGGGCCGCGACCACGGCCTGACGCTCAGCGCGCTCACGCACGGTGCGCAGGTCGAGCTCAATGCCGGGCTCCTCAGGGTCGCCCGGATCCAGCCCCAGGTCGGCCGCGACGATGCGGTCGCCGTCGGCCATGATGCTGGCGCGCTTGATGAGGTTCTGCAGCTCGCGCACATTGCCCGGCCAGCTGTGGCGTTCGAGTGCGCGGATGGCATCGTCGCTGAGCGTCGGGGCACGCCGGCGCTGATCCGCCGCCATGCGTTTGAGAAAGGCGTGGGCCAGCAGCACGGCGTCGCCATGGCGCTGGCGCAGCGGCGGGATCTCCACGACGATCTCGGCCAGGCGGTAGTACAGATCCTCACGAAAGCGACCATCGGCAATCAGCTGTTTGAGGTTCTGATGCGTGGCCCCCACCACCCGCACATCCACCGCGATCTCCTGCCGGGCGCCCAGGCGCTCGATCGAGCGCTCCTGCAGGAAGCGCAGCAGCTTGGCCTGCAGGGACATAGGCAGGTCGCCAATCTCGTCCAGCATCAGCGTGCCGCCATGGGCAACTTCGATCTTGCCCGGCGTGGCCTTGGCGGCCCCCGTGAAGGCGCCCTTCTCGTAGCCGAACAGCTCGCTCTCCAGCAGGTTCTCCGGGATGGCCGCGCAGTTGATGGCGACAAAGCGCCCCTTGCGACCGGCCGCCTCGTGCAGGCCCTGAGCCAGCACCTCCTTGCCGGTGCCACTCTCACCCAGCAGCAGCACGGTGGCGTCCGAGCGGGCCACCTTCTCGATCGTGCGGCAGATGCGCAGCATGGCGTCATCGCGGGTCAGGAGCCCGCCCAAGGCACCGGCCTGCTCGGCGCTCAGGCGCCGGTTTTCATCTTGCAGCTCGCGCATGCGCAGAGCACGCTCGACCGTGAGCGACAGAACGTCCGGATCCACCGGCTTGGCCAGGAAATCGTAGGCGCCCAGACGCACGGCACGCAGCGCATTGGTCTGGTCGTTCTGACCGGTCAGGACGATGACCTTCACATAGGGATCCAGCTCCAGCAGGCGTTCCAGCAGCTTGAAGCCTTCGGTGACGCCGTCCTGGTCGGGCGGCAGCCCCAGGTCCATCGTCACCACGCCGGGTTGCACCTTGCGGAACTGCAGCAGGGCGCTGGCTGCATCGCTGGCGGTGTGGGCCTCGAAGCGATCAAGCGACCACTTCAGCTGCTTCTGCAGCGCAAGGTCGTCTTCGATGATCAGCAAGGAGGCGGGGCGAACGTCAGAGCTCATGCAAGGGCGCGATCGGAGAGGCCGTTGGACGGTTGTTGGTGGAAGAGGGGCAGCAGGAAGGTCACGCAGGTACCTTCACCGGGATGGCTGACCACGTCCATCTTGCCACCCAGTTCACGCACGTACTGCAGGCTCTCGTAAGCACCTATGCCCATACCCTGCTGCTTGGTACTTTGAAAGGGCTTGAACAAGCGGTCGCGGATGAACTCCGGGCTCATGCCACAGCCATCGTCCACCACCTGCACGCGCGCCGAAGAACCCTCGGCTTCGATGCGCAGCAGCACGGACTGGCCCTCGGCACTGGCATCGAATGCGTTTTGCACGGCATGCCCGATCACGCGCTCGATGCGGTCTTCGTGGCCGCGGGTCGCCACCGCGCCGTGCAGTTCCAGGCGCAGTTCGCGGCCGCGCTGCTGCGCCACCTGCTGCAGGCGCTGCGCGATGGGCGCCAGGGCCACGCCGCTGGTCAGGCCGGTGGGGCGTTCACCCTCGCGCAGCTGCAGCATCAGCTGGCGCATCTTTTCCAGCGCATGCTCGACGGTTTCCAGCATGTCCTGGCGGAACTCGGGGTTGTCGCCGTGGCGCTGCGCGTTCTTCAGCATCAGCGAGAGCTGGGTCACGATGTTCTTCAGGTCATGCACGACGAATGCCGACATGCGGTTGAAGGCATCGAACTTGCGCACCTCCAGCAGCTGCTCGGTGGCGCGCAACATGGCCAGATAGCCCCCCGCCTGCGAAGCGGCGGTCTTGAGCAGGTCCCGCACCTCCCAATCCAGCTCGAGCGGTGCACGCGGGGTCAGCAGCACCACAAAGCCGATCGTTTCACCCCCGGCCTGCAACGGCACCAGCAGGCGCGCCTGCGTCTCCAGGCTCAGCCATTCGGGCGGCGTGGCCTCGGCATCCACACCGCGCCCCTCCCGGGCCGATTGCAGATCGACGATCCACGCGGTGGCCTTGAGCTCACGCAGGAACTCGGAGTCGGCAGGCTCCATGTGCTGGCGGCGCTCGAAATTCCAGTGCGCCACCTGCTCGTAACGCTGACCTGCGGCATCGAGCAGCCAGAGGCCGCCTCCCGGGCTTTCGATCAGCCCTGCCAGCGACTTGATCACGGCCAGCCCGGTGTACTCGGGAGAGCTCTGCGTGCTCAACGCGGCCGTGAATCGCAGCCATTCCTGGCGGTAGTCGTAGCGGTAACGAAAGAAGTGCTTGCTGAACAGCACCCGGAAGCGTGCGCGCGCTGAACCGGAGAGCAGCAAGGCTGCCATCAGCAGAATCGCCGCCACCAGGATCAGCACCTGCAAGGTGGGACCCCAGGCCCCCCCGGTATAGCGCACCCAGTAGCCCAGCAAGGCCACCACCATCAGGTACGCCCCGACCAGCAGCAGCGCCGCCGAGTGAAAGGCCGCGCTGCGCGACACCTGCAGGCGCGACAGCAAGGCGATGCCGCGGCCAATCCCCAACATCAGCAGCGGCAGCCCCAGGGCATGAACCGCCGGGCGGGAGGCCAGCAATTGCGGATCCAGCGAACCCAGCAGGGTGGCGTCGGCGAACAGGTAGAGGTCGAAGCCGAACACGGTCAGCAGCGCCAGGCAACTGGGCTTGGCCAGCCAGCGGCCGTCCTCGGTGACATTGAAATAAACCTGCTCGACCAGCACCAGGCCCATCACCGCCACCATCAGGCCGGAAATGCCTTGCAGCCAGCTGCCTTCGCGCCGTGTGAGCCAGTCGGCATCGGCCAGCCACAGGGTGACAAATGCAATCAGCAGGACGCCCAGCACCGACAGCGTCAGCCAACTTCCCTGCGGCCGCCAGAGCACATGGCCCAGCAAGGTCAGCAGGAAGCCGAACCAGGCCAGCAGACGCAGCCAGTCCAACAGCGCGGAGGCCTGGCCGAGTTCGAAGCCAAGCTGCTGCAGGCCATGCGTCAGGGCCCACAGCGCCGAGGCGCCCAAGCCTGCCAGCAACCATCCTGCGCTGTGCAGGTTGTGCAGTTCGCGCTGGCGGAACACCCGCCACGCAAAAGCCAGCAGGCAAACCAGAAAAGCGCCGGCCGCCACGAGGGCGGCCGCAGCGCTCAAAGGCATGGCATCCAGGCTCAAAGGGCGCGCCTATTCATCCGTCAGCCCCTCACCGAGCGGCCGAGTTCGCTGGAACGGTCAGCGGGCACCCCGCCCGGTCAGCACCACCGCCACCGTCTCGATGAGCACATGGAGATCGAGGAACAGGCTGTGGTTCTTCACGTAGTACAGGTCGTACTGCAGCTTGGCGGCAGCGTCTTCCACGGTCGAACCGTACTCGTAGCGAACCTGCGCCCACCCGGTCACGCCAGGCTTGACCGAATGACGCACGGCGAAGTAAGGGATCTTCTCGATCAGCTCTTCAACGAAGTACTGGCGCTCCGGACGCGGCCCGACCAGGCTCATCGAACCACCCAGCACATTGAAGAGCTGCGGCAGCTCATCGATACGGGTGCGGCGAATGAACTTGCCGACACGCGTCACCCGGTCGTCGTTCTTGGTCGCCCAACGCGGCTTGCCATCGCGCTCGGCGTCCGCCCGCATGCTGCGGAATTTGGTGACGAAGAACGGCGCACCATTCAGACCCACCCGCTCCTGGCGGTAGAAGACCGGACCCCGCGACTCCAGCTTCACAGCCAGAGCGGCCAGCACCATCAGTGGCGCGGTCAGCAGCAGCAGCAGGCCGGAAAAGACCACGTCGAACACTCGCTTGATCGCACTGCGGAAGGCCCCCTGATTGAAGCCGTCGCCGAAGATCAACCAGCCCGGATTCACATGCGCCAGACTGATCTGCTGCAGGTTCTTCTCAAAATGCGTGGCCACGTCCAGCACGCGGATGCCGTAGACCTTGCAGTCCAGCAATTCGCGCATAGGCATGTTGCCGCCCCGACGGTCCGTCAGAGCCACCACGATCTCATCCACGCCCAGGCGCAGCGCCGTGTCGGAGATGCCTTGTTCGGCACTCACCAGTTGCTCTTGGGGTACCGCGATCTCGGTTTCGTTGCTGCCGGCGTAGAAGCCCACGATCTGGGCGTGTGGGTCGGCTGCGCGCAGGCTTGCGGCGACGCCCTGAGCGGTCGCCCCGGCGCCCAGCACCAGAATTTTGCTGCGCCCATGCGAAGGGTTGGCGACGTGCGACGCATACACGCGGTGCAGCACCACGGCGGAGACAGCCAGCATGGCGGCAGCGGTGACCGCCCCGCCCTGATCCAGCGAGTTGGGCAGCAGTGCCGTCAGCGCATAGGCGATCGGCAGCGCCAGCAGCAGCGCTACCAGGGCGCGTGCACAGGTTTCAGTGAGCGAGCGCTTGGCAGCCGGCTGGTAGAAACCGGTGGCGCTGTTGATCAAGAAGATGAAGCCGGCCAGTGACAGGCCGTGCGAGGCCGCCACGGGCAGCGCCTGCAACGTCGCCACGCCTTGGCCCACGGCCACCAGCAACAGCACGGCGACGATCAGTCCGACGTCGAAGCCGATTTGCATGATCGTGCGACGGCGAAGGTAGTGGTTGAAGATGCGCACCATGAAAGCCCCTTGGCATTCGGTAGCGCAGCCAATCGAGAGAGCTCGATGCGCAGCCACCCATGCGTTTCAAAAAGTGGCGCGATCATGCCCTTGCGCATAGGGGTTGAAAGCCCCCTGTTTGGGTGCTGAATCGCCCAATCAGGGGGGACAGTGAACCAGTTCACACGCAGCAATCATGCGTCGCCTAGTGAATTGGCGAAATAAATGAAAAAGCCCGCCGGAGCGGGCTCTCGAATCGTCGGTGGGACGATTAACGAATCACGGCCACCTGCTCGCGTGCGCCACCCTTGTAGGTGAACAGAGTCAGAGCACCGTTCTTGATATCACCCTTGGCGTCAAAGGCGATGGTGCCGGTGACGCCCTTGTAGTCGGAAGTCTTTGCCAGCACCGGCAGGTATTTGGCCGAATCCACCGAACCCGCCTTGGCCATCGCGTCCGCCATCACCATCACGGCGTCATAAACATACGGCGCGTAGATTTGGACTTCGATGTTGAACTTGGACTTGAAGCGGGCCTTGAAATCGTCCATCGACTTCTTCGCTTCGCCCTCAACACCGCCGGCTTCGGCGCAATACACCTGACCATCGGCCATGGTGCCGGCCGACAGCTTTGGCAGCTCGCCGCTGCAAATACCGTCGCCGCCCATGAACTTGGCATTGATGCCGAGTTGCTTCATCTGACGCAGCATCGGGCCGGCCACGGCGTCCATGCCGCCGAAGAAAACGACGTCCGGATTGGCTGCCTTCAGCTTGGTCAGGATGGCCGAGAAGTCGGTGGCCTTGTCGTTGGTGAATTCGCGGCCCACCAGCTTGCCGCCCGAGGACTTCACGCCCTTTTCGAACTCGTCGGCCACGCCCTGGCCGTAAGCGGTACGGTCATCGATAACGGCGATCGACTTGCCGTTCAGCGACTTCACCGCATACTTGCCCAGGGTGCCGCCCAGGTGCACGTCGTCAGCGACAACACGGAAGGCCGTCTTGAAGCCCTGGCGGGTGTACTTGGGATTGGTGGCCGACGGGCTGATCTGCGGAATGCCTGCGTCGCTGTAAATCTTGGAAGCGGGGATGGTCGTGCCGGAGTTCAGGTGACCCACCACGCCGTGCACCTTGGAGTCAACCAGCTTCTGTGCAGCGGCCGTGCCCTGCTTCGGGTCACCGGCGTCGTCTTCGGCCAGCAGCTTGAAGACAGCCTTCTTGCCGCCGATCATCACGCCCTTCTTGTTCAGATCCTCAATGGCCAGACGGGCGCCCAGTTCGTTGTCCTTGCCCAGGTGAGCAATACCGCCGGAGGTCGGACCGACGTGGCCGATTCGCACTTCCAGGGTTTCCTGCGCCATCGCCACCGAACCCATGGCCACCAAAGCCGCAACGGCCACCTGATTGAACCTGATTTGCATGAAATGTCTCCGACAAGGAATTACGGGACTGAGGCTCAGTCCCAAAGCGGCGCAGACCATACCGTAATTCGCACCCGCCTTGCTAGGGGAAATCTTGGGGCGATCCGCGGCCTCCACAACGGCAACAAGCCGGCTTGGTTGACCGCCCGACTGACTGGGTCAGACCTCGCCCTGCCACTGCGCCAAAGAAGCCAGCAGCCGGGGCATCAAGGCATCCAGCAACTGCTGCTCAAAGCGGGGCGTCAACTCCACCACCACCTCGTGCACCAGGCCGGGCAATTGATCGATTAACCAGGCATCCAACTGCTCACCCAGGGTGGGATCGATGGTCGGCGCGGCGGCCCGCCGCGCCACCTGCACCACGTCGGTCAATACCGGCAGTTCAATGGCAGATTTGTCCCGCATGGCACTCATGCGGACTCGGACTCGAAGTGCTCCGGCGCCAAGCCCTGCGCACGATAGGCCTTGAACTGGCGACGCCCCTGTTGGACGTCCTCAGGCGCCTGCCCGACCAACTCGAAGACGAACTGCCAGCGCGCCAGTTCGGGCGGCACATCTGCCGTGAGGTTGAGCAAGGCCGTGCAGTCCGCATCCGCCGCGAAGCCCTTGCTGAAACGCAGCGGGCTGCGCCGCCTCAGCGCAGGCGAAGCCTGGACACCCGCATGCGCGGCAAAACCCGGCAGACTCCAAAGCCGCTGCGACAGCACGCGCAGCTCCGCCTCGTCGCCCACCACCCAGACTTTCAGGTCCTGCCGAGCCGCCTTGCGGAGCAACCGGGCCGCGAAGCCCGGTCGATCCGCAAGACCTGTGTAGAAGCGCACCGCAGGCACGCCGCTACCCCGATCAGCGCGCCTGCGACAGCAGGAAGTGCGTCAGCAGGCCCACCGGGCGGCCGGTCGCGCCCTTGGCCGCGCCGCCCTTCCAGGCGGTACCGGCGATGTCGAGGTGTCCCCAGCGATAGGCCTTGGCAAATCGCTTCAGGAACATCGCCGCCGTAATGGAACCACCGGCACGCGAACCGACGTTGGCAACATCGGCAAAGTGCGTCTTCAGGCCCTCTTCGTACTCGTCGTCCAGCGGCATGCGCCAGCACAGGTCGAGTGCCTCCTCACCCGCACGGGTGAGCGAGCTCGCCAGCTCGTCGTCGCTGGCGTACATGCCACTGCGCACGCCACCCAGCGCAATGACGCAGGCGCCCGTCAGAGTCGCGACGTCCACCACCACGCTGGGCTTGAAGCGCTCGGCGTAGGTCAGCGCATCGCACAGGATCAGGCGCCCTTCGGCATCGGTGTTCAGGATCTCGATGGTCTGGCCCGACATCGAGGTCACGACGTCACCGGGCTTGACCGCACGACCGCTGGGCATGTTCTCGCAGGCTGGGATCAGCACCACCAGGTTCAGCTTCGGCTTGAGTTCGACGACCGCACGCAGGGTGCCGATCACCGAGGCCGCGCCGCCCATGTCGAACTTCATCTCATCCATCTCGGCGCCAGGCTTGAGCGAGATACCGCCGGTATCGAAGGTGATGCCCTTGCCGACCAGCACCACCGGAGCCTGACCTCGGGGCGCGCCGTCGTAGCGCGCCACGATGAAGCGCAGCGGCTCGTCACCCCCCTGGGCCACCGCCAGGAAGGAGCCCATGCCAAGGCGCTCCACCGCCCGCTTGTCCAGCACCTCAACCTTCAGGCCGTGCTTGCGACCGAGGTCGCGCACGCAGTCGGCCAGGTGGGTGGGCGTGCAGTGATTGGCCGGCCGATTGGCCAGTTCGCGGGCCAACTCGATGCCCTCACCCACCGCCTGGCCGCGCTCGAGCCCCACCCGTGCGGCCTTGGCTTCGACCTTGTCCACCAGCAGGCTGAGCCGTTCGATGCGCGGGTCGTTCGATGCGCTCGGCTTGGTTAGTCGGTATTGGTAGCCCTGCTCGCGCACGGCCAGCACGGCGTGCTCGATCAAGCCTTCGTCAACCGCGCCGCAGCCCACGAAGGCCACGGCCACATGACCGACATTGCGACCCTTGAGCTGGGCCAGGGCAGCGGCCAGGGCGGCACGGGCGGCCTTGACCGACGGCTTGCCCGTCGCGCTCAGCACCAGCCGCGGCGCCTTCACGCCGGCCGCACCCACGAGCATCAGCGCCTTGCCAGCCTTCCAGTCAAAGTCGCCGAGCTTGAGCGCGCCTTTGATGGCCTGCGCCACGGCAGAGTCCAGCTGCGCGGGCACAGCCTCTCCACCCAAGACCACCACCAAGGCATCGGCATTGGCGCCGGACAGTTTGTCAATAGAAATGGTTTGAATTCGGGCGTCCATAATTACGCAACTGAATAAAACCCGCTCATGTTATTCGATACCTCGTTTCGTAGCGATTTGGCACGCAACTTCGGAATCAGTTTGGTGGTGCTGGCCACCATCGTGCTGACGTACGCCCTGATTCGCACGCTCAGCCTCGCTGCCGGCGGCCGCGTGGATCCGGCTGATGTGCTGCTGGCGCTGGCCTTTGCCGGGCTGACGCAACTTCCGGTGGTGCTGGCCCTGGCCTTGTTCATCGCGGTCGTGTCCAGCGTCGGCCGCCTGTACAAGGATTCGGAGATGGCGGTCTGGCTGGCCTGCGGATTGCCGCTGCGCCGCTTTCTCGCGCCCGTGCTGCGCATGGCCTGGCCGGTGCTGCTGGGCCTGGCCGCCTTGCAGCTCTGGGTGTCACCCTGGACCCAGCGGGAAACCGTGCAGATGCGCGAGCGCTACGAGAAGCGCAGCGACCTCTCGCGCGTGGCCCCTGGTCAGTTCCAGAGCTCGCGGGACGGCAGCAAGGTCTTCTTCATCGAACGCGACACCGACACCCCGGGCGTGGGCCGCAATGTGTTCATCCTGACGCAGAAGCCGGGGCAGGAATCGGTCACCACCGCCCAGCACGGCCGCATCGAATGGGATGGCGCCGACCGCTACCTGCTGCTGGAAGCGGGCCAGCGCAGCGAGACCGACCAGGCCGAACAACGCTTTGCACAGGCACGCTTCCAGAGCTATCGCGTCATCGCCGACCGCCAGGTGACGCGCTCGCTGGATGAACTGCCGCCCAAGGCCATGGGCACGCTGGAGTTGTGGCGCTCGCCCGACCCGCGCCACCGGGGCCAGTTGGTCTGGCGCGTGGGCATGGTGCTGGGAGCGCTGAACCTGGCCGTGCTGGGGTTGGGGCTGGCGGCAACCAACCCGCGGCGGCCCAACAACTGGGGCCTGTTGGCCGCGCTGCTGGTGTTCATCATCTACTTCCAGCTGATCAACCTCACCGAGGGCTGGGTGGCACGCGAACGGATGCGCCCGGCGCAGGCGTTGCTAGGCGTGCACGGCAGCGTGGCCGCACTGGCCCTGGGCTTGCTGCTGCTGCGCGATGAGGCGCTGCGTCTCTTTGCTTGGCTGCCGCGGAGGGCTGTGGCATGAAGACCGTGCGTCGTCTGCTCTACCGCGACATGGTGCTGGCGGTGATGTTTGTGGCCGTCGGCTTTCTCGCGCTGTTTTATTTCAACGCCTTCACGGAAGAGATGGATCGCCTGCGGCGCGGCCAGTCGCTGGCACAGGGTGCACTGCTCGCGCTGCTGGAGATGCCCGCGCTCTTCTACGAGGTGTTCCCGATCGCCGTGTTGATCGGCACCATCTTTTCATTGGCGCGGCTGGCTCAGTCCAGCGAATTCACCATCCTGCGCACCGGAGGCCTGGGTCCGGGTCGGGCACTGGGCCTGCTGGCCATCCCGGCGCTCGGCTTTGCGGCCTTGACCTTCGTGATGGGCGATCTGGTCGCCCCCATGGCCGAACGAGTCTCCGAGAGCTTCCGCGCCGAGGTGTCGGGCGGTGTGCTGCAGCGCGCCGGCGGCGCCTGGCTAAAGGACCGACTGGCGGACGAGGAAGGCCAGGAGCGGCTGTACACCGTGCACGTGCGCGGCGCGGCTCTCGACGGGCGGCTGCAAGGCGTGCGGATCTTTCGCTTCGACACCGAGGGGCGCTTGCTGGAACGCTGGGAGGCCGACCAGGGCAGCGTGGACAGCCGTGGTACGTGGCAGCTGGATCAGGCCAGGCGCACGCGCTGGCCCACGCAGGAAGCGCAGGCCATCGAAACCCTGGCGCCCGCTGATCTCAGCTGGCAGAGCCATCTGAGTCTGGGGGTGGTCAGCGCCGCATTGCTGAAGGCCAACACCATGTCCACCTCGGAGCTGTTCCTCTATACGCAACACCTGTCCGGCCAGGAGCAGTCGGCCCAGCGCTATGCCATCCAGTTCTGGCGCAAGGCGCTGTACCCGTTCGCCTGCCTGGTGATGGTGGCGCTGGCTCTGCCTTTTGCCTATCTGCATGCCCGGGCGGGGGGCGTCAGTGCCAAGGTCTTCGGCGGAATCATGCTGGGCATCAGCTTCGTGCTACTGAACAACCTGTCGGGCCACCTCGGCCTGCTGAACAACTGGACCCCCTGGGCGGTGGCGGCGGCGCCCGGATTGCTGTATTTGGGACTTTCTTTGGCCGCCTTCACTTGGCTGGTGCGCTACCGATGAAGCGTGGTCTCCTCCTTGTCGCCCACGGCGCCCGCAACCCGGCCTGGGCTGCACCCTTTGAGCGCTTGCGCGAACGCCTGCAACATGAGCAGCCTGACCGGGCCGTGGCCCTGGCCTTTTTGGAGCTGATGGAGCCTGCCCCCGCGCAGGCACTGCAGCAACTCGCTGCAGCGGGCGTGGGGCGCGTGGAAGTGCTGCCCATGTTCCTGGGCGGCGCCGGCCACGTGCAACGGGATCTGGCCCCGCTGCTGGACACTGCCCGCACGAGCCTGGGTATCGACATCCAGGTGCATGCCGCGCTGGGAGAGCAGGCCGCCATGCTGGACGCGATGACCCAGCTCTGCCTGCGTCTGCTCGAGGCCGGGGAAGCGCCATGAACCTGCAGCAGTTCCGGTTCGTCGCCGAGGCCGCACGCCGCAATCTCAACCTCACCGAGACGGCCAAAGCCCTGCACACCTCGCAGCCCGGCGTGTCCAAGGCCATCCTTGAGCTCGAAGAGGAGCTGGGCGTCGACATCTTCTCGCGTCACGGCAAGCGCCTGCGCCGCATCACCGAACCGGGCGAGCGCGTGCTGCGCTGCATCGACGTGATCCTGCGCGAGGTCGGCAATCTGCGCCGCATCGGCGAAGAGTACTCAAGACAGGACAGCGGCACTCTGTCCATCGCCACCACGCACACCCAGGCCCGCTATGTGCTGCCGGCCCCGCTGGCGCAACTGCGGCGGCAATTCCCCAAGCTGCAGATCGGTCTGCACCAGGGCAACCCGCGTCAGGTGGCGCAGATGGTGCTCGACGAGACCGCCGTTCTGGGTCTGGCCACCGAGTCCCTGGAGGAGTTCGCTGACCTGGTGTCGCTGCCCTGGTATGAGTGGCAGCACGTGGCGGTGCTGCCGCGTGGACATGAGCTGGCCGAGTGCGAAACCATCAGCATGGAGCAGTTGGCGGCCCAGCCCCTGGTGACCTACCACCCCAGCTTCACCGGCCGCACCCGCATCGACAAGGCATTTGCCGCCCGTGCACTGCAACCGCAGGTGGTGCTGGAGGCCATCGACGCCGACGTGATCAAGACTTACGTGCGCTTTGGCCTGGGCGTGGGCATCGTGGCCGAAATGGCCATGCGCGACGACCCGCCCGACGGCGATCTGGTCTCGCGACCGCTCGGCCATCTGTTCGGCAGCAACGTGGCGCGCATCGCCTTCAAGAAGGGCGTGGTGCTGCGCAACCATGTGCTGGTCTTCACCGAGCTGCTGTCAGACCGCCTCTCGGCTCCATTGCTCAAGCGCGCATTGGCTGGCGAAGCCAGCCACTTCGACCTCTGATCAGGCGTCCGGCTCGGGGCTGCGCGTACTGGGCTGCCAGGCCGACGACGCCGTGTTCGGCCAGGTCGCGGCCTCACCCAGCAACTGGTCCACCCGCTTGGCCCCCTTGGCCGCCACTTCCGCCAGGCTGACGATGTTCTTGATCTGGTCCAGCGTGGGCTGGGCAGCGGCCGTGCGCACGTAGAGATTGCCGCGCTGCGTCAACATCACGAAGGGCTGCCCCTGCGCAACAAGGTCCTGGCTGGCCAGGGCCAGCGCATCCGAGAGCGCGTCGTCGCACCAGGCGGCCGCCACTTCCTTGGTCACAGAGCAGACCGAGAAGCGTGCACGTGCCAGCTTGGATTTCCAGTTCTCGATCTGCTGGAACATCACCAACCAGCGCATCTCTTCGGGGGTGTCGGTGTCGATGCGGGTCTGCAGCGTGTCGGTGTAGGCCTCGAACACCGCTTTTTCAAGCACGTCGCGCAACTCGCGCTCGATGGCCATCATCTGCAGTTCCGGGTGCACACCGAGCTCCCAGCGCAAGCGGAGTTCCTGGCCCTCAATGTAGGCCCGCTGCGAAGGCCCCCACTCGATGCGCAGATGCCCGAGCGGGTTCTTGGGCTCGTCGATCAGAAAGCCGTCGCCCTCCTCGTTCTGATCGAAACGAGCCTCGCGCGCCTCCGCCCAGTCGGTGATGGCCTTCCACGCTGCCGCATTGGCGCGCAGCTTCATCCAATGCTTGACCTGTTTGATTACCATGGGTCTGCACACGCCACCGGAGCCAAAGATGCTGGAAGTCTATTCGTGGGCCACGCCGAATGGGCACAAGGTGCACATCATGTTGGAAGAGTGTGGTCTGCCGTACCACGTGCATGGCGTGGACATCGGCAAGGGCGAGCAGTTCGAACCTGAGTTCCTGCGCATCAGCCCGAACAACAAGATCCCGGCGCTGCGCGACCCAGACGGCCCGGATGGCGAGCCCATCACCCTGTTCGAGTCGGGTGCCATCCTGCTCTACCTGGCCGGCAAGACGGGGCGCTTCCTTCCGGCATCGGTCAGCGGCAAGTACGAGGTGCTGCAGTGGCTGATGTTCCAGATGGGCAGCGTGGGACCGATGCTCGGACAGGCGCACCACTTCCGCATCTACGCGCCCCAGAAGATCGACTATGCGATCGAGCGCTACACGAACGAGGCCCGGCGGCTGTACACCGTCATCAACAAGCGGCTCGCCCACAGCCCCTACATCGGGGCGTCCGAGTACTCGATCGCCGACATGGCCATCTGGCCCTGGCTGCGTTCCTGGCGCAACCAGGGTGTGGAGATGGCCGACTTTCCGCACCTCAAGGGCTGGTTCGACGAGATCGACAAGCGGCCGGCGGTGCAGCGCGCACTGACGGTGCTTTCCGAGCGGCGGCGCCCGGTGCTGGATGAGCAGGCCCGCGAGATGCTGTTCGGCAACACCCAGTACAAGCGGCGCTGAAGCCATGCGATTGCGCGCCCTGCTGCTGGTCCTCCCCACGCTGGTGCAGGCCCAGGAAAGCGCGGAGCTGGACCGCGTGACCATCACCGTGGTGCGCGGACAGCTGCGCTCGGTGCATGGCCTGGAGCGCTCGGAGTTTGCGCAGGCCATTCCGGGTACGAGCCCGCTGGCCAGCATGGCGCGGCTGCCCGGCGCCTACTTCCAGGCTGCGGACAGCCTGGGCAACTACGAGTGGTCGGCCCGCTTCGCGCTGCGCGGCTTTTCCCAAAGCCAGCTCGGCTTCACGCTGGATGACGTGCCGCTGGGCGACATGTCCTACGGCAACCACAACGGCCTGCACATCAGCCGGGCCATCGCCAGCGAGAACCTGGCACGCGCCAGCCTTTCCCAGGGCACCGGCGCGCTGGACACCGCCTCCACCAGCAACCTGGGCGGCACGGTGCAGTTCTACTCGCTCGACCCCGCGCCCGAGGCGCGCGTGCAGGCGCGCCTGAGCCTGGGCTCGGACCAACGCCAGCGCCTGCATCTGCGCGCCGACACAGGTCAGTTCGCATGGGGCGCGCTTGGCCTGAGCCTGACCGAGCACCGCGAGGACAAGTGGAAGGCCCAAGGCCGACAGCGCCAGCGCCAATGGAACCTGAAATGGCTGAAGGAAGGCCCGCAATGGCGCGCCAGCGCCTTTCTGAACAGCTCGGACCGGCGCGAGATGGACTACCAGGACTTCTCACTCGACATGCTGCGCCGCCTGGGGCCCGACTGGGACAACTCCTACCCCAACCTGGACGCCGCGCTGCGCGCCTCGCGCGAGTTGTGCGGCAACGGCGGCAAGCCTTATGTCACGCAGTGTGACGACGCCTACTTTGCCGGCAGCGGCCTGCGCAAGGACAAGCTCGGCGGGATCAACCTTGAATGGCGGCCGGCGCCGAACTGGTTGCTGCGTCAGGTCGCCTACGGGCATCGCAATGAGGGCGCGGGGCTCTGGTTCACCCCGTACACACCCTCACCCGACGGCACACCGCTGGCGCTGCGCACCACCGAGTACCGTATTGCCCGCCGCGGCTGGCTGGGCAGCCTGGACTGGGAGGCCGCAGCGCACCAGTGGCGCGCCAGCCTTTGGCTGGAACGCAACCACTTCGACCACGCACGGCGCTTCTATGCCGTCAGCCCGGCGGCGCTGCCCGACCCCTATCAGTTCCCGCGCAATGCCTTCCGCACCGACTGGGATTTCGACTTCGACACCGACACCCTTCAGTACTCCCTGGCCGACACCTGGAGCCTGGCGCCGAACTGGAGCCTGGGCCTGGGCTTCAAGGGCATGCGGGTGGTCACCGACGCAGCACTCGCCACGGGCAGCGACCGCCCGGTCGGTCGCGTCGTCTCCGATCGCCCTTTCCTGCCCCAGGCCGGCCTCGTGCATACGCTCAGCCCGACCGACGAACTGTTCGTCTCCTTCGCTCGCAATGCGCGGGCCTTCCAGGCTGCCGCGGCCGGCACCACGCCCTTCGCCACCACCGCCGCTGGCTTTCAGGCCATCAAGGACCGCCTCCACCCCGAGTCATCAGACAACTGGGAGCTCGGTTGGCGCCGCCACGGCCAGCGCCATCAGGCCTCGCTCGTGCTGTATCGCGTGCATTTCCGCGACCGCTTGCTGAGCGTGCAGGCCGGCAGCGCCATCCAGGGCAACCCCAGCGTGCTGAGCAATGTCGGCGATGTCCGCGGCAGCGGCCTGGAGGCCGCGCTCTCGGCACGCCTGAGCGGTCAGTGGTCCGCCTACGCCAGCCTCAGCCTGGCGCGGGCTCGCTACCTCGACGATGTGATCAGCGGCAGCACCCGCGTGCCGACGCAGGGCAAGCGCGTGGTGGACAGCCCCGAGCGCATGCTCAAGGCCGGGCTGGGCTACCAGCAGGGCCCGGTCAGCCTGAACCTTGGCCTGGACGCGATCTCGCGCCGCTACTACAGCTACACCAATGACGCCAGCGTGCCCGGGCAAGCGCTTTGGCATGCACAGGCGGCCTACCGCTTCGGCACGGTGGGCGCGCTCCAGGGCGTGCGACTGAGCCTGGCGGTGCAGAACCTCGGCAATCGCCGCGGCATCGCGACGCTGGGCTCGAACGGCTTCGTCAACAACGACGCGCTCGGCCAGGCGCAGACCTTGTTGCCAGGCGCGCCGCGCCAGTTGAGCCTGGGCCTGGAGGGCAGCTTCTGAGCGGGAAGACTTGGCCCGACGGGAGGGACTCGAACCCCCGACCTGCTGCTTAGAAGGCAGCTGCTCTATCCGGTTGAGCTACCGTCGGAAAGGATGAAGGGGCTCTCCCGAGCCCCTTCGCATTGTGCCGTGTGGCTCAGGCCCTCATCAGGCCAACAGCACGTTGATGATGGCGTTGCCGATGCCCATCAACGCGGCACCCGAGATCAGGCCGGCGCAGATCGGCTCCAAGCCTTCGACCCACAGGCGGTGGCCGGGGGTGCCGGCGGTCTTGTGTTTGCGGCCCAGCAGCCAGAACACCAGCGCGCCCACAAACATGGCCAGCGTGCTTTCCGGCGGCAGCACCACACCCAGGCCGATGGCCACGGCCGAGAGGCCGAACTTGCCCTTGGTCTTGATGCGCAGCACCTCAATCACCAGCGCGGCCACCGCAGCAAAGGCCATCGACAGCACCGCCGAGGTCGGCAGGCCCTTCAGGCCCTTGGCGATGATCTCGGCCACACCCTTCCACTGCAGCGCGGCGGGCATCGCGAACTGGTCGCTAACCAGGGTCGTGACGCTGCGCACGCCATTCGCATCGGGCGGCAGGAACAGCAGGAAGAACAGCGGCACGCAGCAGAGCACGCCGGCCAAATTGCCGATCACGTGGCCGATGGCCTGGTGACGCGGCTTGCCGCCCAGCATGTAGCCGGGCTTGATGTCGGACAGCAGGTTGGCGGCGTTGGAGGCGATCTCCGAGGTCATGGCCGCGGGCAGCAGGTTGGAGCCGGGGTTGCTGCGATCGATCGCGCCCATAGTGAACTGGGTGATCTTGGCAAGCGAGCCGGTCGGCGTCCAGGAGGTCAGCGCCATCGAGTTCGTGCAAATCAGGGTCAGCACAAAGATCAGCGGCAGCGAAACCAGGGCGATCCAGAAAGGCACGCCGAAAAACATGTGGGTGACCCAGGAGCCGAGCACCGAGAACAGCGGCACGCCGATGTAGCTGATCCACATCGGCACCTCGATGTCCTTGAGCACGTCGCTGCCCTTGCCGCCGTCCTTCTTCTTGCCCAGGCTCTTGAAGGCCGAGGTGAAGATTTCCGGCTTGGCTGCCAGGCTCACCATGGCACCCGTCACCATCATCGTGACGCCCCACCACAGCGACCACTGGTTGACGATCTCGGCCCGGTTCAGCGGAATCGCCTTGCCATCCGCGGCGATGCGCGGCGCGATGTCACCCAGCTGGATCATCAGCGGAGCCAGCACACCGAAGTTGATCAACGCGCCCAGCAGGCAGCTGGTGGCCACGGCAATGCCCATCAGGCCGCCCACGCCCAGCATGGCGGCGTCCAGCGTCAGGCGCAGGCCAAGTTGGCGGACGTCGGTCCCCAGGATGGTCGGGATCCAGCCCTCGGCCTTGGCGGCCCAGGCGTAGTAGTACTGGTCCAGGCGCTCCTGGAAGTGCCAGGGCTCCTTCATGCCGGCCCACTTGTCCATGGCCAGCAGCTTGAACTGCACCAGCTTCATCCAGCCATCGCTGACGATGGCCTGGTAGAGCGCCGTCAGGCCGCCGACGACACCGAGCAGCTTGGCCTTGAACACGCCCTCACTGCCCTCGCCGTGGTAGAGCGAATCGAGCACCACCCCGCAGGCCCGCCCTTCCGGGAACGGCGCCTGGTCTTCGTTGATGAACTTGCGCTTCATCGGGAAGGCCAGCAGCACGCCGATGGCCGAGACCACAAAGATCCAGATCATCAGCTGCCACCAGGTCGGGATGACGCCAGTGACCAACATATAGGCCGCCAGGCTGGAGAACAGCGGCGAAACCACATAGCCGGCCGCGGTGGCGATCGACTGGGTGCAGTTGTTTTCCAGGATGGTGTAGTCCCGCGCCATGCCGCTGGCGGCGATGGCACGGAACAGCGCGAAGGCCAGGATCACCGAGGTCAGACCGACGCCGATGCCGATGCCGGTCTTGGCACCGATGTACAGACCCGTGGCGGACAGGATGCCGCCGAGCAGAAAGCCGGTCAGGCCTGAGCGCAGGGTCAGCTGCGCCATGTCGGCCTTGTAGACGTTCTCCAGCCACCAACGGTCTTTTTGCTCGCGGCTCCAGGTCTGGACTTGCTCGTCGGTCAGGTGCAAGAGGGCCATGTTGTCCTCAGGGTTAATCCGGAGTTCGGATCGCGCATGCGAAAAGAGGACCTTGTGGGTCCTCTTGGCATCAACGCAACGATGAATCGAAAATTTTGGTCGGGGCGAGAGGATTCGAACCTCCGACCCTCTGCTCCCAAAGCAGATGCGCTACCAGACTGCGCTACACCCCGACGAAGCCCGCCATTGTAGGGGGCTTCGCTACATGCACCCGTTCGACCTCATTCCGGCGCCTCGTGCAGCTGGCCATCCGCGCTGATGAAGGCCCCCCGCACGCGCTGGTCGGGCTCCATGGCACGCAGCGCGCCCAGGTAGCGGCGCATCTGCTCCAGGTACTCGGGCACCTTCAGGGGCGCCGGATGCAGCTTGTAGTCCAGCACCCACCAGCAGGGCTGCCCATCGGGTTCGCGCCGACACACCAGCCGGTCCAGCCGAATCTCCCGGCCCTCGTCCAGCAGAGCGACTTCATTGCCGGCCCATAGCAAGCTCTCACCCGCCAGCCAGGGTGCCAGCGCGGCCGACCCCAACACGCCCTGGACCCAATCGGCCAACGCCTTCTGGCCACGCGCATCCAGGCCGTACATCTGGCTGCTGGAGGCCAGCCACTGGGGCAGCTGGCTGCGCGGTGCGCCGGGCTGGGTGGCCCACTCCATGACCCGGTGAAAGGCCTCGCCCAGGCTCGCGGCACGCGGGTCATCGGCCGCGCCCGGTGCCGCCTCGGCGGGCGCCTCGGTGCGTGGCGGCAGCGCGGGCAGGACCGGCAGCGCCGGCGCCATCAGGGGCTGGCTGAGCGGTGGCGTATCGGAGGGCTGCCACGGCAAGGCCAGGCCGCTGCCGGTCACCAGAGCCCAGGGGCTGCTGGCAGGACCGCTGCGGGCCGAGGGCGTCCGACTGAGGATGAGCTGGCGGCGCGCGCGCGTCAGCGCCACGTACAGGCCGTTGAGCTCCTCACGGCGTCGCTGGGCCAGCTCTTCCTCCATGGCCGCTGCCAGCGCGGGCGGCGGGCGTGATTCGCTGGCCAGAAAGGCCACACGACTGGGCCGCGGCTGCTCCACCGGCCACTCGATGAGCAATGTGGTGCTTTGCGCCCGTGCCGGTGCGGCATCGGCGTCCACCAGGATCACCGTGTCCGACTCCAAGCCCTTTGCACCGTGGATGGTCAGCAGCTGCACGCCCTGACCGCTGGCGCGCACCGGCACCTTGATGGTCCGCTGCCTGAGCGCCCGCACGAAGCCGTACAGGCTCCAGTAGCGCCCACCGTCCAAGTTCAGCGCCTGGTCCAGCAGGGCATCGATACCCGCCCAGCGCGGCGCCAGCAGTGCGACCGGCAGCCGCGCCGCCACGCGGGCCTTGAACTGGCCCTCGGTCAGCACACGCTGCAGAGCCTCGAAGGCCGGCAGGGCCGGCAGCTCGGCGCACCAACGCGCCAGCAACTCGCGCGCTGGCGAAAGCCCCAAGGCGTCTGCCTGCTCAGGCGGCAAAGCCAGCAGGGTGGGCAGCCAAGCCGCTCCCGCGGCGGCCGCCTGCAGGCCCATCAGCGCCGCCTCGTCCACGCCGAACAGCGCACTGCGCAACACCCGAGCGAGCGCCAGATCATGCTGGGGCGACGCCAGCAGCTCACACAAGGCCAGCAGGTCCTGCACCTCGGGCTGCTCGGCCAGCACCTGCTCTTCCGGGGTTTCGTGCGCGATGCCCAGCGCACGCAGGCCTTCGGCCACGGCGGCCAGGGCGTCGCGGCGCCGCGCCAGCACCATCAGCTGCTTCGCTTCATGGCCCTGTTGCAGCAGCTGCGCCAGCACGGCCGCCACGCGCCGCCCCTCGGCACTGCGTCGCGCTTCTTCCGCTTCGGTACGGGCGCGCTCCAGGCTGGGGCGCCAAGCGTCCGGCTCGGTGTCCTCCTGGGTCAAGGCTTCGGTAGCGGGTGCATCCAACAACCAGATCGAGCCCTCTGCCGGGCTGTCGCCGCTGTGCGGGCGAAAGCCGGCGTAAGCCCCCGCGTCCTGCAGGCCGCCGAACACGGCATTCACCAGCGCCCGCACGGCGGGGCCGTTGCGACGGGTGTGATCGCAGGCCAGGCGGTGCCCGCCCAAGCCTTCGACGACAAACCGCGCCGCAGCCTCGAACACGCGCGGCTCGGCACGGCGGAAGCGGTAAATGCTTTGCTTGGGGTCGCCCACCAGGAAGAGCTGCAGGCTGCGGCCCCCACCGGCACCGGCATAGGCTGAGAGCCAGGCCTGCAGCGCCTGCCACTGCAGCGGGCTGGTGTCCTGGAACTCGTCGATCAGGAGGTGGCGTACCTGCAGATCCAATTGCTGCTGCAACCAGCCGCTGGCACCGCTGTCGGCCAGCAAGGCCGTGGCGCCGCGCTCCAGATCGCCCATGTCCACGCAGCCGCGCTCGCGCTTGAGCGCCGCGAACTCCTCGGCCTGCGCGCGGGCCAGCGCCGCCAATGCTTCGTGGTCGCGGGCGGCATGCCATTGCTGGCGGTCGCGCTGCAGCTGTTCCAGCTCCGCCGTCAGCTCCGCGAGGCCCGCCACCTCGCCCAGCTTGCGTGGACTGCCCGTCTGCGTAAAAAGCGCCTGCCAGGCCCGCGCAAAGCCGACCTGCGCCTGTGGTTGGGCCAGCGCATCCACCAGGCCCTGGGCCGCCTCCTGCGCCTTGACCTTGCCCTGCCCCAAGGCGCGCGCCAGCTCCTGCAGCGCCGGCTGCAGGAGCGGCCAGATGTGCAAGGGATCGTCGGCCCTACCGCCCGGGTAGGGCACGGAATCGCCCAGCACCGGGGCACCGAGTTCCAGCTCGACCCGCTTGTCGAGCGCCGCCTGCAACCATTCCGCCAGGCGCCGCGGCCCATGACGGGCGGCCAGCGCAAGGTAGTGCGCCTGCAGCGTCGGGTCGCGCCGCACACGTGCGCGCAGGCGCCGGCCGAGCGACTGGTCGAGCTCGCTGCTGTCCTCGATGAGGCGCAGCTCGGGGGCTAGCCCGAGCGACTGCAATAGGGTCAGCGGGGCCCCGCGCAGCAGCTGCGCAAACCAGGCATGGAAGGTATGCACCTCCACCGGCCGGCCCCCTTCGAGCAAGCGCGCCTGCAGGCCTTGCAGCGCGGGCTCCAGTGCTTGCGCCTGGGCGGCCTCCAGCCCCCGCTGCTGCAGGGCCAGCAGGCGCTCTTCGCGGCTGCAACGCGCAAACTGATCCAGCCACTCGTCCAGGCGGCCGCGCATCTCGGCCGCAGCCTTGCGCGTGAAGGTGATCGCCACGATCTGCTGCGGCTCGGCGCCTTCCAGCAGGGCGCGCAGCATGCGCGACACCAGCATCCAGGTCTTGCCGGCACCGGCGCATGCCTCTACCACCACCGAACCCTGGGGCGAGCAGGCGCGGGCATAGAAGCGCTCGGCGGCCACGGGCGCGCCGTCAATGCGATAGCCGGCCGCACTCATGGCGAACTCCAATCGTCGCGGCGGCACAGGCCACGCACCTCGCAATGGGCGCAGGCCGCGCCCTCCCCCAAGGCCACCAGGGGCGCGCCCGCATGCAGGGCCAGCAAGTCATCGGCCAGGCCGGCGCGCAGCCGAGCTGCGCTGCGCGCCACTTCCGGGTGGGGAAGGAGCGCCATCTCGCCCTGGGCGTCCAAGCCAAGGTAGGCCGCTTCGTCGAGCGGCTCACCGAGGTCCTGCAGCAGCGCCTGGTAGAAGGGCAGCTGCGTGTCTTCCTGCGGCTCCCGCAGGCGCTCCTTGAGCCCGCTGACGGAGCCGGTCTTGTAGTCCAGCAGGCGCCGCTGCGGGCCGCTGTCGATGCGATCGGCCACACCCACCCACTCCACCGCATGGAGCGGCGCCTCGGGCCACGGCCGGCTGCTCAGGGCGCGCTCGCGGTCCTGCACTTGGGCGCCGCGTGCCAGCTCCGCACACCACCAGCGCAAATAGGGCTCGCGCCAGCGCTCCAGCAGGGCCAGCAAACCAAGCGCATCGGCATCCGAGAGCCCCAGCTCCTCCAGGGCGCCAGTCACGGCAGCCTGCCAGCGCACCGGCGCCTGCTCGGGCTCGAAGGGCTCGGCGTGCAACAGCGCCAGCACGCGGTGCAACCAGGCGCCCCAGTCGCGGCCGTCGGGATCCAGGTCGAGCTCCTCGGCCAACGCCAGACCCAGGCGGCGCTGGGCAAAGAAGCGATAGGGGCAGACGCGCAGCGCTTCGGCCGCGGCGGCACTCAGGCGCGTGGGCAGCCAGCCGGGCGTGGCCGCCTGCGCGCGCCCGATGGGCACAGGCGGCAGGCTCAGGCGGGCGCGGTCGTCGGCTTCGTCCGGCAACGGGGGCCACTGGGCCAGCAGGCGCTGGATGGCCCAGCCCCACTCCAGTGCCGCCCCTCCTTCCGACGCCGCCCGCAGCAGCAGCACCTGCGGCGCGCGCAGCAGATGGCACACCGATTCCCATTGCTGCTGCTGGGCCAGGGCGCGGTGCGGCAGCCCCAGCTCGGCAGCCACTGCATCCGGCAGCAGGGCGGGCGCCACCCGGCCCAGCGCCATCGCGCCTTGATCGCAGCCGGCCAGCAGCACCAGGTCGAAGGGCCGCAACAGCGCACGCGCCAGCGGCGTGATGACGAGTTGGGGCCGCTCGCTGCGCTGACCGCTGCCCACGGCATTGCGCAACCGCTCATCCACCCAGGCCAACCACTCGCCGGCATCAACGCGCAGCTCCAGCAGGGCCTGCTCGGCCGCACTGCCGGGCCAGGGGTTTCGGGTCAGCCACAGGGCCTCGCCGAGATCGCTCAGCCCCGGCAGGCTGCCAAGGCGTTCGTCCAGCTTGCAGCGTTCGCGCAGCACTTCGCGCAAGCCCAGCAGCCACAGGCTGAGGCTGCGCGGCGCACCGTCCAGACGCGCCAGGCAATCCCTTGCCAACAGCCAGGCCGCACGGGCCGGCTCAGGCAAGCGCGACGGCGCCAGACCACGCCACTGGGCACAGCCATTGCGGCGCGCCCAAGCCTCCAGGGCATTCACATCGGCCGCCGCCACTGCCGCAGGGGCCAGCGGGCCCTTCAACCAAGCCAGCAACTCGTCCATGCTGCCGCCAAGGGCGGCCCGCAGCAGGTGCATCAAGGCCGCCGCTGGCGCTTGGGCGGACAGGGTGGCGCCGGTCTCATCGGCCATGCGCAGGCCGTAGGGCGCGAGCAGGGCCAGCACACGCCGAACCAGCGAGCGGTCCAGCGCGATCAGCGCCGTGCACTGCCCCTGAGCGGCCCCCTCCAGGATCTGCTGCGCACAGCGTGACGCCATGTCCTGGGCATCGGGCGCGATGGCCTGCCTCACGCGCGGCTGTGCCGCGTGCAACCACGCCGTCGAGGCGCCGTCGGCGTTCAGCACCCAGTGGGGCACACCGCTTTGACCCAGCACCGCACGCGCCAGCTGATCGGCTTGGGCGACTTCGAGCAGGATCCAGGCCTTGGCCGGGTATTGGAACAGGGCGTCGGTGGCCGGCGCGGGAGCCGTTTGGGCCCAGGCCAGGGCCACCTGTGCCAGCAAGCTCTCCCAAGCCGGCGCGCCAGCAGCTTGCAGGGCCTGAAAGCGCTGGCTGGCTAGGCGCCACCAGGCGTCACGGTGCGGCGGCGCCTGCTCCGCTGCGCGGGCCACGAGGGCCTGCGTCAGCTCCACCAAGCGCTCGCACATCAGGCTCAACCCCCGCGGACCGCCGGGCAAATCCTTCACCTGCAGCCCTTGCGCCAGCAGCAGCTGGCGTGCCACCAGGGCATCCGTGGCGGCATCGCCACTGGGTTGCCCGGGCGCCGGCAGTGGGCTGGGGCCCAGGGCGGAAGCCAGGCTGCGCGTGGTTTCAATGCGCGGCGCCCAGCCCGCGCCAAAGGCCTTGCGGGCCAGCGGCAGTTGCTGGACAAAGGGCAGCAGCAGCACGGCGTCGCGCGGAGCAATCCCCACTTCCTGCAAACGCCCCCGAACCCACTGCGCCAGCTGACGCCAAAACGATTCCACTCCGGCCGGTTCCGGCCAGGCCTGCCAGCCCTGCACCCTCTCTCCTTGCGGGCCGCTCAACGCCCCTGAATCGGCCTACGGATCCAGTACCTGTAGGCCTTGTGTAAGAATCATTCTGCCCTCGGCCATGGGGCTCGCCCGGCTGCAGTGGCGCGGTGATTTGGCGCGGTCGATGACCGTTTTCAGCCCCTTCCAGACTAGGAACCCCCTACATGAGCAGCGACCTGATCAAACACGTCTCCGACGCTTCGTTCGAAGCCGACGTGCTCAAGTCCGGCACCCCGGTGCTGATCGATTACTGGGCCGAGTGGTGCGGCCCTTGCAAGATGATCGCCCCCATCCTGGACGAGGTCAGCAGCGCCTACGAAGGCAAGCTGCAGGTCGCGAAGATGAATGTGGACGAGAACCGTGAAGTGCCGGCCAAGTACGGCATCCGCGGCATCCCCACGCTGATGCTCTTCAAGGATGGCCAGTTGGCCGCCACCAAGGTCGGCGCCCTGTCCAAGCAGCAGCTGACGAGCTTCCTGGACGCCCACCTATAATTTGCGTCCACGGGCACCGCAGCAACGCGGTGCCCGGCCCCCTGCAGCCCCCCGGAACCCCGAGGCGCGGCGCAGGTTTCTCCCCCAAGTTCCCTCCGACCTTCCGTTGTTCCGCCGCAGGCCCCAGGCTTGCCCCGGCTCTGCGTGAGCAAGCCGTCAGGACCGATAGGACCCTATGCATCTCTCCGAACTCAAGGACCTGCACGTCTCCGCCCTCATCAAGATGGGCGAGGCGCTGGAGATCGAAAACGTCACGCGCATGCGCAAGCAGGAGCTGATGTTCGCGATCATGAAGAAGCGCGCCAAGGCGGGCGAGCAGGTCTTCGGCGACGGCGTGCTCGAAGTGCTGCCCGACGGCTTCGGCTTCCTGCGCTCGCTGGACACCAGCTTCATGGCCAGCACGGACGACATCTACCTGTCGCCCAGCCAGATTCGCCGCTTCAACCTGCACACCGGTGACATGGTCGAAGGCGAGGTGCGGGTGCCGAAGGACGGCGAGCGCTACTTCGCGCTGGTCAAGGTGGACCGCATCAACGGCCTGCCGCCCGAGGACAGCAAGAACAAGATCATGTTCGAGAACCTGACACCGCTGTTCCCCAAGGAACAGTTCAGGCTCGAACGTGAGGGCACCAAGGGCGAGGAAAACGTCGCCAGCCGCATCATTGACCTGGTCGCCCCCATCGGCAAAGGCCAGCGTGCCCTGCTGGTGGCCCAGCCCAAGACCGGCAAGACGATGCTGATGCAGCATCTGGCCCACTCCATCGTGGCCAATCATCCCGAGGTGCACCTGATCGTCCTGCTGGTGGACGAACGCCCCGAGGAAGTGACCGAGATGGTGCGCACGGTGCGCGGCGAGGTCATCAGCTCCACCTTCGACGAGCCGGCCGCCCGCCATGTGCAGGTGGCCGAAATGGTGATCGAGCGCGCCAAGCGTCTGGTCGAACTCAAGAAAGACGTGGTGATCCTGCTGGACTCGATCACCCGCTTGGCCCGCGCCTACAACAACGTGCTGCCGAGCTCTGGCAAGGTGCTGACCGGTGGTGTGGACGCCAACGCCCTGCAGCGCCCGAAGCGCTTCTTCGGCGCCGCGCGCAATGTCGAGGAAGGTGGCTCGCTCACCATCATCGGCACCGCACTGATCGACACCGGCTCCAAGATGGACGAGGTGATCTACGAGGAATTCAAGGGCACCGGCAACTGCGAGATCCATCTGGATCGCCGCATGGCCGAGAAGCGCGTCTACCCCTCGATCCTGATCAACCGCAGCGGCACCCGTCGCGAGGAACTGCTGCTCAAGCCGGAAATCCTGCAAAAGACATGGATCCTACGAAAGCTCCTCTACCCGATGGACGAGATCGAGGCGATGGAGTTCCTGCTTGAAAAGATGAAGGCGACGAAGAACAACCACGACTTCTTCGACCTGATGCGGCGAGGGGGCTGAGGTCGGAGCGAGAACGGTCCTGCGGACCGTTCGACCCCGACCGAAGGACGGCGGGCCGTCCCGCGGCCGCCGGCTGGGCAGGCTCGGTGGTTGCAGGCCACCTCACCCCAATCCTCTGGCTATAATCGCGGGCTTTTCGCCCCACACCCCGGAAAAGTGCGCCCGCAGTTGAGAGGGGCGTGGCTCTCCACCTACTTCTGAGGTACCCATGAAAGAAGGCATTCACCCCAATTACCGCGACGTCTGCTTCGTGGATCTGTCCAACGGTTTCAAGTTCGTGACCCGCTCGACCGTGTCCACGAAGGAAACCATCAAGATGGAAGACGGCCGCGAGCTGCCGCTGATGAAGCTGGAAACCACCAGCGAGTCGCACCCCTTCTACACCGGCACCCAGAAAAGCGTGGACAACCTGGGCGGTCGCGTCGAGAAGTTCCGCAACAAGTTCGCTCACCTCAAGAAGTAAGCCAACTCCTGTTGCCCCAAGAAAGCAGCCTGCGGGCTGCTTTTTTGTTTGCGCCGAAACGGCAGCCTTCGGGCCGCCCTTTTGTTGGCATCATCCGCCGCCGTGATCCCTGCATCCCCTGCCCTCGTTGCCCAAGCCGGCGCCCGTCCGCTCTCGCGCTGGGCCCTGCTGCTGATCTGCCTGGCCTATCTGCTTCCCGGTCAATTGAGCCGAGAACCCTGGCGCCAGGGGGACTTGACGAGCTTCGGCTTCATGGCGGCACTGGCGCGTGGCGAGTCTTCCTGGTGGACGCCTACCCTGGCCGGCCTGGCTGCGCCCGACGGTGCGCTGCTGCCCTACTGGCTGGGCGCCGGCAGCATGCTGGCCCTGCCGATGCTGGATACCGCCCTGGCCGCGCGCCTTCCATTCATCTTGCTGCTGGCGCTGGTGCTGGCCCTGGTCTGGTACGCCACCTTTCACTTTGCGCGCACCGAGGCCGCGCAACCGGTGGCGTTTGCCTTTGGCGGCGAAGCCAACACGCTGGACTACGCCCGCGCCCTGGCCGATGCCGCCCTGCTGGCCCTGATCGCCTCGCTCGGCCTGCTGCGCATCGGGCATGAGGCCACGTCTGCGCTGCTGCAGCTGGTGGGGGCGGGCCTGTGGCTCTACGCCATGGCGGCCGCTCCCTACCGGGACCGCCGCGCCCAAGTCCTGGTGGCGCTTGGCCTGCTGATTCTTTCCCTCAGCGGCGCGCCCTTTGTGGCCCTGCTGCTGGCCCTGGCCGGTTTGCTGATTTGCCAGTACTCGCGCTTCGAAGGCGCCAGGCGCCTGCGCTGGGGACTGGCCCTGGGCATGCTGACGGCCGGTGCAGCGGCCTTCATCAGCCATGCCTGGACCTGGCGACTGGACGCCTTGCAAGCCGGCAACCTGCTGCAACTGCTGCTCTGGTTCCTGTGGCCGAGCGGCGCGCTGACGCTGTGGACGCTGTGGCGCTGGCGTGGCCACCTGGGTTTTCGGCACATCGCCGTCCCCCTGAGCCTGGCCGCGGTGGGGCTGCTGGCCTGCCTGTCGATGGGCGGAAGCGACCGCGCCCTGCTCGTCGCCCTGCCCGGCCTGGCCGTGCTGGCCAGCTTTGCATTGCCCACGCTGAAGCGCGGCGCGAGCGCCATGCTGGACTGGTTCTCGCTGTTCTTCTTCAGTGCGGCGGCCTTGTTCGTCTGGGCCTACTACCTGGCCCTGCACACCCCCTGGTTTCCGAAGCTGCTGGCCAATGTGCAGCGCCAGTCGCCGGGCTTTCAGGCCGAATTTGAAGGGCTGGCCCTGCTGCTGGCGGTGGCGGGCACCTTGGCTTGGTTGACGCTGGTGCGCTGGCGCTCCAGCCGCCAGCGCGCCGCGCTATGGCGCAGCCTGGTCCTGCCGGCCGGCGGCCTCGTGTTGTTGTGGCTGCTCTTCATGACGCTGCTGCGCCCGGCTGCTGACCGTGCGTTGGGTCATCAAAGCCTGCTGTCGCAGTTGCAGCTGGCCATTCCGGCTGAGGCCGACTGTGTGGCCGCACCCGGCCAGTCACTGGATGTGCTGTCGACCCTTCAGGCGCTGGGGAAGTGGCGTACGGACGGCCGCACTCCGCTCGCCAGCAGCTCCTGCAGCTGGGCGCTGTTGCGCCTGCCACGCCGCGTCAGCTACCAGCCGCCGGAAGGCTGGGAGGCCGTGCGCCAGATCGAACGTCCCGCGGACCGCGGCACCTGGTATTGGGTGCTGCGGCGCCGCTGACTCAGGCGCTGCGCACGCGATTGGCGGGCCAGCACAGGCTGAACCGGGACCCGCGACCGACCTCGGACTCAATGCGCAGCTGGCCGCCATGGCGCTGGCAGATGTGCTTGACGATCGAAAGGCCCAGGCCCGTGCCTCCGGTCGCGCGCGAACGCGACCCGTCCACCCGGTAGAAGCGCTCCGTCAGGCGCGGCAGGTGCTCGGCGGCGATGCCCGGGCCGTTGTCCTGCACGCTGAGCTGCAGGCCACCGTCTTCCAGGCGCTCCAAGCTCAGGCTGATGCATCCTTGCGGCGGCGTGTAGCGCACGGCATTGCTCAAGAGGTTGGTCAGCGCGCTGTGCACTTCAGAGTCCACGCCCGCCAGCGCCAGGCCGGTGCGAGCCTGGGGCCAAACGAACTCGTGGCGCCCCGCCGATAGCCCCTGCGCTTCGGCCTGCACCAGGTCCAGCAGGTCGTCCAGGCTCCACCAGGCGTCCGCCGGCGGCCGCGGGCTGCCTTCCAGCCGCGCGAGTGTCAGCAAGTCATCCACCAGAGACTGCATGCGCTGGGACTGCTGCCGCATCAACTCCAGCACGCGCGCGCGCTCGCCCTCCTGCAGTGGCAGGGTGGCCATGGTCTCGACAAAACCCGTCAGCGCCGCCAGCGGCGTGCGGATCTCATGCGAAACGTTGGCCACAAAGTCGCGGCGCATGGCCTCGGTACGCTCGCGCTCGCTGACATCCTGGCTCAGCAGCAGGCGGGCCCCCTCGCCGTAATGGCGCAGCGTCAGCGCCAAGCTGCGGCCGTCGTGCAGGGGCACGGTCAGCATCTGCTGGTACTGGTTGGATTGCAGGTAGCGCACGAAGTCCGGGTGCCGCACCAGATTGGTGATGCGCTGCATCAGGTCGCGCTCGGGGTGCAGGCCGAAATGATCCGCAGCCTGGCTGTTCAGCCAGACGATCTGCTCATTGGCGTCGAGCAACAACACACCGTTGGGTGAGGCCTCGATGGCCGACAGGAAGTTCTGCAGGCGCAGACGCTCGCGCTCGGCGTCACGCCGCGCGCCATCGAGCAGACGTTCGATGCGGTAGATCAGCTCGGCAAACGCCCCGCCCAGCACGGGGGCGGCACGCTCGCGCGGCTGACGCAACCAGGCCAGCAGGGCGCGCACCCGCCAGGTACCCAGAAGACCCCAGCCCAGCGCCGTGATCGCAGCGGCCAGGCTGGTGCTCAGCCAGGCGGAGTCCGCCACGCCAGGCAGGTGCAGCGGCAGCAGCACGGCCAGGGCGAGGATCAGCAGAGCCAGGCCTGCCTGCAAACCTCGCATGGGCTCAGCGGAGCGTGGCGGCGAGGCGCTCGGCGCAGCGCTGGGCCAGCGCTGCGTCGGCAGCTTCCACCATCACCCGCACCAGGGGCTCGGTACCCGAGGGGCGAATCAGCACGCGACCCTGCTCACCCAGTTCCTCCGTCACCTCGGCCTGTACCTTTCCGAGCTCCGAGTTGGCACGCCAGTCCTGGCCGGGCTGCAGCCGCACATTGATGAGAGTCTGCGGGAAGAGCTGCACGTCGCCGAGCTGCTCGGCCACCGAGCGCCCCGAGCGCACCACGGACTGCAGCACGAGCAGCGCGCTGACGATGCCGTCGCCAGTGGTGTGCTTGTCCAGCGCCAGCAAATGCCCGGAGCCTTCACCGCCCAGCTCCCACCCGCGTGCGCTCAGCTCTTCCAGCACATAGCGGTCACCCACCTTGGCGCGAACGAAGTCGACCCCGGAGCGCCGCAGTGCCACTTCGACGGCCATATTGGTCATCAGGGTGCCGACAGCACCAGGCACCCGCAGGCCTTGCTGCAGGCGATCCTGCACCATCAGATACAGCAGCTCATCACCATTGAACAGCCGGCCGCTGGCGTCGATCAATTGCAGGCGATCGGCATCTCCATCCAGGGCTACGCCATAGTGCGCACCGTGCTGGCGCACGGCCTGCTGCAAGGCTTGCGGCGCGGTGGCGCCAAACCCGGCATTGATGTTGTAGCCATCCGGACTGCAGCCGATCGCGATGACCTCGGCGCCCAGCTCATGCAGCACATCGGGCGCAACGTGGTAGGCCGCGCCGTGGGCGGCATCGATGACGATCTTGAGCCCGCGCAGCGAAAGATCTGCCCCGAAGCAGGACTTGCAGAACTCCACATAGCGGCCTCGGGCATCGGCGAGCTTGCGCGCCTTGCCCAGGTGCCGGCTGTCGACGTAGCCCGGCGGTTCCGTCAACGCTGCTTCGACCTCCAGCTCCCAGGCGTCCGGCAACTTCTCGCCTTTGGCAGAGAAAAACTTGATGCCGTTGTCCTCGAACGGGTTGTGTGACGCGCTGATCACCACGCCCAGATCCTGGCGCAGGGCGCGCGTCAGGTAGGCCACGCCCGGCGTGGGCAGCGGGCCGGTCAACAGCACGTCCACCCCCACCGACACCAAGCCTGCTTCCAGCGCGGACTCGAGCATGTAGCCGGAGATGCGCGTGTCCTTGCCGATGAGCACGGCCGGCCGCACCTGGCTGCGCTTGAGCACCTGACCGACGGCCTGGCCCAAGCGCAGGGCGAAGTCGGCGGTGATCGGAGCCACGCCCACGGTACCGCGAATGCCATCGGTGCCGAAATACTGACGACTCATTGTGTGGATCCTGTGTTGGATTTCATGGGGTTGATTGTCCGTGCTTGGGCTGCAGGGCCTGCCAGGAACGCAGGGCGTCCACTGTCGCGGCGACGTCGTGCACGCGCACGATGCGGGCACCTTGGCTCACCGCCGCAAGCAGCGCAGCCAAGCTGGCCGGCAAACGCTGCTCCACGCTGCGGCCCGTCAACCAGCCCAGCGTCGATTTCCTGGACCAGCCCACCAGCAAAGGGGCCCCCAGCCCATGCAACTCGGCCAAACGGCGGCCCAGCTCCAGATTCTGTTCCGGCGTCTTCGCAAAGCCGAAGCCCGGGTCGAGCGCGATCTGTGCGGGCTGCAGCCCATGCACCCGCAGCACACGCATGCGCTCGCCCAGGAACTCACGTACCTCCGTCACCACGTCGGCATAGGAGGTGAGCGCCTGCATGGTGCGGGGCTCCCCGCGCATGTGCATCAGGCAGACCCCGGCGCCCGGGTAGCGGGCGAGCACTTCGACGGCACCTTCGTGCTGCAGCGCCTGGATGTCATTGATGACATCGACACCCGCGTCCAGCGCGCGCTGCATCACCTCGGGCTTGCAGGTGTCGACCGACAGCGGCACCCCCCAGCGCACCAGCTCCCTCAAGACCGGCTGCAGTCGCCCCCATTCCTGCTCGGCCGGCACCGGCTGGGCTCCTGGGCGGCTGGATTCCGCCCCCAGGTCCAGCAGATGAGCCCCTTCCCGCAGCAGTTGCTCGGCGTGGCGCAGCGCCGCGCGGCTGTCCAGCCACCGGCCGCCGTCCGAGAACGAATCTGCCGTCAGGTTGACGATGCCCATCACCCGGGCTTGCGCCAGGTCGATGTTGAAACGGGTGGTTTGCCAGTTCATGGGATCAAGGGGCAAGGGCATGGCGCAAAACAAAGGGCCCCGCAGGGCCCTTGCTGATGCACGGAGCGGTCAGACCGTCGCCGTGGCACTGCCCGTGACGGGCGGTGCGGCACCATCGCCACCCGCAGTCCCGCCGGTGCCACCGGAGGACTCCTTCGGCGGGCGCGGCGGACGGCCCTGCATGATGTCCTCGACCTGCTCACCGTCGATGGTTTCCCACTCGAGCAGCGCCTTTGCCATCGTGTGCATCTTGTCCGAATGCTCTTCGATCAACTGACGGGCACGGCTGTACTGCTCGTCGATGATCTTGCGCACTTCGGTATCCACCTTGCGCATGGTCTCTTCCGAGATGTTCTTGGTCTGCGTCACCGAGCGACCCAGGAACACTTCCCCTTCGTTCTCGGCGTAGACCATCGGGCCCAGGCTGTCGGTCATGCCGTAGCGCATCACCATGTCGCGCGCGATGGAGGTGGCTCTTTCAAAGTCGTTGCTGGCGCCGGTGGTCATCTGGTTCATGAAGACCTCTTCGGCGATACGACCGCCGAACAGCATCGCAATCGTCGAGAGCATGCGAATTTTGTCGGTGCTGTAGCGGTCCTTTTCCGGCAGGGATACCGTGACGCCCAACGCACGACCACGCGGGATGATGGTGACCTTGTGCACCGGATCGAGCTTGGGCAGCAGCTTGCCGATCAACGCGTGCCCCGCCTCGTGATAGGCGGTGTTCCTGCGCTCCTCCTCGTCCATCACCATGGACTTGCGCTCGGCGCCCATCAGGATCTTGTCCTTGGCGCGCTCGAAATCGATCATCTCCACGATACGGGCATTGCGACGCGCAGCAAACAGAGCCGCCTCATTGACCAAGTTGGCCAAGTCTGCACCGGAGAAACCAGGGGTGCCGCGCGCAATAATTTCGGCCTTCACATCGCCACCCAGCGGCACCTTGCGCATGTGCACATTCAGGATCTGCTCGCGACCGCGAATGTCCGGCAGCGTCACATAGACCTGGCGGTCGAAGCGCCCAGGACGCAGCAGGGCCGGATCCAGAATGTCCGGGCGGTTGGTAGCAGCCATCACGATGACGCCGAGATTGGTCTCGAAGCCATCCATCTCCACCAGCATCTGGTTCAGCGTCTGTTCACGCTCGTCGTTGCCGCCGCCCAGTCCGGCGCCACGATGGCGGCCGACGGCGTCGATTTCATCGATGAAGATGATGCAGGGCGCGTTCTTCTTGGCCTGCTCGAACATGTCGCGCACGCGCGCCGCGCCCACACCGACGAACATCTCGACGAAGTCGGAACCCGAGATCGTGAAGAACGGCACCTTGGCTTCGCCCGCGATGGCCTTGGCCAGCAGGGTCTTGCCGGTACCCGGAGGGCCGACCAGCAGCACGCCGCGCGGGATGCGACCACCCAGCTTCTGGAACTTCTGGGGGTCCTTCAGGAAGTCGACCAGTTCCTTGACCTCTTCCTTGGCTTCGTCGCAGCCCGCCACGTCGGCGAAGGTGGTCGAGTTGTTGTTCTCGTCCAGCATGCGCGCCTTGCTCTTGCCGAAGCTGAAGGCACCGCCCTTGCCGCCCCCCTGCATCTGACGCATGAAGTAGATCCACACGCCGATCAGCAGCAGCATCGGGCCCCAGCTCAGCAGCAGGGTCATCAGAAGACCCTGCTCCTCGCGCTTCTCGAAGCTGAACTTGACGTTGTTGCGGATCAGGTCGCCAGTCAGGCCGCGGTCGGAGAAACCGCCCTGGACCCGGATGTCGCGACCGTCATTGGTCTTGGCGATGATCTCGACACCCCCCGGGCCTTCGATCAACTTGGCCGCACCGATGCGGCCCGCGTTGACCTCGACCAGGAATTCCGAGTACTGCATCTGCTCGCCGCGAGCATTGGCGCGATCGAACTGCTTGAAGACAGTGAAGAGCACCAGCAGGATCACTGCCCAGACGGCGATCTTCGAAAACCAGGGGTTGTTCACTTCAATCCTTCCAAACGCCGGGTTTGCCCCGATGCGGAGCGTGGCACCTGAGCGCAAGTGGGGCCCATTCTAGGGAGTTCAAGTCTTCAGCGTGCCGCCCGCTTGAGGCGCATGCCCACCAAAAAGGTTTCTGCCGACCGATCGCGGCTGGCCTTGGGCTTGATCGGCTTGACGACCTGAAAGTTCTGCCGGAACAACTCGACCAGTTGGCTATAGCCACTGCCATGGAAGACCTTGGCAACCAAGGCCCCCTCGGTCTTGAGGTGCTGCTGGCAGAAGTCGAGCGCCAGCTCGATCAGGTGCTCGATGCGCGCCGCATCAACGTTCTCCACGCCAGAGAGATTGGGCGCCATGTCCGACACCACCAGATCCACGGCGGCGCCGCCCAGAGCCTCCGCCAATTGGTTCGCCACAGCCTCCTCGCGGAAGTCACCCTGGATGAACTGAACGCCCTCGACCGGCTCGAAGTCGAGCAGGTCCAGCGCCACGATACGACCGTTCAGCTCCCCCACCGCGGCCCCGCCCTGCCCGGCAACCTTGGGAGCGAAGCGACGGCGCAGGTACTGGCTCCACGCGCCCGGCGCGGCGCCCAGATCCACCACCAGCTGGCCTGGCTTGATCAGCCCCAGCTGCTCGTCGATCTCCTTCAGCTTGTAGGCCGCGCGCGACCGGTAGCCTTCCTTTTGCGCCAGGCGCACATAGGGATCGGTGACATGGTCATTGAGCCAGGCCTTGTTGACTTTCTTGCTCTTGGTCTGAACTTTCATCGCACCACGATAATCCGCGAATGACTGCTTTGATACTCAATAGCGCCCAGCGCCGCGAATTGCGCGCCCAGGCCCATCATCTGGAACCGGTGGTGATGATCGGGGCCGACGGCCTCACCCCTGCGGTCACCAAGGAAGCCGACGCCGCGCTCAACGCCCATGGCTTAATCAAGGTGCGCGCCATGATGGATGACCGCGCAGCCCGTGAGGGCGCCTTCGTGACGCTGTGCGAGACCCTCGATGCCGCGCCGGTCCAGCACATCGGCAAGCTGTTTGTCATCTGGCGCCCCATCCCTGAGAAGGTCAAGGCGCCGGAGGACAAGGCCAAGGCTGCGCCGCGCATCGTCAAGGTGGTCAAGGCCTCGAAGGGCAAGTTCCAACGGCCCCAGGTCAAGAGCCTGCGCGTGATGGGCAACGAACGCGTCACGGCGGGCGGCATCGTCAAGCGTGCCAAGCCGCGCATGCAGAGCAAGAAGGGCGGCTGAGCCCCGCCCTCACCGCGTCTTCCAGGCCAGGGCGAGCACAACGACCGTCTTGGCCGCGAACGCGGCCATGCTGCCCGCGTGGAGCCAGGCAAATCGGGTCTGGCCCAACTCCTTGGCCTGAAGCATCAAGGGCTGCAGCACCTCAAAGCCCAGCACGGTCAGAAAGACCGCCAGCAAGGGAAGCCACAGGGCGGCATTGAACTGCAGCCTTTCGGGATGGGCTTGGCGCTGTAAACGCTGCTCGCTCAGTATCAGCAAAACGCCTAGCACCAGGCTGAGGCGCGCGTCCAGCAGAAAGAGTCGCCCGACATAGGCACCCGCTTCGGGTCTCGCCAGCGTGGCGAAGGCATTGGGGGCCGCCAGCAACGCCACCGTCAGCAACTGGCCAGCCCACAGGGCAGCCAGCAGCGAGCGTGCCTTCAGCGCCTTAGACGTAGCGCACCTCGACGATCTCGTAGCTGCGTTCGCCCCCCGGCGCCTGATAGCTGGCCACATCACCGGCTTCCTTGCCGATCAAGGCCCGCGCGATGGGGGAGCTGATGGAGATGCGTCCGGTCTTCAGGTCGGCCTCGTCGTCACCCACGATCTGGTAGGTCACCTCATTGCCGCTGCTCTCGTCCGACAGCAGCACGGTGGCGCCGAACACCACCTTGCCGCCGGCATCAAGCTCCGCTGGGTCAATGACTTTGGCGGCCGCGAGCTTGCCCTCGAGCTCCTGGATGCGGCCCTCGATGAAGCCTTGCTTGTCCTTGGCCGCGTCGTATTCGGCGTTCTCGCTCAGATCACCCTGGGCGCGCGCCTCGGCGATGGCCTGAATCACGGCGTGGCGTTCCACGGTCTTGAGGCGGTGCAACTCTTCGCGCAGCAGCTCGGCGCCGCGCTTGGTCAGGGGAATGGTGGCCATGGTTGTTCTCGGGTCAAAAGCAAGCCGCCGCACCCGGCAAGCCAGGAGCGGCGGCGATGGACAGACTCAAATTTTAGGCGAGCTCGGCGTGTAGTTCCTGCAGGGATCGCACCAACAAGCCCTCCTGGTGCTTCATCCCTTCCACCGCGGCCTCGCAACCCGCCATGGTGGTGTAGTAGGTCACACGGTTGGCCAGCGCGGCCTGGCGGATGTAACGGCTGTCGGCGATCGCGGTGCGGGTCTCATCGACGGTCGTGAACACGAGCTGGATATCGCCCCCCTTGATCGCATCGGCGATGTTGGGGCGGCCCTCCTTGATCTTGTTCATCATGCGCACCGGCACACCGATGGCTTCGATGGCGGCCGCGGTGCCGCGGGTGGCGATGACGCCAAAGCCGAGCTCATGCAGGTCCCTGGCCAAGGCCACGGCACGTGCCTTGTCGCTGTTCTTCACCGTGATCAGCACATTGCCCGCACGCGGCAGGCGCGAGCCGGCACCGATCTGGCTCTTCAGCATGGCTTCGCCGAAGGTCTTGGCCGCCCCCATGACTTCGCCGGTGGAGCGCATCTCGGGGCTGAGGATGGGATCCACGCCAGGGAACTTGTTGAAGGGGAAGACCGCCTCCTTGACGCTGTAGTACGGCGGGGTGACCTCGCGCGGTGCCACGCCCCCCAGCCCCTTCTGATCCTTCAGCTTGACGCCCGCCATGCAGCGGGCGGCAATCTTGGCCAACTGCTGGCCCGTCGCCTTGGACACGAAGGGCACGGTGCGCGAGGCACGCGGATTCACTTCCAGCACGTAGACCGTGCAGGCGGGCAGTCCGCGTGCCACATCGCCCTGGATGGCGAACTGCACGTTCATCAGGCCGATCACCTTCAGGGCCTTGGCCATCGCGGCAGTCTGGCGGCGCAACTCATCCTTCAAGTCATCGGCCAGCGTGTAAGGCGGCAGCGAGCAGGCGGAGTCACCACTGTGGATGCCGGCCGCTTCGATGTGCTCCATGATGCCGCCGATCAGCACTTCCTCACCGTCGCTGATGCAGTCAACATCCACCTCGACCGCATCCTCCAGGAAGCGGTCCAGCAGCACCGGCGACTTGTCGGAGACACGGACCGCCTCGCGCATGTAGCGCTCCAGATCTTTGTCGCCGTGCACGATCTCCATCGCACGGCCACCCAGCACGTAGCTCGGGCGCACCACCAGCGGGTAGCCGATCTCGTTGGCCAGCGCGATCGCAGCATCTTCGGTGCGTGCAGTGCGGTTGGGCGGCTGCTTGAGGCCCAGTTCATGCAGCAGCTTCTGGAAGCGCTCGCGGTCCTCGGCGATATCGATCGAATCCGGCGTGGTGCCGATGATGGGCACGCCCGCACGCTCCAGGTCCAGTGCCAGCTTCAGCGGGGTCTGGCCGCCGTACTGCACGATGACGCCCACCGGCTTTTCCTTCGCGACGATCTCCAGCACGTCCTCAAGCGTCACCGGCTCGAAGTAGAGGCGGTCGCTGGTGTCGTAGTCGGTCGAGACGGTCTCGGGATTGCAGTTGACCATGATGGTCTCGTAGCCATCCTCGCGCATCGCCATCGCCGCGTGCACGCAGCAGTAATCGAACTCGATGCCCTGACCGATGCGGTTCGGGCCACCCCCCAGCACCATGATCTTCTTCTTGTCGGTCGGCTCGGCCTCGCACTCCTCGTCGTAGGTCGAGTAGAGGTAGGCCGTCTGGGTAGCGAACTCGGCGGCGCAGGTGTCCACACGCTTGTAGACCGGCCGGATGCCCAGTTCATGGCGGCGCGCGCGCAGCTCGTGCTGGTTCGTGCCCAGCAGCGTCGCCAGACGGCGATCCGAGTACCCCATTTGCTTGTAGGCGCGCAGCGTGGCGGCATCCAGCGATGCCAGGTTGCGGCCACTCAGCGCCTGCTCGGCACGCACGATCTCCTCGATCTCCCGCAGGAACCAGGGATCAATCGACGTTTCGCGCTGGATTTCATCGAAAGGCATACCCACGCGGAAGGCATCCGCCAGGTAGAGGATGCGATCCGGCTTGGCCTCGCCGATCTGCTCGGTGATTTCCTCGCGATCGGTGCTGCGCGGAGTCAGGCCGTCAATGCCCGTCTCCAGGCCGCGCAAGGCCTTCTGGAAGCTTTCCTGGAAGCTGCGGCCCATCGCCATCACCTCGCCGACCGACTTCATCTGCGTGGTCAGGCGCTGGTCGGCCATCGGGAACTTCTCGAAGGCGAAGCGCGGAATCTTGGTGACGACGTAGTCGATCGAGGGCTCGAACGAGGCGGGCGTGGCGCCGCCCGTGATGTCGTTCTTCAGCTCGTCCAGCGTGTAGCCGACGGAGAGCTTGGCGGCGATCTTGGCGATCGGGAAGCCCGTGGCCTTGGAAGCCAGCGCCGAGCTGCGCGAGACGCGCGGGTTCATCTCGATGACGATCATGCGGCCATTGGCCGGGTTGATCGAGAACTGCACGTTCGAGCCACCGGTGTCCACGCCGATCTCGCGCAGGATGGCGATCGATGCGTTGCGCAGCATCTGATACTCGCGGTCGCTCAGGGTCTGCGCCGGCGCGACGGTGATCGAGTCGCCGGTGTGGATGCCCATCGGATCGAGGTTCTCGATCGAGCAGACGATGATGCAGTTGTCGGCGCGATCGCGCACGACCTCCATCTCGTACTCCTTCCAGCCGAGCAAGCTCTCCTCGATCAGCAGTTCCTTGGTCGGAGACAGGTCCAGACCGCGCTTGCAGATCTCCTCGAACTCCTCGGGGTTGTAGGCAATGCCACCGCCGCTGCCGCCCAGCGTGAAGCTGGGGCGGATGACCATCGGGAAACCGGAGCCGCCGATCTCGTGCTGGATGCGGCGCTGCACGGCCCAGGCCTCTTCCATCGAGTGGGCGATACCCGACTTGGCCGAGCCAAGGCCGATCTTGGTCATCGCGTCCTTGAACTTCTGGCGGTCCTCGGCCTTTTCGATCGCGTGCTCGTTGGCACCGATCATCTCGACGCCGTACTTCGCCAGCACGCCGTGGTGGTGCAGGTCGAGCGCGCAATTCAGCGCCGTCTGCCCCCCCATGGTGGGCAGCACGGCGTCAGGCCGCTCCTTGGCGATGATCTTCTCGACCACCTGCCAGGTGATGGGCTCGATGTAGGTCGCATCGGCCATCTCCGGGTCGGTCATGATGGTCGCCGGGTTGCTGTTGACGAGGATGACGCGGTAGCCCTCCTCGCGCAGCGCCTTGCAGGCCTGGGCGCCGGAGTAATCGAATTCGCAGGCCTGGCCAATGACGATGGGGCCGGCGCCGATGATGAGGATGCTCTTGAGGTCGGTACGCTTGGGCATTCTTCTTATTCCTTGGCCATCAGGGAGACAAAGCGGTCGAACAGGGTGCCGATGTCATGCGGCCCTGGACTGGCTTCGGGGTGCCCCTGGAAACTGAAGGCGGGCTTGTCGGTGCGGGCGATGCCTTGCAGGCTGCCGTCGAACAGGCTGATGTGTGTGGCACGCAGATGGGGCGGCAGGGTCTGTGCGTCGACCGCGAAGCCGTGGTTCTGGCTCGTGATGGAGACGCGGCCGGTGTCCAGGTCCTTGACCGGATGGTTGGCGCCGTGGTGACCGAACTTCATCTTGAAGGTCTTGGCACCGCTGGCCAGCGCCAGGATCTGGTGGCCAAGGCAGATGCCGAAGGTCGGCAGCCCGGCCTCCACCAGGGTGCGCGTGGCCTCGATCGCGTAGTCGCAGGGCTCTGGGTCGCCAGGGCCGTTGGAGAGGAACACGCCGTCCGGTTCGAGATCGAACACGCGGCTGGCGGGGGTCTGCGCGGGCACCACCGTCACGCGGCAGCCGCGCGAGGCCAGCATGCGCAGGATGTTGCGCTTGACGCCGAAGTCATACGCCACGACGTGGAAGCGCGAACGGGCCGACTTCTCAAAACCACCCTCCAGGCTCCATTCGCCCTCGGTCCACACTTCCTCTGCGCTGCGGCTCACGACCTTCGCCAAATCCTGCCCAGCCATGCTGGCGGCTGCGCGCGCGCGCTGCAGGGCCTGTTCCCAATGCGCTTCCGTGACCGCTTCACCCGGGGCCAGGGCCCACAGACAGGCGTTCTGGGCACCCGTCGAGCGCAGGATCCGCGTCAGTCTGCGGGTGTCGATGCCGGCAATACCGACGCAGCCATTGGCGCTCAGGTAGTCCTGCAGCCTTTGCTGGCTGCGGAAGTTGGACGCTGCAGCGGGCACCTGACGCACCACCAAGCCGGCAGCGTGCACCCTGTCACTTTCCCCATCGGCCTCGTTCACCCCATAGTTGCCAATGTGCGGATAGGTCAGCGTGACGATCTGGCGGCAGTAGCTGGGATCGGTCAGGATCTCCTGGTACCCAGTCAGCGCGGTATTGAAGACCAATTCGCCCACCGAGGAGCCCAGGGCTCCGATCGAGTGGCCGAGAAAGCGCGAACCGTCGGCGAGGACCAGCAGACAGCTGGCGGCGGGAGGGGTGGTCGGCGAAAGCAAAAGCGCAGCTCCTTCTTTGAGCGCGCCCCGCCTGCCCTGGATGTAGCGGCCTGAATGCGGAGATCGAGGGGGTTTGGGTTCGAGGCGCGCTGTTTTAGGGTAAACCTGAGGAGTATAGCGCGGGGACCATGGGCCTCATGCGGCGCAAGCCGCGAAGGCGGTGTTGAACGCCTTCGCAAGGCTGGCCCCGGCATGGGTCAGCTCCAGCCGCCCCGTGCAAGCCCAAGGCAGCGACCTGACACGCGAGCAATCAGCGCGCCGGCAGCCCGGCTCCAGCGATTCAGTCGCGGTCGAACACCGCAATGCTCTCGACATGCGCCGTGTGCGGGAACATGTTCACCACGCCGGCCGCACTGCAGCGATACCCTGCCAAGTGAACGAGCACCCCTGCGTCCCGGGCCAGCGTGGCCGGGTTGCAGCTGACGTACACGATGCGCTGGGGAGGGTTCCATCCGGGAGCGGACGACGGGTCTTGCACGGCATCCGCCACGGCCTTGGCCAAGGCAAAGGCACCTTCGCGCGGCGGGTCGACCAGCCATCGGGCCGCAGAGCCATAGGCCGCCAGGTCGGCGGGTGCCAGTTCAAAGAGATTGCGCGCCTCGAAGCGGGTCTTGGCCGCCAGGCCGTTGTGCCGCGCGTTTTCGCGCGACCGGGCCACCAGCGCCTCACTGCCTTCGATGCCCAGCACTTCGCGCGCCTGCCGTGCCAGGGGCAAGGTGAAATTGCCCAGGCCGCAGAACCAGTCGATCACCCGCTCCTCGGCCTGCACCGCAAGCAGGCCAAGTGCCCGATGCACCAGCACCCGGTTGATGTCGTGGTTCACCTGCGTGAAATCGGTCGGCTTGAAAGGCATCTCGATGCCGAACTCGGGCAAGCGGTAGCTCAGCGGTGCCACGGCCTCATCCAGCAGATGCACGCTGTCCGGCCCCTTGGGCTGCAGCCACCACTGCACCCCATGCTGCGCCGCGAACTGGCGCAAGGCCTGCTGGTCGTTCGCACTCAAGGGCTCCAGATGACGCAGCACCAGGGCGATCACGCTGTCGCCCATCGCCAATTCGATCTGAGGCAAACGCTCGCACGCGTCCATAGACTGAATGAGCGCCCGCAGCGGCATCAGCAGCGCGCTGACCTCCGGGGGCAGAACCGGACAGACCTGCATGTCCGCCACATAGCGGCTCTTGCGCTCGTGAAAGCCCACCAGCACGGTGCCCTTCTTGGCCACATAGCGCACCGACAGGCGAGCCCTCCGGCGGTAGCCCCAGGCCTGCCCCTCAATCGGTCGCAGCACCCGCTCTGCCCGCACCTTGGCGAGGTGCGCCAGGTTGTCTTCCAGGACACGCTGCTTGACCGCGATCTGCGCCGCCGGATGGAAGTGCTGCATCTTGCACCCGCCACAGGCTCCGGCATGCAAACCGAAATGCGGACAGCCTGGCCGCACCCGCTGCGGGCTTTCACGCCGCAGGGCGCTGATGACGCCCTGCTCCCAGTTGTTCTTGCGCCGCCCGACCACCGCACGCACCGTCTCGCCGGGCAAGGCGCCTTCAATGAAAACCACTTTGCCGTCGGCACGCCGGGCCACGCCCTGCGCCTCCAGATCCAGCGATTCGACTTTCAGCCACTCGTCTTGATTGCTCATCCGGCAATTATCCGGACCGGGCGCAAGTGCCCGGCCGGGAGCGAGTGGCATCGCTAAAAGAGGGTGTCCGGTTGCACGCCCTGGCGGATGAGGCTGCGCTTGAGCTTGCCCAGCGCCTCCACCTGGATCTGCCGGATGCGCTCGCGGGTGAGGTGCAACCTCCCGGCCACGGCATCCAGGGTCTCGGGCTCACGCGCAAACAGGCCAAAGCGCGCCTCCAGCACCTCGCGCTCGCGCTCCGTCAGTTCGCCCAGGCCCTGGGCCAGCAATTGCTCCACCTCCTGGAGCAAGCGCACCTGCAGAGGGTCCAGATGACTGGCGTCGCCCACATGGTCCACCATGGACTCATGCGCCTCGCCCTCGCGGTCCAGCGGCGCATCGAGTGAGGCGGGAAGCTCCAGATGGGCCAGCAAGGCCTGCACCTCGGCGATGGGGCGACGCAGCAGCTGCGCCAGGCCCTCCACGCGAGCCTTGCCGTCCTGCACGCCAGGCAAGGCCTCAATGGTGCGCCGCGCACGCAGCAGGGCGCTGAGCTCGCGCACGACGTGCACGGGCAGGCGTACCAGCCGAGTCTGGTGCATCAAGGCGCGATCAATGGCTTGCCGAATCCACCAACTCGCATAGGTCGAGAACCGAAAGCCCCGCTCCGGCTCGAACTTTTCGATTGCATGGATCAGGCCGAGGTTGCCTTCCTCGATCAGATCGCCCAGGGGCAGGCCGCGTCCGAGATGATGCTTGGCGATGGACACCACCAGGCGCAGGTTGTGTTCCACCATCGCCTGCCGCGCGGCGAAATCGCCGGCACGGGCGCGCACCGCTGTGGCGTATTCCTCTTCCGCACTCAGCAGCGGGGTGCGGCGGATCTCACGCAGGTAGATCTGCAGGGCATTGCCGCCACTCTCGAGCGCATCGTCCGATGCACCGAAGCCCTCACCCGCCTCGGCATTGGCTTTGTTCGTTCGCGGTGGGCGCGCCGGCATGGAACCTCCAAGGCCCCGCCGCGCGAGGGCTGGAAATCAGCGCGGCGGCAGCAATTTTGCCGGGTCCACCGGCTTGCCCTTGCGGCGAATTTCAAAGTGCAGCTTGACCTGATCGGCATCCGAGCTGCCCATCTCGGCAATGCGCTGCCCCTTGCGCACCAATTGGTCTTCCTTCACCAGCACCGTCTGGTTGTGCGCGTACGCACTCAGATAGGTTTCGTTGTGCTTGATGATGACCATGTTGCCGTAGCCGCGCAGGCCGGAGCCGGCGTACATCACACGGCCATCGGCCGCCGCCAGCACTGCATCCCCCGCCTTGCCGCCGATGCCTATGCCCTTGTTGCGCTGCTCGTCAAAGCTGGCGATCAGGGCCCCCGGCGAAGGCCAGGCCCAGCCGATCTCGCCTTCCCCATTGGCCGAAGCGGCGGCAGCCGGCGGCGCCACCGCCACCGGCACAGGCATAGGCACGGGCACAACAGCACTGGCGGCGCCCGCCACGGGCAGAGGCAGCGTGCTTGACTTGCCGTCCGCGCTGCGGGCATCCAGTGGCTTGGTCTCGGGCTTGACTGCTGAGACGACTGGCCGAGTGGCCAAGCCGTCTGCCGGAGAAGCCGCCGCTGCAACGGCCTGCGGCGGAACCGTCCGGAGCACCTGCCCCACCTCGATCAGGTTGGGGTTGTCCAGCGCATTCCAGCGCGCCAGGTCGCGCCAGCTCAGTCCGTGGTCCAGGGCAATCCGCAACAGGGTGTCGCCCTGCTTGACCACATAAGTGCCCGGTCGCGCCGGCTCAGCGCTTGCCGAAGCACGCGGCTCTGCGGTGTGGGCACCCGTCGACTGGCCATCAGCCGGCGCAACGGTGCGGTCCTCAACCGGGGCGCGATGCGGTTTCGGTGCCGCGCAGGCAGTGAGCAGAAGGACGGCAGCTAGCGAAGTAAGGCGCAGGACTTGCACACGGCAAGGCAGGGAGACCAGGATCATGCAGACGATGAGACTTCGCAAAAGGTGCCGGAGCGGCGGAGGGAACGCTGCGGATTCGAGCGTCAGACCAGAACGCCAGATTTTAGAGGGACGAAGGAAACGCCCTCGCACTCCGTCAGCCGCCATTCCTGCGACCCTTCACCGCCACGCACCCGGTCCACCACCATCAGACGCTGGCCACCCGCCCCCCGCGCGACCGGCGCCACCAAGCGGCCGCCCGGCGCCAGTTGCTGGAGCCAAGCCTCAGGGATCGCCTCCCCACCCGCCGCCGCGATGATGGCGTCGTAGGGGCCAACGCCCAGGCGGCCCAGGCTGCCGTCGGCCAGCAGAAGCTGAATGGAGCACAACGGCAACTCCGATTTCAGGGCACTGAGGCGCGCTTGGGCACCATGATGCAGCGCGGCAATGCGCTCCACCGAGGTCAGGCGCTCTGACAACAAGGCCAGCAACGCCGCCTGGTAGCCACAGCCCGTGCCGATCTCCAGCACACGGCCCAGGCGCACTTCCGCACCACCGCGAAGACGACCCGGAGCCTCCACCAGCAATTGCAGCATGCGGGCCACCACCGAAGGCTTTGAAATCGTCTGGCCGTGGCCGATAGGCAGGCTGGTGTCCTCGTAGGCCTGAGGTACGAACGCCGAATCCACGAATCGGTGGCGCGGCACGCGCTCAAACGCGCTGAGCACAAAGTCTTCTGCCAGCTTCAGCTGGCGCAAGCGCTCCACCATGCGCATCCGCACGCCGGGAGAGTCCAGGCCGATGCCGCTTGGGGGGCGCAAACGGGCGCTGTCGCGCGTGGCCTCATGCAAAAGGCGCTGCGGGCGCAGCACGCCGCCGGGCGCCCGCCTGCTCATTGGGGCGCCGCAGACGCCAGGCGCCCCTGCCAGTACGAGAGCCGCTGGTGGTGCGTCAGGTCCACTTGCAGGGGAGTGATGGAAATCGCGCCGTTCTGCACCGCGTGGAAATCCGTCCCCTCCCCTCCTTCACGCACCTCGCCCGGCGGCCCGATCCAGTACATCGCCTCACCGCGCGGGTTGACTTGGCAATGTGCGCCGGAATTGGCGTGCCGCTTACCAAGCCGCGTGATGCGCCTGGGAAGTGTGTCGGCATCGCTGCGGTTCGGGATATTCACGTTGAGCAGAAAGGGTTCGCCCAGCGGCTGGCGAAGCACCTCCTCCACCACCGCTCGCGCCGCTCGCGCCGCGGCATCCAGGTGCGCCCAGTCGCGCTCGACCTGCGAGAACGCAATCGCCGGGATGCCAAACAGATAGCCCTCAGTGGCCGCCGCCACGGTGCCGGAATAGATCGTGTCGTCGGCCATGTTGGCGCCGTTGTTGATGCCTGACAGCACGAGGTCCGGACGCCATGCCTCGAGCAGTGTCGTCAGCGCCAGGTGCACGCAGTCGACCGGCGTGCCATTGACGAACCGGAACCCGTTCATGCCGCGCTGCACCGACAAGGGGCGATGCAGGGACAGTGAATTGGAGGTTCCGCTGGCGTTCTGTTCCGGGGCGATCACCTCGATTTCACCCAAGCCCTGACAAGCCTGCACTAAGGCGGCCAGTCCGGGGGCGAGGTAGCCGTCGTCATTCGCGATAAGGATGCGCATCCACCCATTCTAGAAATGCCCGGCGATTGCCCCGCGCTTGGGGGGGGAAGGAGCCAAACACCTACGGGTAGCATCATCAGTCCACCCTGCACGCACCCATGGCCGTCAAAGTACTCATCCTCGAAGACAACTCAGTCGCGCGGAGCTTTTTGTGCAAGGTGGTTCGCGAGAGCTTCAGTGACGATCTTGAAATCGTCGAAAGTTCCGATCTGGAATCAGCCCGGCGCGAGATTCAGCTGGCTCAGGCGGGAAACCCCTTCCGGCTCTATCTGATCGACCTTGAGTTGCCTGACGGCAGCGGCATGGAACTGCTGCAGGAGCTCAATCGGGCGCCCGGCCTGAAGATCGTCAGCACGCTTTACTCGGACGACGAACATCTCTTCCCGGCGCTCCAATTGGGCGCTGGCGGCTACCTGCTGAAGGAAGATCGCTTCGAGGTGCTCGTGGAGGAGTTGCAGCGCATCGTGCGTGGTCAGCCGCCCTTGTCTCCGGCCATTGCGCGGCGCCTACTTGGCCATTTCCGCCCCGGCTCCAGTGGCGACAGTGGCCCGATGGGTTTGAACAGCGGCTTCGGCAGCTTCTCTTCTGCCTCCCGCCCTGCGCCGCTCGATCCCGCAGAGGACGCCAACCGTCTTAGCGCGCGCGAAAACGAGGTGCTGACCTATCTGAGCAAGGGTTTCACCGTCAAAGAGATTGCCAATCTCATGGGTGTGAAGTGGTTCACCGTGAACGACCACATCAAGGCCATCTATCGCAAGCTCAGCCTCAGCAGCCGCGCCGACGCCAAGGCCTAGCCCACCGCACAGGGCAAGCCGCAGCGCGGAATAAAAAACGGGCGCCAGAGGCGCCCGTTTTTTATTGAATCTTGGGGTGGCTGATGGGACTCGAACCCACGACGACAGGAATCACAATCCTGGACTCTACCAACTGAGCTACAGCCACCGTCGAAAGCCAAGCAGTATAGCAAGGAATCAGGGACTGGAAGCCGCTTTCGCTGGCGAGGTCAAGATTTTTGCCTTGTACCACGCCTTCAACGCTTCCAGGTACGCAAGCCCTTCGGCATTGGCCAGCGCCTGCGCGTACTGTTGCTCCGCCTGCTTGGCCGGAACCTCTTGCTCGCTCGGCGGCTTCACAGCATTCAAACGCACCAGCAGGTACCCGCCCGTGCCAAGGTCCACACCAAAGGGTTTGGCCAGATTACCTGCCGGCGCCTGCAAGACTTTGCTCAGGGCTTCACGCGGCAGCCCCTGCGGGTTCATGCGCGAGACAGTGACCGTGGCGTCGTAGCTGAGCTCGTCCGCCTTCTGCGCCAACAGCGCTTCCCCCGCTTTCTTGGCCAAGGCGGCGGCACGCTCCATCAGCAGTTGCTCGCGCACGGCCTCCTTCACCTCATCGAGCGCGGGCGCCGCGGCCGGCACATGCTTCAGCACGCGCGCCGAAACAAGCTGCTGAACGCCGGTTTCCACAGCTTCCGTATTGCGCTTGCTTTTCAGCGACTCCGGAGCGAAGACGGCCTCAATCAATTTGGGCGAAGCCAACGGACCCTGCGCACCCGCGGCGGGGACACGCCCCAGGTCAGCCTTGCGCAGCGCGAGCTGGAACTTTTCCGCCACGGGCTGCAGCGCATCCGCCTGCTCATAGACCGCGTTGCTGAACTGCTCGGAAAGCGTCTGGAACTCTTTCTTGGCCAGTTCGCTGCGCTGCTCCGTCTCCAGTTCGGCGCGCACATCCTCGAAGCTGCGCACATCCCCGCCGCGGATTTCGCTGACGGTCACCAAATGCAGGCCGAACTCGCTGCGCACGATGGGGCTGACCTCGCCCTTGCCAAGTGCAAATGCCGCATCGGCAATGGCCTTCACATTGAAGTCCTTGCCAATGAAATCCAATTCGCCGCCGGACGCTGCGGAAATCTCGTCCTGCGAATGCTTGCGGGCCAGGGCCGCAAATTGCTTGGGATCGCTACGCAGCTGGGCTTGCAGAGACTCGAGCTGCGCACGCGCAGCGGCCTCCTGCTCTGCCTTGGCGCCCTCGTCGAGCTTGATCAGGATGTGGCTGACCCGTCGTTCTTCCGGGGTGCTGAAACGCTTGCGGTTCTGCTCGTAGTACGTCTTCAGCTCGCCCTCGTTGATCTGCACACGCTGCTTCAGGGCCTCGGCATCAAGCACCAGGTATTCGATCTGCGCTCGCTCGGGCTGCATCCAGCGCTTCTGCGTAGCGGGCAACTGGTAGTAGGTCGCCACGTCGGCATCGCTGAGTTGAACCTGGTCCCGATAGGCCTGAGCCTCCAGGCGCTTGACGCTGATGTCACGCTGCTGAAGCAGTGCGTCAAATGCCAGCTTGCCGCCAAGCTTGAGGGAGCGCGGCAGCATGTCGGCCGGAGCGAGTACCTGCTGAAGACCGAGGTCCTGCCGCAGCCGTTCCGCAAAGCCTTCCGAACTCATGCCCTGTGCGGCGAGCAGGGCCTTGTTGGGCTGCCCTTCCGGCGTGCGCAAGAAGGCGTAGGCCGGCGAGCGGCGGAACACCGAGGCCACCCGACCATCGGCGGCCATCAATTGCTGCTTCTGCACGGCGGTCTCCAGCGCACGGCGGCTGACGAGCCCCTCCAGCGCCTGCTGGCGGGCTTCCGGGCTGTCCAGCAGCTTGGGATCCATTTGCGGGTTCTCACGCCGCATGCGCTCAGCCTGCTCACGCGCCGCGTTGTCCCAGTCGCCCTGCGTGATCTTGTGGCCATCGACCGTTGCCACTTTCAGCCCCACGCCATCCGAGAAGCTCGAATAGCCCTGTACGCCGAGCGCCACGAAGGAGGGCAAGATCAATACCAGCAGGATCAGCTGCAACCAGCGGCTGTGGGTTCGTACAAAGTCAAACATCCAGCTTCCTCAGGGGGCCAACAGCCCGCAAACGAACAAAAGGCGAACCGAGGTTCGCCTTGACTCCAACAGGGGCGGCCATTGTAGGGAGCGCGGCCTGACTGCTGGACGACCGATGCCGTCGGTGGTGGGTGCTGACGGGCTCGAACCGCCGACCTACTCCGTGTAAGGGAGCCGCTCTACCAACTGAGCTAAGCACCCGACGGGTCGAACTCCTTACTTGATCGCGTCCTTGAGCGCCTTGCCCGGACGGAACTTGGGCGTCTTGCTCGACTTGATCTTGATGGCGTCGCCAGTGCGCGGATTGCGGCCCGTACGAGCCGCGCGCTTGGTGACGCTGAAGCTGCCAAAGCCCAGCAGCGACACGGTGCCATTCTTCTTCAGCGTGGTCTTGATGCCGCCAATCATGGCCTCCAGCGCACGCTGGGCCGCCGCCTTGGACAGATCCGCTTGCTTGGCAATGTGTTCGATCATTTCCGACTTGTTCACGCGAAGGTCCCTTATAGGCAGTGTCTTGAATTGTTGGATGCGCACGGCCTGAGCAGCGTGCGGGGCGCGGATTCTAGGCGCAGGCCGCTCACTCGACGCGAGCGCGAATTTCCGGCAACGCCTTCTGCAAGTAGTACACCATCGACCACACCGTCAGCACCACGGCCACGGCCAGCAGCCACTGCCCCCAAAGACGGGTATCGATGAGCCCGAAGAGCCGCCCATCGAACAGCAGGAACGGGATGGCCACCATCTGGGCGGTGGTTTTCAGCTTGCCCACCATGTGCACCGCCACGCTCTTGGCCGCACCGATCTGTGCCATCCATTCCCGCAGCGCCGAGATCGCGATCTCACGACCGATGATGACCAGCGCAAACAAGGCGCTGACCCGCTGCAGTTCCAGCAGCACCAACAGCGAGGCGCAGACCAGGAACTTGTCGGCCACCGGATCCAGGAAGGCCCCGAACGAGGAGGTCTGATTCAGCCGACGTGCCAGGTAGCCGTCGAGCCAGTCGGTCAACGCCACCGTCACGAAGAGCACGGTGGCAATCAGGTTGCGGGTCGGCGCGTCAATGGGCAGATGAAACACCCCAACGATCAGCGGAATGGCGACGATGCGCGCCCAGGTCAGCAGGGTGGGGATAGTGAAAAACATCGGGGGATTGTGCGCCACCGCTCCTGGCTTCAATCAAGGCTGCGCGGCTTGAAGCGGCGCTCGTCGTCGAACAAAAAGGTTTCGGTGAAGACCCAAGGGGCTGGCAGGTGGCGCATGTCACCAAAGGGCGCCGCGCGCATCAGGGCCTGGCGCGCCAGCTCGATCGTGTCCTTCGCTTGACGCGGCTCGCGCAGCACGCTGATGTGTTTGATGTGTCCGTTGGCCTGCAGCTCGATCTGCAGCACCGGCACCGCCAGCAGCACCGGCGGCGCCTTGCTCCGGTACACACCGCTCGGATTGGCCAGCAACAAGCGCTCGGCGACTTGCCGCCTCAACTCGGCCCAACTGCGCGCCGCGACGGGGCGCGGCAGCACGAGGGCTGGACTCATGGTGGCTGCGGCTGCGGCCGGTTGGGACGGTGCCACGGCGGGTGCTGGTGGATCGCCGTGGCCGGCGGCCACCGGCTCCGGGCCCTTGGGGCGCGTACCGCCGCAAGCCGCCAGGGTGAGCAGCATCGCCCGGCGCCCCCAGCGCTCAACGGAAAGCCCGGTAGATCTCTTGAGCGAGTTCACGTGAGATGCCTTTCACACTGGCCAGCTCTTCGACGCTGGCGGCCTCGACGCCTCGCAGGCCGCCAAACCGCTGCAGCAGCGCGGCACGCTTGCGCGGCCCCACCCCCGCGATGTCTTCCAGGCGCGAGCTGCGCAGGCGCGTACTGGCGCGCCGCGCCCGCATGCCAGTGATGGCGAACCGATGGGCTTCATCGCGTATCTCCGCCACCAGCATCAGGGCGGCCGAATGGGGCGGCAAGCTGAGCTTGGCGCGGCCATCGGCAAACACCAACTCTTCCAACCCCACCTTGCGGCCCTCGCCCTTTTCCACGCCCACGATGCGCCCGAGGTCAATGCCCAGCGCCTCGAACACCTCGCGCGCAATCTTGACCTGGCCTTTGCCGCCGTCGATCAGGACGACATCGGGCCAGCGCACCTCACCCTCACCCTGGCCCATCCGTTCGTAGCGCCGCATCAGCACCTGGCGCATGGCCGCGTAGTCGTCGCCCCCCTGAATGCCGGCGATGTTGTAGCGCCGGTACTGCGAAGACTGCATAGCATGCTGCTCGAACACCACGCAGGAGGCGACCGTCGCCTCGCCTGCGGTGTGGCTGATGTCAAAGCACTCGACGCGCAGCGCGGCCAAATCACCCTGATCAAGACCCAGCACTTCGGCCAGCGCACGGGTGCGCGCCTGCTGGGAACCTTCCTCAGCAAGCAGGCGCTGCAACGCCAGCTCGGCACCTTGAATGCACATGTCCAGCCAGATGCGACGCGGGCCGCGCGGCTGGTCCTGCAGCACGACACGGTGCCCGGCCTGTTGACCGAGCGCCGCCGCCAAGGCCGGGTCCACGGCCTCATTGACCAGCACCAGCGGCGGAACCTGGGCGCCCAGGTAATGCTGAGAGAGGAAGGCCTCCAGCACCAGCTGCGCCTCCCCTTTGATCTGATCGCCCTCTTCTTCCGTACTGACGCGAGTTCCCTCTTCAACCTGAGCGGGGAAATGACTGCGATCCCCCAGGTGACGGCCACCCCGCACCATGGCCAGGTTGACGCAGGCGCGCCCGCCGCGCACCCGCACGGCCACGATGTCGACATCCCGTTCGCTGCCCGACGCACTGCTGGCCTCCACCGCCTGCTGCTGCAGCACCTGGGCCAGCGAAGCAATCTGGTCGCGCAGTTCCGCCGCGCGCTCGTATTCCAGCGCCTCGGCGTGATTGGCCATGCGGCGCTGTAACTCCCCCATCACCTCCTCGGCACCGCCGCGCAGAAAGGTCGCTGCACGCTCGACGTCCCGGCGGTAGTTCTCGGCATCGATCAGGCCGACGCATGGCGCCGTGCACCGCCTGATCTGATGCAGCAGGCAGGGGCGCGAGCGGTGGTTGAACACAGCGTCCTCGCAGGTTCGCAAGCGAAAGACCCGCTGCACCAGCTCGATGGTTTGCCGCACGGCCAGCCCATTCGGATAAGGACCAAAGTACTGGCCGCGCCGGTCCACCGAGCCTCGGTAGTAGCTGACGCGCGCAAATTCGTGCGCCGTGAAGCGCAGGTAGGGATAGCTCTTGTCGTCTCGGAAAAGGATGTTGAAGCGCGGGTTGAGCGACTTGATCAGCGTGTTTTCAAGCAGCAGCGCCTCGGCCTCCGTCCGCACCACGGTGGTCTCGAGCTTGGCGATCCGCGCCACCATCAGGCCGATGCGGGTGCCTTGGTGGTCACGCTGGAAGTAGCTGCTGACTCTGCGCTTGAGCAGCTTGGCCTTGCCCACGTAGAGCACCTGCCCGCGCGCGTCCAAAAAGCGGTACACACCCGGCAGCGCGGGCAGGGCCGCCACCTCCGCCAACAGGCGTTCGCGCAACGGCTGCGCAGCGGCTACCAGGGCCGCGGCCTCGGCCGATTCGCGCTGCTCAGCACTGAGCCGCTCGGCATCCCAGGTCTGTAGGGCCTGCGCCCCAAGGTCCTGAGGATCGGCCGCGACCGGCTCCATGGGTTTGCTAGACATGGCCGCATTTTGCGAGCTGGCCTCACGACAATGACGCATGCTTTGGGATCTCTTCTGCCGCGTCATCGACAACCACGGCGATCTGGGCGTCACGCTGCGGCTGGCGCGCAACCTGGTCGAGCGGGGGCAGCAGGTTCGTCTCTGGGTCGACGATGCCCGCGCCCTGGCCTGGATGGCGCCCGCCCCAAGCGAGGGCATCACCATCCATGCCTGGCCGGAGTCGGAATGGCCCGTTGCAGCGGTGGGCGACGTGGTCATTGAGACCTTTGGCTGCGAATTGCCCGAACCCGTGCAGGCCCGCCTAGCACGCACGCCACCGCTGTGGCTGAACCTCGAATACCTCAGCGCGGAGCCCTACACCCTGCGCTCCCATCGTCTGCCATCGCCCGTGATGAGCGGGCCCGCCAGAGGTCTGAGCAAGACCTTCTGGTACCCCGGCTTCGTGCCGGGCAGCGGGGGCCTGCTGCGCGAGAAGGACTTGGCACAGGCGCAGGCGGAGCATGACCGTGCAGCCTTCCTGACAGAGCTGGAGCTGCAGCCAAGAAGCGGCGAACGGCTCGTCAGCCTGTTCTGCTACCCGCATGCACCGCGCCAGGCCCTGCTCGATCGCTTGTCGGCCGAGCCGACGCTGCTGATTGGCATGGGGAACTGTGCCGAAGGACTGGTAGCCCGCGGGCAACTGCGAATTCAGCCCCTGCCCTGGCTGGACCAGACCACTTACGACCGCTTGCTTTGGAGCTGCGACTTCAATGTGGTGCGCGGCGAGGATTCCTTCGTGCGCGCCCAGTGGGCCGGCAAGCCCATGCTCTGGCACATCTACCGCCAGGACGATGACGCCCACGCCGCCAAGCTGAAGGCCTACCTGGACATCCGCTGGCCCGACCGCACGAGCCCTGTGCGGCGGCTCTGGCAGGCCTGGAACGGCCTGGCACCCGTGACGGAACTGGACCTGCCATCAAGCCTTCACTCATGGGATGAGGAGGCCATGAACTGGCGAGGTGAACTCGGCCGACAGACCGACTTGTGCGACCAACTGCTCGCCTTTGCCGAGGACACGTCCGCCGGAATTGGCTCGGTACCGGGTTAGAATTGAGGGCTTTGCGCCCGCTGTCGCCCTTAGCGGACCTTATGGGCGCGCCACCCGCGAATGGAACGCGCCTGCGGCGCGCGCCCGCCTCAACCGCTGAAGATCCCACCATGAAACTCGCCCAAGAAATCCGTGCCGGCAACGTCATCATGCAAGGCAAGGACCCGATGGTCGTGCTGAAAACCGAATACAGCCGCGGCGGCCGTGGCGCCGCCACGGTGCGCATGAAGATGAAGAACCTGCTGAACGGCGCCGGCGCCGAGGTGGTCTTCAAGGCCGACGACAAGATGGACCAGATCATTCTGGACAAGAAGGACTGCACCTACACCTACTTCGCCGACCCGATGTATGTGTTCATGGACAGCGAGTACAACCAATTCGAGGTCGAGGCCGAGAACATGGGCGATACCGTGCAGTACCTGCAGGACGGCATGGAAGTGGAAGTGGTGTTCTACGACGGCAAGGCCATCTCGGTCGAACTGCCGACCACCATCGTGCGCGAAATCGAAACCGAGCCGGCCGTCAAGGGCGACACCTCGGGCAAGGTCATGAAGCCCGCCCGCATTGTCGGCACCGGCTTCGAGATCTCAGTGCCGCTGTTTGTGGAATCGGGCGACAAGATCGAAATCGATACCCGCACGCACGAGTACAAGAAGCGCGTCTGAGCCGCTTCTGACCCCCACGAACAAGGGCGCCATCGGCGCCCTTGTTTGCTTTCGGGCGCACAAAAAAAGGGGCCCGAAGGCCCCTTTCCTGTCAACACAGGTCTTTACTTCTTCGGGGTCACGGTGCGCGTACCAACGACCTCGATCTCGACGCGGCGGTTCTTCGCCTTGCCTTCCTTGGTCTTGTTGTCGGCCACCGGGCTCTTCTCGCCCTTGCCTTCGGTGTACACGCGGTTGGCCTCAATGCCCTTGCCGGTCAGGTAGGCCTTCACGGCTTCGGCACGGCGCACCGACAGCTTCTGGTTGTACTCATCGGAGCCGTCACTGTCGGTGTGACCCACGGCGATGATGACTTCCAGGTTGATGGCACCCATCTTGGAAGCCAGATCGTCCAGCTTGGCCTTGGCTTCGGGCTTGAGCACCGACTTGTCCACATCAAAGAAGGCGTCGGCCGCGTAGGTCACCTTCTCGACGATGGGCTTGGGCGGAGCCGGCGGCGCGACCGGAGCCGGTGCAGGCGGCTGAGCCGCAGGCATCGCAGGAGCGGGCGGCGGAGCCGGAGGTGCGGGCGGCGGCTGCAGGGCGCCATCGCAATCCTGATTCGGGAATGCCTTCAGACCCTTCAGGTTCTCAACCTTCTTGGCCGCCGTGGCCGGCGTCCAGAAGTTGTTGCGCCAGCAGTGCTCGCTGGTGCCGTTGAGCCAGACAAGCTTGCCATCGCCGCTCATCCAGTTGTCATTGACTTGCGCCTGAGCACCAGCCTGGGCAAAAGCGGCCAAGGCCAGAAGCGAGGCCACGCGGGTCAGTTTCTTCATTCGTTCTCCTCTCAAGGGTGGGGCGATCAGCCCGAACTTGGTCAGGTCAGCCGCGGATTGGGAGCCCGCCGGCATGGATGGATTCACAAATTGCAAAAACCATTCTGCCACCCGGCTATTCCAGCGAAGCATTGTGCGGGTGGGTCCCGCAGCGATGTGACGCTGTTGCACATGAGAGACAAGCCCGCAACCCTAGAATCGCCGGCTCTTTTGCCTCCCATTTCACTCTGGCGCAGCTTGCGGTTTGTGCACGCCTGAGCGGAAAAGCCGGTTACCAGAATGACGTCCCAATTCGCCAAGGAAACCCTGCCCATCAGCCTCGAAGAGGAGATGCGCCGCTCGTACCTCGATTACGCGATGAGCGTGATCGTTGGGCGCGCCCTCCCCGATGCCCGGGACGGCCTGAAGCCGGTGCATCGGCGCGTGCTGTTCGCCATGCACGAGCTGAACAACGACTGGAACCGCCCGTACAAGAAGTCGGCCCGTATCGTGGGCGACGTCATCGGTAAATACCACCCGCACGGCGACAGCGCGGTGTACGACACCATCGTGCGGATGGCGCAGGATTTCAGCCTGCGTCACATGTTGGTCGATGGCCAGGGCAATTTCGGTTCGGTGGACGGCGATAACGCAGCGGCCATGCGATACACCGAAATCCGCCTGTCGAAGATCGCCCACGAAATGCTGGCCGATATCGACAAGGAAACCGTCAATTTCGGGCCGAACTACGACGGCTCGGAAAAGGAACCCCTGGTCCTGCCGACCCGGCTGCCCAATCTGCTGGTGAATGGCGCAGCGGGTATTGCCGTGGGTATGGCCACCAACATCCCGCCCCACAACCTCAACGAGGTGGTGGACGCCTGCCTGCACATGCTGCGCCACCCGGAAGCCACGGTGGATGAGTTGATGGGCTTCATCCCGGCGCCTGACTTCCCCACCGCCGGCATCATCTATGGCCTGGAAGGCGTGCGCGAGGGCTACCGCACCGGCCGAGGCCGCGTGGTGATGCGCGCCAAGACGCATTTCGAGGACATCGACCGCGGTCAGCGTCAGGCCATCATCGTTGACGAGATTCCGTACCAAGTTAACAAGAAGACCCTGCTGGAGCGCATCGCCGAGCTGGTGCAGGAAAAGAAGCTCGAAGGCATCTCGCACATCCAGGATGAGTCGGACAAATCCGGCATGCGCGTGGTCATCGAGCTCAAGCGCGGTGAAGTGCCCGAGGTGGTGCTGAACAACCTGTACAAGCAGACGCAACTGCAGGACAGCTTCGGCATGAACATGGTGGCCCTGATCGATGGGCAGCCCAAGCTCTGCAATCTGCGCGACCTGATCTCGGTCTTCCTGGAGCACCGCCGCGAGGTGGTGACCCGCCGCACCGTGTTCGAGCTGCGCAAAGCGCGCGAGCGCGGCCATGTGCTGGAAGGCTTGGCGGTGGCGCTGGCCAACATCGACGAATTCATCCAGATCATCAAGAACTCGCCCACGCCGCCGCTCGCCAAGGCTGAGCTGATGGCGCGCCGCTGGGATTCGAGCTTGGTGCGCGAAATGCTGGTGCGTGCCAACAGCGAGAACACCGGCGGTGCCGCTGCCTACCGGCCCGACGGCCTGGAGCCGCAATTCGGCTTGCAGACCGATGGCCTGTATTCGCTCTCGGACACCCAGGCCAGCGAAATCCTGCAGATGCGCCTGCAGCGCCTCACCGGCCTGGAGCAGGACAAGATCGTCGGCGAGTACAAGGACGTGATGGCACAGATCGCTGATCTGCTCGACATCCTGGCAAAGCCCGAGCGCGTCACCGCCATCATTGGCGACGAACTTGGCACGCTGAAGGCCGAGTTCGGGCAGACCAAGCTGGGCGAGCGCCGTTCGGTGATTGAGCGCAACGCGCAAGAACTGGGCACCGAGGATCTGATCACCCCCACCGACATGGTGGTCACGCTCAGCCACACCGGCTACATCAAGAGCCAGGCTCTGAGCGAGTACCGGGCGCAGCGCCGTGGCGGACGCGGGAAGCAAGCCGCCGCCACCAAAGAAGACGACTGGATCGACCAGCTCTTCATCGCGAACACGCACGACTGGATCCTGTGCTTCACCAACCGTGGCCGGGTGTACTGGCTGAAGGTCTGGGAAGTGCCGCAGGGCAGCCGCAATTCGCGCGGCAAGCCCATCGTCAATATGTTCCCGCTGCAGCAGGACGAAAAGGTGTCGGTGGTGCTGCCGCTGTCGGGCGAGTTCCGCAGCTTCCCGGAAAGCCACTTCATCTTCATGTGCACCGCCCAGGGCACGGTGAAGAAGACCTCGCTGAAGGAATTCAGCAACCCGCGCAAGGCCGGCATCATTGCCGTAGACCTGGATCCGGGCGATGTGCTGATCGGCGCGGCCCTGACCGATGGCCACCACGATGTCATGCTGTTCAGCGACGGCGGCAAGGCGGTGCGCTTTGACGAGGACGATGTGCGGGCCATGGGCCGCCAGGCGCGGGGTGTGCGCGGCATGCAGCTGGAAGACGGCCAGTCCGTCATCGCCATGCTGGTTGCGGAAGACGAGACGCAATCGGTGCTGACCGCGACCGAGAACGGTTACGGCAAGCGCACCAGCATCGTCGAGTACACCCGCCACGGCCGCGGCACCAAGGGCATGATCGCCATCCAGCAAAGCGAGCGCAATGGCAAGGTCGTGGCCGCCACGCTGGTACGCCCCGAAGACGAAATCATGCTGATCACCGACAAGGGTGTGCTGGTGCGCACCCGCGTCGCCGAGATCCGCGAACTGGGCCGCGCCACCCAAGGCGTGACCCTGATTGCACTGGACGATGGCAGCAAGCTCAGTGGGCTTCAGCGCATCGTCGAGAACGACGCCGGCGACGGCAGTGAGCCCAACCCTGCCGCCGACGCCAACGAAGCTGGCGACGCAGGCGAAACCAACGGAGAAACCGCATGAACGCCCCTTCCCTCGTCCTGGCCGCGCTGCTGATCAGCGCCGGCGCCCTCGCCCCTGCTCAGGCACAGAGCAAGAAGGAACTGGCCGCCAAGATCGTCACGCTGCAGAAGGCACAGCACGAGCAGTTCGGCATGAACCTGGCGCAGGCGCCGATCCAGCAACTGGTGCAGAACGCCGGCCAGGTGCTGCGCGCCCGCGTGCCCGCCGACAAGCGCGAGGCCACCGGCAAGGCGATGGACGACGAGCTGCGCGCCTACATCAAGGACGTCGGTCCTGCCATGCGCGCCAGCGCGGTCAAGCACGCCAGCGAACAACTCACGACCAAGCTGGAGGCCGACTTCAATGAAGCCGAGCTCAAGCAGGTGCTGCAATTCCTGGAGTCCCCGGCCATCCGCCGCTACCACCAGATGGGCGCCGAGCTGAACAACGCCGTGGCCCAAAAGGTGCTGGCCGACAACCGCAGCCTGATTGAGACGCGCGCCAAGGCCCTGGATCAGAAGCTCGCTGAGTTGCTGGGCGTCAAGCCGGCCGGCAACGCCCCCGCCGCCAGCGCCACCAAGCCCTGAATGGCCGCGGCACGCCCCTTCAATTTCTCGGCCGGCCCGGCCGCCCTGCCGCTGCCGGTGCTGGAGCGTGCGGCGGCCGAGATGACGGACTGGCAGGGCAGCGGCATGTCCGTGATGGAGATGAGCCATCGCGGGCCTGAGTTCCAGTCCATCATCCGCAAGGCCGAGGGCGATCTGCGCCAGTTGCAGGGCCTGCCCGAGGACTTCGCCATCTTGTTCATGCAGGGCGGCGCCCTGGCCGAGAACGCCATCGTGCCGCTGAACCTGGCCCACAAGGGCCGGGTGGATGTGCTGGTCACCGGTTCCTGGTCGGCCAAGAGCGCCAATGAGGCGGCGCGGTATGCCGATGTGCAGCGGGTCGTCGACACCAAACCGGGCGGCTACCTCGACATCCCGCCCGCCAGCACCTGGGCCCTGCGGACCGATGTGGATTACGTCCACCTGTGCTCGAACGAAACCATCGATGGGGTGGAGTTCGCAGAACTGCCGGACCTGCAGGCGCTGGGCTGCCAGGCCCCCCTGGTGGTGGATTGCTCGTCCAACCAGTTGTCCCGCCCGTTCGATTGGTCGCGCGTCGGGCTGGCCTTCGGCGGCGCCCAGAAGAACATCGGCCCGGCCGGGCTGACGCTGGTCTACGTGCGGCGTGAGTTGCTGCGCAGCCCGCTGCCCGCCTGCCCCACCGCCTTCAGCTTCGAGACCGTGGCGCGCGAAGGCTCGATGTTCAACACCCCGCCGACCTACGCGATCTATCTGGCGGGTCTGGTGTTCGAGTGGGCGCTGGGCTTCGAGTACGCCGGCCTGCGCGGCCTGGCCGCCCTGGAAGCCCAGAACCGCGACAAGGCCGCCCGGCTCTACGGCTTCTTGGATCGCTCGGCCCTGTTCTTCAACCCGGTGCGGCCAGACGTGCGCTCGCGCATGAACGTGCCCTTCTTCCTGCGCGAATCCGGCCTGACGGACACTTTCCTGGCGCAGGCCGGGGCCGCCGGTTTGCTGCAATTGAAGGGCCACAAGAGCAAGGGCGGCTGCCGCGCCTCGCTCTACAACGCCATGCCGCTGGCGGGCGTTCAGGCCCTGGTTGACTTCATGCAGGACTTTGAACGCCGCCATGGCTGACACCCAAGACCAGGCCCTTGCCGGGCTGCGCACCCAGATCGACGCCGTCGATCGGGAAATGCTGGACCTTCTGAACCGGCGTGCCGGCCTGGCCCAGAAGGTGGGCGAGATCAAGAAGCACCAGGGCAGCCTGGTGTTCCGCCCGGAGCGGGAGGCTGCCGTCATCGCCGGCCTCAAGCAGCACAACCCGGGGCCGCTGAAGAACGACAACATCGCTCCGATCTGGCGCGAAATCATGAGCGCCTGCCGGGCGCTGGAAACGCCTACTCGGGTCGCCTATCTAGGCCCGGCCGGCACCTTTTCCGAGCAGGCGGCGCTGGGCTTCTTCGGCTCCAGCATCGTGCGCGTGCCCTGCAGCAACATCGACGAGGTCTTCCACGTCACCAGCGCGGGGGCGGCGGATTTCGGCGTCGTACCGGTCGAGAACTCGACCGAGGGCGGCGTGGCCCGCACGCTGGACCTGCTGCTTTCGACGCCGCTCTTCATCGTGGCCGAGACCAGCCTGTTCGTGCGCCACAACTTGCTGCGCGCGCAGGACAGCCTGGAAGGCATTCAGGCCGTGTGCGCCCACCCGCAGGCGCTGGCGCAATGCCAGGGCTGGCTGGCCCAGCACCTGCCACATGCCGAACGGCGCCCCGTATCGAGCAATGCCGAAGGCGCCCGCCTGGCCGCGCAGGACCCGAGCCTGGCCGCCATCGCCAGCACCCGTGCCGGCAGCGAATACGGACTGCACCTGGTGGCTCCGGCCATCCAGGACGACGCCCACAACCGCACCCGTTTCGCGGTGCTGACCCAGCCCGAGCAGCACCCCAGCCCACGCGCCAGCGGCAACGACTGCACCTCGCTGGTGGTGTCGGTGCTGAACCGTCCCGGGGCCCTGCACGATCTGGTGCTGCCACTCAAGCAGCACGATGTCTCCATGACCCGCTTCGAGTCGCGCCCGGCGCGTTCGGGTGGCCAATGGGAGTACTACTTCTACATCGATCTGCAGGGTCATCCCGACGATGCCAAAGTGACCGCAGCCCTGAAAGAATTGCGCGCCAACTGCGCCTTCTTCAAGGTGCTGGGCACCTACCCCCTGGACACCCACTGACCGCATGTCGCGCATCCTCAGACCTCAATTCCAGCAACTCGGCGTGATCGGCTGTGGGCTGATCGGCGGCAGCTTCGCGCTGGCCGCCAAACGCGCCGGCCTGGTCAAGCGGGTCATGGGCTACAGCAAGTCCCCCAGCACCACCGAGGCCGCCAAGCGCCTGGGCGTCATCGACGTGGCGGCCGAGTCGGCACTGCTGGCGGTGTCGGGTTCGGATCTGGTGCTTGTCGCTGTGCCGGTCTCGGCCACCGAGGCCACGCTGCGCGCGATCCGCCATCTGGTGCAGATTCAGCCCAACACCCTGTTCATGGACGTGGGCTCCACCAAGGCCGACGTGGCCATCGCCGCGCAGAAGGTGCTGGGCGATCTGGCCGGGCAGTTCGTGCCCGCCCACCCGATTGCCGGCAAGGAACTGGCCGGCGTGCAGAACGCCGATGCCCAGCTCTTCCAGGGCCGCCAGGTGGTGCTGACCCCGCTGCCCGAAAACGACGCAGCGGCCGTGCAAAAGGCTGCCGGCGTGTGGGCGGCACTGGGCTGCAAGGTCTTGAAGATGACGCCGGAGAACCACGACGCCGCCTACGCCGCCGTGAGTCATTTCCCGCACCTGCTGGCCTTTGCCTATTTCCAGTCGGTGATGCGCCAGCCCTCGGGCCGCGAGTTCATGGAACTGGCCGGTACCGGTTTTCGCGACTTCACGCGCATTGCCGGTGGCGACCCCAATGTCTGGCGTGACATCCTGCTGGCCAACCGCGACGAGGTGCTGCACCAGTCGCAGCGCTTCCGCTCGGTGCTCGATCGCTTCGAGCATTGGCTGAAGGAAGGCGACCGCGACGCCATCGAGACCCTGCTCAAGCAGGTCAGCGAGGCACGCAACAAGTGGTCCCCGGCCTTCTTTGACGCCGAGGACGGCGAGCCCTCCTCCCACTTCTGACCCCGGCGCGCCCAGCGCCGCTGCCCATGCTGAAGATCCCCTTTCTGGACCTGCCACCGCTGCGCGGTGCCGCCGGTACCGTCCGCCTGCCCGGCTCCAAGAGCATCTCCAACCGCCTGCTGTTGCTGGCCGCGTTGGCCGAGGGCGAGACCCGCATCGAGCAGTTGCTGGATGCCGACGACACCGCCGTGATGCTGGAGGCCCTGCGCGCGCTGGGCTGCGCCTGGCACCGCGGCAGCGACGGCAGCGTGACGGTGCGCGGCCTGGGCGGGCATCTGCCGGTCTCGGCGGCGGACTGCTTCCTCGGCAATGCCGGCACCGCCATGCGCCCCCTGGCCGCGGCGCTTGCCCTGCTGGCCGCGCGTGACGGCGGCCGCTACACCTTGCGCGGCGTGCCACGCATGCACGAACGGCCCATCAGAGACCTGGTAGACGCGCTGCGCGGCCTGGGCTGTCAGATCGACGACCTGGGCCAGCCCGGCTACCCGCCGCTGGCCCTGTGCGGCCCCAGCCCCTTGCGCCTGGCCGAGCCGGTGCGCGTGCGCGGTGACGTCTCCAGCCAGTTCCTGACCGCCCTGCTGCTGACCCTGCCCCTGGTGGCGCAGCAGGATGTAGTAGTCGAGGTCGAGGGCGAGCTGATCTCCAAGCCCTACGTCGAGATCACCCTGGCCTTGCTGGCGCGCTTTGGCGTGCAGGTGCAGCGCGAGGGCTGGCAACGCTTCACCATTCCTGCCGGCAGCCGGCTGCGCTCGCCCGGGCGTCTGGTGGTGGAAGGTGACGCCTCGGCGGCCTCCTACTTCATCGCGCTGGGCGCGCTGGCCGCCACTGCGGAGCCGGTGCGCATCGAAGGCATCGGCCGCGATGCTTTGCAGGGCGACGTGCGCTTTGCCGATGCCGCCGCCGCCATGGGTGCCGAGATCCGCTGGCTGGACCATGCGCTGGAAGTCAAGCGGGGCCGCTGGCCGCTGCAAGGCATCGAACTGGACTGCGTGGCCATCCCCGACGCCGCCATGACCCTGGCCGTGATGGCTCTCTTTGCCGACAGCCCGACCCGGCTGACCGGCATCGCCAGTTGGCGCGTCAAGGAAACCGATCGCATCGCCGCCATGGCCGCCGAGCTGCGCAAGCTCGGCGCCCGCGTGGCCGAAGGGCCGGACTGGATCGAGGTCCAGCCTCTGCCCGCCCCGGCCTGGCAGCGCGCCGCCATCCACACCTACGACGACCACCGCATGGCGATGTGCTTCTCGCTCGCCGCCCTGCACCCGCTGGCCGGTGCGCAGCCGCTGCCGCTGCGCATCCTGGACCCGGGCTGCGTGGCCAAAACCTTCCCGGACTATTTCGAGACCCTGTTCGGTCTGGTGCAGGCGGATGCCCGCGAGGTGCCGGTACTGTGCATCGACGGCCCGACGGCTTCGGGCAAGGGCACGCTGGCCGATCAGGTTGCCCAGCGCCTGGGCTATGCGGTGCTGGATTCCGGCGCGCTCTACCGTGCCACCGCACTCGCTGCGCAATGCGCCGGCGTCTCGCTGCAGGATGAGGAGCGGCTGGCCAGCCTGGCGGCAACCCTCCCCCTGCATTTCGACGGCGGACGCTGCTTCCTGGACGACGAGGACGTGACCGACGCGCTGCGTGCCGAGGCAGTCGGTCAGGGCGCCTCCACGGTGGCGGCCCTGCCCAAGGTACGGCAGGCCCTGCACCAACTGCAGCTGAGCTTCAGGCGCGTGCCCGGCTTGGTGGCGGACGGGCGCGACATGGGGACGGCGATCTTCCCGGACGCCGAACTCAAGGTCTTTCTCACGGCCAGCGCCGCCAAACGCGCCGAGCGCCGCCATAAGCAATTGATGGAAAAGGGCTTTTCCGCTAATATCGCGGGCTTGCTCCGGGACTTGGAGGAACGGGACGCGCGCGACAAGAACCGCAGCGCCTCGCCCTTGAAGCCCGCGCAAGATGCCCGCTTGCTCGACAACTCGGATCTGGACATCGAAGCCTCGGTGAACCAGGTTCTGACGTGGTGGAGCGAAGGGCGGCCCTTCCCGGGCTGAGACCGCCCGGCGCACCGCGCCCCAGCCTCAACCTTTCGAAGAGCAACCGCCGTCTGCGGTCGGCCCCTGGCAACAGGGGCGGGCCGCAGGCTTCTTTACCTCCGGGCGGGGTGTCAAAACCTCACCCGTGTGACCTCTCCAGCCCCGCAGAAGCCCTGCGGACCCAGGAAAACCCATGAACCAAACCCAAACTGCCGCCGCGGCTGAATCCTTTGCCGCGATGTTCGAAGAGTCCCTGCAGCGCAGCAACATGCGCTCGGGCGAAGTCGTGTCCGCCGAAGTGGTGCGCATCGACTACAACTTCGTGGTGGTGAACGCCGGCCTCAAGAGCGAAGCCTATGTGCCGCTCGAAGAGTTCAAGAACGATCAAGGCGAGATCGAAGTCCAAGTTGGTGACTTCGTCTCGGTGGCCGTGGACGCCGTCGAAAACGGCTATGGCGACACCATCCTGAGCCGCGACAAGGCCAAGCGCCTGGCTTCCTGGCTGAGCCTGGAGACCGCGCTGGAGTCCGGCGAGTTCGTCACCGGCACCGTCAGCGGCAAGGTCAAGGGTGGTCTGACCGTCATGGTCAACGGCATCCGCGCCTTCCTGCCGGGTTCGCTGATCGACACGCGTCCGGTCAAGGATCTGAGCCCGTTCGAGGGCAAGACCATGGAGTTCAAGGTCATCAAGCTGGACCGCAAGCGCAACAACGTCGTGTTGTCGCGTCGTGCCGTGGTCGAGGCTTCGATGGGCGAAGAGCGCGCCAAGCTGCTGGAAACCCTGTCCGAAGGCGCCATCGTCAACGGCGTGGTCAAGAACATCACCGAATACGGTGCGTTCGTGGACCTGGGTGGCATCGACGGCCTGCTGCACATCACCGACATGGCCTGGCGCCGTGTCCGTCACCCGAGCGAAGTGGTGACGGTCGGTCAGGAACTGACCGCCAAGGTGCTGAAGTTCGACGCCGAGAAGAACCGCGTCTCGCTGGGCATCAAGCAGCTGGGTGATGACCCCTGGATGGGCGTGGCCCGCCGCTACCCGAACAGCACCCGTCTGTTCGGCAAGGTCACCAACATCGCCGACTACGGCGCGTTCGTGGAAATCGAACCCGGCATCGAAGGCCTGGTGCACGTGTCCGAGATGGACTGGACCAACAAGAACGTCGCCCCGACCAAGGTCGTGACGCTCGGTCAGGAAGTCGAAGTCATGGTGCTGGAGATCGACGAAGACAAGCGTCGCATCTCGCTGGGCATGAAGCAGTGCCGCGCCAACCCGTGGGAAGAGTTCGCCGAGAACTTCAAGCGCGGCGACAAGGTCAAGGGCCCGATCAAGTCGATCACCGACTTCGGCATCTTCATCGGCCTGGCCGCTGGCATCGATGGTCTGGTGCACCTGAGCGACCTGAGCTGGAACGAGACCGGCGAAGCTGCCGTGCGCAACTTCAAGAAGGGCCAGGAAGTCGAGGCCGTGGTGCTGGCTGTGGACGTCGAGCGCGAGCGCATCTCGCTGGGCATCAAGCAGATGGACAGCGACCCGTTCACGAACTACACGGCCGTCAACGACCGTGGCGCCACCGTGACCGGCAAGGTGCAGACCGTGGATGCCCGCGGCGCTGAGATCCTGCTGGCCGACGACGTGACCGGTTACCTGCCCGCCAGCGAGCTGAGCCGCGACCGCGTCGAAGACGCCCGCAACCTGCTCAAGGAAGGCGACGAAGTCACCGCCCTGATCATCAACGTCGACCGCAAGTCGCGTTCGATCAAGCTGTCGATCAAGGCCAAGGACGACGCCGACTCGCAAGAAGCCATGAAGGCCCTGTCGGCCACCAGCGAGCGCGAGAACGCCGGCACCACCAGCCTGGGCGCCCTGCTGCGCGCCAAGCTGGACAAGGGTGGCAACTGAGCATCAACAAGTCTGAGGACTTGACCTGAAGCAGCGTCCGCCCCGGCGGACGCCAGCTATCCTCTCGGGCCCGCGCCGACCCCCGTCGCGGGCCCTTTTTCTTGTCTTCCGCCATGACCCGCTCCGACCTCGTCACGCTGCTGGCCGAACGCTTCCCGCAGATCACGCAAAAAGACACCGAGTTCGCGGTCAAGACCATCCTGGATGCGATGAGCGATGCCCTGGCCCGCGGCCACCGCATCGAGATCCGCGGTTTTGGCAGTTTTTCCGTCTCGCGTCGCCCGCCCCGCATGGGTCGCAACCCGCGCACCGGCGAGCAGGTACCCATCCCCGAGAAGCTGGTGCCGCACTTCAAGCCCGGCAAGGCGCTGCGCGAGGCCGTCGAGGCCCGTGGCGTGGACGGCCTGGACAGCATCAGCAAGGCCTGACTCCATGCGTGCCCTGAAGTGGCTGCTGCGCGCCTTCCTGTTCTTCGCGCTGTTCGCGTTCTCGCTGAACAACCAGCAGACGGTGACCGTGCACTGGTTCTTCGGCTACTTCTGGCAGACCCCTCTGATCTTCGTGGTGCTCGTCAGCCTGGCCGCCGGCATGGCACTGGGCGTGCTGGCCATGACGCCGGCCTGGTGGCGCCAACGCGCCCAGGCACGCCGCCAGCAGCTGGTGCGTGAGGCCCAACTGAGCACCTTGCAAGAAGCCCCCCAGGGCGTGCGCGATGGACTTTGATCCCCGCTGGCTGCTGCTGATCCTGCCCGTCGCGTTCGCGCTGGGCTGGCTGGCCTCGCGCCTGGACCTGCGCCAGGCCAAGCGCGACCCGCGCGAAGCCCCGCAGGCCTATTTCAAAGGCCTGAACCTACTGCTCAACGAGCAGCACGACAAGGCCATCGACGCCTTCATCGAAGCCGTACAGCTCGACCCCGACACGGTGGACCTGCACTTCGCGCTCGGCAGTCTGTTCCGCCGCCGCGGCGAAACCGAGCGCGCCGTGCGTGTGCACCAGCACCTGCTGCACCGTGGCGACCTGCCCGAGCTTGAGCGCGCCCGGGCGCAGCACGCGCTGGCGCAGGACTTCTTCAAGGCCGGCCTGTTCGACCGTGCCGAGGCCGCCTACCTGGCACTGAAAGGCACCGCCTTCGAGCCCGAGGCCGACCTGGCCCTGCTCTCGCTGTACGAGCGCTCGCGCGACTGGGAGCGTGCCCAGGCCACCGCCGAATGCCTGGAGGCGCGCGGCATCGGCTCCTTTGCGTCGCAGCGTGCGCATTACCTGTGCGAGCAGGCCCTGCAGGCCGAGGCCGATGGCCAGCGCGAACGCGCCCGTCAGCTGCTGGCCCAGGCCCTGACGCTCGCCCCCCAGCACCCGCGCGCCCTGCTGCTGCGTGGCCAGTGGCTGCTGCGCGATGGCGACGCCCATGCCGCGCTGACGCAGTTCGAGCAGCTGGTGCAGTTGGCCCCCGAGAGCTTCAACCTGGCCGCGGCCGACTACGCGCGCGCCGCCTACCAGGCCGGCCAGTCGCGCCGCGCACTCAAGACCCTCGAAGAGCGCTACGCCCAGGCCCCGACCCTGGCCCTGGTGCTGGCCCAGAACCTCATTGAACCGGAGCACCAGCGCGAGCGCCTGGCCGAACATCTGCGCCAGCAGCCCGGCTCGCTGGACGGCGCGCGCCGTTTGCTGGCGCTGGTGAACGAGCTGCCGGAAGCGGTGGCACCCCAGCTCAAGGCCGCTCTGGACCGCGCCGCCAAACCGCGCACCCGCCACCGCTGCGCCGCCTGTGGCTTCGAATCTGGCCACTACTTCTGGCAATGCCCGGGCTGTCTCAGCTGGGACAGCTTCCCGCCCCGCCCCGTCGAAGAACTATGAACGCCCCACGCCAAGACCGCTTCGTGATGTGCATGAAATGGGGCACGAAGTACGGCCCCGAGTACGTCAACCGCCTCTACGGCATGGTGGCACGGCACCTGAAGGGGCCGTTCCGCTTCGTCTGCCTGACCGACGACAGCCGCGGTGTGCGCCCCGAGGTGGAATGCTTTCCGCTGCCCGAGCTGGAGCAGCAAGCCAGCAAGCGCGACGGCGGCTGGCGCAAGCTCAACAGCTACCGCAAGGACCTCTACGGCCTGCAGGGCCAGGCCCTGTTCCTGGATCTGGACGTGGTGATCGTTGACGACATCACGCCCTTCTTCGAGCAGCCCGGCGAGTTCCTCATCATCAAGGACTGGAAGCGCCCCTGGCGCGTGACCGGCAACTCCTCGGTCTACCGCTTCACGCTCGGCGCCCACGCCGACATGCTGGACTACTTCGTCGCCAACCAGGCCGAAGTGCGCCGCAAGCACCGCAATGAGCAGGAGTTCCTCAGCCACTACCTGCACGCCCAGGGCAAGCTGAAGTACTGGGACAAGCGCTGGTGCGCCAGCTACAAGTACCACTGCATCCCGAACTTCCCGCTCAACTACTTCCGCCCGCCGCACATCCCGGCCGGCGCGCGCATCCTCATCTTCCACGGCGTGATGAACCCGCCCGATGCGCTGGAGGGCCGCAGCAACGGCAACTGGCGCCACGCCCAGCCGGCGCCCTGGATCGCGGAACACTGGAAAGAGTGATGCCAGCCCGCCCCTGGCTCAGCGTGCTGCTGCCGGTCTACAACGTCGAGCCCTACCTGCGGGCCTGCGTCGAATCGCTGCTCGCGCAGCTGGATGAGGGCGCCGAGGTGCTGCTGTACGACGATGCCTCGACCGATGGCTCGGCCGCACTGCTGCACCAGCTCGACCAGGAGCACCCGGGCCGCCTGCGCCTACTGGGCGCGCCGCAGAACGGCGGCGTGAGCCTGGCGCGCAACCGCCTGCTGGATGCCGCCCAGGGGGAGTGGATCTGGTTCATCGACGCCGACGACTTCCTGGAACCCGGCGCCGTGGCCAGCTTGCGCGAAGCCCTGCGCCAACCGGGCGTGGACCTGGCGCTGTGCGACTTTCGCGACGTGCGCGCCAAGCCGCGCCTGCGCCACCGCCTGCGCGGCGAGCACCACAAGCGCACCCACACGATGCCGGCGCGCCAGCCCTGTCGCGATGCCTCACTGATCCTGGCCGGCATGTTCCTGCAGGCACATCTGCACCTCTGGACGAAGGTGGCGCGGCGCGAACTCTGGGAGGGCCTGCGCTTCCCGGTGGGCCATTGCTTCGAAGACATCGCCGTACTGCCGGCCCTGCTGCTGCGCGCCCGCTGCGCGTACTACGTGCCCGAGGTGTGGATCGGCTACCGCAAGCGACCGGGCAGCATCCTGGCCAGCAACAGCCTGGCCAAGACTGATGACATGCAGGACGCGCTGAATGGCCTGGCGGCGCTGATCGACGCCCAGCAGCCCCCGCTGGACCGGGAAGCCCGACTGGCAGCCGCCCACTTCGTCGCCAAGACCTTCGTCATCGCCAGCCATTACGCCGCCCGCCAGCAGGACCGCAACCGCCTGGTGCGCTACCTGGCGCAATTCGAGCAGAACGCGCCGGTGCCGGCGCCCGAGCTGCTGCGCTTCTATGTGGCGCGTGGCTGGTGGTGGCGCGCGCTGCGCCTGCGCCACTGGCTTCGTCAAGCCCGCCTTGCCGCGGGCACGCTCTCCCATGCCTGACCGCATCCTGACCCTGAGCGGTGGCGACTGGGCCCGACTGCCAGGCTCCGCCGCATCCGCCGAGCTCATCGCCGCCCTGGAGGACGGCAAGGTGCTGTTCTTTCCGGACCTGCGCTTTGAACTGCAAGACACGGAGCGGCGCTTCCTGGACCCGGCGGTGCGCAATCCGAAGTCGCGCAACATCAGCCTGCGCGCAGACGGCAAGCTGGCCGGCGCCCTGGGCAGCGAAGCCGATCAAGCCGAGCTGGCGGCCCTGCTGGCGCGTTTTCGTGCGCAGGCCTGCAGCCTGATCGACGCCCTGGCGCCGCAGTACAAGCCGCACTTGCGTTTGGCGCCCACCAGCTACCGGCCCAGCCAGGTCGAAACGCGTGCGCAATCCTGGCGCGCCGACGACCGCCGCCTGCATGTCGACGCCTTTCCTTCCCGGCCCAATTACGGTGAGCGCATCCTGCGCGTGTTCACCAATGTGAACCCGCAGGGCCAGCCGCGCGTGTGGCGCGTGGGCGAAGGCTTCGAGGCCATCGCCCGCCAGTTCGTGCCGCGCGCCAAGCCCTACCGCCCCTGGCAGGCCAAGGCGCTGCAACTGCTCAAGGTCACCAAGACCCACCGCAGCGAGTACGACCACCTGATGCTGCAGCTGCACGACGGCATGAAGGGCGACGCCGACTATCAGGCGAACTGCCCGCAGCAGACCCTGCCCTTCCCGGCCGGCTCGACTTGGGTCTGCTACTCCGACCAGACCTCGCATGCCGTGATGGCCGGCCAGTACATGCTGGAACAGACCCTGCACCTGCCCGCCGCCCGGCAGGTGAACCCGCAGGCCAGTCCGCTGGCCATCCTGCAACGCGTCACCGGCCGTCCCTTGGTATGAGTGAACCCGCCAAGACCCGCACGCACACCTGGGTCATCAACCTCGATCGCTCGCCCGATCGCCTGGCCAGCATCTCGGCCCAGCTCGACGGCCTGGGCCTGGCCTGGACCCGCCAGCGCGCCGTGGACGCGCGTGCCTTCACGCCCGAGCAGCAGGCCCTGCTGGATGTACCGGCCTACCACCGCAAGCATGGCAAGCAGCCGGTGCCGGGCGAGCTCGGCTGCTACCTCTCGCATGTCGAGGTGATGCGCGCCTTCCTGGCCAGCGACAAGGAGTTCGCACTCATCCTCGAAGACGATGTGCAGCTCGGCGCCGAGCTGCCAGCCGTCATCAGGGCCCTGGAGCAGCACCCCGAGCGCTGGGATCTGGTCAAGCTCTCGGCCGTGCATTCGGGCACGCCGCAGTGCTATCTGCAGCTCACGCCCAAGACCCAACTGGCCGTGATGCTCTCGCGCTGCACCGGCTCCAGTGCCTACCTGCTGAACCGCCGCGGCGCCGAACGCTTCCTGGCCGGCCTGCTGCCCATGCAACTGCCCTACGACCATGTGTTCGACCAGGGCTGGGTGTTCGACCTGAAGATCCGCCTGGCCGTGCCGCCGCCTTGTGGGCACGACCAGGAGGTGGCCACGACCATCGTCATGCCGGCCAAGCGCAAGTTCCACTGGACACGCCGCCTGCCGGCCTTTGCCTACCGCGCCGGCAACGAGCTGCGCCGCCTGCTGTATGGCCTGCGCGAAACGGTGCGCGAGCGCCGCCAGGGCGCGGCATGAGTGGTCAGCCCCCGGCCCGCGACGAACTCAAGCCCACTGCGCGCCGGCTCTGGAGCTTCTTCAAGCCGCACCGCCGCGGCCTGCTGGCGGCCTTTCTGGCCTATCTGGGCGCAGCGGCCACCGAACCGCTGATCCCGCACCTGCTGAACCTGGTGCTGGACCAGGGCTTTGCCGCCACCGCCAGCTTCCCGCTTTGGATGGTGCCGGCCGTGCTGATCAGCCTGTTCGCGCTGCGCGGCCTGTTTGCCTTCCTGGGCCAGTACCTGCTGCACTGGACCATCGGCCGCACCGTGCTGGACCTGCGCCGCGCGCTGATGGACGCGCTGCTGCGTGCCGATGCGCGCGCCTTCACCCAGATGCCGGGCGGTGCGGCCGTCACCAAGGTGGTGGCTGACCCGCAGCAGGCCGTCAGCCTGCTGGCGCTCTCGGCCGTGGTGCTGCTGCGCGATGGCCTGCCCGCCATCGCCCTGCTCGGCTACCTGCTTTACACCAACTGGCAGCTCACGCTGCTGACCCTGGCCACCCTGCCCGCCCTGGCGCTGGTGCTGCGCAAGGTCAACCGGCGCGTGCGCAAGGTCGGCTCGGTGGCCTATGACGCGCAGATCCAGCTCTCCGGCGTGGTGGACGACGTGGCGCGCGCCTGGCGCCTGGTGCGCAGCTTCAACGCCGAGCCGCACGAGCGCGCCCGTTTTGCCGAAACCGCTGGCCATCTGCGCCGCCAAACGCTGAAGCAGGCCGCGGCGAACGCGATGTCGCAGCCGCTCTCGCAGCTGATCAGCGCGGCCGGGCTCTCGCTCATCGTCGCGCTGGCGCTCTACCAGGGCCGCCAGACCGGTGTGACGCCGGGCGAGTTCGCCGCCTTCGTCACCGCCCTGCTCGGCCTGATGAGCCGAGCCCGCCACCTCACCGATGTGGCGCAGCCCATCACCAACGGCCTGATCGTGGCGCGCGGCAGCATGGAGCTGCTGGACACCCCGGCCGAGCAGGACCCCGGCCGCGACGAATTGCCCGAACCGGTGCGCGGCGAGATCCGCCTGCAGGACCTGCGCCTGAGCTACCCCGGCGGCGCCGGCCCGGCCCTGGACGGCCTGAGCCTGCAGGTGCAGGCCGGCCAGACCGTAGCCCTGGTCGGCCCCTCGGGCGCAGGCAAGAGCAGCGTCATCCACCTGCTGCAAGGCCTGGCCCAGCCGGATGCCGGCAGCATCCTGATCGACGGCGTAGACAGCCGCACGCTCAGCCTGGCCGCGCTGCGCCGCCAGTTTGCCGTCGTCAGCCAGGACATCGTGCTGTTCGACGACAGCCTGCTGGCCAACGTCTGCTACGCGCAGGTGCCGGATCCGGCCAGGGCCGAGGCCGCGCTACGCGACGCAGCGCTGTGGGACTTCGTGCAGACCCTGCCCGAGGGCCTGCAGACGCGCATCGGCGCCAACGGCAGCACCCTCAGCGGCGGTCAGCGCCAGCGTTTGGCGATTGCGCGCGCGCTCTACCGGGATGCGCCGATCTGGATCTTCGACGAGGCCACCTCGGCCCTGGACACCGAGAGCGAACGTGCGGTGCAAGAGGCCTTGGCGCGCCACCAGGGGCACAAGACCTTGATCTTGATCGCGCACCGGCTATCCACCGTGCGCCATGCCGACCGCATCTTCGTGCTGCAGGCCGGCCGCGTGGTGGAAGCGGGCACGCATGCCGAGCTGCTGGCCCTGGGCGGCAGCTACGCCGCACTGGTCAGCCTGGCTGCGGAATGAGCGGCTCGGCTTCGCTTTCCGCCGGGTAGGCGGCGCGGCCCTGCTTGGGCCAGGGGGTTTCGGTCGGTTGCTCGGGCCAGCCGAAGAAGCGCTGCACATCGGCCCGGCGCCGCAGCGTGTCCACCATGCCGAGCAGGATCAGCTCGGTGGTGTAGCCAGGCTCGAACAGCAGGTAGCTCGACAGCACGGTGCCGCGCGCATCGGCACCGTGCCCCGTCACCCCCACCGTGCCCAGCAGCGCCCGCATGGTGGCGGGCAGCTCGTGCTGATGCAGGCCGGCCAGCTCGTCCAGGCGCCGGCTCGGCGCGATCACCAGCACCTCCAGCGGGCGCAACGGCGTGGCCTCGCGCGCCTCAGGAGGCAGCAGGGCCAGAGTCTTGTTGATGCGCTGAAGGCGTTCGATGTCCACCGACAGCGCATCCAGGAAGATGTTGGACAGCGCATGGCCGGCGATCTGCGCCATGCTGGGGTGGCCGGTGGCGGGCAGACGCAGATCGGGGGCCTGACCGGCCTCCTGCATGCGCCCGGCACCAATCACCAGGATGCGCTCGGCGCCCAGATGCACGGCCGGTGAGATGGGCGCGTTCTGGCGCATTGAGCCATCGCCAAACCATTCCTCATGGCCCAGCAGCTCCAGCTTCTGGGCCGGGAAGATGAAGGGAATGGCGCTGGAGGCCAGCAGGTGCTTGTGCGTGATCTCGGTGTCCACCGCCATGCGCTGTGAGCGCATCCACGGCTCCACCGTCTTGGCGGACTGGTAGAAGCTGACGTGGTAGCCGGTGCTGTAGCTGGAGCCGGTGACGGCCAGTGCATGGAGATGCCCTTCACGCAGCAGCTGCGGCAGGCGCTCGAAGCGCACGGCGCGCTGCAGCAGCTCACCCAGCGGCTCGTTGTCCAGCAGGCTGCGCGGCTGCGTCTTGCGCCAGCGCTGGATGGCCCAGCCCAGCGTCATCATGGTGACCCAGCGCCCGCCGGTGCGCATCACGCCAAAGGGGTCGGCCCGGTAGACCTGCTCGACATGCAGGCGCGACCACATGCGCACCAGCGCATCCACCGCGAGATCGAAATGGTCGGCCTCGCAGGCCAGGGTGCAGGCATTGATGGCCCCGGCCGAGGTGCCGGCAATGACCTGGAAGGGGTTGCCCTTCACACCGGCATCGCGGCGGATCTGCGCGATCGCCTGCAGCACCCCCACCTGGTAGGCGGCGCGCGCGCCGCCGCCGGTGAGGATCAGGCCAGTGGTGGGCGGGTTCTGGACAGACACCGAGGCAGCTTATCGGTACACCAGCTGGGCTGGCAGGCCGATGTGCTGCAACTCCAACAGTGCGGCATCGCTGGGCCAGTGCAATGAGGCCGCGCCCAGCTCCACATCTGCAGCCACACCCGGCAGCTGCAGGCTCCAGCGAATGGGCAGGCCGCGCTGCACGCTGCCCTCTTCATGCGCCACGGTCTGCGGCGGGTGGCGCAGCACCCAGGCCTTCAGCGCCGCCACCTGAGCCTCGCTGGGCCGCGGCAGCTCCACGCGCAGGGCCTTGGCGAAGCGGGCGCGCGCACCGGCCAGGTCCAGCACCTGCTGGGCATTGGCGCGCAGGCCCCCGCTGAAGCGGTCGAAGCGCACATTGGCCTGCACCAGCACCAGGGTGTCCTCGGTCAGCAGCTCCTTGTGCTGGTCGTAGAGCTCGCCATTGCAGGCCACCTCCAGCACGCCGCTGCCGTCGTCGAGCTTGAAGATCGCCACGCGGCCACGTGCGCCGTTGATGACGCGCAGGTCCGAGACGATGCCGGTGATCAGCGTGGGCTCGCGGCTGTCCTCCAGCTCGTTGAGCTGCTTGGGTACCAGGCGGCGCACCTCGGCGGCGTGCTCGTCGAACAGATGGCCGCTCAGATAGAAGCCGATCGCCGCCTTCTCCAGGCTCAGACGCTCGCGCACGCCCCAGGGCTTGGCTTCGAGCAGATCGGGCTCGCTGGCCGGGGCATCGGCAAAGTCAAACAGCCCGCCCTGGGCGGCATTGGCCTCCAGCTGCTCGGCATGTTGAAAGGCCAGGCCGACGGACTCCAGCACGCGCTCGCGCTCGGCGTGCAGGGTGTCGAAAGCGCCGGCCTTCACCAGCGCCTCGACGACGCGCTTGTTCACCGTGCGGCGATCCATGCGGGCGCAGAAGTCGAACAGGCTCTTGAAGGGCCCGCCCTCGCGCCGCACGCGCTCGATCACCTCGATGGCACCCGCGCCCGTGCCCTTGATGGCCCCCAGGCCGTAGCTGATCAGCTTCTTGCCCAGCGGCACGAACTTCAGCTCGCTGCGGTTCACGCAGGGCGGCTGGAAGTCGATGCCAAAGGCCTTGGCGTCGGCCAACAGGATCTTGAGCTTGTCCGTGTTGTCCGATTCGATCGTCATGTTGGCCGCGAAGAACTCGGCCGTGTAGTGCACCTTGATGTAGCCGGTGTGGTACGCCAGCAGCGAGTAGGCGGCGGCGTGGCTCTTGTTGAAGCCATAGCCGGCGAACTTCTCCATCAGGTCGAAGACCTCGTCGGCCTTCTCGGTGCTGATGTTCAGCTTGGCGGCGCCGGTGCGGAAGATCTCGCGGTGCTGGGCCATCTCCTCGGCCTTCTTCTTGCCCATGGCACGCCGCAGCAGGTCGGCGCCGCCCAGGCTGTAGCCGCCCATCAGTTGCGCGGCCTGCATCACCTGCTCCTGGTACACAAAGATGCCGTAGGTCTCGTTCAGCACCTGGCCCAGCAGCTCATGCGGGTACTCGATCTTTTCCTTGCCGTTCTTGCGCGCGCAAAAGCTCGGGATGTTCTCCAGCGGGCCGGGGCGGAACATGGCGTTCAGGGCGATCAGGTCCTCCAGACGAGTGGGCTTGGCCTCGCGCAGCATCTTCTGCATGCCGCTGGATTCAAACTGGAACACCGCCTCGGTCTTGCCGTCGCTGAAGAGTTTGTAGGTCTTCGCGTCGTCGATCGGCAGGTTCTCGTAGGCGAAGTCGGGCTTGAGCTTGTCGCAGATGTACTTCTTGGCCAGCTCCAGGATGGTCAGCGTGGCCAGGCCCAGGAAGTCGAACTTCACCAGGCCGATGGCTTCGACGTCGTCCTTGTCGTACTGGCTCACCGCCGAATCGCTGCCGGGCTGCTGGTAGAGCGGGCAGAAGTCGGTGATCTTGCCCGGCGCGATCAGCACGCCGCCGGCATGCATGCCGATGTTGCGCACGATGCCCTCGACCTGCGTGGCCAGGCCCAAGAGCGTGGCCACCTCCTCTTCCGCGGCCTCGCGCTGTTCCAGCTCGGGCGCCTCTTGGCGCGCGTAGATGATGCTGGTGTCGGGCTTCTCAGGCACCTTGGCCAGGGTCACGGTCTTGCCCGGCGGCGCTGGAATGAGCTTGGCGATGCCGTCCACATGCCCGTAGCTCATGCCCAGCACGCGGCCCACGTCGCGCAGCGCGGCCTTGGCGGCCATGGTGCCGAAGGTGGCGATCTGGCTCACCGCATCGCGGCCGTACTTGTCCTTCACGTAGTCGATCACGCGATCCCGGTTGCCCTGGCAGAAGTCGATGTCGAAGTCGGGCATCGAGACGCGCTCAGGGTTCAGGAAGCGCTCGAACAGCAGGTTGTAGGCCAGCGGGTCCAGGTCGGTGATGGAGAGCGCGTAGGCCACCAGCGAACCCGCGCCCGAACCCCGGCCCGGACCCACCGGGCAGCCATTCGCCTTGGCCCAGGTGATGAAGTCCGCCACGATCAGGAAGTAGCCCGGGAAGCCCATCTTGATGATCGTGGCAAGCTCGAACTCCAGGCGCTCCACATAGCGCGGGCGCTCGGCCTCGCGCTTGGCCTCGTTCGGGTACAGATGCTGCAGCCGGGCCTCGAGTCCCTCGAAGCTGAGCTGGCGGAAGTAGTCCGCCATTGGCATGGGCGTGCCATCCTCCAGCAGCGGCGTGGGGAAGTCCGGCAGGCGCGGCTTGCCCAGCACCAGCTCGATCGAGCAGCGCTCGGCAATCGCCAGCGTGTTGGCCAGCGCCACCGGAATGTCGGCAAAGCGCGCCGCCATTTCGGCCTGGCTCTTGAAATGCTGGTCCGGCGTGAAGCGCTTGACGCGCTTGGGGTTGTCCAGGGTCTCACCCTCGGCGATGCAGACGCGAGCCTCGTGGGCGGTGAATTCCTCCTCCTCCAGGAACTGGATCGGGTGGGTGGCCACCACCGGCAGGCCCAGGCGGCTGGCGAGCAGGCAGCTGGCGCGCAGCAGGCGCTCGTTCAGCTGGCCCTGCACGCGCTGCAGTTCGACGTAGAAGCGCCCGGAGAAGGCGGCTGCCAGTTCCTGCGCGATGGCGTCTGCCTTGGCGGTGTCACCCGCCTGCAGCGGCGCGGCCAGCGGACCGCTGGCAAAGCCCGAGAGGCAGATCAGCCCCCCGTTCAGCTCGGCCAGCCACTCCCGCTTCAGGCAGGCCTGGTTGCGGATCACATTGCCCACCCAGGCGCGGCTGAGCAGTTCACACAGGTTCAGATAGCCCTGGCTGTTCTGCACCAGCAGCAGCACGCGCGCCGGCGCCTGCGGCGGCGTGCCGGGCAGCTGCGCACCCTCGGGCTCCAGCCAGCAATCGGCACCCAGGATGGGTTTGACACCCTTTTTGCGCGCGGCCTTGTAGAACTTGACCGCACCAAAGAGGTTGGCAAGGTCGGTGACGGCCATGGCCGGCTGGTTGTCCTTGGCAGCGGCCTTGACGGCGTCGTCGATGCGCAAGGTGCCGTCCACGACGGCAAATTCGGTGTGGGCGCGGAGATGGCAAAACGTCATCGCGGCATTGTGCCGCCGGGCTCCGCGCTCAGCTGTGAAGGTCGCCCGCCAAGCTGGCCAGGGTCTCGGCCGGGAGGCTCAGGTGCGCCGGGTAGTTCGTGTGGTCGCAACCCAGGCGCACGGCCGCGCCGGCAAGGATGGCTTCGCGCTGCGCGGCGCTGAACTCGAAGCGCAGGAAGTGCACCGAGGAGGTCTTCTCGGGCGTCTCGCGTTCCAGGTCTTCGTCGGCAATGGCGTAGACCCGCGCGTGCCCTTCCACCTCCACGAACATCCGGTCCTCCACACCCACCAGCCGCGCCAGCTCGCGCTTGCGCTCGTGCGGGTCGGGGTACTCCAGCAGCATCGTCGCCTTCCAGTTCGTGCCATCGGGCACCAGCGGGGCATAGGCGTCGATCTCGGCCTGGATGCCCTCCTCCTCGAAGATCTTTTCGATGCGCAGCATCTCCTGAATCTGGTAGCGGATGGTGCGTTCGTCCTCGAACTGCAGGTTCATGTGCTCGCCCAGTGCCACGCTGCGCCGGCGGCGATGGGCGATCAGCTCCGGCCGCAGCGTCTTGCGGGCCTTGCTCCAGGCTTCCAGGCTTTGCAGGGATTCGGCGGTGATGGACATGGGCTCACTCCAAGCCGTAGGCGCGGCGCATCAGCGTCAGCGGGTGGGCCAGGGCCTTGGCCGGCGTGCCGGCCTGTTGCATGCCCTGGGCAATGTGGTGGCCGGCCAGCGCGCAGTCGCTGCTGATGACATCGGGCTCATCTTTGGCCATGGCCTTGAAGACGGGCTTGCCGATCTTCAGCGCGTCCAGGTGGTGCGCCGTCTTCACGCCATAGGTGCCGGCATGGCCGGAGCAGCGCTCAACGGTGTTCAGCTGCACGCTGACGCTCTGGCCGATGAGCTTGAACATTTCCTCGGTCTTGCGCCCGATCTTCTGCACCCGGCCGTGGCAGGGGATGTGGTAGCTGACCCGGCCGAGCGCGGTCTTGAAGTCCAGCTTCAGCAGCCCATCCTTGTGGCGGGCCATCAGGTACTCGAAGGGATCCCAGACCGCCGCCTTGACGGCCTGAACCGCCGCTTCCTCGGGGAACAGATGCGGCAGTTCCTGCTTGCACATCAGCGTGCAGCTGGGAATGGCCGAGAGGATGGCGTAGCCCTCGGCCGCGTAGCGCGCCAGCACGGGGATGTTCTTGTCCTTGTGCTTCTCGACGGACTCCAGATCGCCGAGCTCGAACTTGGGCATGCCGCAGCAGGCCTCCTTCTCGACGATGACGTAGGGGATGTCGTTGTGCGCCAGGACCTTCAGCAGATCGTGGCCGATGCCGGGCTCGTTGTAGTTCACATAGCAGGTGGAAAAGATCGCCACCTTGCCCGGCGTGCGCTCGCCGTTGGTGCAGACCTGGGCGGACGACTTGGCGGCGCCCCAGCGAAAGCGTTGCGTAGCCAGTTCGGGCATCCAGGCCTCGGGGTGCACGCCCAGGGTCTTGTCCATGGCCTTGCGCGCCAGGCCAGTGCGGTTCACGGCATTGACCGCCTGCACCACGATGGGAATGCCCGCGAAACTGCCATGCACATCGGTGCTGGCCAGAAAGCGTGCCCCGGCCCCGACCTCGCCCCGCTTGAACTGGATCGCCTTGGCGCGCAGCATGGTGTGCGGGAAGTCGAGGTTCCAGGCGTGCGGCGGCACGTAGGGGCATTTGGTCAGGTAGCAGAGGTCGCACAGGTAGCACTGGTCGACGACCTTCCAGTACGCCGCACGCGGGACCTCATGCAGTTCGCCATCGCTGGTCGCGTCCACCAGGTCGAACAGGATCGGGAAGCTCTGGCACAGGCTCACACAGCGGCGGCAGCCGTGGCAGATGTCGAAGATCCGCCCCATCTCGTCCAGGCAGGCCTGCTCGTCGTAGAAGGCCGGGTTCTTCCAATCCACCGGGTGGCGGGTCGGGGCTTCCAGATTGCCTTCGCGCTTGTCCATGCGGCCTCCTTGCAAAAGCGGCGCCCGCAGGCGCCGCCGTCCACTCAGCTCCCGTCCTCAGTCAACCAGTTGCTCCAGCGCCTTCGCATAGCGGTTGGCGTGCGAGCGCTCGGCCTTGGCCAGGGTCTCGAACCAGTCGGCAATCTCGTCAAAGCCCTCGTCGCGCGCGGTCTTGGCCATGCCCGGGTACATGTCGGTGTACTCATGGGTCTCGCCGGCAATGGCCGCGGCCAGGTTCTGGCGCGTGTTGCCGATCGGCAGCCCGGTGGCCGGGTCGCCCACCTGCTCCAAAAACTCCAGGTGCCCATGCGCGTGGCCGGTTTCCCCCTCGGCGGTGGAGCGGAACAACGCCGCCACATCGTTCTGCCCTTCCACATCGGCCTTGTTGGCGAAGTAGAGGTAGCGCCGGTTGGCTTGCGATTCACCGGCGAACGCGTCCTTCAGGTTCTGCTCGGTCTTCGATCCTTTGAGTCCCATGTCTGTCTCTCCAAGGTGAACGGAAGAACCGCCAGATGGCGGAGCGCAATGACGCTACTCCAATCGCTGCACCGCCACCAATAAGGGTTCGCAATAGTTCGGATAGGAGGCCGCTATGCGCGCGGCAGGCCCATGCCGGGGCTGTGCTACAGTCTCGGCCTCTTCTGTGGGGGGGTAGCTCAGCTGGGAGAGCGTCGCGTTCGCAATGCGAAGGTCGGGAGTTCGATCCTCCTCCTCTCCACCACAATTTCTGCAATTGCATCAAGGGCTTGGCTTCGGTCAGGCCCTTTTTGTTTTCTGCTTCTTGGGCACAGATGGGCACATGTGCCCATCTGTGCCCACCGTGTGCCAACGTGCGTGCTTCACTCCGACTTGACCACCCAGTTCAGCCCAACCTGAACAGCCGCCCCAGTCCGAGCTGAACACCCGGACCGGCACGGTCAGCAGCGGGAGCTATCCCTGCATCTGCCGCTTGGCCCTGAGCTTGCGCATCGACTCACCCTTGAGGGTGATGCGATGCGACTGGTGGATGACCCGGTCCAGCACCGCGTCGGCAAGGGTGGGATCTGGGAAGAAGCCGTGCCACTGATCGGTCGGGTACTGGCTGGTGATCAGCAAAGACCCGGTGCGCATGCGCCGGTCGACCACCTCCAGCAGCACATGGGCAGCCTGCAGCGACATCTCGCCCACCCCGAGATCGTCGATGACCAGCAGCGTGGGCTTGGTCAGGGCCAGCTTCAGCCGAGGCAGCGAGCCATCCAGTACCGCGACACCGATATCGGCGAAGAGCTGGCTGGCCCGGCAGAAGGTGGCCGCCAGGCGCAGCCGGCAGGCCTGCGCCGCGAAGGCACAGGCCAACCAGGTCTTGCCCACGCCGGTCGGGCCCAGGATCACCAAGT
>NZ_JAYRMO010000004.1:0-189558 GCF_041912635.1 Inhella sp.
CTGGGGGAGCGCGCTAAGTGCTTGTCTGGACAAGCAGGGACTCGGTCTGCTGCAAATTGCGGCAGGGGGGGCGGCGGCAGGGCAGCGCGCAGCGCCGCTTCGAACTCGGCCGGCTGCTGCAGGGTGCGGATCTGGTTATAGAGCGCTTCAGCCTCGGGGTGCGTGCGGCGCAGGTAATGCAGCCATTGCTTGAGGCGGCCGGCCTGGTGCTTGGCCCCCACGCGCGCCTTGACGCGCGCCCAGTAACTCAGGAGCGAAGGGGCCAGCAGCGGCCAGGCGCGGGTGGGAGCGGCAAGGCCCAGGTCGTGCGCACGCAGGGCCAGGGGCAACACAGGGTCGGCCACGGCGCCGCGGCCCAGCATCAGGTCCTGGCAACCGCTTTCCGCGCGGGCACGCAGGGCGTCCTGCACGGTCCAGATCTCGCCATTGGCCACGATGGGCAGGGCCACGGCGGCGCGGATGGCGCCGATCTCGGCCCAGTAGGCCGGCGGCTTGTAGCCCTGGCGCTTGGTGCGCGCGTGCACCACCAGCTCGGCCGCACCGCCGGCTTCGAGCGCACGGGCGCAATCGAGCATGCGAGCCGCGTCTTCATTGCCCAGGCGCATCTTGGCGCTGACGGGGATCTGGGCCGGCACCGCGGCGCGCACGGCGCGCACGATCTGGTGCAGCAACTCGGGCTCGTCAAGCAGCACGGCGCCGCCGCGGTGCCGGTTCACGCATTTGGCCGGGCAGCCGAAGTTCAGGTCGATGCCGGGCGGGTTCAGCTCGGCCAGGCGGGCGGCGTTGTCGGCGAGAACCACCGGGTCCGAGCCCAGGAGCTGCGGACGCACCGGCGTGCCGGCCTGGGTGCGGCCGCCCGCCAGCAGCTCGGGCACGATGCGCGTGAACACGCGGCGCGGCAGCAGCTGGTCGGTGATGCGGATGAACTCGCTGACGGCGCGGTCCACGCCCCCCACCGCGGAAAGCTCCTCGCGCAGCAGGTGATCGAGCAGGCCCTCCATCGGAGCCAGCAGGATCTGCGGTGTCGAGACACTGTCCACGACAACTGTGGACAAGTCCGTGAATTGCGCCTGGGGCATGGTGCTAAGTGCCTGTCGGCGCAATGGATTCATCAAACTGCCACAAATTCAGGCAGGGGCTTTACTTGGCCTTTATTTGGCGTCCGGCAGCTCGATCTTGACCGACAGCACCTCGATGTTGTCCTGGTGCTCGCGCTCCACCAACACATCGTTCGGGTCGATCTTCATGTACTTGGAGATCACTGCCACCAGCTCGGCCTTGAGCTGCGGCAGGTAGTCGGGCGTGGCGACGTTGCGGCCGCTGCGCTCGTGCGCCAGGATGAGTTGCAGGCGCTCTTTGGCGACCGAAGCGGTCTGCTTCTTCTCGCCGATGAAAAAGGACATAAAGCCCATGGTGAAACTGCTCCTTGGGCTTAGCGGCTGAACAGGCGCTTGAAGAAACCTTGCTTCTCGGCCTCGACAAAGCGCATCGGCTTGTTCTCGCCCAGGAAGCGGTCGACGACGTCGAGGTAGGCCTCGGCCACGTTCGTGCCCTTCATCAGGATGGCCGGCACGCCCTGGTTGGAGGCCTGCAGCACGGCCTCGCTCTCGGGGATCACGCCGATCAGCGGGGTGCGCAGGATCTCGTGGATGTCGTCCAGGCTCAGCATCTGGCCACCCTCGACCCGGCTCGGGTTGTAGCGGGTGATCAGCAGGTGTTCCTTGATCGGTTCGCGGCCGTCGATGGCGCGCTGGGTCTTGCTGGAGAGCATGCCCAGGATGCGATCCGAATCGCGCACCGAGCTGACCTCAGGGTTGGTGACGATCAGCGCTTCGTCGGCGTAATGCATGGCCATCAGCGCACCGGTTTCGATGCCAGCGGGCGAGTCGCAGACGATGTAGTCGAAGCCCATCTCGGCCAGCTCGTCGAGCACGCGCTTGACGCCGTCCTGCGTCAGCGCGTCCTTGTCGCGCGTCTGGCTGGCGGCCAGGATGTAGAGGTTCTCGTGCTGCTTGTCCTTGATCAGCGCCTGGCTGAGCTTCACGCCGTCCTGGATGACGTTGATGAAGTCATAGACCACGCGGCGTTCGACGCCGAGGATCAGGTCCAGATTGCGCAGGCCGACGTCGAAGTCGATCACGGCGGTCTTCTTGCCGCGCAGGGCCAGGCCGGTGGCAAAGCTGGCGCTGGTCGTGGTCTTGCCCACGCCGCCCTTGCCAGAGGTCACGACAACGATCTTGGTCATGCGTTTCGGTCTTTCCGTTGCTTCAATCAAAACTTCAGGGCTTCCATCACCAGCTTGTCGCCTTCCAGGCGCACCTGGGCGGGCTTGGCCTGCACCTCGGGGGGCAGGCCTTTTTCAGAGGTGCGGAAGGTGCCGGCGATGGAGAGCAGCTCGGCCTCCAGGCTGTGCGCAAAGATGCGCGCCTCGGCAAAGCCGCGCGCGCCGGCAATGGCCTTGCCACGCAGCGCGCCGTACACATGGATGTGGCCGTCGGCAATCACCTCGGCGCCATGGCTGACGAGACCGAGCACGATCAGGTCGGCGCCGCGCGCGTACACCTGCTGGCCGCTGCGCAGCGGGCGGTCGATGACCAGCGTGGGAGCCGCGGCGGCCGGGGCCGCAGGTAAGGGGGCCGGCTCCGGCGCGGCTGCCACGGGGGCAGGTGCCGTTGCGGCGGGGGCCCCCAGCATGGCCTCGCTCAGCGCCAGGCCCAGGGCCAGCGCTTGGGCGCGGTCTTCCTCGGCCAGCGCGGCGTGGCCGCTGAGCGCTACCGGACGCAGGTTCCAGCCGCGCAGCAGCTGCAGCAGCGCGGTCCAGTCCAGCCCAGGGCCAGCGGGCAAGTCGCTCAGGTCCAGGCACAAGGCCTCGCCGTCGAAGGCGCCGGCCACATCGGCCCACTGGGCACGCAGCTGCACCGCCAGCTCATCCACCGATCGGGTGCGCAGGGGCAGTTGCAGGGCGGCCAGCTGGGTGGACTTGAGCTCGATGCGAGGGGCGGACATGCGCGGCGCGGGGTTCGGAGAGGGCCCGCGGAGGGCCGGGGCGCAAAGCCGCGGATTCTAGGAGGCCGCGCCACCCGGCTCGGCCCGGCAACAACGAGGTCCGGCGCCGCCGGCCACCGGACTTTCCCGCAGCCACCGCCAAGTTACCCCCAATCGGCACCCGTCGGGGCTCGGGGGATCGGCTGCTGCGCCGCAGCAGCCATGGCGCCGGAACAAGTTGCAACATATGCGCCAAGTGCTTGATTCGTATAGAGAGAAGTGGGGTGCGCAAAAATCAGGCAAGGCAAGAGAAAGCGCGTCGCTGCAAGGCTTTGGGGCCGGCCGGATGGGGTTGCCCACAAAGTTATCCACAAGTTCGGTGAATAGCCGAAGCGGCCAAGACGAATCAAGCACTTAGGCGGAATGCATGAAGCGATGGATGAGTTTTTGGTGCGATCGCCGGCACACAAGAAGGTCTGCCCCGCCGCCCTAGAGTTCAAAAGGGATTGACTTGTCCCCAGAAATGCGATTGCGGCAAGCAACCGTCGGCGCTTGCGCCATGGAAGCGTCATATTCAACTAAGTTATTGATTGGATTGAGTTTGTCATCCAAGCGGCAGCCCTGGAGCGATCTCCGCAAGTGCCAAGAATCAAGCACTTAGGGCGGGCATCAGCAGGTTGCGCACAAAGTTGTCCACATCGCGCCAGGCCGGCGCGCCGCGCCCAGCGGCTGCAGCAGACCCCGGCGGATATCCGGTGCACCGCGCGCAAGCGGGCGGCGTATGCTGGCCCGTTGCCAGTCCCCCAGCTTTGCCGCTTGTTCCTGCGCCATGCAAATCGCCGGCTTCACGCTCCAGGATGTGATCCATTCGCATGGCGACACGGTGGTCACCACGGCACTGGATGCGCAAGGCCAGCGGGTCGTGCTCAAAGTGCTGGACAGCGATCAGCCCGCCCCCGAGCAGTTGGCGCGCTGGCGCCATGAGTACGCGCTGCTGCGCGAGCTCGACTCGGAGTGGGTGGTGCGCGCCCGTGAGCTGCGGCCCGCACAACGCAGCCTGGTGCTGGTGCTGGAAGACTTCGGCCCGCACAACCTCGCCCAGCTGATCGAGCGCCGGCTGCTCGACCTGTCGGAAAGCCTGAGCCTCGCGATCCAGCTCTGCCACGCCGTCAGCGCCGTGCACCAGGCGCGGCTGATCCACGGCGACATCGCCCCCAAGAACGTGCTGGTCGATCTGGTGCAGCTGCGCCTGAAGCTGTGCGACTTCGGGCTGGCCACACGGCTGGACAGCGAGACCCGGCGCAGCAGCGAAGGGGGGCCGCGCGGCACGCTGGAGTACCTGTCGCCCGAGCAGACCGGGCGCACCAATCTGGCGGTCGATTACCGAAGCGACTTCTACTCGCTCGGCATCACTCTCTACGAGCTGTTCGGCGGCCAGCGGCCCTTCCAGGCCAGCGACCCGCTCGCCCTGCTGCACGCGCAGATCGCGCTGGCCCCGCGGCCGCTGCACGAGCTGAACCCGCAGGTGCCGGAGGCGCTGGCCGCCATCGTGCACAAGCTGCTGGCCAAGAATCCCGACGAGCGCTACCAGAGCAGCTACGGCCTGCGCATGGACCTGGAGCAGTGCGCCGAGCGCCTGCGCGTGCAGGGCCGCATCGAACCGTTCACGCTGGCCAGCCAGGATGTGCCCGAGCGCTTCAGCGTGGCGCAGCGCCTGATCGGGCGCTCCGCCGAAACGCAGCGCATCCTGGTCGCCTTCGAGCAGGTGCAGGGGGGCCAGGCGGGGCTGCTGCTCGTCAGCGGCCCCTCGGGCGTGGGCAAGACGGCTCTGGTGGCCGAACTGCACCGCCCGGTGCTGGCGCAGCGCGGTTATTTCCTGCGCGGCAAATGCGACCAGTACAGCCGCGACCAACCCTATGCCGCCCTGGTGCAGGCCTTCCAGCCACTGATGGAGCAGCTGGCCCTCGAAGGCCCGGAGCGCCGCGCCTACTGGCGCGAGCAACTGGCCCAGGCGTTGGGCGAGCAGGCCGGGGCCGTGGTCGAAATCGTGCCGCAACTGCGCCTGCTCATTGGCGCACCACCGCCCCTGCCGGCCCTGCCGCCGGCCGAGAACGAGGCGCGCTTTCACATCGCCTTCGGCCGCTTCGTGCGCAGCCTGGCGGCGCGCGCCCATCCGGTGCTGCTGTTCCTGGACGACCTGCAATGGGCCGACCGCCCGAGCCTGCGTCTGCTGGAGCAGCTGCTGAACGAGGACGAGGGTCAGAGCGTCTGCCTGCTGATCGTCGGCGCCTACCGCGACAACGAGGTCGGCCCCACCCACCCGCTGCAGGAGCTGCTGGATCTGCTGGAGCGACGGCGCCCGGTGGCGCAATTGCAGCTGGCGCCGCTGGCCCTGCCCGAAGTGGCCGAGCTGCTCGGCGACACCCTGCACTGCCCGCCCGCGCTGCTGATGCCGCTGGCCGAGCTCTGCCATGCCAAGACGGCGGGCAACCCCTTCTTCCTGAGCCAGTTCCTGCGCCGCCTGTACGAGCTCGGCGACCTGCGCTACGAGCGCGCCGCCGGCACCTGGCGCTGGCAGCTGGAGCGCATCCGCGGCCGCACCGAAACCGCCAATGTGGTGGAGCTGATGCTGACCCGGCTGCGCGGCCTGCCGCCCGACACCCAGCGCCTGCTGGCCCAGGCGGCCCACCTGGGCGAGGGCTTCAGCCTGCGCGAGCTGATGCAGCTATGCGGGCAGGACGCGCGCGCCAGCGCGCGCCGGCTTTGGCCCGCGCTGGCCGCCGGCCTGGTGCAGCCCCTGGGCGAGCTCTACAAGTTCGAGGACAGCCCCGAGCTGCTGATGCGCGCCCGCTACCGCTTCCTGCACGACCGCGTGCAGCAGGCCGCGCACGCCCTGACGCCCGAGGCCGAGCGCCGCACGCTGCAGCTGGATTGCGGCCGCCGGCTGCTGCAAGGCTGTGGCGAGGCAGAGCTGAAAGACCGCCTCTTCGTCGTGCTGGAGTGCCTGAACCAGGGGCTGGCGGACATCACCGACCCGCTCGAACGCGAACAGCTGGGCGCGCTGAACCAGCAGGCCGGCCTGCGCGCCAAGGCCTCCTCCGCCTATGCCGCGGCCGCACAGTTCCTGCGCCTGGCGCTGCGGCTGCTGCCACCCGACGCCTGGCAGCGTGACCCGGCCAGCACCCAGCACATCCACAGGGAGTTAGCCGAGGCCGAGTACTTGGCCGGGCGCTTCGAGGCCGCCGAGGCCCTGTACCCGCTGGTGCACGCCCACTGCAAGGACCCGGTGCTGCGGGCCGAGATCTGCCTGGTGCAGGCCGACCAACTCAACCTCCAGGGCCGCTTTCAGGAAGCCGTGCCGGTGCTGCGCACCGGCCTGGCGCTGGTGGGCCGGCCCTTTCCGGACGACGAGGCGCAGGCGATGACGGCCTTCCCGGCCGAGTTCGCCGAGACGCAGGCCCGCCTGGCCGAGCATGGCGAGCGCGACTGGCTGACCCTGCCTGAGATGACGGACGCAGGCCGCCGGATGGAGATGCGCCTGTACCTGGGCCTGACACACGCCAGCTACCAATGCGGCTGGTTTGGCACCTTTTTGGTGGACACCTGCCGCATGGTGCGCACCAGCCTGCAGCACGGGCTGTGCGATCTGGGTTCGGTGGCCTGCGTGGCCTACACCACCGCCATGGCGGCGATGAAGCTGCCCTACCCGGATGTGTACGCGATGGGCCGCACGGCGCTGCGCCTGGCGGAGGCGCGGCCGGACCGCCACTACCGCATCACCGTGTACCAGTACTTCGCGCCCTTCTACCAACACTGGGGCGAGCCGCTGCAGGCCAGCGTGCCGCTGCTGGATCGCGCCATCGAACTGGGCCTGAGCGGCATGAACCCGCTCTCCACTGGTTACTGCGTGCTGCTGCGTGCGGTGAACCGCTTCATCTACGGCGTGCCGCTGGACGAGCTGGAGCTCGAGGCCGAGCGCGCGCTGCGCGTGCTGCAACGCAGCCTGCAGCCCAGTACCGAGGCCATGCTGCGCAACGGCGTGCTGCAGCCGCTGCGCGCGCTGCGTGGTCGCAGCGTGGAGCCACTGAGCTTCGACAGCCCCGAATTCAGCCCGAGCGCCTACTTCAAGGGTGATGAACGCACGCCAGGCATCCCGCTGGCCTTCTACAGCGCCGCCTGGCTGCGCCACGCCTACCTTTTCGGTGCTGGCGAGCCCTGGCGCCGCCACGCCCCCAATGTGCCCATGATCGGCACCGTGCTGCCCGACAGCCCGACCTATGTGGAGGCCTGTTTCTACGAGGCGCTGGGCCTGCTGCGCGAAGGCTTTGCGGAGCCGCAGGACGGCGCGCTGGCCCGTGCGCAGGAGCATGCGCAGCGCTTCGACACCTGGGCCCAGGGCTGCGAGAGCAACTTCCGCCACCGCGAGCGCCTGATCGCCGCCGAGTTGGCCCGTGTGCAGGGCGACGAGCGCGCCGCCATGAACCTGTACGCGCAGGCCATCGCCGCGGCAGGCCAGGCCGAGTTCACGGTGGACGAGGGCCTGGCCAACGAGCTCTACGCGCGCTTCTGGCTGGCGCTGGGGCAAAAGCAGCTGGCGGCCAATTTCATCCGCGAGGCCTACTACCACTACCGGCGCTGGGGCGCACTGCTGAAGTGCCGCCAGCTCGAGGCCGAGTGGCAGCAGGTGTCCTTCCGCATCGTGCAGCGGCGCGAGTCCCTGGTCAGCAGCGTGCTGCGCAGCACGGTCAGCGAGGCCAGCGGCGCACTCGACCTTGCTTCGCTGCTCAAGGCCAGCCAGGCGCTGGCGCAGCAGATCCATCTGGACCGTTTGCTCGAGACCATGCTCGGGCTGCTGCTGGAAAACGCCGGGGCCGAGAACGGCGCCATCGTCAGCTATGACGACGAACGCCTGCAGCTCGAAATCCAGGGCACGCTGAGTGAGGGGCGCGTCGAGGTGTCGCAACGCCTGGCCCTGCCGCTGGCCCAGGCAGAGGAGCGGCTGCCGGTGCCACTGATCGAGTACGTGCAGCTCACACGCTGCACCCTGGTGCTGAACCAGCCGGACCAGGACGAGCGCTTCGCGCGCAGCCCCTACCTGCAAGCGCAGCAGCCGCGTTCAGTGCTCTGCCTGCCGGTGCTGGCGCAGGGCCGCTTGGTGGCCCTGGTCTACCTGGAGAACCGCCTGCTCAGCGACGCCTTCACGCCGCGCCAGCAGCGAACGCTGGAGACCCTGGCCGGCCAGGCCGCCATTGCGCTCGTCAACGCCCGCCTGTACGAGAGCCTGGAGGCCAAGGTGGCGCAGCGCACCGAAGAGCTGCGCCAGATGACGATGAAGGACGGCCTGACGGGCATCGCCAACCGCCGCGCCTTCGACGAGCGCCTGACGCTGGAGTGGCGCCGCAGCCAGCGCCAGGGCCAGCCGCTGGCGCTGCTGATGGTGGACATCGACCACTTCAAGCAGTTCAACGACCGCTACGGCCACCAGGAGGGCGACCGCTGCATCCAGGCCGTGGCCCAGGCGTTGAGCCAGGTGGCCGCGCGCGCGGGCGATCTGGTGGCCCGCTATGGCGGCGAGGAGTTCGTGCTGCTGCTGCCGCAGACCGACGACGACGCTGCCGCCGCACTCGCCCAGGCCTGCCTGGAGGCGGTGCAGGCGCTCAAGATCCCGCACACGGACAGCAGCACCGGCGCCTACCTGAGCCTGAGCATCGGCAGCGCCAGCGAACGGGCCCAGGCGGAGCAAGCGCCCGAGGGCCTGCTGCGCCGCGCCGATGCGGCGCTCTACGAAGCCAAGCGCAGCGGCCGCGGCCGCGTCTGCCGGGCTTGATTCAGCACCACCGTGCCGGCTCCAGCCGGTAGAAGGCCGCCAGCTCGGCGTACAGCACCGGGTGCTGGGCGCGCAGCTCGCGCGGCTGCTCGAAGAAGAGCTCACTGAGCACGGCAAAGAACTCGGCCGGGTCGGTGGCCGCGTAGCTGCCCAGCAGGCCCGGCTCGCCCCAGGCCACTCGGGTTTGCAGGGCGTCGAACTCGTTCTGCATCACGCGGCTCCACACCGCCTGGGCCTGCGCAGTGGCCAGCGGCGGCGCGCCATTGGCATGGCCCTTGACCTGGTCGAGCTGGTGCGCGAACTCGTGGATGACGACGTTCTGGCCGTCGCGTGGATCGGCCGCACCGGCGCGCACATCCTCCCAGCTCAGTAGCACCTGGCCCTGCACCCAGCTCTCGCCGGCCAAGGCGCGGCGCTGGTCCTGCACCACGCCGCCGGGGGCGTTGACGGCCCGATTGACGACGAAGGCACCGGGGTAGAGCAGCACCTGGCGCAGCGCCGGGTAGTACCCGCGCGTGGCGCCCAGCAGCGGCAAGCAGGCCTGGGCGGCGATGGTGACGCGCATCTCATCCGTCACTGTCAGGCCACCGCAGCCGATGATGGGCTTCTCGGCCAGGAAGACCTGGATCAGGCCCTTGAGGCGCAGCTGCAGATCGGGCGGCAGGCTAGCGACCTGGGGCACGCGCCGGCGCAGGATGCGCCGCCAGGCGGCCGGAAAGGGCTGGCTGCGCAGGCGCGCACGGCGCAGCGAACGCAGCCAGGGCTCAGCCAGCCACCAGGCGATCAGGGCCAGGCCCAGCAGCAGCACAAACACAAGGGCCATGACGCGATCCGCAGCAGCAAGGCTTTGCAGATGGGGCGCGCGGCCCCGAGTTCAAGCCGGTGCCAGCAGCATTTCGTGATGGCCGGCGCCCGCCGGGATCATGGGGTAGCAGTTCTCTTCGGCCTGCACCACCGCATCCAGGAAGAAGGGCTGCTCGCTGGCCAGGCATTCGGCCAACGCGTCGTCCAGCTCGGCGCGCGCCGTCACTCGGCGGGCCTGCCAGCAAAAGCCGCGCGCCACCTGCACGAAGTCCGGCAGGGCCTCGGTGTAGCTGTGGCTGTAGCGCCCCTCGTAGTGCAGCTGCTGCCACTGCCGCACCATGCCCATGCGGCCGTTGTTCACCAGCACCAGCTTGACGGGCGCGCGATGCTGCACCGCCGTGGCCAGCTCCTGCAAGTTCATCAGCACCGAGGCATCGCCGCTGACGCAGACCACCGTGCGGCCCGGATGGGCGATCTGCGCGCCAATGGCCGCCGGCAGCCCGTAGCCCATGGTGCCGGCGCCGCCGCTGGTCAGGAAGCGGCGCGGCCGCTCGAAGCCCAGGTATTGCGCGGCCCACATCTGGTGCTGGCCGACATCCGTGCTCACGATGGCATCGCGCCCCTGCAGCTGGCGGTCCAGTGCCTGCAACAGGGCCTGCGGCACGATGTGCGCGGGGTCATCGCGGTAGGCCAGGGAGCGGCGCGCGCGCCAGGCCTCGATCTGCGCCCACCAGTCCGCCAGATCGGGCGCCGGCCGCTCGCCCCAGGCGTCCAAGATCGCCTGCAGGCTCTCGCCGCAGTCGCCCACCAGGGCCAGGCGCGGCTGCACCACGCGGCCGATCTGCGCCGGGTCGATGTCCAGTTGGATGAAGCTGGCATGCGGACAGAAGTCTTGCAGCCGGCTGGTCACGCGGTCGTCGAAGCGCGCGCCCACAGCCACGATCAGATCCGCCTCGTGCATGGCGAGGTTGGCCTCAAACGTGCCGTGCATGCCCAGCATGCCCAGCCATTGCGGCTGGCTGGCCGGCAGCGCGCCCAGGCCCATCAGCGTGAGCGTGCAGGGGGCACCGGTGCGGCGCACCAGCTCGGTGAAGGCGGCGCAGGCGCCCTCCCCCGCATTCACCAGGCCGCCACCGCCGTAGAACACCGGCCGGCGCGCGGCCGCCAGGGCCAGCGCGGCCAATTCGGCCCGCGCACGCAGGCTGGCCTTGGGCGCCACCGGCACAGCCGGCGCCGGGCGCGCAAAGGCGGCGGCGCGCACGGGCTCGGCCTGCACATCCTTCGGCAGATCGATCAGCACCGGCCCGGGCCGGCCCTGCTGCGCCAGCGCCACTGCGCGGCGCACGGTGGCGTCGATCTCATCAGCCGCGCGCACCTGCACGTTCCATTTCGTCACCGAGCTTGTGATGGCCAGGGCATCGCATTCCTGGAAGGCCTGGGTGCCGATTGCCTCGCGCCTGACCTGGCCGCTGATGCACAGCAGCGGGATGGAATCGGAGAACGCATCCAGCAGCCCCGACACCGTGTTGGCCACGCCCGGCCCCGAGGTGACGAAGACCACGCCGATGCGCCCGGTGCTGCGCGCATAGCCTTCGGCGGCATGCACGGCGGCCTGCTCGTGGCGCACCAGCACATGGCGCAGGCGCGGCTCGGCATGCAGGGCGTCGTAGAGCGGCAGCACGGCGCCGCCGGGGTAGCCGAACACCGTGTCCACGCCCAGATCGATCAAGGTGCGGATCAGCTGCGCAGCGCCGCTGGGCGGCGCGGGCTCATCAAGGGCCAGCAGTTCGGCCGGGTCAAGGCGTGCGTTCATGCGCTCACTGTGCCGAAGCGGGGCCAGAAAGTGCTGCTGCTTTTCTGCCGTGTTCTGGTTAAATCAGCAAACTTTGCTTTTACCAGAACCTTACTCAGCATGAGCCAGCTGGACAAGTTCGACCGCGCCATCCTCGCCGAGCTGCAGCGCGATGCCCGCATCAGCCTGAACGAGCTCAGCAAAGCGGTGGGCCTGACCAGCTCGCCCTGCTGGGCGCGCATCAAGCGCCTGGAGGCGGCCGGGGTCATCGAGGGCTATACCGTGCAGCTGAATGCCGAGAAGCTCGGCCTGGGCGACACGGTGATCGTTCAGGTCACGCTGGACAGCCATTCCGACGAAGCCCTGTTCGCCTTCGGCCGCGCGCTGGCCGAGATCCCCGAGGTGCTGGACGCCTATCTGGTCTCGGGCGACTACGACTACTTCATCCGCATCGCCGTGGAGAACACGCGCGACTACGAGCGCCTGCTGCGCGAACGGCTCTACAAAATCCCCGGCATCCGCCACAGCAAGAGCAGCTTCGTGCTGCGCCGCCTCAAGAGCAGCCCCCTGCCCCTGCAACGATGACGAACCTGCACACCCCCAGCACCCGCACCCTCTGGATCGCCCTGGCCGCCCAAATCGCCCTGCTGGCCTGGTCCGGCTGGCACCCGTTTGATCGCCTGACCTGGTTCATGGAGGTGGCGCCGGTGCTGATCGCCCTGCCGCTGCTGATGGCCACGCACGGCCGCTACCCGCTCACGAGCCTGCTCTACGGCGCACTGTTCGTGCACGCGGCGATCCTGATGCTGGGCGGCGCCTACAGCTATGCCCGCGTGCCCCTGGGCTTCACCCTGCAGGATTGGTTCGGGCTGGCGCGCAACCCCTACGACAAGATCGGCCACTTCGCCCAGGGCTTCGTGCCGGCCCTGGTGGCACGGGAAATCCTGCTGCGCGGCGCCCATGTGCAGGGGCGCCGCATGCTGTTCTTCATCGTCGTCTGCATCTGCCTGGCGATCAGCGCCTGCTACGAACTCATCGAGTGGGGCGCCGCCGTTGGCCTGGGCCAGGGCGCGGATGAATTCCTGGGCACCCAGGGCGACCCCTGGGACACGCAATCCGACATGGGCATGGCCCTGCTGGGTTCAGTCAGCGCGCTGCTGCTGCTGGGGCACTGGCACGACCGCCAGCTCGGGCTGCGCTGAATCCGGCTGGCAGGCCCGGCCGCAAGCCCACAGCAGGCCCACCACCGCGGCCGAGGCGGCCGCCAGCGGCAGCGGTGCCAGGCCCGCGGCCCACCAGAGCAGGGCCAGGGTGGCGGCCATGGCCCCCACGAAGAGCAGCAAGGCCAGCGCCAGCCGCGCACCGGCCAGCGGCGGGTCGAAGCGCGGGCGTTGCAAGTCCACCTGAGGCAAGGCCCCACCCGGCTGCCAGCCCGGCGGCGCCAGCAGCGCGGCCAGCCGGCCGCCCCAGCCCCGCGCAGCCCGCCAGGCCTTGGCGATCTCCACATAGCCGATCCCGTTCGCCCACAACGGATCCCAGCTGCGCAGGGGCTTGACCGTACCGTACACGCAGCGCTCCTGCTCCTCGGCGAAGGTACCGAACAGGCGGTCCCAAATGATGAGGATGCCGCCGTAGTTCTTGTCCAGGTATTGCGGGTTCACGGCGTGGTGCACGCGGTGGTTGCTGGGCGAGCAGAACCAGCGGTCGAACCAACCCAGTTTGCCCACCAGTTCGGTGTGCACCCAGAACTGGTAGAGCAGATCGATCAGCGCCACCACGCCAAAAACCAGCGGCGGCACGCCCAGCAGCGCCAGCGGCAGGTAGAAGATCCAGCCGAACAGGAAGCCGCTGCTGGTCTGGCGCAGCGCGGTGCTGAGGTTGAAGTCCTCGCTCTGGTGGTGCACCGAATGGGCGGCCCACAGCAGCGCCACACGGTGGCCGCCGCGGTGCAGCCAGTAGTAGCAGAAGTCGTAGCCGAGCAGGGCGAACAGCCAGACCCAGAGGGACTGCGCCGACAGCTCGAACAGCGCCGCGTGCTGATAGACCCAGGTGTAGATGCCCAGGTTGAAGACGCGGGTGAACAGACCGACGAGCTGGCTGAGCATCCCCAGGCCGATGGAGTTCATCGCATCCGCCCAGCGGTAGTCGCGCCGGCCGCGCGCCCAGCCGATGCCGAACTCCAGCGCGATCAGGCCCAGGAACACGGGCGTGGCGAAGACGATGACTTGGGCGGGCGTGAGGTCCATGGCGCGGACCATCATGCCCGCCCCTCAGCCCGCCGGGGGCCAGCGCCGCCCTGGGATTTCCCGGGCGACGCCCCGCGTTCAGCGCTCGATCTTCAGCGAGTAGCTGCCCGCGCCGCCGCTGTAGTAGCGCACCCGTACATAGCGCGTCACCTGCGTGCTGCCGGTGTTGGTACTGCTGGCCACGTCCACCTGGCCGGCCCCCTTGGTGCTGCTGGCCAGGGTGGTGCCGCTGCTGTTGACGATGTAAAGGTCGTAGTCCACGCCGCTGCTGGGCGGCGTCAGCGTGGCCTTCAGCGTGGCCCCGGCCGGCAGCGGCACCGCGAAGTAGTCGGTGTCGCTGGTGGTCGAAAGGCTGCCCGGCACGATGGCCTGCGGCGGCGACACCATCGTGGCCGTGCCGATGGTGTTGTTGCTCTCCACCTCGTTGACGATGGTGCTGGGGTTGGTCACCACCACGGCCTTGGTCTCGCTGTTGGTGCTGCTGCCATTGCCCACCGTCAGCGTGACGTTGTAGGTGCCGGCTGCCGCGTAGGTGCGGCCGATGCTGACGCCGCTGCCACTGCCGCCGTCCCCGAAGGTCCATTGGTAGCTGCTCGGGCTGCCGGTGGAGCTGCTGGCGTCGAAGCTGCAGCTCAGACCATTGCACTGAGCGAAGAAGTTCGCGTCCAGCGCCGGCGTGCCATTGCTGATGTTCAGGAAGGCGGCCGAGAAGGCGCCCCAGGCCCCCGAGGCATCGCGGGCGCGCACGAACACCGTGTGGCGGCCCACCGGCAAGGTTCCCGTGGGGATGGTCGCCGTCAGGTTCTCGCTCACGCTGTTGAAGCTGCCATCGGCGGCCTGGATGGGCTGGGCCACGGCGCCGCTCTGCCAGGGCGGCACGTCGATGTAGTACTCGGCTGCGGCAATGGCCTGCGTGGCCTCGGTGCCATTGCTGCTGTTGAAGCGCGCATCGCTGGCCGCGGCGGTGAGCGTGACCGCCACGCCCGGCTGCACCCCGCCGCCGGAGGCGCCCTGCCCCAGCGCCAGGCTGGTGATGTCAGGCCCGGCCGGCGTGATGTAGGGCGTACGCACCACCTTGGCCGCGTAGATCAGTGCCGGCAGGTTGCCCGGCTTGATGGTGTTGTTGAAGCTGGTGCAGCTCTCGAAGAAGGCGGTGCCCAGCTCGAAGGTGTAGGCCGCCACGCCGAGCTCGCCATAGCTCACGCCATCGCTGGTGCCGTCGGTGGGGTACAGGCCCACCGACTGCTGCGGCGTGTAGCCGTTATGGAAGGCGAACTTGCGGCCCAGGGTCTGCAGCGCCGTGCCGTTGGGCGCAGGGGTGCTCACATCGCCCCAGGGCCACAGCACCAGGCGGCTGTAGCTGTGGATGTCGAGGTGGATGCCCGGCGTGTCGGCGGGTGCAGCGTCGCTCTTGTTGGGACCGCGGCGGTCCGGAAAGATCGAGCGCACATAGGCCTGGATGGCCTGGGTCTCGGGCTCGCTGCCGGCGCTGGGGCCGCGGTAGGTCTCATTGCAGGCGCTGCCGCTGCTGCCCTGGCCGTTGGTGGTGTTCCAGCCGTAGCTGAAGTTGCGGTTCAGGTCCGCGCCACGGGTATTCGTGTTGGCGCAGTAGCTGTTGTTGGCGTTCTTGCGCCAGCTCAGGCCCCCTTCGGCCTTTTTGCGGCCGTCGGGGTTGGTCTGCAGCAAGAAGTGGACCTCGTGGTGGTCGAGGATCCAGGTGGCATCGGCGTCCACGCCGTGGCCGTCGAACAGCCAGCGTGCGAAGGCCAGGGCCAAGGGCGCGGTGGCGTACTCGCGTGCATGGATGGCGGCGTTGATGAAGAGCTTGGGTTTGCCACCCGCGGGCGCCGCCACCGCGCTGTTGGTGAGCTTGAGCACGCGGATGTCGTAGCCGCCGCTGCCCTGCGTCTTCTGCCAGGAGTCGCCCACATCGATCCAGCTCGCCAACGCGGGCTTGGCCGTGGCCATGCCCTGGGCGGCGGCAAAGCTCTCCTCCACCGTCTCGTAGCAGCTGTAGCTGGGGATGGACTGCACCGAGGCATCCAGCCCGGCAGCGGCCCGGCGCTGCAGCTCGTTCAGCACCGCGTCGCGGCGGGCGATGAAGTCCTTGGCCGGCTTGAGCTGGAAGCCGAAGCCGCGCAGCTCGGCCTGTTCGGCCGTCGTGAGCTCCATCACCAGATGCTCGTCCGCCGTCTCCAGCAGCTGGGCATGGAAGGTGATCGAAGCCTTACGCCGCATCTCGGCGCGGGGATGGTGCACCTCAAAGACCTGGGCCGTGCGGCGCAGCTCTTCGGCGCGCAGTTGCACCATTTCGGGAGAAGACGCGTACGAGTGGCCGGGGCCGGCCAGCACGGACGAGGCGAAGCCGGCCAAAAGCGCGGCCGCCAGAGGGGAAAGCAGGGGTTTCAAGCGGATCTTCCTCGTGGGAGCGCCGCCGCCAGGCAAAGGGTGGGCCGGAAGCGGCGCGGGTTCACATCGAGGCCTGTGCGAACTGCCCTCAGGCCGAGAGTCCGCACGCCCTACACCGCAGCGTGCGGTGCCGTCAGGACTTCGACGACGGCGCGCACGCTAGCAGCGCCTCCACCCGCTTCCCAGCGCGCTTGCAATTGCTCACAGCGGAGCCACAACAGCACGGGCAAGTGCGGCTTGACCGCCGCAATGAAAAGAGGCCCCGCAGGGCCTCTTGGAGAGCAAGCAAGCTCAGAGCTTCAAGCGCTCGCGCGCCGCGCGGTACTCGCGCGCCAGCCGGTCCACCAGGGCTGCCGTGGGCAGCACTTCCTTGACCGGGGCGATGCCCTGGCCGCAGCCCCAGATGTCCTTCCAGGCCTTGGCCGCGGCGCCCCCGCCAAAATTCATCTTGCTGGGGTCGCTCTCGGGCAGGTTCTCCGGATCCAGCCCTGCGCGCTCGATGGAGCCGCGCAGGTAATTGCCGTGCACACCGGTGAACAGGTTCGTGTAGACGATGTCGTCACTCGTCCCGCCCACGATCTCCGCCTTGTACTCGGGCGTGGCGCGCGCCTCTTCGGTGGCGATGAAGGCCGAGCCGATGTAGGCCAGGTCAGCGCCCATGGCCTGGGCGGCGAGGATGCCGTCACCGGTGCCGATGGCGCCGGAAAGCAGCAGCGGGCCATCGAACCACTCGCGGATCTCCTGGATCAGCGGGATCGGGTTCTTCACGCCGGCGTGGCCGCCCGCGCCGGTGGCCACGGCGATCAGGCCGTCCGCGCCCTTTTCGATCGCCTTCTTGGCGAAGCGGTTGTTGATGATGTCGTGCAGCACGATGCCACCCCAGCCATGCACCGCCGCGTTGACGTCCTCCCGCGCACCCAAGCTGGTGATGACGATGGGCACCTTGTACTTGGCGCACACCGCCATGTCGTGTTCCAGCCGGTCATTGCTCTTGTGCACGATCTGGTTGATGGCGAACGGCGCCGCTGGGGCTTCCGGATGCGCGCGGTCGTGCGCGGCCAGGGCTTCGGTGATCTCGGCCAGCCAGTCGTCCAGCAACTCGGCCGGGCGGGCATTGAGCGCCGGCATGGAGCCGACGATGCCTGCCTTGCACTGGGCAATCACCAGCGCCGGCACCGAGACGATGAACATCGGCGAGGCCACCACCGGCAGCCGCAGGCCTTGCAGGATCGGGGGCAAGGCCATCAGAAGGCCTCCAGCGGCAGCGCCAGGGCGGAGCCGGCGCCATTCAGAACCGCATCGCGCAGCGCAGCGGTGCGCGGCAGGATGTGCTCGGCGTAGAAGCGTGCGGTGGTGATCTTGGCCTGCATGAAGGCTGCGTCCTTGCCAGCGGCCAATTCCTTCTCGGCCACCAGCAGGCTGCGCGCCAGCTGCCAGCCCGCCACCAGATTGCCAGCCAGCATCAGGTAGGGCACCGAGCCGGCGAACACGGCGTTGGGGTTGCTTTTGCCCTGCTCGGCCATGTAGTCCACCACGGCCAGGTAGGCCTGGCGGGCGTGGCTGAGGTTGGCACGCACGGCGTGTGCGGCCTCGCCGCCCACTCCCGACACATTCGCCAGCTCCAGCTCCGTGGCTTCCACCAGGGCCGCGATGGAGCGGGCGTACTGGCCGCCGTCGCGCAGGGTCTTGCGGCCCACCAGGTCGTTGGCCTGGATGGCGGTGGTGCCTTCGTAGATGGTGAGGATCTTGGCGTCGCGGTAATGCTGGGCCGCACCGGTTTCCTCGATGAAACCCATGCCACCATGGATCTGCACGCCCAGCGAGGTGACCTCATGGCTGGCTTCGGTGCTGTAGCCCTTCACCAGCGGCACCAGGAACTCGTAGAAGGCCTGCGCGTGCTTGTCGCCCACCGCATGGGTGCGGTCGTAGGCGGCCGCGGCCACGCTGGCCATGGCGCGGCAGCCCTCGGTCAGGGCGCGCATGGTCATCAGCATGCGGCGCACGTCGGGGTGGTGAATGATGGTGGCCGCCCCCGGCTGCGAGCCATCCACCGGGCGGCTCTGCACGCGGTCCTTCGCGTAGGCCACGGCCTGCTGGTAGGCGCGCTCGCTCAGCGCCAGGCCCTGCACGCCCACGCCGTAGCGGGCCGCGTTCATCATGATGAACATGTACTCCAGGCCCCGGTTCTCCTCCCCCACCAGGTAACCCACGGCACCGCCGTGGTCGCCGAACTGCAGCACGGCCGTGGGGCTGGCCTTGATGCCCAGCTTGTGCTCGATGGACACGCAGTGCACGTCGTTGCGCGCGCCCAGCGAGCCATCGCCGTTCACCAGGAACTTGGGCACCACGAAGAGGCTGATGCCCTTCACACCCGCCGGCGCACCAGGCACGCGGGCCAAGACCAGATGGACGATGTTCTCGGCCATGTCGTGCTCGCCATAGGTGATGAAGATCTTGGTGCCGAAGACCTTGTAAGTGCCGTCGCCCTGCGGTTCGGCGCGCGTGCGCACCAGGGCCAGGTCGGAGCCGGCCTGCGGCTCGGTCAGGTTCATGGAACCCGTCCAGCTGCCGTCGATCATCTTGGGGATGTAGCGGGTCTTGAGCTCATCGCTGCCGGCCGTCAGCAGGGCCTCAATGGCGCCATCGGTCAGCAACGGGCACAGCGCGAAGCTCAGGTTGGCGCTGTTCACCAGCTCCTGGCAGGCCGCGGCGATGACCTTGGGCAGGCCCTGGCCGCCGAACTCGGTGGGATGCACCAGGCCCTGCCAGCCCCCTTCCACGTACTGACGGAAGGCCTCCTTGAAGCCGGGCGTGGTGGTGACCTGGCCGTCAGCCCAACTGCTCGGGTTCTTGTCGCCGGCATGGTTCAGTGGGGCGATGACGTCCTGGCACAGCTTGGCGCACTCTTCCAACACCGCCTGCGCGGTGTCCAGGCCGGCGTCGGCAAAGGCGGGGATTTGGGTCAGGCTGTCCAGCTCGGCCAGATGGGCCATGTTGAACAGCAGGTCCTTGACGGGGGCGGTGTAGCTCATGGGGTGGCTTTCGGGAATGAAAAAGGCGCCGGCACCCTCTGGTGGCGGCGCCTCGGAATCAGGCCGGGTCGGTTTACAGGCTGTTGACCAACTCGGGCACGGCGGTGAACAGGTCGGCTTCGAGGCCGTAGTCCGCCACGCTGAAGATCGGCGCTTCCGGATCCTTGTTGATCGCCACGATCACCTTGGAATCCTTCATGCCCGCCAGATGCTGGATGGCACCGCTGATGCCGCAGGCGATGTAGAGCTGCGGCGCGACGATCTTGCCGGTCTGACCGACCTGCCAGTCGTTCGGGGCATAGCCTGCATCGACGGCGGCGCGGCTGGCGCCCAGGGCGGCGTTCAGCTTGTCGGCCAGCGGGGTCAGCACGGTGTTGAACTGGTCGCTAGAACCCATGGCGCGGCCACCGGAAACGATGATCTTCGCGGCGGTCAGCTCGGGGCGGTCGCTCTTGGTCTGCTCGCGGCCCACAAAGCTGCTCTTGCCCGAATCGGCTACGGCGGGGATGGACTCCACCGCGGCGCTGCCACCCGAGGCGGCGGCATCAAAGCCGGTCGTGCGCACGGTGATGACCTTCACGGCATCGACCGATTGCACGGTGGCGATGGCGTTGCCGGCGTAGATCGGCCGCTCAAAGGTGTCGGCGCTGATGACCTTGGTGATGTCGCTGATCTGGGCCACGTCCAGCAGGGCCGCCACGCGCGGTGCAGCGTTCTTGCCGCTGGCGGTGGCCGGAAACAGGATGTGCGTGTAGCCCGAGGCCAAGGCCACCACTTGGGCGGCCAGGTTCTCGGCCAGGCCTTCGGCCAGCGAGGCGCCATCGGCATGCAGCACCTTGGCCACACCCGCCAGCTGCGCCGCCGCAGCGGCTGCGGCCGCGGCGTTGTGGCCAGCCACCAGCACGTGCACATCGCCGCCGCAGGCCGCAGCGGCCGTGACGGTGTTCAGGGTCGCACCCTTCAGGGTGCCATGGTCGTGTTCGGCAATGACGAGGACGGACATCTTCAGATCACCTTGGCTTCGTTCTTGAGCTTGCTCACCAGCGTGGCAACGTCGGGCACCTTGATGCCGGCGCTGCGCTTGGCCGGCTCCGCGACCTTCAGGGTCTTGATGCGCGGGGTCACGTCGACGCCCAGATCGGCCGGCTTGACGACGTCGAGCGGCTTCTTCTTGGCCTTCATGATGTTGGGCAGGGTGACGTAGCGCGGCTCGTTCAGGCGCAGGTCGGTGGTCACCACGGCCGGCAGGGCCAGCTTCACGGTTTCCAGGCCGCCATCCACCTCGCGCGTGACGTTCACGCCACCGTCCACCGCCTCGACCTTGGAGGCGAAGGTGCCTTGCGGCATGCCGGTCAGGGCGGCCAGCATCTGGCCGGTCTGGTTGCAGTCATCGTCAATCGCCTGCTTGCCCAGGATGACGAGCTGTGGCTGCTCCTTGTCGACCAGTGCCTTGAGCAGCTTGGCCACGGCCAGGGGCTGCAGTTCGGCGTCGGTCTCGACCAGGATGGCGCGGTCGGCGCCGATGGCCATGGCGGTGCGCAGGGTCTCCTGGCACTGCGTGACGCCGCAGGAGACGGCGATGATCTCGGTGACGACGCCCTTTTCCTTCAGACGCACGGCCTCTTCGACGGCGATTTCATCGAAGGGGTTCATCGACATCTTGACGTTGGCGATGTCCACACCGGTACCGTCGCTCTTGACGCGCACCTTGACGTTGTAATCGACGACCCGCTTGACGGGCACCAGCACTTTCATCCCGGTCTCCAGAAGGGAAAAACTGCGGGCATTCTAGGGGTCGTCCCCAGGGGGAACGGGTGGTTTCAGGGCAAACCTGCGGCGAAAATAGAACGGTCGTTCTATTTTTTGTGCAGGGTCAAAGGGACAGGATGTGAGCGCATCGGTGGGAGTGTTTGATTCCGGCGTGGGCGGGCTGACCGTGCTGGCCGCGCTGCGCGACGCCCTGCCGGGCGTGCCCTTGCACTACATCGCCGACAGCGCCAACGCACCCTATGGTGAGCGCAGCCGCGAGTTCATCACCGAACGCAGCCTGGCGCTGACCCAGCACCTGCGCGATCGGGGCGCCGCCCTGGTGGTGGTGGCCTGTAACACCGCCACCGCCGCCGCCGCCGAAGCACTTCGCCGCCAACATCCCGATCTGCCCATCGTCGGCATCGAACCCGGCATCAAGCCCGCCGCAGCGGCCAGCCGCAACGGCCGGGTCGGTGTGCTGGCAACCACAGCCACGGTGAACAGCGCACGCTTCCAGGCGCTGATCGAACGCCATGCAGCCGGCGCGCAGATCACCGCAGTCGCCTGCTCGGGGGTGGTGAAGCACATCGAAGAAGGTGACCTCGACAGCCCGGCCTTGCGGGAATTGGTGGCGCGCTACTGCGCGCCGCTCAAGCAGGCCGGTGTCGACACCGCCTTGCTCGGCTGCACGCACTACCCGTTCATCCGCGCACTCTGGCAAGCCGAACTGGGTCCGGGGGTGCAATTGCTGCAAATTGAGGAGGCTGTGGCGCTGCAGGCAGCACGGCTGTGGCCTGCACTCCTGAGGACTTCCGCACCCGCGCCGATTCGATTGGCCAGCACGGGTGATGCTGCGGTGCTGGAGCGATTGGGGCGCGAAGGGCTGGGCTGGGAGGGGTTTGCGCTGGAGCGCTGCACCGTCTGAATGCGGCGGGCGCCGCTGGTGCCTGGGACGGGACTCGAACCCGTACGGCCCTTTTCAGGAACCGGCGGAGTTTAAGTCCGCTGCGTCTACCGATTTCGCCACCCAGGCTGGGTAGCGGGGCATTGTGCTGGAGCGGGAAACGAGGCTCGAACTCGCGACCTCAACCTTGGCAAGGTTGCGCTCTACCAACTGAGCTATTCCCGCCTAGCCGCGCTCAACGCACGGCACAGCATCTGGAGCGGGAAACGAGGCTCGAACTCGCGACCTCAACCTTGGCAAGGTTGCGCTCTACCAACTGAGCTATTCCCGCAAACAAACTGTTCCTGGAGGCGCGGTCCGGAGTCGAACCGGACTGACCGGATTTGCAATCCGGGGCATAACCGCTTTGCTACCGCGCCGCTGTGACCAGTCCCCGGTTGGTGACCGGGATGAAAAAGGGAGCCGGTCAAGCTCCCCTTTTCGGAATTCTTGGAGCGGGAAACGAGGCTCGAACTCGCGACCTCAACCTTGGCAAGGTTGCGCTCTACCAACTGAGCTATTCCCGCACCGACCCTTTTCAGGGCTTCGCTTTGTGCATTGCTGCCGTCAGCGAAGTCGCGCATTCTATACGCGAAATTTGCGGCCCGACAAGCGGGCCGCCCGTCTTCGCGTCAATGCTTGATGGCCTCACCCGCCGCCGGCTTGGCTTCGGCCGGCTTGGCGGCCAGCTCCTCTTCCGTCAGGGGCACCGGTGCGCGTTCCAGCGCCAGTTCCAGCACCTTCTCGACCCAGCGCACCGGCAGGATCTCCAGGCTTTCCTTGACGTTGTCCGGAATGTCCTGCAGGTCCTTGACGTTCTCTTCCGGGATCAGCACGGTCTTGATGCCACCCCGGTGTGCGGCCAGCAGCTTTTCCTTCAAGCCGCCGATGGCCGTCACCTCGCCGCGCAGCGTGATCTCGCCGGTCATCGCCACATCGGCGCGCACCGGGATGCCGGTCAGCGTCGAGACGATGGCGGTGGTCATCGCAGCACCGGCGCTGGGGCCGTCCTTGGGCGTGGCGCCATCCGGCACGTGGATGTGGATGTCGCGTTTCTCGAACAGCTCGTCCTTGATGCCGAGTTGGGCGGCACGCGAACGCACCACCGAGCGCGCGGCTTCGACGGATTCCTTCATCACGTCGCCCAACGAACCGGTGCGGATGGTGGCGCCCTTGCCGGGCATCACCGCCGCCTCAATGGTCAGCAAGTCACCGCCCACCTCGGTCCAGGCCAGGCCGACGACCTGCCCCACCTGGTTCTTCTTCTCGGCGCGGCCGAAGTCGTACTTGCGCACGCCCAGGAACTCGTTGAGGTTGTCCTCATTGACGATCACCGGCGCCTGCATCTTCTTCAGCTGCAGACCCTTGACCACCTTGCGGTTGATCTTGCCGATCTCGCGCTCGAGCGAACGCACGCCGGCCTCACGGGTGTAGTAGCGAATCACGCCGCGTATCGCGCTTTCCTCGACCACCAGCTCCTCATCCTTGACGCCGTTGTTCTTGCGCTGCTTGGGGATCAGGTAGTTCTGGGCGATGTGAACCTTCTCGTCCTCCGTGTAGCCGGACAGGCGGATCACTTCCAGGCGGTCCAGCAGGGCCGGCGGAATGTTCAGCGAGTTGGCGGTGGCCACGAACATCACGTCACTGAGGTCGTAATCGACCTCGACGTAGTGGTCACTGAAGGTGTGGTTCTGCTCGGGGTCCAGCACCTCCAGCAGGGCCGACGAGGGGTCGCCGCGGAAGTCCTGACCCAGCTTGTCGATCTCATCGAGCAGGAACAGCGGGTTGCGCGTGCCGACCTTGGTCAGCGATTGCAGCACCTTGCCCGGCATCGCGCCGATGTAGGTGCGGCGGTGGCCTCGGATCTCGGCTTCATCACGCACGCCACCGAGGGCCATGCGGACGAACTTGCGGCCGGTGGCACGGGCAATGCTCTGGCCCAGCGAAGTCTTGCCCACGCCCGGAGGGCCCACCAGACAAAGGATCGGCGCCTTGACCTTGTCGACGCGCTGCTGCACCGCAAGGTATTCCAGGATGCGTTCCTTGACCTTGTCGAGGCCAAAGTGGTCTTCGTTCAGCACGTCCTCGGCCAGCGGCAGGTCGTGCTTGATCTTGGTCTTCTTGGACCAGGGCAGACCGATCAGGGTGTCCAGGTAATTGCGCACCACCGTGGCCTCGGCGGACATCGGCGACATCAAGCGCAGCTTCTTCAGCTCGCCCTCAGCCTTCTGGCGCGCCTCCTTGGGCATCTTGGCGGCCTGAATGCGCTTCTCCAGTTCCTCGATGTCGGCACCCTCTTCGCCGTCACCCAGTTCCTTCTGGATCGCCTTGACCTGCTCGTTCAGGTAGTACTCGCGCTGGCTCTTCTCCATCTGGCGCTTGACGCGGCCACGGATGCGCTTCTCCACCTGCAGGATGTCGACTTCGTGCTCCAGCAGCTCCAGCAGCTTCTCCAGGCGCTTGGCCACGTCGCTGAGGTCCAGCACGGCCTGCTTGGCCTCCAGCTTGAGCTGAAGGTGCGCGGCCATGGTATCGGCCAGGCGACCCGGATCATCGATACCGGCGATCGAGGTCAGGATCTCGGGCGGGATCTTGCGGTTCAGCTTGACGTACTGGTCGAAATGCTGAACCACCGCCCGGCGCAGGGCTTCGATCTCAGGGGCCTGGGCCACATCGGGCGAGACCGGCAGCACCTCGGCGGTGAAGTGCTCCGTCACCTCGTGCACAGCCACCGTGCGGGCACGCTGCAAACCTTCCACCAGCACCTTCACGGTGCCGTCAGGCAGCTTGAGCATCTGCAGGATGCTGGACACGCAACCGATCTCGAACAGGTCGTCGGCCTTGGGTTCGTCCTTGGCCGCAGCGCGCTGGGCCACCAGCATGATCTGGCGGCCCGACTCCATCGCGGCTTCCAGCGCCTTGATGGACTTCGGACGGCCGACGAACAGCGGGATCACCATGTGCGGGAACACCACCACATCGCGCAGGGGCAACAACGGCAGCGTCAGCAGCTCGGACGGCAGGGGGGTTTGACCAGACATTGGGGAATCCTTCTTGGCTTGAGATCGGCTGGACACCGGCCTCGGTCAGACCCATGTGGGGCCATAGGGCGCCGCCACAAGGGCGGCGCGGTGCCAATGCGTTCAGGCGCTGGCCTTCGCCTCGCGATAGACCAGCAGGGGCTTGCTGCCCTCGTCGATATTGCTCTCGTCCAGCACGACCTGGGCCACGCCATCGAGACTCGGCAGATCGAACATGGTGTCGATCAGCGCCGCTTCCAGGATGGAGCGCAGTCCGCGCGCACCGGTTTTGCGCTTCAGGGCCTTGCGGGCGATGGCCTGCAGGGCCGAGGGGCGCACATCCAGTTCCACGCCTTCCATGGCAAGCAGCTGCTGGTACTGCTTGATGAGCGCGTTCTTGGGCTCGACCAGGATCTTGACCAGGGCCTCCTCGCTCAGTTCACTGAGCGTGGCGACCACCGGCAGACGACCGACGAGTTCGGGAATGATGCCGAACTTCATCAGATCTTCCGGCTCGATTTCCTTGAACAGCTCACCCACGCGCTTTTCGCTCTTGCTGGTGACGCTGGCGCCAAAACCGATGCCCGACTTCTCGGAACGGTTTTGAATAACCTTCTCAAGGCCATCAAACGCGCCGCCGCAGATGAACAGGATGTTGGTGGTGTCGATCTGCAGGAAGTCTTGGTTCGGATGCTTGCGCCCACCCTGCGGCGGCACCGAGGCCATCGTGCCCTCGATCAGCTTCAGCAGCGCCTGCTGCACACCCTCGCCCGAGACATCGCGGGTGATCGAGGGGTTGTCGGCCTTGCGGCTGATCTTGTCGATCTCGTCGATGTAGACGATGCCGCGCTGCGCCCGCTCGACGTCGTAATTGCAGTTCTGCAGCAACTTCTGGATGATGTTCTCGACGTCCTCGCCGACATAGCCAGCCTCGGTCAGCGTGGTCGCATCGGCGATCACGAAGGGGACGTTGAGCAGGCGCGCGAGGGTCTGGGCCAGCAGGGTCTTGCCGGAGCCGGTCGGACCGATCAGCAGGATGTTGCTCTTGCTAAGTTCGACCTCGCTGCTGGCCTCACCCAAGTGACGCAGGCGCTTGTAGTGGTTGTAGACCGCCACGGCCAGGGTGCGCTTGGCAGCGTCCTGGTCGATCACGTACTGATCCAGCGTGGTCTTGATCTCGGCCGGGGTGGGCAGATCGGTCTTGGCGCTGCGCAGGGCCGGCGCAGGGGCCGCCACCTCGTCGCGAATGATGTCGTTGCACAGCTCGATGCACTCATCACAGATGAAGACCGAGGGTCCGGCGATGAGTTTCTTGACTTCGTGCTGGCTCTTGCCGCAGAAGGAGCAGTACAGCACCTTCTCGCTGGAGCCGCCTTTTTTGTCTGCCATGGGGTGTCTCTCGGCGGCTGGGGTGCGGTCGATGATAGACCAGCCCCCCCAGGGCCCTGTCAAGTGAAAAACCGCGCTTGGCGCTTCAGGCGCGGCGCTCGACGACCTTGTCGATCAGGCCGTAGTCGACCGCCTCGGCGGCAGACATGAAGTAGTCGCGCTCGGTGTCGTTCTGGATCTTGTCCAGTGCCTGGCCGGTGCGGTCGGCCAGGATCTTGTTCAGCTGCTCGCGGGTCTTCAGGATCTCGCGCGCATGGATCTCAATGTCGGTGGCCTGACCCTGAGCACCGCCGAGCGGCTGGTGGATCATGATCTTGGAATTCGGCAGCGCAAAGCGCTTGCCCTTCTCGCCGGCCGCCAGCAGAAAGGCGCCCATGCTGGCCGCCATGCCCAGGCACAAGGTGCTGACCTGGGGCTTGATGAACTGCATGGTGTCGAAGATCGACAAACCAGCGCTGACCGAACCGCCGGGCGAATTGATGTAAAGCGAGATGTCCTTGTCCGGGTTCTCGCTCTCCAGGAACAGCAATTGCGCCACGACCAGATTGGCCGTTGCATCGTTCACCGGCCCGACCAGGAACACGATGCGCTCGCGCAGCAGGCGGCTGTAAATGTCGTACGCACGCTCGCCACGGCCGGATTGCTCGATGACGATGGGCACCATGCCCAGATTGCTCGTTTCCAACGCGCTCATTCGAAAGGGTTTCCTACGGCTTGAATCTGGCGATTATGGGGGCTCAGAAATGACCAGGGCGCCGGCCCGGGAAGGCACGGCGCCCTGCTTGGGCCGAGGCCCGGATCAGGCCTGGGCCTGCGCCATCAGCTCATCGAACGGCAGGGCCTTGTCGGTGACTTTGGCCTTGGCCAGCACGAAGTCGGTGACGTTGTTCTCGATGACCACGGCCTCGACTTCCTGCATGCGCTCGCGGTCGCTCAGGTACCAGCGCATCACTTCGGCAGGCTTCTCGTAGCTCTGGCTCAGCTCTTCGATATGAGCTTGCAGCTGCTCGGGCTTGGCCTGCAGCTTTTCGGTGCGCACCAGCTCGCCCACCACCAGGCCCAGGCGCACGCGGCGCTCGGCTTGCGGAGCGAACATCTCGCTCTGGAGCGGCACCTTCTCGACGTCCTTCAGGCCTTGCGACTTCAGGCGCTCGCGGAACTGCTCGGCCAGGCGGCCGGCCTCTTCCTCGATCAGGGCCTTGGGCAGGTCCAACTCGGCCACCTGGATCAGGGCTTCCATGGCGGCCGCCTTGTTACGCGCCAGCACGCGGAACTTGACCTCACGCTCGAGGTTCTTGCGCACGTCGGCGCGCAGGCCCTCGACGGTGCCTTCCTTGATGCCTAGGCTCTTGGCGAAGGCCTCGTTGACCTCGGGCAGGTTCTGCGCCTCGATCTTCTTCACGGTGACGAGGAAATCGGCTTCCTTGCCGGCCACGTCCTTGCCGTGATAGTCCTCGGGGAAGGTCAGCGGGAAGGTCTTGCTCTCGCCGGCCTTCATGCCACGCACGGCCTTTTCAAAGGCCTCGAGCATCTGGCCTTCACCCAGGATGAACTGGAAACCTTCGGCCTTGCCACCGGCGAAGGGCTCGCCGTCGATCTTGCCCTCGAAGTCGATGGTGACGCGGTCGTCATCTTGAGCGGCGACATCAGCGGCGCGCTGGGCGAAGCTGCGGCGCTGCTTGCGCAGGATCTCGACGGTGCGGTCGACCGCTTCTTCGGTCACCTCGCTGCTGACGCGCTCGACCTCAACGCCGGCCAAATCGCCCAGCTTGATTTCGGGGTAGACCTCGAAGGTTGCGTCGAAAGCCAGCTCGCCCTCGCCCGCAACGTCCTTCTGCGCCAGCTTGGGCAGGCCGGCCACGCGCAGCTGCGCCTCACTTGCAGCCTTGGCGAAGGCCTCGCCCAGTTGGTCGCTGACCACCTCGTACTGCACCGAGGCACCGTAGCGCTGGGCCACGAAGCTCATCGGCACCTTGCCGGGGCGGAAGCCATCGGCCTTCACGGTGCGCGACAGCTTCTTGAGGCGCTTCTCCACCTCGCTGTTGACCATTGCCGAGGGCAGGGTCAGGGTGATGCGGCGTTCGAGCTTCTCGAGGGTTTCAACGGTGACGGCCATGGCCAAAATCTCTAAATGTGGATGGTGCGCGGGGCCGGACTCGAACCGGCACGCCGGTGAAGGCGTCAGGACCTAAACCTGGTGCGTCTACCAATTTCGCCACCCGCGCGGTGGATAGCCCGAGCCCGCCGCTTGCGCGGCCGGCTCGAAGCCTGGATTCGGCGAACCCGCGATTCTAATGCGCTAAGCGCAGGAATCAGCGGCGCTGACCCGGCACCCGTACACGGAACCAAGCCGCGTACATGGCCGGCAGGGCCAGCAGGGTCAGGGCCGTGGCGACGATCAAGCCGCCCATGATGGCCACCGCCATCGGCCCCCAGAACACGGAGCGCGACAGGGGGATCATGGCCAACACCGCAGCCGCTGCCGTCAGCACGATGGGGCGGAAGCGCCGCACCGCGGCCTCGACGATGGCCGACCAAGCGGGCACCCCGCGCTCGCGGTCCTGCTCGATCTGATCGATCAGGATCACCGAGTTGCGGATGATCATGCCCATCAGCGCGATCACCCCCAACATGGCCACGAAGCCGAAGGGCCGCCCCAGCAAGATCAGCGCGGCAGCCACCCCGGCAATGCCGAGCGGTCCCGTCAGGAACACCAGCATCGAGCGCGAGAAGCTCTGCAACTGCAGCATCAGCAGCGTGAAGGTAATGAACAGCATCAGCGGCACGCCGGCAAAGATGGAGCCCTGCCCCTTGCTGCTCTCCTCCACGGCACCCGCCACCTCGATGCGGTAGCCCACCGGCATCTTCTGCTGCAATTCCTGCAGCTTGGGCCAGATCTGGCCGCTGACGGTGGCACCTTGCAAGCCCTCCACCACATCGCCCTGCACCGTGATGGCGAACTGCCGCCCCTCGCGCCACATCACGCCAGGCTCGAAGCCGAACTCGTGGCGGGCGATCTGCGACAGCGGGATTGAACGCCCGGTGGCCGTGGGCACATAGGCACTGGCCAGGTCGGTGATGGCGCTGCGCTCGTCCAAGGGCTGGCGCAGCACGATGTCGATCAGGCGGTCATTCTCGCGGAACTGGCCCACCGTGGTGCCGGACAAGATCGTGCGCGACGCCTGCGCCAGGCTCTGGCTCGACACCCCGAGCGCCCGCGCCTTGTCCTGATCGACCTGCAGGCGCAGCACCTTGATGGATTCATTCCAGTTGTCGTTCACCCCGCGCATATTGGGGTTGGCTCGCACCAGGGCCTTGGCTTCGTCGGCCCACTGGCGCAGCACCTTGGGGTCCGGGCCAATCACGCGGAATTGCACCGGGTAAGGCACCGGCGGGCCATTGGGCAGCAGCTTGGTGCGCGCACGGGCCTCCGGGAATTCAGCCGCCAGCAACTCCGGCAGGCGCATGCGCAGCGCCTCCCGCTCCTTCAAGGACTTGGGCAGCAGGATGGCCTGCGCCACATTGCTTTGCGGAAAGATGTTGTCCAGTGGCAGGTAGAACCGCGGCACGCCGCTGCCCACCCAGATGCTGACGGACTGCAGTTCCGGCTCCTTCATCAGCCGCTTTTCAAAGCGCTGCGCCAGCGCCTCGGTGGCCTGGATCGGAGAGCCTTCCGGCAGCCACATGTCGACCAGGATTTCCGGCCGGCTGGAGTCAGGGAAGAACTGCTGCTGCACCCGCCCCATGCCGACGATACCGAGCGCGAACACGCCAATCGTCATGCCAATGGTGAGCCAGCGATGCACCACGCACCAGCGCACGACGGCGCGAAAGCGCGTGTAGAACGGCGTGTCGAAGAGCTCGTGCGCCTCGCCCGGCAAGGCGGGCCGGGTGTGCAGCAGCAGCGCGCCCAGGTAGGGCACGAAGTACACGGACACGACCCAGGAAATCACCAGCGCCGCAGCCGTGACGGCAAAGATGGCGAAGGTGTACTCGCCCACCGCCGAGCGCGCCAGCGCGATCGGCAGGAAGCCCACGGCGGTGATCAGGGTGCCGGTCAGCATCGGCATCGAAGTCACCTCGTAGGCAAAGGTGGCGGCATGCAGCTTGTCGTGGCCCTCCTCCAGTTTGCGCACCATCATTTCGACGGCAATGATGGCGTCGTCGACCAGGAGGCCGAGCGCGATGATCAGAGCGCCCAACGAGATCTTGTGCAGGCCCACGCCCCAATAGAACATGGTGACGAAGGTGATGGCCAGCACCAGCGGGATGGTGATGCCCACCACCAGGCCCGGCCAGATGTCGATGCGCAAGGGCCGGGTGTGCAGGCCCAGCGAGATGAAGCTCACCGCCAGCACCACCACCACGGCTTCGATGAGCACCTGCACGAACTCACCGACAGAGCGCTGCACGGCCTGCGGTTGGTCTTGAATCTGCTGGAGCTCCACGCCTACCGGCAGGTCGGGCGTGACCGTCTTCATGGCCTCGCGCAGGGCTTTGCCCAGGCGAATGATGTCGCCGCCCTTGGCCATCGATACGCCCAAGGCCACGACCTCACGGCCCTGATGCCGCACGGTCACGCCGCGTGGCTCGGCATAGCCGCGGGTGATGGTGGCGATGTCGGCCAGGCGCAGGCTGCTGGCCTGGCCGGTCTGCGGGTTCATGGCCCGGATCGGCAGATCGCGCAGGGTGTCGAGGTTCTCGAACTGCCCCTCGACACGCACGCCGACATTGCCTTCCGGCGTGTTCAGCAGGCCCGCGCCCTCGACGGCGTTCTGCGCATTCAGCTGGCCGATGACCTGGGTGATGTCGATGCCCAGCTGCGCCAGCTTCTTGTGCGAAATCTCGACATAGACCTTTTCGGGCTGCACGCCGAACAGCTCGACCTTGGCCACATCGGGCACGCGCAGCAGCTTGGCGCGCACGGTCTCGGCATGGCGGCGCAGCTCTTCGGCGCTGTAGCCATCGCCCGAGAGTGCGTAGATGGTGCCGTAGACGTCACCGAACTCGTCGTTGAAGAAGGGCCCGATGACGCCCTGCGGCAGCGTGCCGCGCATATCCCCGAGCTTCTTGCGCACCTGGTACCAGGTACCCGGCACGTCCTTGGACGGCACGCTGTCCTTGAGCTGGAAGATCGTCAGCGACTCATTGGGCTTGGTGAAGCTGCGGATCTTGTCGGCATAGGCCACTTCCTGCAGCGTGCGCTCGACCTTGTCGGTGACCTGTTCGGCCATCTGCTGGGCCGTGGCGCCGGGCCAGAACACCTGCACCACCATGGCGCGGAAGGTGAAGGGGGGATCCTCGTCCTGTCCGAGCTGGAAATAGGCCGCGAAGCCCACCAGCAGCAGGACGGCCATCAGATATCGCGTCAGCGCGGGGTGCTCCAGCGCCCAGCGCGACACATTGAACTTGCCGTTGCCGGCCGTGGAAGCGTTGCTCATGCTGCTGCGCCTGGGCCGCTCAGGGTTTGCCGGCCGGTGCGCCGTAGCGCCGCACCTTCTGGCCCGGGCTCAGCGCGTGCACGCCCGCCACCACCACTTCCTGGGTCGGGCTCAGCCCGCTGCTGACCACCACTTCGTTGCCGTCCGCCCCGGCCACCTGGATGGCCTGGGTGCGCACGGTCATCGTGGCCGGGTCCAGCACCCACACCTGGGTCTGGCCCTTGGCCTCGAACACCGCGGCCATCGGCAGCTTGACAACACCGGTCTGCTTGGGCGAGGTGAGCAGCACCGTCGCGGTCTGGCCCAGCTTCACCGGCGCCTCGGCTCCGATGTCGACCTTGGCAGTGAAGGTGCGGGTCACCGGATCGGCGGCTTCGGCGAGCTCGCGCAGCTTGGCGGGCAGCAGCTCCGATTGACCCCACAACCGCACGGCCAGCGCGCCGGGATGCGCCGCCAGCTGGCGCAGTGCCAAAACCTGGTGCTCGGGCACCTGGAACACCACGTCGCGCGAGCCCTTCTGAGCCAGCCGGAGCACCGGCGTGCCGGCCGCCACCACGGTGCCGGGCTCGGCATCCACCGAGGTGATGACACCGGCGGCGTCCGCCTCCAGCGCCGCATACTGGCTTTGGTTGCGCTGCGCCTTGGCCTGGGCGCGGGCCTGTTCGAACTGGGCTTGCGCCGCCTGCAAGGCCGCCTCGCGGCGTTCCAGCTCTGCGCCGCTGATGAAACCCTGGTTCTTGAGCTCGCGGAAGCGCTTGATATCGGCCACCTGCTGGTCGCGATTGGCCTTGGCCGCCGTCAGCGCCGCCTCGGCCGCATCGGCGGCCAGCCTCAGGTCGGCCGGATCCAGACGCATCAGCACCTGGCCCGCCTTGACGCTGTCGCCCAGGCCGACGCTGCGACTCAGCACCTTGCCGGGCACGCGAAACGCGAGACGCGATTCGGTACGGGCGCGCACCTCGGCCGCAAACTCCAGGGTCTGGCCGGCCTGGGCCACCTTCAGCACCTGGGTGCGCACGGCACGCTCGGGAGCCGGCTCGGCGTCCTTGCGGCCGCAGCCGCTCACCAGTACGCCCATGGCCAAGCCCAAGGCCCAAACCCCCATCCGACGCCTGCCATGGGCGCCCGCTGCAGCTGTCATCGCAACCTCTTTGGGATCGACGGCTTCGCCCCCAGGCGTGCCGATGTTCTTAGATGCGCCGCTAATGTACTGGAGCTCCTTCCAGTGGCAGAGCCGCAGACACAATGCGCGCCGTGCCCTTATCTGCCCTTCCGAGCGCGCAACGCCACAAGCAGGAGAACTTTCCGGTCGCCTCCTGGCTCTGCCCCCCAGCGCTGCGCCCCCCCATCCTGGCCATCTACCGATTCGCGCGCTACGCCGACGACCTGGCGGACGAGGGCAACGCGTCTGTGGCCGAACGGCAACAGGCAATCGCCGAGCTACGCTCCCAGCTGCGCGCCATCACGCAGGGCCAGCCCTGCGAGCCCGCGCTGCGCCCAGTGCTGCATCCGCTGGCGCAGGCCCTGCGCGACCACCAACTGCCGCTGCCGCTGCTGGAGGCCCTGCTGGACGCCTTCCACCAGGACACCTGGGTGCAGCGCTACGCCAGCCGGGTCGAGCTGCTGCACTACTGCGAGCGCTCGGCCAACCCGGTGGGTCGCCTGTTGCTGCATCTCTTCGGCATTCAGGACGCCGCGGCGCTGCGGGCCTCCGATGCCATTTGCACCGCCCTGCAATTGATCAACTTCTGGCAGGACCTGTCGCTGGATCGGCTGAAGGGGCGGGTCTATCTGCCGGCAGACCGGCTGGAGGCGGCCGGCAGCAGTGTCGCGCAGGTCCTGGATGGCCACGACAGCCCGAGCTTGCGCCTGTGCGTGGCGGGCGAACTGGACTGGGCCTGCGCGCTGATGCGCGAAGGCGCCAGCCTGCCCTTCCGCGTGCCTGGTCGCATGGGCTGGGAGCTGCGCCTGGTCGTTCAGGGTGGCCTGCGAGTGGCGGAGAAAATTCACGCCATGAACCACGCCACCCTGCTGCACCGGCCGCGCCTGCGCGCCTGGGATGCCCCACTCCTGCTCTGGCGCGCCGCGCGCATGGACCCGCGCGCATGACGCCCCAGCAATACGTGCAAGACAAGGCGGCTGCCAGTGGCTCCAGCTTCTATTACGCCTTCAAGTTCCTGACCCCGCCGCGGCGCGCCGCCATCACCGCCTTCTACGCCTTCTGCCGCGAGGTGGACGATGTGGTGGACGAAGTGCAGGACCCGGGCGTTGCCGCCACCAAGCTGGCTTGGTGGCGCCAGGAGGTTCAGCGCCTGTTTGCCGGCCAGCCCAGCCACCCGGCGATGCAGGCGCTCAGTCCCCATCTAGCCCCTTACGGCATCGAGGCCCGGCACCTGCTCGCGGTCATCGAAGGCTGCGAGATGGATTTGCAGCAGACCCGCTACCTGGACTTCGTCGGACTGGAGCGCTACTGCCATCTGGTGGCCGGCGTGGTGGGCGAGGTGGCCAGTGCGATCTTCGGGCGCACCCAGGAGCAGACCGTGGCCTACGCCCACAAGCTGGGCCTGGCCCTGCAGCTCACCAACATCCTGCGTGATGTGGGCGACGACGCCCGTCGCGGCCGCATCTACCTGCCGGTGAACGAACTGCAGCAGTTCGACGTCAAGGCCCACGAGATCCTGAAACGCGAAGCGCCCTGGGGCTACAGCGAGCGCTTCACGGCCCTGATGAAGTTCCAGGCCGAGCGCGCGCACCGCCTGTACGACGAGGCGCTGGCCCTGCTGCCCGAGGCCGACCGCCAGGCCCAGAAGCCAGGGCTGATGATGGCCAACATCTACCGCGCCTTGCTGTGCGAACTGGAGGCCGAGCACTTCCAGGTGCTGCACCAGCGCATCGCCCTCACACCCTTGCGCAAGCTGTGGATCGCCATGCGCACCAACTGGCGCGGCCGTTGAGCCCGGACCTCACGATCGTCGGGGGGGGCTGGGCCGGCATCGCGGCCGCGGTGCAGGCCGTGCAGGCCGGCGCCCGCGTGCGCCTGCTGGAGATGGCGCCCCAGCTGGGGGGCCGGGCGCGCAGCCTGAGCGCGGGCGACGACGCACTCGACAGCGGGCATCACATCCTCATCGGCGCTTATCGCCACACCCTGGATCTGATGCGCCTGGTGGGCGCCGACCCGCAGACCCTGCTGTGGCGCGGCCCGCTGACCCTGGTGGACGCACAAGGCCGCGGCCTGCGCTGGCCGGCGGGGCGACCGGCGGCGCTGGCGCTGGTGCAGGCCGTGGCGGGCCACCCTGGCTGGCAGCTGCGCGAGCGCCTGGCCCTGGCCCGCTGGGGCGTAGGCCTGTTGCTGCGCGGACTGCGCTGCCCGCGCGAATGGAGCGTGGCCCGGCTCTGCCACGGCTTGCCCGCCGCGGTGCGCGAGGACTTGTTCGAACCCTTGTGCATCGCGGCGCTGAACACGCCGATCGAACAGGCCAGTGCCAGCGTGTTCCTGCGCGTGCTGCGCGATGCCCTGCTGGGCGGCCCCGGCGCGGCCGACCTGCTCTTGCCGCGCCGTCCGCTGGATCAGTTGTTACCCGAGCCCGCGGCCCGCTGGCTGCGCGCGCAGCGTGCCCAGATCGAGCTGGGGCGCCGCGTGCAAGCCCTGCAGGCGGGCGAAGCGGGGGGGTGGCTGCTGGACGGTGAGCCCTGCACGCGGGTGCTGCTGGCCTGCAGCGCCACCGAGGCCGCTCGCCTGTGTGCGCCCGTCGCGCCCGCCTGGTCCGCCAGCACTGCCGCATTGCAGAGCGAAGCCATCTTGACCGTCTATCTGGAGGCCGACGCCGTGCAGTTGCCCGCTCCCATGGTGGCCTTGCGCGGCGCACCTGCACAGTTCCTGTTCGACCTGCAGGCCATCGGCGGCACCCCTGGACGCTTCGCGGCCGTGGGCAGCGCGTTGGCGGGCCGCCTGCCGGAAGGACGCGCGGCGTTGACCGATGCCGTGCGCGCGCAGGTTGCCGCCCAGGTGCCCGGGCTGGGCCAGGCGCGCCTGCTGCGCAGCCATGCCGACCGTCGTGCCACCTTCGCCTGCACCGCCAATTTGCAGCGCCCGCCATCCCGGATCGAGCCCGGCCTGTGGGCTTGCGGCGACTACATCGAGGGCCCCTACCCTGCCACTCTGGAGGGCGCCGTGCGCTCTGGGCAACAGGCCGCGCGATCGGCGCTTGCACAATGACGCCATGAGTGAAGCCCCCACGCCCACGATCCAAGTGCTGGAACGCGCCTTTGCGCTGCTGGATGTGCTGGCCCGCCATGCCGATCCGATCCCGCTGAAGGCCCTGGCCGAGGCCACCGGACTGCACCCCTCGACCGCCCATCGCATCCTCAACGACCTGACTCTGGGCCGCTATGTCGACCGGCCCGAACCCGGCAGCTACCGCCTGGGCATGCGCCTGCTGGAATTGGGCAATCTGGTTAAGGCGCGGCTGGATGTGCGCGATGCCGCACTGGACTCGATGCGCGAGCTGCACAAACTCACGCACCAGCCGGTGAACTTGTCGGTGCGTCAGGGCGACGAGATCGTCTACATCGAACGCACTTACAGCGAGCGCAGCGGCATGCAGGTGGTGCGTGCGGTAGGCGGCCGCGCGCCGCTGCACCTGACCTCGGTGGGCAAGCTCTTCCTCGCCCATGACGAGCCGGCCCGCGTGCGCGCCTACGCCACCCGCACCGGTCTGGCCGGCCATACGCGCAACAGCATCACCGACCTGCCCCGCCTGGAGCGCGAGCTGGCCACGGTGCGCTCGCGCGGGGTCTCTCGCGACGAGGAGGAGCTGGAGCTGGGCGTACGGTGCATGGCCGCCGGCATCTTTGACGACCAGGGCAAGCTGGTGGCGGGGCTGTCGATCTCCGCGCCCTCGGACCGGCTGGAAGAAGGCTGGGAGCCCAAGCTGCGGGACACGGCGGCGGCGATTTCGGCTGCGCTGGGGTATCGGGCTTAGCAACAGAAGGCTGACTGGCTGCCAGCGCCCCAGCCAAGGCCAGAGGCCTTGGCGCTCGGCAGGCTGAAACAGCCCGCGGGGCTGTTTCAGTCCGGTCTCGCCCTCAGGACCCTGCTCGGTCGCTGCTCAGCCACTTCCTGACCCGCTCGGCATCGCCGATCCGGCTGTACTTGCCGGCAGAGTCAAGGAACACCATGATCAGTTTGCGACCCGCCAGCTCGGCCTGCATCACCAGGCAGCGGCCGGCCTCGGCGATGTAACCGGTCTTCTGCAGACCGATGTCCCAGCTGCGGCTGCGCACCAGGCCATTGGTGGTGTGGAAGGCCATGTCGCGCCGCCCCACACGCACGCGGTGCTCAGCGGTGGTGGAAAGCTCGCGCAGCAGCGGCACCTCATAAGCCACCTTGACCAGACGGGCCAGATCGCTGGCGCTGCTCTGGTTGGAGCTGCTGAGACCGGTCGGCTCCACATAGCGGGTGTCACGCATGCCCAGTTGCCGAGCCTTGGCGTTCATGGCCTCGACCGCGGCGGCCAGCCCACCGGGGTAGTGGCGCCCCAGCGCATTGGCGGCCCGGTTCTCGCTCGACATCAGCGCCAGGTGCAGCATCTCGCCGCGCGTCAGCTGCGTGCCCACGGCCAGGCGCGAACCGGTGTGCTTCTCGGTGTCGATGTCTTCGTTGCTGATGGTCAGCACTTCATCCAGCGGCTGCTGGGCTTCCAGCACCACCAGGGCGGTCATCAGCTTGGTGATCGAGGCGATCGGCAGCACCGCGCCCTCGTTCTTGGCCAGCAGCACCTCATTGGTTTCCTGGTCCAGCACCAGGGCCACATTGGACTTCAGCGCGAGCGGCGAGGGGCTCTCTTCCAGCCCGAGCTGCTGCCCGAAACTGGGCCGGGCCGGCGCCACCACTGCGACCACACGGCGCTTGGGCGCCTGCACCGCCGCCTTGCGTGGACTCTTGGCCTTGCTCTTGCGGACCTGCTGGCGCTCGGCCTTCTGGGTCTTATTGGTGGCGGCGTCGGCCGTCTGCACACCCAGGCCCGCGTCCGCCACGCTCAGAACCAGACTCAAGCACAACAGGCCCAGCAAACGCATCGACAGCACTCCAGCAAAGGGGAGTCGAGTGTAACGGTCGGTCTTGCGAGCTTTCAACATCAAAGACTTAGGGGGAAGTCTTGAGATGGGGTCGAAAGTTGCGGTTTGTCACGTGTTGGGGGTGGGGTGGATGGGCGGCCGGGGATTTGTCTTTTGAATGGCTGTCTTCTTTGACTTCCACCGCGCCCCAGCCAGGCCCCGCACGACTGAGTGCGGACATGAACAGCCCAATGGGCTGTTCATGTCTCACGAAGGCCGAGGCCTCTGGCCTCGGCGGGGCCTGTCCTTCGATCGGCGTCGGACAGCCCTCCGGGCTGTCCTCGGTCCGATCTCCCCCAGCCAGTCCCCGCACGACGGGGCCTGTCCTTCGGCCGGGGTCGGACGGTCCTCAGGACCGTCCTCGCACCGGCCTCAGCCCTGTGCCAGCAGCTTTTCGCCTTTGGCGCGGAGCTTGTTCAGGGCATTCAAGTAGGCCTTGGCCGAGGCCACGATGATGTCCGGGTCGGCGCCCACCGCGTTCACCACGCGACCGCCCAATTGCAGACGCATGCTCACCTCGCCCTGGCTCTCGGAGCTGCCGCTGGAGATGGCATTGACGCTGAATAGAAGCAACTCCGCACCGCTCTGCAACTGCGACTCGATGGCGCGCACGCAGGCGTCCACAGGCCCATTGCCTTCGCTCTCGGCGCGGTACTCGGTGCCGCCGGCCTCGAACACCACTGCCGCGCGCGGGCGCTCGCCCATCTCGGAGTTCTGCTTCAGGGCCAGCAGCTTGTAATGATCCGGCTCGTGGTCGGCCTGCTCTTCCATCACCAGGGCCAGGATGTCCTCGTCAAACACCTCGGCCTTGCGGTCGGCCAGCACCTTGAAGCGCTGGAAGGCTTCGTTCAGCTCGGCCTCGCTTTCCAGCGTGATGCCGAGTTGCTCCAGGCGCTGCTTGAAGGCGTTGCGGCCGCTGAGCTTGCCCAGCACGATCTTGTTGGCCGCCCAGCCCACGTCTTCGGCGCGCATGATCTCGTACGTGTCGCGGGCCTTGAGCACGCCATCCTGGTGGATGCCCGAGGCATGGGCAAAGGCGTTGGCGCCCACCACGGCCTTGTTGGGTTGCACGACGAAGCCGGTGGTCTGACTGACCAGCCGCGAGGCGGCGACGATCTGGCTGGCATCGATGCCCACTTCCAGGCCGAAGTGGTCGCGGCGGGTCTTGACCGCCATCACCACCTCTTCGAGCGAGCAGTTGCCGGCGCGCTCGCCCAGGCCGTTGATGGTGCACTCGATCTGGCGCGCGCCGCCGATCTTCACGCCGGCGAGCGAGTTGGCCACGGCCATGCCGAGGTCGTTGTGGCAGTGCACGCTCCAGATCGCGCGGTCCGAGTTGGGCACCCGGCGGCGCAGGTTGGCGATGAACTCGCCGTACAGCTCCGGAATGGCGTAGCCGACGGTATCGGGGATATTGATGGTGCCCGCGCCTTCCTCGATCACCGCTTCAATGACGCGACAGAGGAAGTCCGGGTCGCTGCGGTAGCCATCCTCAGGCGAGAACTCGACGTCGTCGCAATGCTGGCGCGCGAAGCGCACGGCCAGGCGCGCCTGCTCCAGCACCTGCTCACGCGTCATGCGCAGCTTCTTCTCCATGTGGAGTTCGCTGGTGGCGATGAAGGTGTGGATGCGCGCGGCGTTGGCGCCCTTGAGCGCCTCGGCGGCACGGCTCAGATCGCGATCGTTGGCGCGCGCCAGCGAGCAGATGCGGCTGTCCTTGATGGCGTCGGCGATGGCCTTCACGGCCTCGAAGTCGCCCGGGCTGGCGGCCGCGAAGCCGGCTTCGATGACGTCGACCCGCAGTCGCTCCAACTGGCGCGCGATGCGCAGCTTCTCGTCCTTGGTCATCGAGGCGCCGGGCGACTGCTCGCCATCGCGCAAGGTGGTGTCAAAGATGATCAGGCGGTCGGCCATTTGGTGCTCCAGAGTCGGAAAAACAAAACGGCCCGCGCAGCTTGGACTGGGCGGGCCGTGGAGGGGGTCAGCACAAGGCTGGACGCGTCAACGCACCCGAGAGGCCTCCGGTAGTAGGGCAAGAGTGCGGGCGAACGTCATGGGGCGAATGTAGCAGCGGCAACCGGAACACGCTTCGTCAACCGTGCAGGCCTGCTTCGTCGGGCTCGTCGGTCGAGGTGGCGATGAGGCTGGCGTGCCGCCCCTTCCATTTGCGACGCGCGTACTCGGCATAGCCGGACACGCTGTAGCAGCAAAACAGCGCGAACAGGGCGATGGGCGGGTGGCTGGAGACCAACGCGATCAGCAGCACCAGGGCCACCAGCAGGGCAAACGGCACCGAGCGCTTGAGGCTGAAATCCTTGAAGCTGTAGAAGGGCGCGTTGGTCACCATGGTGAGGCCGGCGTACAGCGTGATGCCCACCATGGCCAGGCTCAGCCAGGGATGGGCCTCCAGGGTCCAGCCGGCATCCACCGCCAGCCAAATGGAGCCGGCCACCAGGGCCGCGGCGGCCGGGCTGGGCAGGCCCTGGAAGAAGCGCTTATCAATGACGCCGATGTTGGTGTTGAAGCGCGCCAGGCGCAGGGCCGCGCAGGCACAGTAGACGAAGGCGGCAATCCAACCCAGCTTGCCCAGGTCCTTCAGCGCCCACTCGTAGGCCACCAGGGCTGGCGCGGCGCCGAAACTGACCATGTCCGAGAGGCTGTCCATCTGCTCGCCGAAGGCGGATTGGGTGCCTGTCATGCGCGCCACGCGGCCGTCCAGGCTGTCCAACACCATGGCACAGAAGATGCCGATGGCAGCGTTCTCGAAGCGCCCGTTCATGGCCATGACGATGGCGTAGAAGCCCCCGAACAGGGCCGCCAGGGTGAACAGATTGGGCAGCACGTACAGGCCCTTGCGGGGCTTGCGCTGGGGTGCCGGCTGCTCGTCCAGGTCGGAGTCCTGGAAGTCGGAGGGGATGTCGCTGGGGTTGGGGCTCATTGGGCGCGACTGTACCCAGCCCGCCCAGGGCTTCCTAGCGCCCTCACAAGGCGAGCCGTTCGCGCACGCCGTCCGCCGCCATGTCGGCGCCACGGCCCTGCCCCACCAGCTGACCCCGCTGCATCAGCAGGTACTGGTCGGCCAACTCGGCGGCGAAGTCGTAGAACTGCTCGACCAGCAGCACCGCCAGGCCACGTTCATGGGCCAGGTGGCGGATGACGCGGCCGATGTCCTTGATGACGCTGGGCTGGATGCCTTCGGTGGGTTCGTCCAGCAGGAGCACACGCGGGCCGCCGGCCAGCGCGCGGGCGATGGCCAGTTGCTGCTGCTGCCCCCCGCTGAGGTCCCCACCGCGCCGGCCCAGCATCTGCTGCAGCACCGGGAACAGGGTGAAGAGCTCCGGCGGCAGCGAGCTGCCGGCCGGGCGCGGGGCCAGGCCCATCAGCAGGTTCTCGCGCACCGTCAGGCGGTTGAAGATCTCGCGGCCCTGCGGCACGAAGCCCAGGCCGGCACGCACCCGCCGGTGGGTCTGCAGCGCGTTCAGCTCCTGCCCGTCCAGCAGCAGTTGGCCCTGACTGGCGGGCACCAGGCCCATCAGGGTCTTGAGCAGCGTGGTCTTGCCCACCCCGTTGCGACCGAGCAGCACGGTCACCTCACCGGCGCGCAGCCCAAAGTCCAGCCCGCGCAGGATGTGCGAGCCGCCGTAGTGCTGGTGCAGGCCCTGCACCTGCAGCAAGGAATCAGCGGCCAAGGTACACCTCGATCACCTGCTCGTTGGCCTGTACATCGTCCATGCGACCTTCGGCCAGCACACGGCCCTCGTGCAGCACGGTCACCTGACCCTCGGCGCCGGCCAGCTCACCTACGAAGGCCATGTCGTGCTCCACCACCAGCAGGGTGTGGCGCCCGGCCAGGCGGCGGAACAGCTCGGCGGTGCGCGCGGTTTCTTCGTCCGTCATGCCGGCCACGGGTTCGTCCAGCAGCAGCAGCCGGGGGTCCTGTGCGAGCAGCATGCCGATCTCCAGCCATTGCTTTTGCCCGTGGCTCAGCAGGCCGGCCACGCGGTCGGCCTCGCTCCAGAGGTGCACCTCCTGCAGCAGCTCGTCCAGGCGGTCGCGCTGGGCGGCGCTCAGGCGGGCGCGCAGGGCCTGGCGCACGCGCCGGTCGCCGGCCAGGGCCAGTTCCAGGTTCTGCTGCACCGTCAGGGCTTCGAACACGGTGGGCTTCTGGAACTTGCGGCCGATGCCGGCCCGGGCGATTTCGGTTTCGCTCATGCGGCGCAGGTCCAGGTTGGAGCCGAAGAAGAGCCGGCCGCTGTCGGGACGCGTCTTGCCGGTGAGGCAGTCCATCAGCGTGGTCTTGCCCGCGCCATTGGGGCCGATGACGCAGCGCAGCTCACCCAGGCCCAGCGTGAGAGACAACCCACCCAGTGCCTGAAAGCCATCAAACGCAACGCGCAAGTCCTCGACATAGAGCGCCACGCCCTGGTTGAACACCGGCTCGCCGCGCGCCAGCACCTGGGCCTGCAGGCGGGCGCGGGCTTGGGCGCCGGCTTCCATCAGGTCGGGCGTCATGGGCGCTCCTTGCGATTGATCAGGCCGATCAGGCCGCGCGGAAGGAACAAGGTGACGGCAATGAACAGCCCGCCCAGCACAAACAGCCAGGCTTCGGGCAGCCAGGCGGTGAACACCGATTTGCCGCCGTTCACAAAGAAGGCGCCCAGGATGGGGCCGATCAAGGTGCCGCGCCCGCCCACGGCCGCCCAAATTGCCATCTCGATGCTGGCGGCCGGGCTCATCTCGCTCGGGTTGATGATGCCGACCTGGGGCACGTACAGCACCCCGGCTAGCGCACACATCGTGGCGGAGAGCACCCAGATGCTGAGCTTGTAGGCCACCGGGTCGTAGCCGCAGAAGCGCAGCCGGCTCTCGGCGTCGCGCACCGCCAGCAGCAGGCGGCCGTAGCGGCCCTGCGTGAGCCAACGCGCCAGCAGGTAGCAGCCCAGAAGCGCCAGGCCCGAGGCCAAACACAGCGCCAGCTTCACCGTGGGCAGCTGCAGATTGAGGCCGGCCAGGCGCTTGAAGTCGGTGAAGCCGTTGTTGCCGCCAAAGCCCGTTTCATTGCGGAAGAACAGCAGCATGGCGGCCACCGTCAGGGCCTGGGTGATGATGGAAAAGTAGACCCCCTGGATGCGGCTGCGAAAGGCAAACCAGCCGAACACCGCCGCCAGCGCGGCGGGGATGGCCAGGGCAAGGAACAGTTGCGCCAGCAGCGAATCGCTCAGCGCCCAATGCCAGGGCAGTTCTTGCCAGTTCAGGAAGACCATGAAGTCGGGCAACTCGCTGCCGTACTGGCCCTCGCGGCCGATCTGGCGCATCAGGTACATGCCCATGCCGTAGCCGCCGAGCGCGAAGAACAGGCCATGGCCAAGCGAGAGGATGCCGGTGAAGCCCCAGATCAGGTCGATGGCCAAGGCGCAGATGGCATAGCAGGCGAACTTGCCCAGCAGACCGACGTAAAACTCCGACAGGTGCAGCGGGTGCCCGGCCGGCAAGGCCAGGTGCAGCAGCGGCACGCCGAGCAGCCACACGGCGGCCAGGGCCGCCAGCACGGCCCAGCCGCGCGGGGAAAGCAGACGCCGCGTGCTCACTGGACGACCCTCCGTTCACTTCGTGAACGCCCCCCCGAAGGAGGAACGCACTCCCTTCGGAGCGGCCGTGCGGGAGTGCTCATGCGTCCACGCTCCGGCCCTTGATTGCGAACAGACCCTGCGGGCGCTTCTGGATGACAAGGATGAGCAGCAGCAGCAGGCCGATCTTGGCCAGCACCGCGCCCTGCCAGCCTTCCAGCAGCTTGGCCAGCACGCCCAGGCCCAGGCCGGCGTACACCGTGCCGGCCAGTTGCCCCACGCCGCCCAGCACCACCACCATGAAGGCGTCCACGATCGTGCTCTGCCCCAGGTCCGGCCCCACATTGCCGACCTGGCTGAGCGCGCAGCCGGCCAGGCCGGCCAGGCCGGAGCCGAGCGCGAAGGCCAGGGTGTCCACCCGCGCCGTGTCCACGCCCACGCAGGCGGCCATGCGGCGGTTCTGCGTCACGCCGCGCACCAGCAGGCCCAGGCGCGTGCGGGTGAGCAGCAGGGCCACGCCCAGCAGCACCAGCGCCGCCAGCCCGATGATGGCCAGGCGGTTCCACGGCAGGGTGAAGTTGGGCAGCAGGGCCCAGCCGCCACTCAGAACGCCCGGGTTCTCCACCGCCACGTTCTGCGCGCCAAAGAGGCTGCGCACCGTCTGCATCAGGATCAGGCTCAGGCCCCAGGTAGCCAGCAGGGATTCGAGCGGCCGGCCGTACAAGTGGCGGATCACCAGCCGCTCCATCAGCACGCCCACCGCGGCCGCGGCCAGGAAGCTGGCCGGCAGCGCCAGCAGCAGATAGGCATCAAAAGCGCCCGGCGGCAGCCAGGCGCGGAATGCCTGCTGCACGCCCCAGGTGGCATAGGCGCCAATCATCAAGAGCTCGCCATGGGCCATGTTGATGACGCCCATCAGCCCGTAGGTGATGGCCAGGCCCAGCGCGGCCAGCAGCAGGATGGAGCCCAGGCTCAGGCCGCTGAAGAGCAGCTGCGCGCGCTCCCCCCAGGCCAGGCGCTCGGCCACCGCCTGGGCGGCCTGCTGCAGGGCACGGCGCACCGTGGGGTCGGTCTCGGCGGCCAGACGCTCCAGCAGCTGGGCACGCGTGCCGGGGTCGGCCGCCTGGGCCAGAGCCTGGGCGGCGCGCTGGCGCTGCGCGGGCTCGGGAGCCGAGAGCCGCGCCGCCGCCAGCAGGCGGTCCAGGCGCTGCTGCAAGGCCGGCAGGGTTTCGGCCGCGCGGGCGCGCTCCAGCAGAGGCAGGCGGGCGGGGTCGGGCTGGTCAGCCAGCACCTGCAGGGCTTGGGCACGGCGCTCCGGCTCAGGGGCCAGCAGGTCCAGGGCGGCAAGTGCGCTTTCGAACTCGCGCCGCAGGCGGTTGTTCAGCATCGGCTCCTCGCCCTCGGCGGCCGGCGGCTCGCCCGGTGCCGCCACGCGCACCTGATCCCCCTGGATGCGCACCCGCCCGTCCAACAGCGCCTGCAGGTAGGCGCCCAGGCGGCGGTCGCCCGCCAGCAAGGCCTGGTTGAGCGCGGCGACGCGCGCGTCGCCCTCGCCCTGCGCCAGCTGCAGCTGCAGCGCCGGGCTCAGCGCCCGCGCCGGGCTGGCGCCCCCCAGCAGCGCCAGCAGCAGCAAAAAGACCCGCCAGCCCGCGCGCATGGCTTACTTCTTCTCGGGCTCGTTCTTCTTGCCCTTGTTCTCGGGGATGTAGTCGCTCCACGGGTCGGCCTGCACCGGCCCCGGGGTCTTCCACACCACGCTGAACTGGCCATCCGCCTTGACCTCGCCGATGAACACCGACTTGTGCAGGTGGTGGTTCTTCTCGTCCATCTTGGAGGTGATGCCCGAGGGTGCGGTGAAGGTCTGGCCGGCCATGGCAGTGATGACCTTGTCGGTCTCGGTGCTCTTGGCCTTGGCCACGGCCTGCGCCCACATGTGCACGCCGATGTAGGTGGCCTCCATGGGGTCGTTGGTCAGCGGCTTGTCCTTGTGGCCGGGGATGTTCTTGGCCTTGGCGTAGTCCGCCCACTTCTTGGTGAAGGCCTCGTTGGCGGGGTTCTTCAGGCTCATGAAGTAGTTCCAGGCGGCCAGGTGGCCCACCAGGGGCTTGGTGTCCACGCCGCGCAGCTCTTCCTCGCCCACGCTGAAGGCCACTACCGGCACATCCGTGGCCTTCAGGCCCTGGTTGCCCAGCTCCTTGTAGAAGGGCACGTTGGAGTCGCCATTGATGGTGGAGACCACCGCGGTCTTCTTGCCCTCGGCGGCGAACTTCTTGATCTTGGCGATGATGGATTGGTAATCGCTGTGGCCGAAGGGGGTGTACTCCTCCAGGATGTCGGCCTCGCCGATGCCCTTGGTCTTGAGGAAGGCGCGCAGGATCTTGTTGGTGGTGCGCGGGTACACGTAGTCGGTGCCCAGCAGCACGAAGCGCTTGGCCCCGCCACCGTCCTTGCTCATCAGGTACTCCACCGCGGGAATGGCCTGCTGGTTGGGAGCGGCGCCGGTGTAGAAGACGTTTTTGCTGAGTTCCTCGCCCTCGTACTGCACCGGGTAGAAGAGCAGCGAGTTGGTGCTCTCGAACACCGGCAGCACCGACTTGCGGCTCACCGAGGTCCAGCAGCCGAACACCACGGCCACCTTGTCCTGGCTGATGAGTTGCTTGGCCTTCTCGGCAAACAGCGGCCAGTTGGAGGCCGGGTCCACCACCACCGGTTCGAGCTTCTTGCCCAGCACACCGCCCTTGGCATTGATCTCGTCGATCGCCATCAGCACGGTGTCCTTGAGCACCGTCTCGGAGATGGCCATGGTGCCGGAAAGGGAGTGCAGCACGCCCACCTTGATGGTGTCAGCCGCCCAGACGGGAACGGCGAACAGGCTGGCAGCGGCAAGGCTGATGGATCGCAGGGCAGAACGGCGCAGCATCGGAACTCCTTGGGGTGGATGAGGGGGAAGGCTCCTGCTGCACTGCAGCAAGGGCTGTGCCACCCCAATCCGCAGCACCCATGCGCCGCGCTGGTGCAAGGCCGCCCCAAGCTGGCGCCATGCCCGCATGCGCGGCGCGCCAACTCGGCGCAGAAGCGGTGGCCACGCGCCGAAATGGGGCTGGCCCAAAGCTTGCAAAAAGCCAGGCATTGCTTCCCCTGCCCCGCCCCCATGGACCTGACCCCGCGTGAAAAGGACAAGCTGCTCGTGTTCACCGCCGCCTTGCTGGCCGAGCGGCGGCGCGCACGCGGCCTGCGCCTGAACTACCCCGAGGCCGTGGCCTTCATCAGCGCCGCCATCCTGGAGGGCGCACGCGACGGCCAGACCGTGGCCCAGCTGATGAGCAGTGGCCGCACGGTGCTCAGCCGCGCCGAGGTGATGGAGGGCGTGCCCGAGATGCTCACCGAGATCCAGATCGAAGCCAGCTTTCCCGACGGCACCAAGCTCGTCACCGTGCACCAACCCATTGCCTGAGGCCTCATGCGCACCGTCTTGCTCCTGCTTCTTCTTGTCGGCCAAAACGCTTTCGCTCACAGCGGCGACCATGGCCTGAGCGGCTTCAGCGCGGGCTTCAGCCACCCGCTGAGCGGCGCCGACCACCTGGCTGCGATGCTGGCAGTAGGCCTGTGGGGTGCACTCACCTACCGCCGCCCCGCCGAGGCCCTGCGTGGCCCGCTGGTGTTTGCTGCCGCCCTGCTGCTGGGCGCGCTGGCCGTGGCCTGGGCGGGCTGGCTGCCACCCGGCGTGGAGCCGGGTATTGCCGTCTCGCTGCTGGGCCTGGGCCTGCTGGTGGCCTGGCGCGTGCCACTGCCGCAGCCGGTGGCGCTGGCCCTCATCGCCGTATTTGCCTGGATGCATGGCGCCGCCCATGGCAGCGAGCTGCAGGGCCTGGCCGCGCTGCTGGGCATGCTGGCCGGCACCGTGCTGCTGCACGGCCTGGGCCTGGCAGCCGGCGCCCTGCTGCGGCCCATGGCGGCGCGCTGGGCCGAGGGCCTGGGCGCTGGCTTGATGACCTTCGGCGCCCTGCGCCTCACGGGGGTGCTGTGATTCCCGGCGAACTGCTGACGGAAGAGGGCGAGCTGGTGCTGAACCCCGGCCGGCGCACGCTCACGCTGCGCGTGGCCAACACCGGCCTGCGGCCCATCCAGGTGGGTTCGCACTACCACTTCGCGGAAACCAATGCCGCGCTGGAATTCGACCGCGCCAGCGCGCGCGGCATGCGCCTGAACATCTGCAGCGGCACCGCGGTGCGCTTCGAGCCCGGCCAGGTGCGCACTGTGGAGCTGGTGGACTACGCGGGCGAGCGCGCCGTCTGGGGCTTTCGCGGCCTGGTGAACGGAGCGCTGTAATGGCCACCCTGCCCCGCCGCGCCTATGCCGAGATGCTCGGCCCCACCGTGGGCGACCGCCTGCGTCTGGCCGACACCGCACTGCTGATCGAGATCGAGCAGGACCTGACCCTGCGCGCCGGCGGCTACGGCGAAGAAGTGAAGTTCGGCGGCGGCAAGACCGTGCGCGACGGCATGGGCCAGAGCCAGCGCCCGAACGGACCCGGCCCCGCGGACGCGGTGGACACGGTGATCACCAATGTGGTGATCGTGGACCACTGGGGCATCGTCAAGGCCGACATCGGCCTGCGCGGCTGCCGCATCGCCGCCATCGGCAAGGCGGGTAACCCGGACGTGCAGCCCGGCGTGGACATCGTCATCGGCCCCGGCACCGAGATCATTGCGGGCGAAGGCATGATCGTCACGCCCGGCGCGGTGGACACGCACATCCACTTCATCTGCCCGCAGCAGATCGAGGAGGCCTTGGCCTCAGGCGTGACAACGATGATCGGCGGGGGCACCGGCCCGGCCACCGGCACGCTGGCCACCACCTGCACCCCCGGCCCCCAGCACCTGGCCACCATGCTGAAGGCGGCCGAGGCCTTCCCGATGAACCTGGGCTTCTTCGGCAAGGGCAATGCCAGCCGGCCCGAGGCGCTGCGCCAGCAGATCGAGGCCGGTGCCATCGGCCTGAAGCTGCACGAGGACTGGGGCAGCACGCCGGCGGCCATTGATTGCTGCCTGGGCGTGGCCGAGGAGACCGACACCCAGGTCGCCATCCACACCGACACCCTGAACGAAAGCGGCTGCGTGGAAGACAGTGTGGCCGCCTTCAAGGGCCGCACCATCCACAGCTTCCACACCGAAGGGGCCGGCGGCGGGCACGCGCCGGACATCATGAAGGTGGTGGGCGAAGCCAACGTGCTGCCCTCTTCCACCAACCCCACGCGCCCGTTCACCGTGAACACCCTGGACGAGCACCTGGACATGCTGATGGTCTGCCACCACCTGGATGCCGGCATCGCCGAGGACCTGGCCTTTGCCGAAAGCCGCATCCGCCGCGAAACCATCGCTGCCGAGGACATCCTGCACGACCTCGGCGCCATCAGCATGTTCAGCTCGGACAGCCAGGCCATGGGCCGCGTGGGCGAGGTGCTGATCCGCTGCTGGCAGACCGCGCACAAGATGAAACTGCAGCGCGGGCCACTGCCTGGCGACAGCGAACGACACGACAACGCCCGCGTCAAGCGCTACATCGCCAAGCTCGGCATCAACGGCGCGCTCACGCATGGCGTGGCGCATGAGGTGGGCTCGATCGAGGTGGGGAAGTGGGCCGATCTGGTGCTGTGGAAGCCGGCCTTCTTTGGCGTCAAGCCCAGCCTGGTGCTCAAGGGCGGCTTCATCGCCATGGCGGCGATGGGCGACGCCAACGCCAGCATCCCGACGCCGCAGCCGGTGCATATGCGGCCGATGTTTGGCAGCTTCGGCGGCGCGCTCAGCCAGGGTGCGCTGACCTTCGTGTCGCAGGCCGGCCTGGGCACCGCGCAAGCCTTGAACCTGCGCAAGACGCTCAGCCCCGTGCGCGGCTGCCGCAGCGTGAAGAAGGCGGACATGGTGCACAACAGCTACACGCCGACGATGGAGATCGACGCCCAGAGCTACGAGGTGCGGGCCGATGGCGTGCTCCTGACCTGCGAACCCGCCCACGAGCTGCCGATGGCGCAGCGCTACTTCCTGTTCTGAATGCGGCACTTCATCAAACACCTGCCCGCCGGCCAGGGCTTGGCCGCTGCCCTGCGCAAGCGCCTGCCCACGCTGACCCTGGACTGGGACCTGCGGCAGAAGAGCCGCTTCGCCGCTCAGGACGATGCTGGCGAAGAACTGGCCGTGCTGCTGCCGCGCGGCACCGTGCTGCGCGGCGGCGATGTGCTGGTGGCCGAAGACGGTGCCCTGCTGCGCGTGCAGGCCGCACCCCAGCCCGTGCTGCAGGTGCGCCACTGCACCCAGCACGGCTCGCCCTTTGACCTGCTGCGCGCCGCCTACCACCTGGGCAACCGCCATGTGCCGCTGGAGCTTCAGCCCGAGCTGCTGCAGTTGGAGCCCGACCCCGTGCTGGCGCAGATGCTGCGCGCCCAGCACCTGCTCGTGAACGAGGCCCTGGCCCCGTTCGAGCCGGAGGGCGGTGCATATGGCGCGCACGCGCATACCCACTCCCATGCCCACCCCCATGAGCACTGAACTGCTGCAACTGCTCTGGCTGGCCAGCCCCACCCTGCCGGTGGGCGCCTTCAGCTACTCCGAAGGCCTGGAGGCCGCCGTCGAGGCCGGCGAGGTATTCGATGAAGCCAGCACCGCCCGCTGGCTGCTGAACCAGCTGGAGCTGGTGCAGACCCGCGCCGAACTGCCGCTGATGGCCCAGGCCTGGCTGGCCAGCGCAGCGGGCGATGCCGAGGGCCTGCAGCGCTGCAACGACTGGGTGCTGCAAACGCGCGAATCCGCCGAACTGCTGGCGCAGTGCCAGCAAATGGGCCGCAGCCTGCTGGCCTGGGCCCAGGGCCAGGGCATTGACTGCACGCTGCTCCAAACCTTGCAGCCGCCCAGCTGGCCGGTGGTGTTTGCGGTGGTAGGCCAGCAGCGCGGCGCAGCCCTGCCCGGCCTGCTGCATGCGGCCGCCTTTGCCTGGGCCGAGAACTTGGTGATGGCAGCCGTGCGCGGCGTGCCCCTCGGCCAAAGCGCCGGCCAGCGCCTGCTGGCGCGCCTGGTGGCCGCTATCCCCACCGCCGTGGCCGATGCCCTGGCCGCACCCGAGCCTATCGCCTTCAGCCCCGGCCTGGGCCTGCTCAGCGCCCGCCACGAAACCCAGTACTCCCGCCTGTTTCGCTCATGAACACACCCCTGCACGCCCTCCCCGGCCGCACCAAGAAGCTGCCCCCCTTGCGCGTCGGCGTGGGCGGGCCAGTAGGCTCTGGTAAGACCACCCTGGTCGAGATGCTCTGCAAGGCCATGCGCACGCAGTACGACCTCGTCGTCGTCACCAACGACATCTACACCAAGGAGGATCAGCGCCTGCTCACCGTGGCCGGCGCGCTGGAGCCCGAGCGCATCGTCGGCGTCGAGACCGGCGGCTGCCCGCACACCGCCATCCGCGAAGACTGCTCGATCAACCTCGAGGCCGTGGACCGCATGCTGGAGAAGTTCCCCAACGCGGACATCGTCTTCATCGAGAGCGGCGGTGACAACCTCGCCGCCACCTTCAGCCCGGAGCTGAGCGACCTGACGATCTATGTGATTGACGTGGCCGCCGGCGAAAAGATTCCGCGCAAGGGAGGCCCCGGCATCACCAAGAGCGACCTGTTCGTCATCAACAAGACCGATCTGGCACCGCACGTTGGGGCCGACCTGGACGTGATGAAGGCCGACACCGCCCGCATGCGCCCCACCAAACCCTGGGTGACGACCAACCTCAAGACCCAGGCCGGCCTGGCCGAGGTGATCCGCTTCATCGAGCAAAAGGGCCTGCTGCTTGCAGCGTGATCCCGGCATCCGCTGGCCCGCCCGGCTGGCCCTGCAGGCCCGCCGCGAGGATGCAGGCACCGTGGTGTACAGCGAACACCACGGGCCGCTGCGCCTGCTCAAGACGCTCTACCCCGAGGGGCCGGCTACCGCCCATGCCGTGCTGGTACACCCGCCCGGCGGTCTGGTGGGGGGCGACCGGCTTGACATCGAGCTCGACGTCGAAGCCGGGGCCCACCTGCTGGTGACGACACCCGCCGCAACACGTTTCTATCGCTCGGCCACGCTGGAGGCGACCCAGCAGCTCAGCGCCCGCGTGGCAGCCGGCGGCCGGCTGGAATGGCTGCCGCAGGAGACCCTGGCCTACCGCGGCTGCCGGGCGCGCAACCAGGTGCACATCCACCTCCAGGGCGAGCTGCTGGCGAGCGAACTGCTGGTGCTGGGCCTAGGCGCCGCCGGACAGCCCTTCGATGAGGGCGAGTTGCTGCAAGAGTTGCACATCGAAGGCCTGTGGCGTGACCGTGGCTGGATCCGTGCCCAGGACCGCGCGCTGCTGGACGGCCCCTGCGGCCTGGCGGGTCTGCCCGTGCTGGGCACGCTGGTGCTGGCCCAGGCGCAGGCCTGGAGCGGCCCCCAGGCCGAGGCGCTGCTGGAGCGCAGCCGCGCCCTGCTGGAGGCACAGCCCATCCGGGCAGCCGTCACCTTGCTGCACGGCCGCCTGCTGCTGCTGCGCGTGCTGGCCGCCGAGCTGGAGCCTGCCACCCAGTTGATGCGCGCCCTGCGCGGCCTGTGGCGCGAACAGGCCTGGGGGCAGCCGCCCAGCGAGCCGCGCATCTGGCGCACCTGATGAGCGGACGAAAAAAAGCCCCTGGGCCTTAGGACCCAGGGGTTCGGGGATGCGCTGTGTTGGCGCTCTTTTCTTGCGGCCCTGTGGCAGCGGCCTTCCAGCTCAGTTCTTGCTCTTGTCCACCATCTTGTTGGCCTTGATCCAAGGCATCATGTCGCGCAGCTTTTCGCCCACGATTTCGATCGGGTGCTCGGCCATCAGGCGGCGGCGGCTGATCAGGGTCGGCGCGCCGGCCTGGTTTTCCAGGATGAAGCTCTTGGCGTACTCGCCGGTCTGGATGCGACGCAGCGCTTCCTTCATGGCAGCCTTGCTCTGGGCGGTGATGACCTCGGGGCCCGTCACGTACTCACCGTACTCGGCGTTGTTCGAGATCGAGTAGTTCATGTTGGCGATGCCGCCTTCATAGATCAGGTCCACGATCAGCTTGAGCTCGTGCAGGCACTCGAAATAGGCCATCTCGGGCGCATAGCCGGCCTCGGTCAGGGTCTCGAAACCGGCCTTGATCAGCTCCACAGCGCCGCCACACAGCACGGCCTGCTCGCCGAACAGATCGGTCTCGGTCTCTTCACGGAAGCTGGTTTCGATGATGCCGGCCTTGCCGCCGCCGTTGGCCGCGGCGTAGCTCAGGGCCAGGTCGCGGGCACGGCCGGTGGCATCGGCGTGCACGGCGATCAGGTGCGGCACGCCACCGCCACGCTTGTAGGTGTCACGCACCGTGTGGCCCGGGGCCTTGGGGGCCACCATCCAGACATCCAGATCCGCGCGCGGCTGCACCTGGCCGTAGTGCACGTTGAAGCCGTGCGCGAAGGCCAGCGAGGCGCCCTTCTTGATGTTGGGCTCGATGTCCTTGCGGTACACGGAAGCGATCTGCTCATCGGGCAGCAGCACCATCACCACGTCGGCAGCCTTCACGGCTTCGCCCACCTCGGCCACCTTCAGGCCAGCGCCCTCAGCCTTGCCCCAGCTCGGGCCGCCGCGGCGCACGCCCACGGTCACGTTGACGCCACTCTCGTGCAGGTTCAGCGCGTGGGCATGGCCTTGCGAGCCATAGCCAATGATGGCGACTTGCTTGCCCTTGATGAGGGAGAGGTCGGCGTCCTTGTCGTAATACACATTCATTTCAGTTCTCCAGTTCGGGGGCAGGCAAGGTTCAGACACGCAACACGCGGTCGCCGCGGCCGATGCCGCTGGCGCCGGTGCGCACGGTTTCAAGAATGGCGGTGCGGTCCACCGCCTCAAGGAAGGCATCGAGCTTGGTGCCGTCGCCGGTCAGCTCGATGGTGTAGGTCTTCTCGGTCACATCGACGATGCGGCCACGGAAGATGTCGGCGGTGCGCTTGAGCTCTTCGCGCTCCTTGCCCACGGCGCGCAGCTTCACCAGCATCAGCTCGCGCTCGATGAACTGGGCTTCGGTGAGATCGACCACCTTCACGACCTCGATCAGGCGGTTCAGGTGCTTGGTGATCTGCTCCAGCACCTCGTCCGAACCGGTGGTGGTGATGGTCATGCGCGAGAGGGACGGGTCCTCGGTCGGCGCGACGGACAGCGACTCGATGTTGTAGCCACGGGCGGAGAACAGGGCGACCACGCGCGACAGCGCGCCGGCTTCGTTCTCGATCAGGACGGCAATGATGTGCTTCATATCAGAGGTCCTCCGAGCCCAGCAGCATCTCGGTGATGCCCTTGCCCGCCTGCACCATCGGCCAGACGTTTTCGCTCGGGTCGGTGCGCACGTCCAGGAAGACGGTGCGGTCCTTCAAGCGGATCGCCTCCTTCAGCGCGTCTTCCACTTCGCTCGGGTGATTGACCTGGATGCCGACGTGGCCGTAAGCCTCGGCCAGCTTCACGAAGTCAGGCAGCGCGTCCATGTAGGAATGGCTGTAGCGGCCGCCGTAGTCCAGCTGCTGCCACTGGCGCACCATGCCCAGGTAGCGGTTGTTCAGGCTGATGATCTTGACCGGCGTGCGGTACTGCTGGCAGGTGCTCAGCTCCTGGATGCACATCTGGATCGAGCCCTCGCCGGTGATGCAGAACACGTCTGAATCCGGCTTGGCCAGCTTGATGCCCATCGCATAGGGAAGGCCCACGCCCATGGTGCCCAGGCCGCCGCTGTTGATCCAACGGCGCGGCTCGTCGAACTTGTAGAACTGCGCGGCCCACATCTGGTGCTGGCCCACATCCGAGGTGATGTAGGTGTCACGCTCGCGGGTCAGCTCCCAGAGCTTTTCCACCACGGACTGCGGTTTGATCAAGGTGTCGCTGGCCTTGTAGGACAGGCACTCCTTGCCGCGCCAGTCCTTGATCTGCCGCCACCAGGCATTGAGCTTGTCGGCATCGGGGCGCTCGCGCGCTTCCTTGATCTGGCTGATCAGCTCCTGCAGCACTTCCTTGACGTCGCCCACGATGGGGATGTCCACCTTGACGCGCTTGGAGATCGACGAGGGGTCGATGTCAATGTGAATGATCTTGCGCTGCACCTGCGCGAAGTGCTTGGGGTTGCCGATCACGCGGTCATCGAAGCGGGCGCCCACGGCCAGCAGCACGTCGCAGTGCTGCATGGTCATGTTGGCTTCGTAGGTGCCGTGCATGCCCAGCATGCCCAGGAAGCGCGGGTCCGTGCCCGGCATCGCGCCCAGACCCATCAGGGTGTTGGTGGTGGGGAAGCCCAGCAGGTCCACCAGCTGGCGCAGCTCGGCCGTGGCCTCGCCGAGGATCACGCCGCCGCCGGTGTAGATGTAGGGGCGCTCGGCCGCCAGCAGCAGCTGCACCGCCTTGCGGATCTGGCCGGGGTGGCCCTTCTTGACCGGCTGGTAGCTGCGCATGTGCAGCGTCTGCGGGTACTCGAAGGCGGTCTTGTGCAGGGACACGTCCTTCGGGATGTCCACCACCACCGGACCGGGTCGACCGGTGCGGGCGATGTGGAAGGCCTTCTTCATCGTCAGCGCCAGATCCTTGACGTCCTTGACGAGGAAGTTGTGCTTGACCACCGGGCGCGTGATGCCCACGGTGTCGCATTCCTGGAAGGCATCCAGGCCGATGGCGGCGGTCGGCACCTGGCCGGTCACGATCACCATCGGGATCGAGTCCATGTAGGCGGTGGCGATGCCGGTGATCGCGTTCGTCACGCCAGGGCCGGAGGTCACCAGGGCGACGCCGACCTCACCGGTGGCACGGGCATAGCCGTCAGCCGCATGGATAGCCGCCTGCTCGTGGCGCACCAGCACATGCTGAATCGTTTGTTGCTTGTACAGAGCGTCATAGATGTAGAGCACGGCACCGCCGGGATAGCCCCACAAATACTTCACGCCCTCTTCCTGAAGGCAGCGCACCATGATCTCGGCGCCGTTCAGGTCTTCATTCGGGTTTTGGCCGGCGGCCGGCGCACCCGTGCGCGCCATCGCTTCCATTGCGGTCATCGCAACCTCCTGCGTCTTCTGGCAAGAAAACTCATCGGTCCCCCTCCTCGCGTCCTTATGAGACGGGCTCGGGCTCTCTTGGCATCCGGCCTCTGGGGGCCGAAAGTGCTTTCATTATGCGCAGTCAGATCGGGCTTGAAACCCAGACTGACTTCTCCAAACACGAAGGCAAAAGCGCGTCGATAATCCGCGACCTTTTTTGCGCACGGCTGATCGCCTTGGCTACGGATTCCGAACTCAACGACTTTCTGCGCTCGGTCGAGCGGCGGGCGTTCAAGCGCACGGCCTACATGGTGCGTGACAACGACGCTGCGCTCGACATCGTGCAGGACGCCATGATCCGCCTGGCCCAGCACTACGCGCACCGCCCCGCCGAGGAGCTGCCGCTGCTGTTCCAGCGCATCCTCTCCAACGCCACGATGGACTGGTTCCGCCGCCAGAAGGTGCGCAATGCGGTGCTGGTCAATCTGTCGGATTTCGAGGGCGACGACGCCGACGACAGCTTCAATCTGCTCGAAGCCATCGACGGCGGCGACGGCGCCCTGGGCGCCCTCAGCGCTGCAGATGAGGTGGAGAAGGCGCAAATATTCGCGCTGATCACCGAAGAAGTACAAAAACTCCCGGCGCGTCAACGCGAGGCATTCATGCTGCGTTACTGGGAGGAATTTGATGTAGCCGAAACCGCCAGCGCCATGGGGTGCTCCGAGGGCAGCGTGAAAACGCATTGTTCGCGGGCCGTGCATGCGCTGGCCAAGGCCTTGACTGCCCGGGGATTGCAACGATGAAGCCGAACCAGACGATGACCGACGACGCCGTGGATCAGGCCGGCCGCGCTTTGGCGCAATCCCTGAAGGCCGAGGCCGAACAGCTGCCGCCGGAGATCCAGGCTCGCCTGGAAGGCGCGCGTGCCCAGGCGCTGGCCGCGGCACGCGCCGCACGCGAGGCCTCGGCCGTGCAAGCCGACGCATCCGGCCAGGCCGTCCTGGCTGGCGGCCCTGGTGGGCGCAAGCGCTTCGGCGCCGCTTGGCTGCCGGCTCTGGTGCTGGTGCTCGGCCTGGTGGCGCTGGCCCAGGGGCAGTGGTTCCAGCAGGTGTTGGGCATCAGCGAGGTCGATACCGAGCTGCTGAAGGACCAACTGCCGCCCAATGCCTACGGAGATCCGGGTTTCAACGAATACCTGGACGAGGACGCGCAGAAGTCCGACAAAGAAGCGCGCCCCGAAGACGATCAGAAGGACGAAGGCGCATGACGATGCGGGGGGCGTTTGCTGGCTTGGCGCTGACGGGACTGCTCGCTCAGCCCCTGGTCATGGCGCAGGAGTTGCCTGCGCCCGCCCCCTTGCTGGCCGTCGCCCGCCCGTGGAGCTCGCTCAACGCACCGCAGCGCGAAGCATTGCGTCCGCTGGCCGGGCAGTGGTCCGAGCTGGATGCCACAACCCAGGAAAAATGGCTCAAGGTGGCAGCGCGCTACCCAAATCTGGCCGCCGACGAACAACAGCGCCTGCAGCTGCGCATGGCCGAGTGGTCGCGCTTGAGCCCGCAGGAGCGCTTGCGCGCTCGAATCGGCTGGCAGGACGCCAAGCGGGTCACCGCCGCTGAGCGTCAAGCCAAGTGGGAGCGCTATCAGGCCCTGCCCCAAGAGGAACGTCAGGCCCTGCAGGAACGTGCCGCACAGCGTCGTGCACCGGCCCCGCAGAAGCCCGCCACGCCCCTGCTGGTGCAAGCCGGCCCCGGCGTCAGCACCGTGCCGCTGACCCAACTGGCCGCCAAGCCGGCTGTGCCGCGCAAGCGGCCGCTCCAGGTTTCCGGGCTGGATCCGGTGACCCTGCTGCCCAAGGCGCCTGCGCGCGCAGCCAGCGCGCCGTGAGCCCGGCTCCGATCACCCCGGCGCCCAGCCTGCGGCGCCGCCTGGCCTGTCTGTTCTACGAAAGCTTTCTGGTCTTCGGCCTGCTGATGGTGGCCGGCTTTGCGCATTACGCGCTGACGCGCCGCAGCTTCGAGCCCGGCCAGGCCACAGGCGCCAGCCTGGTGTTCCTGGGGGTGCTGGCGGTGTACTTCAGCTGGTGCTGGTCGCGCGGCGAGACCTTGGCCATGAAGACCTGGTACATCGGCGTGCGCGATGCACGCAGCGGCCGCCCGCCTGCCTGGCCCCAGGCCCTGAAGCGCTTCGCATGGTCCTGGCTGATGTTCCTGCCGGCGCTGGCGGTCTCACACCTGCTGGCCTTGGAGTCGCAGCGGCGCTGGATCTACATCGCCCTGCTGATCAATCTGCTGGTCTATGCCTTGAGCAGCCGTTGGCTGCCCGGCCGCCAGTACCTGCACGACCGACTGGCGGGCACCGAGTTGGTGGACCTGCGCCAGCCGCCGGGCGTCAAAGCCTGATCAGATCGCCGCGTCGTCGGTTTCGCCGGTGCGGATGCGCACCACCTGCTCGATCGGAGTGACGAAGATCTTGCCATCGCCAATCTTGCCGGTCTTGGCGGCGCGCAGGATGCCGTCGATGCAGCGCTCGACGTCCTCGTCCTTGACCACCACCTCGACCTTGATCTTGGGCAGGAAGTCGACCACGTATTCGGCGCCCCGGTAGAGCTCGGTATGGCCCTTCTGGCGGCCGAACCCCTTGACCTCGGTCACCGTCAGGCCGGAAACGCCCAGCTCGGCCAGGGCCTCGCGAACCTCGTCGAGCTTGAAGGGTTTGATGACGGCGGTGATCTGCTTCATGGTGGGGTCTCCTGGGGTTCGGATGATTTAAGCACGGAAGCGATTGGTGATCGGGTAGCGCCAGTCGCGGCCGAAGCTGCGGTGCGTGATGCGGATGCCAATCGGGGCCTGGCGGCGCTTGTACTCATTGAGCTTGATCAGGCGCGTCACGCGCTCCACCGCCGCCGCGTCGAAGCCTTCGGCCAGCAGTTGCTCCACCGAGGCGTCTTCTTCCATGTAGCACGCGAGGATGGCGTCCAACACGGCATAAGGCGGCAGGCTGTCTTCGTCCTTCTGGTCCGGCCGGAGTTCGGCCGAGGGCGGGCGTTCGATGATGCGCTCGGGGATCACCGGACCGACCGAGCCATCGGCACGCCGGCTGGGCTGGCGGTTCTTCCAGCGCGCCAGCTCGAACACCAGGGTCTTGGCGACGTCCTTGATGACGGCGAAGCCCCCGGCCATGTCGCCGTACAGCGTGCAGTAGCCGGTCGCCATCTCGCTCTTGTTGCCCGTGGTCAGCACCAGGCTGCCGAACTTGTTGGAGAGCGCCATCAGCAGGGTGCCGCGGATGCGGGCCTGCAGGTTTTCCTCGGTCGTGTCGGCCGTGCGGCCGACGAACTGCGGCTGCAGCGCGGTATTGAACTGCTCGAACAGCGGCGCAATGGCGATCTCGTCGTAGCGCACACCCAGACGTTCGGCCATGTCGCGCGCGTCGATCCAGGAGATGTCAGCGGTGTAGGGCGAGGGCATCATCACCGCGCGCACCCGCTCGGCCCCAAGGGCGTCGACGGCAATGGCCAGCACCAAGGCTGAATCAATACCGCCGGACAGGCCGATCACCACGCCAGGGAAGCCGTTCTTGCCGATGTAGTCGCGCACGCCGGTCACCAGCGCTTGCCAGACCTGCGCAAGCGGCTCGGGCAAGGCAGCCAGCGCGCCGCGCGGTTGCGGGTCCAAATCCACCAGCAGCAGTGCTTCTTCAACGAATGGCGCACGCGCCTGCACCTGGCCGGCGCCGTCAACGGCGAAGGACGCGCCGTCGAACACCACCTCATCCTGCCCGCCACACAGATGCGCGTAGAGCAGCGGCAGCCCGAGCCGGCGCGCGGTGTCGCCCATGCGCGCCTCGCGTTCGGCCGTCTTGCCCATGTGGAAAGGCGAGGCATTGATGACGGCCAGCACCTCCGCCCCAGCGGCCTTGGCCGCCTCGGCGGGCTCGTCGAACCACGCGTCCTCGCAGATCAGCAGACCAATGCGCCGGCCAGCCACCTCGAACACCAGGGGCGCCAGCCCGGCTTCGCGGCCGCTGCAGAAGTAGCGGCGCTCATCGAACACCTGGTAATTCGGCAGCTCGCGCTTGGCATAGCGGCCCAGCAGCTGGCCGTCACGCAGCACGGCCGCCGCGTTGAGCGCGGGCGCCTGCTGCTGCGAGCGGCCGCGGGCCACACCCTCGCGCGCCATCGGCAGGCCCACCACCACGGTGAGCCCGGGCAAGGCGGCCAGCTCGGTGGCCAGGCTATGCAGCTGCGTCTCGCAGGCCGCCAGAAAGGCCGGACGCAGCAGCAGGTCCTCGGGCGGGTAGCCGCACAGCGCCAGCTCGGGCGTCAGCAGCAGCTGTGCGCCCTGTGCATGGGCCTGCTGCGCGGCGGCCAGGATGCGTGCGGCATTGCCGGCCAGATCACCCACGGTGACGTTGATCTGACCCAGCGCGACGCGAAGGCTCATGGTGCTCGAACTCCAAAGGTGCCAAATAAGAAAAGGCGGCCGAAGCCGCCTTGCCATCATGCCTGGAGGATCAGGCCTTCTTCTGCTTGGCCGCCCAGGCCGCCATGCCTTCGCGGATCTCGGCGACGGCGCCTTCCGGGCCTTCCCAGCCCTGCACCTTGACCCACTTGCCCTCTTCGAGGTCCTTGTAGTGCTCGAAGAAGTGCTGGATGGCCTTGAGGCGCATCGGGTTCAGGTCCTCGTGGGTCTTCCACTGCGAGTAGATCGGCAGGATCTTGGTGGTCGGTACCGCCAGCAGCTTGCTGTCACCACCGGCCTCGTCTTCCATCTTCAGGATGCCCAATGGGCGGCAGGTCACCACCACGCCCGGGATCAACGGCACCGGGGTGATCACCAGCACGTCCACCGGGTCGCCATCGGCGGCCAGGGTCTGCGGGATGTAGCCGTAGTTGCACGGGTAGTGCATCGACGTGCCCATGAAGCGGTCCACGAACAGCGCACCGCTGTCCTCGTCGACTTCGTACTTGATCGGGTCGCCATTCATCGGGATTTCGATGATGACGTTGAACTCTTCGGGCGCCTTGGCGCCGGGCGTGACGTTGTGCAGGCTCATGGTGGGCTTCTCAAGGGGAAACCCGGATTCTAGGCAAGGGCCCCGAGGGCAAGCGCTGGGGGAGCAAACCCGAACTTCGCTGGTTATTACGCAGCCTTCGCGCAAGACGGGCTACCTAGCATCCGCGCGCGGCGTCAAGGCGCCTGGGTCTTCTTTCTCTCTGTTCGGCAAATTGGAGTGGTACGCATGACTACGGACTTGGCGCTGTACTTCGCGCTGGCCTGCGGCCTGGCCGCAGTGATTTACGGTTTCATCCAGCGCAGCTGGATCCTTTCGCAAGACGCGGGCAATGCGCGCATGCAGGAAATCGCCACGGCGATCCAGCAGGGTGCGGCGGCCTATCTGGGGCGGCAGTACCGCACCATCGCCATCGTCGGCGTGGTGCTGGCCATCGCCATCGCGGTGGTGCCGGGCCTGGGCCTGAAGACGGCCGCCGGCTTCGTGCTCGGCGCGGTGCTGTCCGGCATCTGCGGCTTCATCGGCATGAACATCTCGGTGCGTGCCAATGTGCGCACCGCGCAGGCGGCCACCAAGGGCATCGGCCCGGCGCTGGACGTCGCCTTCAAGGGCGGCGCCATCACCGGCATGCTGGTGGTGGGCCTGGGCCTGCTGGGCGTGGGCGGCTTCTACTACGCCATCAGTGGCGGCACCGGCGCCACCAGCGCCGACCTGAAGCCGATGCTGGGCCTGGCCTTCGGCTCCTCGCTGATTTCCATCTTTGCCCGCCTGGGCGGCGGCATCTTCACCAAGGGTGCTGACGTGGGCGCCGACCTGGTCGGCAAGGTGGAGGCCGGCATCCCCGAGGATGACCCGCGCAACCCGGCCGTGATTGCCGACAACGTGGGTGACAACGTGGGCGACTGCGCCGGCATGGCCGCCGACCTGTTCGAGACCTACGCGGTGACCTTGATTGCCGCCATGGCCCTGGGCGTGCTGATGCTGGCCCCGAGCGCCGCGCTGAGCGGCGTCATCTACCCGCTGGCGCTGGGGGGCGTGTCCATCATCGCGTCCATCATCGGCTGCTTCTTCGTGAAGGCCAGCCCGGGCATGAAGAACGTGATGCCGGCGCTCTACCGCGGCCTCATCGTGGCCGGTGCGCTCAGCGCCGTGGCCTTCTTCTTCGTCACCAAGGCGATGTTCCCCGGCGAAGTGGCGCTGGTGGGCGGCGGCAGCACCAGTGCGATGGCCCTGTTCGGCTCCTGCCTGGTGGGCCTGGTGCTGACGGCCGCGATGGTCTGGATCACCGAGTACTACACCGGCACCCAGTACCACCCGGTGCAGCACGTGGCCCAGGCCTCGACGACCGGGCACGGCACCAATGTGATCGCCGGCATCGGCGTGTCGATGAAGTCCACCGCCTGGCCGGTGCTGTTCGTCTGCGCGGCCATCTTTGCCTCTTACCAGTTGGCCGGCCTGTACGGCATTGCGGTGGCCGCCACGGCCATGCTCAGCATGGCCGGCATCATCGTGGCGCTGGACGCCTACGGTCCCATCACCGACAACGCCGGCGGCATTGCGGAGATGAGCGAGCTGCCCGACAGCGTGCGCGACGTGACCGACCCGCTGGACGCGGTGGGCAACACCACCAAGGCGGTGACCAAGGGCTATGCCATCGGTTCGGCCGGCCTGGCCGCGCTGGTGCTGTTTGCCGACTACACCCATGCCCTGCACGAACGCGGCATGAGCGTGGCCTTCGACCTGAGCGACTACAAGGTGATCCTGGGCCTCTTCATCGGCGGCCTGATTCCTTATCTGTTCGGCGCCATGGCCATGGAGGCCGTGGGGCGCGCCGCCGGCTCGGTGGTGGTGGAAGTGCGCAAGCAGTTCGCCGACGGCCAGATCATGGCCGGCAAGCGCAAGCCCGACTACAGCGCGGCGGTGGACATGCTGACCACTGCGGCCATCAAGGAAATGATCGTCCCCTCGCTGCTGCCGGTGATCGCGCCCATCGTGGTGGGCATGACGCTCGGACCCGCAGCCTTGGGCGGCCTGCTGATGGGCACCATCGTCACCGGCCTGTTCGTCGGCATCTCGATGTGCACCGGCGGCGGCGCCTGGGACAACGCCAAGAAGCTGATCGAGGAAGGCTTCAAGGATGACAAGGGCGTGGTGCACAAGAAGGGCTCGGAAGCGCACAAGGCCGCCGTCACCGGCGACACCGTGGGCGACCCCTACAAGGACACCGCCGGCCCGGCCGTGAACCCCTTGATCAAGATCATCAACATCGTGGCCCTGCTGATCGTGCCCCTGTTGCCGATGACGGCGCCCAAGGCCATGCCCGAGCCCACCCCTGCGGCGGCCACAGTGGCGGCACCGGAGGCGGCCTCCATGCCGGCACCGGTGGCCGAAGCCGCCAGCATGGCCGCTCCTGCCAGCGAGGCGGCTTCGCAGTAAACAGCCCGTCCCATGAAGGATGCCCGCTTCGGCGGGCATTTTTCTTGGGGCCGCGCCCGCAAAATCCAGCGCAATGACGCCCGACGCATCCCAGGCCTTGCTCAACCCGCAGCTGTGGCGGCTGGAGGTCGCGCGCCGCCGCCGGCAGCTCGAAGAGCTGCAGGGTTACCTGGCGCGCATGGAAGCCGAATTCACGGCGCTGGAGCAGCAGGTGCTGGCCTTCCAGGCCGACTACCAGCAGCGCCTGGGCGCGGGCTGGGCCGAGGTGGAAAGCCTGCAGGGTGAGCTGCTGCGCACCCTGGAAGGCCTGGCGCGCGCCGACGGCGCCCCCCTGCCCCCGGTGCCTCCGCAGCGCCGCCCGCAGGCCCTGCCCCAGCTGCCCCCGGCCGTGCCCTGGCCGGAAGCACCGCCGCAGGAGGCCGAGCTGGCCGCCCCAAGCCTGAAGGACCTGCACCGCCGCGCAGCGATGCGCCTGCACCCGGACCGCGCCAGCAACGAGATCGACCGCCAGCGCCGCGAGGGCCTGATGCGCGACGCCAACTTGGCCTATGCCGATCAGGACCGTGCCACGCTCGAAGCGCTACTGATCGCCGCCGGCGAATCGCCGCAGCGCCTGGGCGGCTTTGACATCCATGCCCACTGGCGCTGGCTGGAACGCTGCGAGCAGCTCGCCCAGGGCCGGCTGCGCCTGCTGCGCGCCCATCTGGTGCTGCTGCGGCAGCACCCCGTCACCGTGTTTGCCGAGCATGTCGAACGCGCCCGCGGGCGCGGCCTGGATGCCCTGGCCATCATGGAGCTGCGCCTGCGCGCCCAGGCACAGGAACTGCGCCGCCAGCTTTACATCGGCGAGCGCCTTCAGCCCCGCAGCCCGCTGAGCCGCGACTTCCTCGCGCAGTGGCAGGCGCGCTGGGGCGAGGCCCCCACCACCGGCCCGGCTCACGCCAAGGGTTTGCGGGGCGCCGGCGGCTTGAAGGGCGAACGGGCAGCCAGCTCCTCTTCGTAGGCACCCACCGCCTGCTGCTCCGCCTCGGTGAAGCGGGCCACGGCATCCTGGAATTCAGCGTGCACCAGCCAGTGCTGGCTGTGGGTGCCCACCGGCAGCAGGCCGCGCGCCATCTTGTGCTCGCCCTGGGCCCCGCCTTCGAAGCGCTGCAGGCCCTGCTCCAGGCACCAGGTCAGCGGTGCGTAGTAGCAGAGCTCGAAGTGCAGGCAGTCCAGCTCGCGCAGCGCGCCCCAGTGGCGCCCGAAGGCGGTGCCAGAGGGCCAGTCCACCGCCACCAGGGCGGCGGCCACGCGCTCGCTGCCCTGCCAGGCCAGGAACAGCACCCACTCGGCCTGCTCGCCCAGGCCCTGCTCGAACACGGAGCGCGGCAGGTAGGCGGACATGCCGCGCAGCGCGTAGGTGCGCGTGTAGCAGGCGTAGAAGAAGTCCCAGTCCGCCGCCGTGATGGCACTGCCCCGCAGCACCCGCACCTGCACCCCCGCCTCCGCCACGCGGCGGCGCTCCTGCTGGATTTTCTTGCGCTTGTCGCGCCGCAGGTCAGCCAGGAAGTCGGCAAAGCCCTGCCAGTGCGGTGCCCGCTGCCAGTGGAACTGGGGTTGCTCACGTCGGCTGAAGCCCCGGGCCTCCAGGGCCTGCGCATCGGCCGCGCTGCCGAACAGCACATGCAGCCCCGAAAGACCCAGCTGCTGCACCCAATCTTGCAGATGCTTAACCAGCGCCAGTCGCTCCGCCGGGCCAGTTGCCAACAGTCGGCTGCCGGGGACCGGCGTGAACGGCACGGCCACCAAGGCCTTGGGGTAGTAGCGCAGCCCATGCGCCTCGTAAGCACGGGCCCAGGCCTGATCAAACACGAACTCGCCCCAGGAATGCGCCTTCAGATAGAGCGGGCATGCGGCCACCAGGCGGCCTCGCTCAAGAAGCAATGAGAAGCTCGGCCGCCAGCCATGCTGCGGATTGGCTGCGAGGTCAAGCGCCCGCAAGAACCCAGCTCGCATGAAGGGCGTTGGGGCATCTGCCTGACGCAGCAACCCATCCCATTCCACAGCCGGAAGTTCGGAGAGCGCATCAATCTGGCGGAATTCGTACATGTCCTTGCGATCCATGACCAAGAGCCTTCGACCGCCCACGGGTGCAGCCACCTCGTCAGATGAAGCAGAAAGCAAAAGGCCCGGTACCTTGCGGTACCGGGCCAGTGCTGTTTTTGGTCGGGGTGGCGGGATTCGAACTCGCTACCCCTTGCACCCCATGCAATACGGGATACGTTTTCAAGCGACCGGATCGCCGGCAGACGGATTGCCAAATCTTTGCAAATCAATTACTTACTTAGTTACTGACTCCACAAGAGCCCGCAAAGCTACACTAGCAGCCAGAGATGAACGGTGACCGAACGGTGACCAGACCCAGGAGGCACGAACCTTGGCGACCATCACCGACTTGGCCATGCGGGCCAAACCGACAGAAAAAGAGCAGTGGATTACCCAGCCTTTCGCCCGTGGAGCGGGGGTGTTCCTGGGTCGCATCACGCCAGCCGGCGAACGGCTCTTTTACTTTCGGTACACCGACAGCCAGGGCCGCCGCCCATTCCTGCCCATCGGCAGCTACCACCCCAAGGGGCAGGCAGGCGGCCTGACTGTGGCCCAAGCCTTCGAGATTGCTGACCGCTGGAGCAAGCTGCACAAGGGCGGCGCCAAGGACCTGCGCGAGTACTTCGAAGCCCAGGCCCTCGCCCAGCAGGCAGCACAAGAAGCCGAGCGGCTGGCGGCTGAAGCCGAGGCGCGGCGCCTGCAAGAAGCGGCCGAGCAGGAAGCCCGCGAGCGCGAAAAGCGTCTGACCGTGCGCCAACTGTTCGAGCGCTGGCGCAGCACCGAACTCAAGCCACACATCGGCGCGGATGGGAAGCGGCAGGGCCGAAAGGATGGCGGCGCCTATGTGGCCGCCCAGTTCGAGCGCCATGTATTCCCCACCATGGGCGCCCTGCCTGTGGCCGAACTCACCCGCGCCGACCTGATGGCCGTGCTTGACGCGCGGAAGGCCGCCGGCACCCTGCGCACTGCCAATGTGCTGTTCACCGATCTGCGGCAAATGCTGGCCTTCGCGCGTGACCGGGAACTGATCGCCACCGATCCCCTGGCAGGGCTGAAACGCACCAAGATCGGCGGCAAGGACACCGAGCGCGAACGCGTGCTGAGGGATGACGAATTGCGCCTGCTGCTGCAAGCCATTCCGAACGCCCGCCTGCACCCCCGCACCGCCTTGGCCCTGCACCTGATCCTGGCCACAGGGTGCCGCGTGGGGGAAGTGATGGGCGCCGTCTGGGCCGATGCCATCGGCAAAGAGAAAAGCGCCGCCAACACCCTGCGAGCCACTGCCGAAACCGCCGAAACCAAATTCGGCATCGTGGACTTGGCCGCCGGCACTTGGTATCTGCCGGACACCAAGAACCAGCGCGACCACACCATCCACCTGAGCAGCTACGCGCGCCAGCACCTGCAAGCTCTGGCCGAACTGCGCGAGTTGGACCCCGACGGACAGCCCTGCCCCTGGCTGTTCCCCGACCGCAGCCGGCGCCAGCCCGTTTGCGTCAAAAGCCTGAGCAAGCAGATTGCCGACCGCCAGCGCCCAGAAGGCGAGCGCCTGAGCCGCCGCACCAAGAACACCGAGGGATTGAGCCTACCGGGCGGAAAGTGGACGCCGCACGATCTGCGCCGCAGCGCCGCCACCGCCATGGCCCGCCTGGGCATTTCCACGGACGTGATCGACGAGTGCCTGAATCACAAGCTGCAAAGCAAGGTGGCCCGGGTCTACATCCATGACCGCCGGGAGGCGGATCAAGCGCGAGCCTTCGAAGCGCTGGGGAGCCACATGGATTGGCTTGCCGATGCGACAAGTACCGCCACAAGGAGCGTGGTGCCTATTCGTGCCGCCTGATGAGCGCATACATCAAGCAGGGCAAGGACGAGGACTTCGCGAAGTCTGCAAGACCGAAGTCGCCAAGCTCAACGAACCCAATCTGTCGGTCAAGTACCAGAACAAGGCCGACGGCAACCTGCACATGCTGGAGGACTTCCGCAACGAGATCGTTTACTTCCTTGGCGACAACCTGAGCGACTTCCACGTCCAACCAGAAGCCGTCTCCAACTCGGAACCACTGGCCGCACAGCAACGGTTTGTGAGCAGGTAGGCGACCGAAGTAGAGAACACCGAAAAAGGCCTGCGCAAGATCGCTGGTGCGCGCCTAAAGAACGTCCCGGTGGTCTTCTACGAGCACGCGCACAAGGACATCCACATCTAGTGCAACCAACGCAGCGAAGTCATTGCCGAGATAGTGAAGAACATCCTCTGTCGCGACCATGGGCTAAGCACAGGATTTCGTAACGCTGCACCGGTGCAAAAGCGACGCCTGCACAGCCTGCCAACACCTTGTTCAGCGCCATGTCCACACAACGCAACACTTGAAATCAGTAGGATGCATCCATCACTGATTCAGTGCTTGGTGGAGCTCGTCATGGCCTCGGTCAACAAAGTCGCCGTAGCCAACTGATTTACCGAGGCTGGAAAGGTGAAGGGCCCCGTTTGCAGACGGAGCCCCTCGGTGCGCCGGAGCGCTTGTCAACTTTGCACGGCTGACAAAGCGAGCGTACACCACCGCCAAGGAGCAATCCTAGGCGGGGTATGCCCAACCCGGCGCGTGACTGTCCCTACTTCACGCCCAAGGACCATGACAGAACGCTCGCAGCGCAACACCGCACAACCTATCCCGGCCGCCCTGGCCGACGTCACCCTGATCGACGCCCGCACCAGCGCCGCCACTGGCGGCATGGGCGTTTCATGGTGGCTGGCTCGAGTGGCCGCCGGACAGGCCCCCAAACCCGCCATCCAGCGCCCGCGCATGACGCGGTGGCGCCTGGTGGACGTGCGCGAATTCTGGGCCACACAGGCCGCAGCCAATGACGCGCAAGCGGCCCCCGAAGCCGCGCAGAAAGCCCGAAGCACGCCGGACAGGGGGTAAGCCATGCCCCCGCTGCACGAAACGACCACGGCCCGCGTGGCCGTGTTGCACGCCATTCGCGATCAAAACCCGGGCGACAGCGCCGCCACTGGCAGGGCGCGGATGTTGCAGGCCATGACCGCCCTGGGAAGCATCACGACCTTCGAGGCCATGCGCCATTTGGACGTGTTTGATCCGCGCCCCCGCAAGCTGGAGCTTGTGCGGGAGGGCTATCCCATCGAAACCCACTGGCGAACCGCGCTGACCGAATCGGGGCTTCCGCATCGGATCGGGCTGTATGTGCTGCGCCGGGGAGGCACCGCATGACCGCTTTCTGCGCCCTTCCCAGCCGAGCACCCCGTGGGCCGGCAACCCGCAGCGCGGCAGGCACCTTCGAGCGTGACCGCCTGCCCGATCCCGCCAGCTACTTCGAGTCTCAAGGTTTCCCCTTGAAGGGGCCTGGACTTTGGCGCACCACCCGCTGCGACTTCCACGGCGGCAGCGATTCCCTGCGCATCAACACCCGGTCCGGCGGCTGGTGTTGCATGGCCTGCGGCGCCAAGGGCGGGGACGTGCTGGCTTTTCACATGCAGCACCATGGCCTGAACTTCTATGAAGCCGCCAAAGCATTGGACTGCTGGAGCGGGGACGCGCCGCAACGCCCCAGAGGCCCGGCCGACCTGAGCGACCGCGACCGCCTGGAACTGGTGGCCTGGGAACTGCAAATCGCCTGGGTGATTCTTGGCGATACCCGCCGATGGCCACCGCAAACCGATCCCGACTACCTGCGCTTTGTCCAAGCGGTGGGCCGGGTGCAACGACTGGTGCAAAGGGGGGCCGCATGAGTGCGCTGGACTTTGAACGACTGGCGGCCAATGGCGACAAGCTGGACAGCGCATTTCCGCAAGCCACGCCCGAGCCTCTGCCGCCAGAACTGCCCAGCGTGGAGCCCTTCCCCATGGCGGCCATGCCGGACACCCTGCGCCCCTGGGTGCAGGACGTGGCTGACCGCCTGCAATGCCCGCCGGACTTCGTGGCGGTGCCCATGCTGGTGGCCGCTGCCTCCCTGGCTGCGCGAGCAGTGGCGATCCGCCCGCAAGCCCGCACGGATTGGGCAGTGCCCGGCAACCTGTGGGCACTGATGGTGGGACGCCCGGGAATGATGAAGTCCCCCGCGTTGGCCCAAGCCCTGGCGCCCATCCAGCGCCTGGAAGGATTGGCGGGCCAGCAGTACGCCGAAGCTCTGAAGCTGCATCGTGCCGATGCCCTGGCCGACAAGCTGCGCGCCAAAGCGGCCGAGCATGAAGCCATCAAGCTGCTGAAGAAAGACAAGGGGGCCGACGTTGCGCACCTGCTGATGGCGCCGGAAGACGGGGACGAACTGCCGCCGCGCCCTCGCTACATCGTCAGCGATGCCACTTATGAAAAGCTGGGCGCCATCCTGGCCGAGAACCCGGCCGGAGTGCTGACCGTGCGAGACGAAGTGCGAGGGCTGCTGGTGGACTTGGCGCGCGAGGAACAAGCACCCGCCCGGGGCTTCTACTTGCAGGCCTGGAGCGGTGGCGCCTACACCTTTGACCGCATCGGCCGTGGGACGCTGCTGATCCCGGACGCGCGCCTTTCGATGGTGGGTGGCATCCAGCCTGGACCGCTGGCCGAGCTGGTGCGGCTGGCGCGTGCCGGCAAGGCTGACGATGGGATGCTTGAACGCTTCCTGATCTGCTGGCCCGACACGGCCGACGATTGGCGCAATGTGGACCGCTGGCCAGACAGCGATGCACGCCGGACAGCGTTTGATGCGTTCGAACGCTTGGACCAACTCACGCCCGAGATGATCCAGGCCCAGCAGGACCGCTATCCGAACGGCGATGCTCAAGGGCGCCCCTACCTGCGCTTTGATGCTGAGGCGCTGGAGGCTTTCACCGAATGGCGCACCGGCCTGGAAGTCCGGCTGCGCACCTGCGAGAACGCCGGCCTGGAAGCGGCGCTGTCCAAGTTCCGCCATCACATCCCCGGCTTGGCATTGGCCCTGCACCTCGCTGGCGGCCACGGTGGCCCATTAGGCATCCGCCCCACTATGCAAGCGCTCACGCTGTCGGACTACTTCGAATCGCACGCCCGGCGCCTGCACAGCAGCGCGCGCAGGGCTGCGGTGCGCGGAGCTTCCCGTTTGCTGGAACGAGTGAAGGCGCGCGCCCTGCCCGCCGTGTTCACCGCCCGCGACGTGATGCGCAAGGACTGGAGCGGACTGACCGAGCGGCAGGCCGTGGCCGATGCGCTGGACTTGCTGGTAACGCATGGCTGGCTGGTGGAAAGCGAGACCGCGGCCGGCCTTTCAGGCGGCAGGCCCACCACGATCTACTCCCTGGCCCTGGGGGCCGCATGAGCCGATGGGCGCAGCGTTTGGCCCTGTTGGACGCATCGCCCAGACGAACCACCACCGACACAACCTGCACCCCTGGGGTTGTGTCGGTTTTGGCGGTGGCCTCTGATGCAAGCGAGCCAATTTCCGCCAATGACCCACAGGCCGCTTCGCGCACCTGTCGCGACTGCGCCTACCGGGCAAGGCACGGCAACTGCACCGAGCCGGAAGCCGCCGGGCTGTGGGATCGGTTCATCCTGGTTTGGGCACCTGAAGGCCACGCCACCGAGTGCGCGGCCTTCCAGGGCATCCACCGAGCTGCCAATTGATTTCGTTTTCTGTGGAGTGCGCAATGAGCCGTGGAGGAAGCCGATGGGGAGCCGGGCGGCCCGCGTACAAGGGCAAGGCCGAACACTGCCTGAGCCTGGACGTGCGCCGGCTGCATCGGGGCGGGCACCTAAAGCCCGGCGCAGCTTGCTCCTGGGGCTGGCAACGCGAGGGCAAACGAGTTGGCGAAGTGGGCCTGGAAATGATCGGCAACGCGCTGCACCTGCGCTTCGCGGTCAACGGTCGCAACGCCAGCCATTCCATCGGCCTGACCTTCACCGCTTGCCCCTTCGGTGGCGAACGGCCGTGGTTCGCCTGCCCTGGCTGCTGCCGAAGGGTGGCTGTGGTGTACCTGAGGGGTGCGGGCCCATTTCGTTGCCGACAGTGCAACCAGCTCGCCTATGCATCCCAGAGCATGGACGCGATGGATCGCGCCTGGAAGAAGCAACAGCGGATCGAGCGCAAGTTGAACCCCAAGGGCGGCAAGCCCAAGGGGATGCACTGGGCCACGTTCGAGCGCCTGCGCGACCTTATCGCTGACTGCGACATGCAAAGAGAGGCCGCCCTGGCTCTGGCGTTCGACAAGCTGCTGATGCTCTGACCAAAGTGTGTGTGTGGGAGGGGGGAGCAAAAAGGTCCGTGGGCGCTCCCACTGACCGGGCGGCTTCCTCTGCTTCATCGCTAAGCCAAAAAACGCGGCAAAGCACGTCGTGCGCGCGCGCGAGGCCGTCACCATCGGCACGGCGCTGTTGGGCCACCCTGCCACCTTCCGCATTGCCCCCCGGGGGTAGGCGATCCTGCGGGCCCTGGGCCATCCAGACCGCCCGGCTCGCCACTCGCAGAATTTCTCCCCCTTTGAAAAAATTCAAACGGGTGCCTCCCGCCAGAGCGCAGCGCCAAAGCTGCGCCGGGCAATCAGCAGCAAATCAGCAAATCTCAGCGGAAGCCACTGCGGCTCTTTGGTGACCGACCGAGCGAGCCGACAGCATGGCCTATGGGTCCTCCTGAGCGGCCTCAGAGGCGGCTATCGGTAGCGCAGGCCGACCAGCTTTGCGCGCGCGCGTACATCTCGCAGTCGCCCGAACGGATCTGCAAGCAATCGGCGAACGGTGACCAAACGGTGACCAGCCAGCCCAAGAAAGCGAAAAGCCCGGCTCCTTTCGGAACCGGGCTTCTGCTTTTTCTCTATGGTCGGGGTGGCGGGATTCGAACTCGCGACCCCTTGCACCCCATGCAAGTGCGCTACCAGGCTGCGCTACACCCCGACGAAGCCTCGCAGTATAACGAGGTTTTTGCGTTTTTCTGCGGCCGGCAATTTCTCTTATCGATCAGTCGTCCGCAAGGGCATCGCGCAGGCGCAGCAGTTCGATGCGCAGTTCGGCCATGCTCATCGGCTCGTCGCTGGGCAGGGCGATCGGATCCATACCCCCTGGGGCTGCGGGGCCGTCGCTGAGTTGGTTGCGGGCCCCGCTGATGGTGAATCCCTGGTCGTACAGCAGGTCACGGATCCGGCGGATCAGCAGCACCTCGTGGTGCTGGTAGTAGCGCCGGTTGCCGCGGCGCTTCTGCGGCCGCAACTGCGTGAACTCCTGCTCCCAGTAGCGCAGCACATAGGGTTTGACGCCGCACAGCTCGCTCACCTCACCGATGGTGAAGTAGCGCTTGGCCGGGATGGCAGGCAGCGTGGACATGGCGGCTCAGGCTTGCACAGGGCCGGCGATGCTAGCCGAGGGTCGAGGGCTCTTCGTCTCCCTGAACCGAGGCTTTGAGCTTCTGGCTGGCGTGAAATGTCACAACCTGGCGCGCTTCGATCGGAATCAGCTCGCCGGTGCGCGGATTGCGGCCCGGCCGGGCCGCCTTGAGGCGCAAGCCGAAGTTGCCGAAACCACTGAGCTTGACCTCGCGACCGGCCTTGAGGCTGTCGCCCATCAGGTCAAAGAAGGCCTCGACCACATCCTTGGCCTCGCGCTTGTTCAGCCCGAGCTTGTCGAACAGCAGCTCGGACAGCTCGGCCTTGGTCAGCGTGGGCGTCTCCAGCGTCGGCAGTACCAGACGCAGCGGCGGGTTGTCGCTCATGGTGTCCTTTCGGTTCAGGCACGCAGGCGCGCGCCCACATGGGTCTGCAGGCTGGCCAGCACGGCCTGCATGGCGGCGTCGATGCGCTCGTCGGTCAGCGTGGCCTGCTCGTCCAGGAGTTCCAGGCGCAGGGCCAGGCTGCGTTCACCGGCACGCAGCTCGCCGCTGGGTTGGGCCGGCTTGAAGACGTCGAACAGGCGGGCGGAGCGAACGATGGGGTCGCCCGCGGCCTGCACGGCGTTCATCAGGGCCTCGTGGCTCACACCGTCCGCCACGATGACGGCGAGATCCCGCACGCTGGCGGGGTGCTTGGGCGGCACCTTGCCCTGGGGCAGGGGCTGCTGCAGCACGGCGTCGAGATCGAGCTCGAACAGCATCGGAGCCTGGGGCAATTCATAGGCTTGGCGCCAGCGCGGGTGCAACTCGCCCACCCAGCCGATGGAGCGCCCATCCAGCTCGATGCGGGCACTGCGGCCCGGGTGCAAGGCGGGGTGCTCGGCCGCCACAAAGCGGGCCTGGCGGGGCACCAGCAAGGCTTCCACGTCGCCCTTGGCGTCGAAGAAGTCCACCGGGCGCTCCTTGCTGGCCCATTGCAGGCCGTCGACCGCACCGTAGAGCAGACCGGCGACGCGACGCGGCTGGTGCACGCCGGCCACTTCAAGCGCGGCGTCACCCTGCGCGGCATCGCGCAGGAACACACGGCCGGTCTCGAACAGGCGGGCACGCGGCTGGCGGCGCGCCAGGTTGTGGCGCAGGGCCTCGATCAGGCTGCCCATCAGCGAGCTGCGCATCACGGCCAGCGGCGCCGCAATGGGGTTGAGCACGCGGATCGGATCGAGATTGCCGGCCAGCTCGCGCTCCCAGCGTTCCTCAACGAAGCTGAAGTTGATGGTCTCCTGGTAACCCAGGTCGACCAGCTGACGGCGCAGCAGACTCAAGGGACGCAGGGCTTCGGGCCGCACCCGCGGGATCACCGGCCCCAGCGGCGCCGCGTCATCCAGGCGATGCAGGCCGAGCACGCGGATGACCTCCTCGATCAGGTCTTCCTCGATCAGGATGTCATGGCGCCAGCTGGGCGGGGTGACGGTCAGCGCACCCTCTTCCTGCGTGAACGGGAAGCCCAGGCGCTGCATCACCTGCACGCACTCGGCCTGGCTGACGGGGATGCCCAGCACCTTGGCGGCGCGCGCCACGCGCAGGCGCACAGGCTTGGGCACCGGCACGTTCAGCACCTGATCGTCCAGCGGGCCGGCCTGGCCACCGCAGATCTGCAGCACCAGGGCCGTGATGCGCTCGATGTGATCGGCGATCGAGGCCGGGTCCACACCGCGCTCGAAGCGGTGCGCGGCATCGGTGCTGAAGTTGTAGCGGCGCGCGCGCCCCTGGATGCTTTCGGGCCACCAGAACGCGGCTTCGATGTAGAGGTTGCGCGTGTCGTCGCTGACGGCCGTGCTGTCGCCACCCATGATGCCGGCGAGCGATTCGACATGACGGTCATCGGCAATCACGCCCACCTTCTCGTCGAGCTCGATGGTGTTGCCGTTGAGCAGCTTGAGCTGCTCTCCGCGGCGCGCCCAGCGCACCTGCAAGCCGCCCTGGATCTTGTCCAGATCGAACATATGGCTGGGCCGGCCCAGCTCGAACATCACGTAGTTCGAGATGTCGACCAATGCCGACACGGGGCGCTGGCCGCAGCGCTCCAGCGCCGCCACCATCCAGGCCGGCGTCTGGGCCTTGGGGTTGACGCCAAGTACCACGCGGCCGGCAAAACGGCCGCACAGATCGGTGGCTTCCACTTTCACCGGCAGCCGGTCATCGATCTGCGGCGCCACCGGCGGCATGGCCGGCAGGTTGAGGGGCGCGCCGGTGAGTGCCGAGACTTCGCGCGCAATGCCCATCACCGACAGCGCATGCCCCAGATTGGGCGTGAGTTTGAGCGTGAAGAGCTGGTCGTCCAGATTCAGCTCGGCGCGGATGTCGCGGCCGATCACCGCCTCGGCACCGAGCTCCAGCAGACCGCCGTGATCGGTCGAGAGGCCCAGTTCGCGGGCCGAGCACAGCATGCCGAAGCTCTCGACGCCGCGCAGCTTGCCCACCTTGATCTTGAACGGCTTGCCATCCTCGCCAGGCGGCAGTTCGGCACCCACGGTGGCCAGCGGCACCTTGATGCCGACGCGCGCATTGGGCGCGCCGCAGACGATCTGCAGCAGCTCGGGGCCACCGGCATTGACCTTGCAGACACGCAGTCGGTCGGCGTCCGGGTGCTGGAAGGCCTCGACGATCTCGGCCACGACGATGCCGCTGAAGGCGGGCGCCACCGGGCGCAGCTCTTCGACTTCAAAACCGGCCAGCGTCAGGGTGTCGGCGAGTTCTTGGGTGCTCAGCGGCGGGTTGCAGAAGGACCGCAGCCAGGATTCCGGAAATTGCATGCTCAGGCTCGAACGAATTACTTGAACTGGGCGAGGAAGCGCAGATCGCCCTCGAAGAACTGGCGCAGATCGTTCACGCCATAGCGCAGCATGGTGAGGCGGTCCGGCCCCATGCCGAAGGCAAAGCCGATGTGCCGCTCCGGATCCAAACCAAAGTTGCGCACCACATTCGGGTGAACCTGGCCGGAGCCGGCCACTTCCAGCCAGCGGCCCTTGAGCGGACCATCGCCAAAGGCGATGTCGATCTCGGCCGAGGGCTCGGTGAAGGGGAAGTAGCTGGGGCGGAAGCGCAGCTCCAGCTGGTCGGTTTCGAAGAAGCGCTTGCAGAACTCGGTGAACACCGACTTGAGGTCGCGGAAGCTCACGTTCTCGCCGATCCACAGGCCTTCGCACTGGTGGAACATGGGCGAGTGGGTGGCGTCGCTGTCCACGCGGTAGGTGCGGCCGGGGGCGATGACACGGATCTCGGGCATGTGCGCCTGGCCCGCGTACTTGGCCGCGTGGGCCCGCGCATAGCGCACCTGCATCGGGCTGGTGTGGGTGCGCAGGCAGTAAGGCAGGCCTTCGGCGTCCTTCATGTCGACGTAGAAGGTGTCCTGCATCGAACGCGCCGGGTGGTTGGCCGGGTTGTTCAGCGCCGTGAAGTTCATCCAGTCGGTCTCGATCTCGGGACCGTCGGCGACGTCGAAGCCCATCGAACCGAAGATGGCCTCGATGCGCTCCATCGTGCGGGTCACCGGATGCAGGCCGCCCTGGCCGCGCGTGCGGCCCGGCAGGCTGACGTCCAGCGCCTCGGCCTTCAATTGGGCCGCCAGTTCGGCCTCGGCCAGCGCCTGGCGCCGCTGGGTCAGCGCCGCCTCGATGCCCTGCTTGATCTGGTTGATCTCGGCGCCACGGGTCTTCTTCTCTTCGACGCTGAGTTGGGCCAGGCCCTTCATCAGTTCGGTCACGCGGCCGCTCTTGCCCAGGAAGCGCGCTTTGGCGTCTTCCAACTGGGCTGGCGTGCTCGCTTGGGCAAAGGACTCTTGCGCCTCTTGGATCAGTTCAAGCATGGGACAGCAGAAAAAAGGAAGGCCGAGCACGGGCGTGTCGGCCTTCGGAATGGGCAGGCCCGGTTACCCGGGCCGGCTGTTTCGGTGTCTTGCGACACCCTGGTCGAATTACGCCAGCGCGGCCTTCACCTTGTTGAAGATGGCGGCAAAACCAGCGGGATCGTGCACAGCCAGATCGGCCAGGACCTTGCGGTCGATGTCGATCTGGGCCTTCTTCAGGCCGGCCACGAACTTGCTGTAGGACAGGCCGAGGCCACGCGAGGCGGCATTGATACGGGCGATCCAGAGCTGACGGAAGACGCGCTTCTTGGCGCGGCGGTCACGGTAGGCGTATTGACCGGCCTTCATCACCGCCTGCTTGGCGATGCGGAAGACGTTCTTACGACGACCACGGAAGCCCTTGGCCAGGGCCAGGACCTTCTTGTGACGGGCGCGAGCGGTTACACCACGTTTGACGCGAGGCATGTTTTTCTCCTAGTTTCTGGATTACAGACCGGCCATCGGCAACATCTGTGCGATGTGGCCCATGTTGGTCTCATGCACGTTCGCAGCGCCGCGGAGCTGGCGCTTGTTCTTCGTGGTCTTCTTGGTCAGGATGTGGCGCTTGAAGGCTTGACCGCGCTTCACGGTGCCACCCGGACGCACGCGAAAACGCTTCTTCGCGCTGCTCTTGGTCTTCATCTTGGGCATGACTGCTCCTTCTATGTGCGCCGGGCTGGGCGGCCGGAGAGACTCCGGCACTTGATGGCCTGCTCGGCTTGTGCAGTGGGGCCGCCGACCAAAGCCGCCCCGCTGATTCCTCTGACTTACTTCTTCTTGGGCGCCAGGATCATGATCATCTGGCGACCTTCCAACTTGGGCATGTGCTCCACCACCGCCACATCGGCCAACTCGTCGCGGATTTTTTCCAGCAGGCGCAGACCGATGTCCTGGTGGGTGATCTCGCGGCCGCGATAGCGCAGCGTGACCTTGCCCTTGTCACCGTCTTCGCCGATGAAGCGGCGCAGGTTGCGCATCTTGACGGCGTAGTCGGCGTCATCGGTGCCAGGGCGGAATTTGACTTCCTTGACGTCAATGACCTTTTGCTTGGCCTTCGCCTCGGCCGCCTTCTTCTGCTCCTGGTATTTGAACTTGCCGTAGTCCATCAACCGGCACACGGGCGGGTTGGCGGTGGCGGCAATCTCGACCAGGTCCACGTCCGCCTCTCCAGCCAGACGCAGGGCCTCCATGATCGAAACGATGCCCAGCGGCTCGTTTTCCACGCCGTTTAGGCGCACTTCGGGGGCAGAGATCTCGCGGTTCAGCCGATGCTTGCGCTCGACGTTCGGCTGGCGACGGTCGAAGAAGGTAGCGATGGTGGTTCCTTGTTGGTTTCAGAAAACGCGATGCGCGCCTAGGCGGTCAGACCTTGGCTGCGATGTCGGCCGCGAGCTTCGAAGCGAAGTCGCTGACCGGCATGACACCGAGATCCTGATTGCCACGGGCGCGCACGGCGACGCTGTGGTTTTCCTTCTCTTTGTCTCCGACGACGCAGATGAAGGGCACCTTTTGCAAGGCGTGACTGCGAATTTTATAGGTGATCTTGTCGCTGCGAACGTCGGCCTGAGCCCTAAGCCCTTGTTTCTGCAACATTTTTGCGACTTCCTGGGCGTATTCGGCCTGGTTTTCGCTGATCGAGCACACCACCACTTGCTGCGGCGCCAGCCAGGTGGGCAGTGCGCCGGCGTGCTGTTCGATCAGGATGCCGATGAAACGCTCCAGGCTGCCGACGATGGCGCGGTGCAGCATCACCGGGGGGCGATGGCTGCTGTCTTCGGCCACGTATTCGGCGCCCAGGCGCTCGGCCATGCTGAAGTCCACTTGCATGGTGCCGCACTGCCATTCGCGGCCCAGCGCGTCCTTGAGCGTGTACTCGATCTTGGGGCCGTAGAAGGCGCCGTCGCCCGGGGCGATGACGAATTCGCAGCCCGAGGCGCGCAGCGATTCCATCAGCGCGTGCTCGGCCTTGTCCCAGATCTCGTCTGAGCCGATGCGCGCATCAGGGCGCGTGGCCACCTTGTAGAGGATGTTCTCGAAGCCGAAGTCCTTGTAGACCTTCTGCAGCAGCGCCGTGTATTCGATGCACTCGGGCAGGATCTGGTCTTCCGTGCAGAAGATGTGGCCGTCGTCCTGCGTGAAAGCGCGCACGCGCATGATGCCGTGCAGGCCGCCGGTGGGCTCGTTACGGTGGCACTGGCCGAACTCGCCGTAGCGCAGCGGCAGATCACGGTAGCTCTTCACACCCTGCTTGAAGATCAGGATGTGGCCCGGGCAGTTCATCGGCTTGAGGGCGTACTCGCGCTTTTCGCTCTCCGTCGTGAACATGTTGTCGCGGTACTTGTCCCAGTGCCCCGTCTTCTCCCACAGGCTGCGGTCGACGATCTGCGGGCCCTTGACCTCCTGGTAGCCGTTGTCGCGGTAGACGCGGCGCATGTACTGCTCCACCTCCTGCCAGACCGTCCAGCCCTTGGGGTGCCAGAACACCGTGCCGGGGCTGTGCTCGTCCAGGTGGAACAGGTCGAGTTCCTTGCCCAGACGGCGGTGGTCGCGCTTCTCGGCTTCTTCCAGGCGCGTCAGGTAGGCCTGCAGATCGTCCTTGCTGGCCCAGGCCGTGCCGTAGACGCGCTGCAGCATCTCGTTGCGGTGGTCGCCGCGCCAGTAGGCGCCGGCCACCTTCATCAGCTTGAAGTGCTTGAGCTTGCCCGTGCTGGGCACGTGCGGCCCGCGGCACAGGTCTTCGAAGGCGCCCTCGCGGTAGAGGCTCACATCCTCACCGGCCGGGATGCTGCCGATGATCTCGGCCTTGTAGGCCTCGCCCATGGCCTTGAAGTGCTCGATGGCCTGGTCGCGCGGCAGCACGCGGCGCTCGACCTTCTCGTCCTTCTTCGCCAGCTCCTGCATCTTGGCTTCGATGGCCTGCAGGTCCTCGGGCGTGAAGGGGCGCTTGTACGCAAAGTCGTAATAGAAGCCGTTCTCGATCACCGGGCCGATCGTGACCTGGGCCTCGGGGAAGAGCTCCTTGACCGCATAGGCCAGCAGGTGGGCCGTGCTGTGGCGGATCAGATCCAGGCCGTCCGGGTCTTTCTCCGTGACGATGGCCAGCTTGGCGTCCCTCTCGATGAGGTGGCTCAGGTCCACCAGCTTGCCGTCCACCTTGCCGCCCAGGGCCGCCTTGGCCAGGCCAGCGCCGATGCTGGCGGCCACCTGGCCGACGGTGACGGGGCCCTCAAAGGGGCGAACGGAACCGTCAGGGAGTTGAATCGAAATCATGGGATCACCTTGGAAAGAGAAACGCGGCCCGGGGGCCGCGTTCGAGAAGGAAGAAGCAGGGAAATTCAGGCGCGGCACCACGCGGCGGAGGCGCGCCGTCCAGTGGTGAAAGTAGTCCGCGGTGTCATAACCCGTCGTGCCTTTCTCGCTCTTGTGGGGTTTGGGAAGGTCGCGATTCTAAAGCGGCAGCGCCTGAATCGAGCCCTGACGGGTCAGGCGCTCGAATTCTTCGGCCAGGCGCTGGCTCTCGGCCACCGCGACGCGCCAGCGGCGCTGGCGCTCCGCCAGTTCCAACTTCAAGAAGTCGTTGCGGTCCGGCAGCTTGGCGCCCGGCAGGCTGCGCACCCAGTCGGGGTGCGGTGCCAGCAGCACCATATTGCTGAGGAAATCGCTGGCGCGATGGCGGTGCTTGAGCGCCTTGTCCAGCCAACCGGGCACGACCTGGCGCTGGAAGTGCGGGTACAGCACCAGCGGCGCCTCGCCGCCCAACAGGGCTCGATAGTCCAGGTGCAGGTGGTAGTCGGTGATGCCGCCGTCCCAGTAGGCGCCTTTGGGTGCCCCCGGCAGATCGGCCTGGGCTTCCAGCCAGAACGGGATCGAGCAACTGGCCAGCAAGGCCGGGCGCAGATTGCGCGCGCTCAGGTGCACCTCACGACTGGGAAAGTCGCCCAGGCGCAGAGGCAGGCGCTCACGTGGGTCCGAAAACACCACGCGCTCCAGCCAGCGGCCCAGCCAGGGCCGGTGCAGGGCATTGGCGGCGAAGGCGCCCAGGTAGCCCAGCGGCGTGCGCCAGCGCGATTCACGCGCCAGCAGCCCGCGCCCGCGCGAGGTGACGATGTGCAGGCGCCAGCGCGGATGGCCCAGCACCTCGGCCTCGCGGCCCGCGAACTGCTCGGCCAGGGTCTGCGCGAACTTGCGGGAGACCGAGCCGGCACTCGGACTCTTGCGGCCGGGCTCGGGGTCGTAGTGCTGGGCGATGTAGGCCTCGGCCATGGCGCGAAAGGCCGCCTCGGCATCTTCGGGCCGTGCAGCCGAGGCCGCGCTGGTCATGCGCCAGGCCCCGATGCTGGCACCGAGCAGATGCACCGGCTGCTGGCTGCGGGGTAAGTACTCCCCGAACAGAAAGCGGTCCAGGCCGTTGAGGATCAGGCCCTTGGGGCCACCGGCCGCGGCGGGAATCAGCCCGATGTCTTGCGGCTGCAGCCCCCGCTCGGCCAGGCGCGCACGCGCGGCCGGTCCAGCGAAGAGCTGCAGGGCTGGCATCAGAACTTGTGCTCCCAATTGAGGGCGTACCAACTCTTGGGCCGGCGCTCGCTGAAGTTGTAGTCGCCGCCGCGAATGAAGGTGGTGCTGGTGCCGGCCACCGGCGCCAGATTCTGGATGGAGAAGCGCAGGCTGTCGGTCTTGCTGAGGTTCCAGAGCGCAAAGGCGTCGATGGAGCGGGCGCGGCCGGTTTCCAGGCGCGTCAGGTCAGTCTGCTGCACCTCGTAGCTGGGCGTGAAGGCCAGGCTCGCACCCATACTGACGGGCAGGGACTTGAGGCGGTAGTCCACCCCCAGGTTCAGCGACCAGGGCTGCTGCTGCTCCAGGCGGTTATCGGGCCCCGGCACATCCTTGACCTTGGAGTCGTAGAAGGAGAGCGAGGCCCGCAGGTTCAGGGCCGTGGTGGGCGCGAACCAGCCGGGCATCAGCTCGGCAGCGCGGCCCTTGATCTCCAGCTCCAGGCCCGAGGTGTTGGCGCGGCTCAGGTTGATCGGCTTGGCCACCCAGCGCGGCACGGCCGCCCAGGGCACGGACTCCTGCACCAGGCTGTTGCGGATCAGGCCCGTGATGCGGCGGTGGAACACGCCCACCGACACCAGACCACCGCCGCTCAGGTACTTCTCGAAGGCGATGTCCAGGCCGGTGGCCAGCTCGGGCTTGAGGGCGGCATTGCCAACCCGATCGGGCGCGGTTTCGGTGTTGCTGCCGCTGGTCGGGTACTCGGTGTTGATGGTCGGGCGGGCGATCAGCTGCTGCACATCGGGCGCCTTGTAGCTGCGCGTCAGGCTCATGCGCAGCAGGTCGCGGGCGGCGGGGTCGAACTTGTAGTTCAGATGCAGCAGCGGCGTGGTGACGGAGCTGTTGTTGCGGAACTCACTGCCTGCGCCTTCGCTGGTGGTGCGGATGCGCTCGTGGCGCAGGCCCAGGTAGCCTGACCACTGCTTGTTGATCTCCCAGTCGTCCTGGGCATAGACCGCGCTGCGGTTGATGGTGGCGTCGAAGGGCTGGCCCTCGATGCCGGGCAACAGCTCGGCACCGTTCTGCACGGTGCGGCGCTGTTCGTCGCGGCTGCGGCGTTCCAGCTCGCCGCCCACCGTCAGGCTGTGCGCCTCGCCCAGAAAGCGCGAGTACTTGCCGCTCAAGGTGGCGCCGCGGTTCTTGCCCTCGCCGGTGGTGCGGCGGTCCAGGGTCTGCACGCCTGCGGCGTTGCGGCCCAGGAAGCGGGTGTCGAACTCGGCCCCGCCATTGCCCACGGTGCTGCGCAGCTCGATGCGCTGGTCGTCCTCGAAGCGCTTGTTGTATTGCAGGCTCAGGCGCGCGGCCTGGAAGTTGCCGCGGTTGCTGAACTGGTCGTCCACGCTGGTGGGCGCCGCGCCCTGCAGCACCGTGGTGTCGGTGTGGCCCAGGTTGCGGAAGTTGTTGCGCACCATGAAGCCCTGCAGGCTGACGGTTTCGTCCTCGCCCAGCTTCCAGTTGACGCGCGGCGCCACGTTGAAGCCATGGCCGTAAGGCACATCCCAGCCCTCGGTGGCCAGGCGCTGGGGCCGGCCCTGGGCATCGCGGCCCAGGCGTTCGCCCTCGGTCTCGTTCAGCAGGCGCCAGGAGAAGAAGGAGATCGGCAGCACCGCCGCCATGCCGCCGGCCACGCGGTCGCCGTAGGTGAAGCTGCCGTTCACCACGGGCTTGTCGTGGTTGTAGGCCAGCCCCAGGCGCAGATCCTTCTGGACCACGCGCGGCGCGTCCTTGAGGATGATGTTGATGCTGCCGGCAATCGCCTGCGCGCTCTGGTCGGCGGTGGGCGCCTTACTGACTTCGATGCGTTCGACCTGGGCCGGGTTCAGCTGCTCCACCGAAAAGCCCGGGGGCGCGGGCTCGCCGTTCACCAGGATTTGCGTGAAGGCCCCACCCAGGCCGCGCATGCGCAGCTGGCCGCCCTGCATGTTCACGCCGGGCAGGCGCTTGAGCACATCGCTGAGCTGGGTGTCGCCGTATTTGTCCAGCTCGTCGCGCCCGTAGATTTGCTTGGCCACGGGCTGGCGGCGGCGCAGGTCGGTGTCGGTGCTCTGGCGCCGCACCTCCACCCGGTCCAGCTGCTGGGGGCTGGCGCGGTTGTCGTCGGCACCCACTTCCTGCTGGGCGTGGGCGGTCTGGGCGGCCAGCATGGCGGCCGCCAGGGCGATGGGCTTCAAGTTCATGGGGGAGGCTTTCGGCGCGCCGGGTTCAGCGCTTGGAGGTTTGCGCTTTTGCAAACGCAGCGGCGAAAGCATTGCCCATCGGCGCGTTCTTGGCGTTCGTCATGCCCGCACTGGGGGTGCGTGGCCCGGTGCGTTCGCCCTGCGGGGCACGGCGCTCGGGCTGGGCATCCATCTTCATCGTCAGCGAAATGCGCTGGCGCTGCAGGTCCACTTCCAGCACCTTGACGCGCACGATGTCGCCCGTCTTGACCACCTCGCGGGCGTCGTTGACGAACTTGTTGCTGAGCTGGCTCACATGGATCAGCCCGTCCTGGTGCACGCCCAGGTCCACGAAGGCGCCAAACTGCGCGACGTTGCTGACCGTGCCCTCCAGCACCATGCCGGGCTGCAGATCCTTGATGTCTTCGACGCCGTCGTTGAAGCGCGCCACCTTGAAATCGGGGCGCGGGTCGCGGCCGGGCTTTTCCAGCTCGGCCAGCACGTCCTTGACGGTGATGGCGCCGAACTTCTCGTCGGCCAGGGCTTCGGGCTTGACCTTGCGCAGCACATCGCTGCGGCCCATCACGTCCTGGATGGGGAGCTTGAGCTGATCAAGCAGGCGCTGCACCACCGGGTAGGTCTCGGGGTGCACGCCGCTTTGGTCGAGCGGGTTGTCGCCCTCGCGGATGCGCAGAAAGCCGGCCGCCAGCTCGAAAGTCTTGGGGCCCAGGCCGGTCACGTCCAGCAGGGCCTTGCGGTTCCTAAACGGGCCCTGGGCATCGCGGTGGCGCACGATGGCGCCGGCCAGGCTCTGGGTCAGGCCCGAGACGCGCGCCAGCAGCGGCGCCGAGGCGAGGTTCAGATCCACGCCCACGCCGTTCACGCAGTCCTCCACCACCGCGTCCAGGCTGCGCGCCAGCTCGCTCTGGTTCACATCGTGCTGGTACTGGCCCACGCCGATGCTCTTGGGGTCGATCTTGACCAGCTCCGCCAGCGGGTCCTGCAGGCGGCGAGCGATAGACACCGCGCCGCGCAGGCTCACATCCAGTTCGGGCAGCTCCTTGCTGGCCACTTCCGAGGCCGAGTAGACCGAGGCGCCGGCCTCGCTGACCACCACCTTCTGGATCGCCACGCCGGGCGCCAGGCTCTGCAGGCGCTTGATGAGGTCGGCGGCGAGCTTGTCGGTCTCGCGGCTGGCGGTGCCGTTGCCGATGGCGATCAGGTTCACGCCATGCGCGGCGCAGAGCTTGGCCAGGGTGTGCAGGCTGCCTTCCCAGTCGCGCCGCGGTTCGTGGGGGTAGACGGTGGAGGTGTCCAGCACCTTGCCGGTCTCGCCCACCACCGCCACCTTGACGCCGGTGCGGATGCCCGGGTCCAGGCCCATCACCACCTTGCGGCCGGCCGGTGCGGCCAGCAGCAGGTCGCGCAGGTTCTCGGCAAACACCTTGATGGCGGTGGCCTCGGCGGCCTCGCGCAGACGGGTGAAGAGGTCGCGCTCCAGGCTCATGCTGAGCTTGACCTTCCAGGTCCAGGCCACGGTCTTCCTGATCAGCGCGTCGCCCGGGCGGTTTTCGTTGGACCAGTTCAGATGCCGAGCAATGCGCATCTCCGCCAGCGTCGGCTTGCCGGGCAGCACTTCTTCATCCACCACCAGCTTGGCATCCAGGTAGCCCGCCGTGCGGCCGCGGAACACCGCCAGCGCGCGGTGGCTGGGCACCTTGGCAATCGGTTCGTCGTAGTCGAAGTAGTCGCGGAACTTGGCCACTTCGGCGTCGTTCTCGTTCGCGCCTTCCACGCGCTTGCTCTGGAACAGGCCTTCGGCCCAGAGCCAGTCGCGCAGCTTGCCCACCAGGGCGGCGTCCTCGGCCCACTGCTCGCTGAGCAGGTCGCGCACGCCGTCCAGCACCGCCAGGGCATCGGCAAAGCCGGCCTCGGCGTTGACGAAGGCGGCCGCCTCGGTCAGCGGGTCCAGGCTTGGATCCGCAAACAGCTTCTCGGCCAGGGGCGCCAAGCCCGCCTCGCGGGCGATCTGGCCCTTGGTGCGGCGCTTGGGTTTGTAGGGCGCGTACAGGTCTTCCAGCAGCTGCTTGGTGTCGGCAGCCTCGAAGGCGGCCCGCAACTCCGGCGTCAGCTTGCCCTGCTCGTCGACGCTCTTGATGACGGCCGCCCGGCGGTCTTCCAGCTCGCGCAGGTAGCCCAGCCGGGCCTCCAGCTCACGCAGTTGGATGTCATCGAGGCCGTCGGTGGCCTCCTTGCGGTAGCGCGCAATAAAGGGCACGGTGGCCCCGCCGTCCAGCAGGTCCACCGCGGCCTGCACCTGGGCCGGCCGAACCTTCAGTTCGGCGGCAATCTGGGAAAGGATTCGATCCACAAACAACAAGGGCGCCTGGGGAGGCGCCCTGGGGCGTAACGCGAAGGGGGCGGATTCTGCCAGCCGGCGGCCATTCCCTCCGCCCTGCCTTCAGCGCCGGCGCAGCGCCGCCTTCAACTGCTCTCCCACCTCCGGCTTGTCCGCGAAGGGATCCGGCGGGTTGCGTCCGGCCAGGATGGCCTCGGCGCGCTCGCCCACCGCACCCAGGGCCTGGGGGTGGCTGAAGAGCCAGAAACGGCGCTCGCGCACGCCGTCCAGCACCAGCTTGGCCACATCGGCCGCGGTGAGCTTGCCGGACTCGACCGCCTTGTTGACCATGGCCTGCGAAATGCGCTGGCTCGGCGTGGGGACGGCCAGCTCGGCCTTGTCGCGGTTGCGGTGGCTCTGGTGGATGCCGGTGGGCACGAAATAGGGGCAGAGCACCGAGCAGCTGACCTGGTCGCTGACCAGGGCCAGATCCTGGTACAGGGTCTCGCTCAAGGACACCACCGCGTGCTTGGAGACGTTGTAGACGCCCAGGTTCGGCGCATCCAGCATGCCGGCCATGCTGGCGGTGTTGACGATATGGCCCTGCCAGGCCGGATCCGCCTGGGCGGCAGCCAGCATCAGCGGCGTGAAGAGGCGCACGCCGTGCACCACGCCCATCAGGTTGACGCCCATCACCCAGTTCCAGTCGGCCACGCGGGCCTCCCAGATCAGGCCGCCAAAGCCCACGCCAGCGTTGTTGAACACCAGGTGCGGCGCGCCAAAGCGGGCCTGCACGGCGGCGGCCAGGGTTTCCATTTCGGCGGCGCTGGAGACATCGACGCGCTGCGCCATCGGGTGGTGGGCGGCCAGTTCATCGGCCACGCGGGCCAGTGCGTCGGCCTGCACGTCCACCAGCACCAACTTCATGCCCTCAAGCGCACACAGGCGCGCCAGCTCCAGGCCGAAGCCCGAACCCGCGCCGGTGATGACGGCCGTCTTGCCCTGCAAATCCTTCATGGCTGTGCCTTTCGCTGCATTTCCTGGTGGGGGATGTCGTCTTCCATGAACTCCGCGCCGACGGGCACGAAGCCATGCGCGCCATAGAAGCGCTGCAAATGGGATTGCGCAAAGATGGTGATGCTCTGCCCCGGCCAATGGCGCTCGCACTCGACCAGGATGCGGCGCACCAGCTCATGGCCCAGGCCGGTGCCGCGCGCGGCTGGTGCGGTCAGCACGCGACCGAAGCACACATCCGCCGTCTTCAGGCCCGGCGCGAACAGGCGCGCATAGGCCTGCAGGCGGCCGGCCTGCCAGGCCATCAGGTGCAGGGCCTGCGGGTCGGCGCCGTCCACGTCCAGGTAAAGGCAGCGCTGCTCGACCACGAAGACCTCGCAGCGCAGGCGCAGGGCCTCGTACAACTCGGCGCCGCTCAGCTCGGCAAAGGGGCGGCAGGCCCAGGTCAGTTCGCTCATAGGGTGTCGGCGTTCACGTCAGCCAGCAGGCGCTGGCGCGCCAGCACGGGCGTCAGCCAGGCGGCCACCAGCGGCAGTTCGTAGGCAAAGAAGTACTGGCGCGCGGCGGCGCGGCCGGGGTCGGTGTCGCGCAACCCCAGATCCAGCCAGATCCAGGCGATCACCACATGGCCGAAGGCCTGCAGATAGGGCGTGGCCTGCAGCGCGGCCTGGGCCGGGTCGCCGCTGGCCCAGGCGGTCTTGGTGGCCTTGCCGACCAGAGCGAGCGCGGCGGCGAGCTGGTTGGCGGCCTCGGCCAGCTCAGGTGTCTGCAGCGCCGCTTCCACCGTGGCGTTGATGCGCGCCGCCAGCAGGCCCAGCGCCTGCGGCCGGCTGGTCTTGCGCAGCAGCAGGTCCAGCGCCTGGATGCCATGCGTGCCCTCGTGGATCATGTTGAGGCGCTGGTCTCGCCAGTACTGCTCCAGCGGCCAGTCGCGCGTGTAGCCGGCGCCGCCCAGCACCTGGATGGCCAGGCTGTTGCTCTCCAGCCCCCATTGGCTGGGCCAGGACTTGGCGATCGGCGTCAGCAAGGCCAGCAGCTCCTGGCTCTCGGCGTCCTCGGCATCCACCAGCCGCGCGCAGTACAGGCACAGGGCCAGCGCGCCCTCGGCAATCGCCTTCTGCGCCAGCAGCATGCGGCGCACATCGGGGTGCTGGGCGATGGGCACCATCGGCCCCTCGCGCCGGCCCACCGGGCGGCCCTGGGTGCGTTCCTTGGCGTAGGCCAGGCTGGTCTCGAAGCCGGCGTAGGCCAGCAGGGCCGCGCCCAGGCCCACGCCGATGCGTGCCTCGTTCATCATGTGGAACATGCAGGCCAGGCCCTGGCCCTCGGCGCCGACGCGGTAGCCCAGGCAGTCGTCCGCCTCGCCGAAATTCAGCAGGCCGTTGACGGTGCCGCGCCAGCCCAGCTTGTGGTTCAGGCCCGCCAGGGTCACGCCGTTGCGGCGGCCGTCCTCCACACGGAACTTGGGCACGATGAAGAGCGAGACGCCGGCCGAACCCGGCGGCAGCGTGCCGTCCGGCCCCACCACCTTGGCCAGCACCAGGTGGACGATGTTCTCGGCCAGTTCGTGGTCGGCGCCGGAGATCCAGGTCTTGCTGCCCTTCAGCCGGTAGCGCGGGCCCAGCGGGTCGGCTTCGAAGTCGGCGCCGTCGGGCCGGGCGCGGGTCGTCAAGTCACCCAGCGAGGAACCGACCGCCGGCTCGCTCAGGCACATGGTGCCGAACCAGCGCCCCTCCAGGCAGAGCCGCGCAAAGGCCTCGCGCTGGCGCGGCGTGCCGTGTGCCAGCACCAGGTGCGCGTTGCCGCTGGTCAGCAGGCCATAGCCGGCCACGCCCACGCTGGCCCGGCTGTAGAAGGCATTGGCGGCCATGGCCACCGCACAGGGCAATTGCAGCCCGCCCCATTCGGCGTCGGCCGTGGCGGCCAGCAGGCCGCTGTCGCGATAGGCCTGCAGGGCTGCGGCGGTGCTGACGGGCAGCTGCACGCGGCCCTGGGCATCCAGGTGGGGTTCTTCGGTGTCGCAGGCGCGGTTGGCGGGCGCCACCTGTTCGCGGGCGCTGCGCTCAGCGGCGTCCAGCATGGCCTCGAACTGTTCGCGCGAATGCTCGGCAAAGCGCGGCCGCTCGCACAGGGTCTGCACCTGCAGCCAATCGAACAACAGGAAGGCGAGGGTCTGGCGCAGGGTCACGGCGGCGGCTCCAGGGGCAGGCAGGGCGGGCGATCCTCGCACGCCCTGCGCGGGCGGCCGCCGGGGTTCAGCGCGAACTCAGCGGGTGCGGAAGCGCTGCACCAGCTCGTTCAGGCGCTGGGCCTGAGCCTTGAGGCTTTCGGCCGCCGCCGCGCCTTCTTCCACCAGGGCGGCGTTCTGCTGCATCGACTGGTCCAGGCGGTCCACCGAGTCGGCAATTTCCTGCAGGCCGTTGCTTTGGGTGCGCGCCATGGCGGTGGAGTCGGCGATCAGCGCGGCCACGCGCTCCACCGCGCCCACCACCTCCTGCATGCGCGCACCGGTGTCGTTCACCAGCTGCGAGCCCTGCTCGACCTGCTCGACCGAGCTGGTGATCAGGCTCTTGATTTCCTTGGCCGCATCGGCGCTGCGGCCGGCCAGCGAGCGCACCTCGCCGGCCACCACCGCAAAGCCGCGTCCCATCTCGCCCGCACGCGCCGCTTCCACGGCAGCGTTCAGCGCGAGGATGTTGGTCTGGAAGGCAATGCCGTCGATCACGCCAATGATGTCGGCGATCTTGCGGCTGCTGTGGCTGACCTGCCCCATCACCTCCACCGCGCGGCCCACCACGGCGCCGCTGTCCTTGGCGAGGCGGGCGGTGTTCTGGGCCAGGCCGCTGGCCTCGCCCATGGCTTCGGAGCTGTGCTGGGCGGCTTCCGTCATGCTGCGCAGCGAATGGGCGCAGGCCTGCAGGTCGGCGCTGCCCTGCTCGGTGCGCTGGCTCAAGTCCAGGTTGCCGGCGGCGATCTCGCTGGAGGCGGTGGACACCTGCTCGGAGCCGTCCTTCAGCGTGCCCATCATGTCGCGCAGGTTTTCCTGCAGGTCCTGCATCACCTGCAGGCCCTCGCGCGCCGTGTGGCTGCCGGTGATGGGCACGTCCTCGCGCAGATCGCCATCCGACATGCGCTGGGCGCCCTGCATCAGGCGCACCACGAACTGGCCGGTCTGCGCGGCGCTGTCCAGGTAGAGCCAGAGGATCAGGCCGCCGATCAGCAGGCTGCCGATGATCAGCGTGCTTGCACTCCAGCCGGCCAGCACGCCGGTGATCACATAGGCCTGCAGGGCCAGGCTGAGGCCCACATTGATGACGACGCGCTGCTTGATGGTGAGGTTGGCGAGCATGGAGTGGGAAGGGTTGACTTGCGGGAAGGATCAGGGCATCCAGAACTGCGGGTCGTCGTGCGCCAGGGCGGCGAACTCACGCCGCCGCGCGGCCAGCGCCTCGGAGCCGCGCCGTTGGGCCTCGAACATCGGGCCGCCTTTCCAGCGCGGAAAGCCGTAACCGGCCAGGTAGACGAGGTCGATGTCGGAGGCGCGCAGGGCCACGCCTTCGGCCAGCAGGCGCTCGCCTTCGACGGCCAGGGCCAGCAGCAGGCGGTCAACGATTTCCTCGGCCGCCACGGCGCGTGGCGCGCGGCCCAGCTGTTCGCGGTGCGCCGCGATCAGAGCCGCCACGGCCTTGCTGGGCTTGGCCTCGCGGCCCTCGTAGTCGTACCAGCCGCCACCGCTCTTCTGCCCGAAGCGGCCGAGCTCACACAGGCGGTCCGCCAGCGGCTGGGCGCGGCGCAGCGTGCCGTCCTTGGCGCGCTGCTGGCGGATGCGCCAGCTCACGTCGTTGCCGGCCAGGTCGATCATGCGGAACGGGCCCATGGCGAAGCCCCAGGCCTCGATGGCCTGATCAACCTGCTGCGGGCTGCAGCCCTCGTCCAGCAGGAACAGGGCCTGCTCCAGGTAGCGGTCGATCATGCGGTTGCCGATGAAACCATCGCACACGCCGGCCACCACGCAGGTCTTGCCGATCTGCTTGCCGAAGCCCAGGGCCGAGGCCAGCACGCCGGGCGCAGTGGCGGCGCCGCGCACCACCTCGAGCAGCTTCATCACCGCGGCGGGGCTGAAGAAGTGCAGGCCCAGCACATCGGCCGGGCGCAGGGTGACGGCGGCAATCGCGTCCACGTCCAGCGTCGAGGTGTTGGTGGCGAGGATCGCCCCGGGCTTGGCCAGCGCGTCCAGGCGGCGGAACACCGATTGTTTGAGCGCCATGTCCTCGAACACGGCTTCGATGAGGAGGTCGGCATCGGCAAGCACGGCATCATCGCCACCCGGGCGCAGATTGGCGCGCAGCGCGGCGGCCTTCTCGGCGCTCAAGCGGCCCTTGCTCACCTGCGCCTGCAGGTGCTTGTCCAGCGCGGCCACGCCACGCGCCAGCGCGGCGGCATCGGGCTCGACCAGATCGACCAGCAGCCCGCCCATCAAGCAGGCGGTGGCAATGCCACTGCCCATGGTCCCGGCCCCCAGCACGCCCACGCGGCGAATGGCACGCCGCGGCGTATCGGCCTCGATGCCCGGCACCTTGGCCGCCGCACGCTCGGCGAAAAAGGCGTGGCGCAGCGCGGCCGATTCGGGGCTGGCCATCAGGCGCTGAAAGCCCGCGCGCTCGGCGGCGATGCCTTCGTCGAAGGGCAGTTCGAGCGCCCCGCGTACCGCCTGCACGCAAGCCAGCGGGGCCGGATACGGCAGGGCGGCGGCCTGGGCCTCGGCGGCCGCCAGCTCGGCGGGGGCGGCCTCCACCGTGCGGTCACGCAAGCGGGCCAGGGGCCGCTGCGACGCCACGCGGCGCGCCAGGGCCTTGGCCTGGTCCAGCAGGGTCGCGCTCTCGGCCAATTCATCCACAAGCAGCTGCCCCGGCAAGGCCGCGAGCTGGGCGGCGCGGCGCGGCTGGCCGCTGGGCACCATCTGCAGCGCGGTGGCCAGGCCCACGGCACGCGGGAAGCGCTGCGTGCCACCGGCACCGGGCAACAGCCCCAGATTCACTTCGGGCAGGCCGATCTGGGCCGTGCCCACCACCACACGGTGGTGGCAGCTCAGCGCCAGCTCCAGCCCGCCGCCCAGGGCCAGGCCATCCACGGCGGCCACCACCGGCTTGCTCATCGCGTCCAGGCGCGCGCACAGGCCGGGCAGATTGGGCTCGGCCAGCGCCTGGGGCTGGCCGAATTCACGGATGTCGGCGCCGCCCGAGAAAGCCTTGGGGCCGCCGTACAGCACCACGGCCGCCACGCTGGCGTCGGCATCGGCCTGCTCCAGCGCAGCGTAGAGGCTGCTGCGCAGGGCGTGGCTCAGGCCGTTGACGGGGGGGTTGGCGAATTGCAGCAGCAGCAGTTCGCCGTCACGAAGGGACTCAACAAGGCTCATGGGTGGAGGGGGATGTGTCAGTCGAGCACGGTGTCGACGAGGGCGCGCAGTTCGCGCTTGTCGACCTCACCATTGCCCAGGCGCGGCAGCTCGGGGAAGACCAGCGCCGCGGCGGGTTGTTGCCAGTCGGCCACCCGGCCCTGGAAGTAGGCCAGCAGCTCTTCGGTGCCGAGGCTGGCGCCGGGCTGCAGCACCACCACCATCAGCGGGCGCTCGCCCAGCAGCGGGTCGTTTCGGGCAATCGCCGCGGCCTCGGCCACCTCGGGCAGGCTGAGCGCGATGCGCTCCAGCTGTGCGGCACTGATCCATTCGCCGCCACAGCGGATCAGGTCCTTGCGGCGGTCGGTGATGGTGACCCAGCCTTCGGGGTCGATGCGGGCGATGTCACCGGTGGGGAACCAGCCATAGACCCCGTCGACGGAGACCAGCGGCGAGTCGGCCTCGCCGATATAGGCATCCAGCGTCCAGGGGCCGCGCGCCACCAGCAGGCCTTCGGTATGGCCGTCGCGCGGCAGCGACCGGCCGTCGTCGTCCACCAGGGCCAGTTCGACGCCAAAACGCGCCCGCCCCTGCGGCAGCCGGCCATCCGGCCCGAGCACCAGGGCGGAGCCACGCGCCACCAGGGCCGGCGGCGCGATCTCGCTCATCCCCCAGGTGTGCATCACATCGAGGCCGGGCACGGCGCGCATGCGCGTCAGCAGTTCGGGCGGGAAGGCCGCGCTGCCCACCACGGCACGGCGCAGCGCCGGCAGCTTCAGGCCGCTGGCGTCCATGTGGTTCATCACCTCCTGCCAGACGTTCGGCGGGCCGGCCGCCAGCGAGACGCCTAGCGTGGCCATGGTCTCGGCCAGCGTGGCAGGCGCCAGGCCGGGCGGCACCAGCACTAGGCGCGAGCCGACCATGGCCGCACACAGGCACATCGCCCAGCCGCCGCTGTGCGCCACGGGCAGCAGGGGCATGACGGCGTCTTCATAGCCGATGCCATAGGCATCCGGCAGCGCTGCGGCCATGGCCTGCAGCACCGCAGCACGGTGGCTGGTCGGCACGCCGCGCGGCCAGCCGCTGCTGGCGGCGGTGAAGGAGATCAGCGCGGTATCGGTCTCGACCTGATCGGGCCAGTGCCAGTCGGGGTCGTCAAAACCCAGCAGCGATTCGGCGTCCATGGGCTCGACCATCAACGTGCCGGGCTCGGGCAGCATGTCCGGCCCCCCCAGCTGCACATAGTGCTTGACGCTGGCCATCTGCAACTGCATCGCGTCAATCAGCGGCGCCAGCGCTTGGTCAAACACCAGGGCCTGGGCCTGGGTCTGGTTGACGGCCCAGATCAGCTGCTCGGGAAACTGGCGCGGATTGAGCGTCAGCGCCTGACGGCCGCTGGCCGCGGTGCCCAGCACGGCCTCCAGCAGGCCCTGGGCGTTCCAGCCCAGCAGGGCCACGGGCGCGCGCATCGGCAGCTCCAGACGCTCCCAGGCCTGACCCCATTGGCGCGCCCGGCGCTCCAGCAGGGCCCAGTTGCTGCGGTGTAGCTGGCCCTGGCCATCCAGGGTCACCACTTCGGTGCGCCCATGCTCGCGCGCGGCGTGGCGCAGCAGGCTGGACAGATGTAAGGAGACGCGCATCATCGCGACCGATCTTAGGCCGCGGCCCTGCACGAAGACCCAGGGCCGCGCTACGGGTTCACCCGTGCCCGCAACCTCAACCGGACCACCCCATGGACAAGGACTACCCCATCCAGAAGACCGACGCCGAATGGCGCTCCCAGCTCGACCCGATGGCCTACGAAGTGGCGCGCCATGCCGCGACCGAGCGCGCCTTCACCGGCGCCTTCTGGGATCACTGGAAGGACGGCGAGTACCACTGCGTGGGCTGCGGCGCCACGCTGTTCCGCTCCGACACCAAGTTCGACGCCGGCTGTGGCTGGCCCAGCTACTACGAGCCGGTGAACGCCGAGATCGTCGAGCGCGTGGTGGATCGCAGCCATGGCATGGTGCGTATCGAGGTGCGCTGCAGCCAGTGTGGCAGCCACCTGGGCCATGTATTCCCCGACGGACCGGAGCCGACCGGCGAGCGCTTCTGCATCAACTCGGCCGCCTTAACATTCGCGCCCTCCAAATGAACCCTCCAGGGCCGGCGCTGCCGGCCCTGCGTCCATGAAGCTGCTGCTCGACTTCCTGCCGCTGGCCCTGTTCTTCGCGGCCTTCAAGTACGCCGATGCGAACCGTGAATGGGCCGCCGCGTTTGCCACCTCGCAGCTCGGCTTCATGGTGGCCGGCGGCGTGGTGGGCGCCGAAGAAGCCCCGGTGCTGCTGGCGACGGTCGTCGTCGTGCTGGCCACGCTGCTGCAGGTGCTCTACCTGAAGCTCACGCGGCAAAAGGTCGACGCCATGCTCTGGGTCAGCCTGGCCTTGGTGGTGGTGCTGGGAGCGCTGACCGTCTACTTCCACAGCGAGACCTTCATCAAATGGAAGCCCACCGGTCTGTACTGGGCCATGGGCCTGGGATTCTGGGTGAGCGCGCGCTTCTTCGGCACCAATCCGCTCAAGGCCATGCTGAAGGATCTGGAGCTGCCCGATCCCGTCTGGGCCCGGCTCTGCCAGGCCTGGATCGCCTTCTTCGCCGCCATGGGCGTGCTGAACCTGGCCGTGGCCTACAACTTCAGCACCGCCGCCTGGACGAACTTCAAGGTCTTCGGCGCCACCGGCCTGATGCTGGTGTTCACCTTGGCGCAAGGCGTGTACCTCTCGCGCCATCTGCCGGAAGAGCCGCAGGACAAGCAACCATGACCCTCCCCGCCTGGGCCGAAGCCCTGCGCCTGCACCTGCAGGCCACCGAGTTCGAACTGATCGACGACAGCGCCGCCCACGCCGGGCATGCGGGTGCACGCGAGGGTGGTCATTACCAATTGCGCGTGGTCAGCTCGCGCTTTACAAATCTCAACCGGATTGCCCGGCACCGGCTCATTTATGATGCCCTTGGCCCCCTGCCCGCGCAGCGCATCCACGCGCTGAACATCAAGGCCCTGGCCCCGGGCGAGTTCTGAGCCACCCTCCCCTGAACCTCTGTTTGGCGCCTTCGTGCGCCCTGTTCTGAGACTGTCCCGATGAAACTGTCCCTGCTCGCCCTGCTGCTGTCGGCCTCGTTTGCCGCGCAAGCCCAGAACATCGCCATCGTCAATGGCAAGGCGGTGCCCAAGGCCCGCGCCGAGACCCTGATCCAGCAGGTCACCAAGAACGGCCAGCCGCGTTCTCCCGAAATGGAGAAGCAGGTGAAGGACGAAGTGGTGCGCCGTGAAATCCTGATGCAAGAGGCCGAGCGCCGCGGCATCCCGGCCAGCGCCGACTTCAAGGCCCAGATGGAACTGGCGCGCCAAGCCATCATGGTGCGCGAACTGCAGCAGAGCTACCTGAAGACCGCGCCGGTGAGCGACGCTGACGCCCAAGCCGAGTACGACAAGGTCAAGGCCCAGCAAGGCGGCCCCGAGTACCGCGCCCGCCACATCCTGGTCGAGACCGAGGCCGAGGCCGTGGATCTGATCAAGCAGCTCAATGGCGGCGCCAAGTTCGAGGACCTGGCCGCCAAGAGCAAGGACCCTGGTTCGGCTGCCCGCGGTGGCGACCTGGACTGGGCCAATGCCAGCGCCTACGTGCCCGAGTTCAGCCAGGCCATGATGGCGCTGAAGAAGGGTGAGATGACCCAGAACCCGGTGAAGAGCCAGTTCGGTTACCACATCATCCGCCTGGACGACACGCGCGAGTCGCAGTTCCCGGCCTTCGCCGACGTCAAGCCCCAGGTGGTTGAGCGCCTGAAGCAGATGCGCTGGGCCGAGTTCCAGAAGAAGCTGTTCGACAGCGCCAAGACGGACTACAAGTTCCAGTAAACCGCTCGAGGAAACGAAGCCGCCCGCTCTCCAGCCGGCGGCTTTTCTTATGCCCGCTTCCCGCATCGCCCGCCGCTGGCTGCCCACGCCGGACCGCCTGGCCGAAACCAAGGGCCTGCGCTGGCTGGGCCACTACCTGCAGCCGCGCCCCTGGCTGTGGGTGGCGCATCGCCGCCGCGTCGCGCTCGGCGTCGCCGTCGGGCTGGCCGTCGGCGTCATCCCGCTGCCGCTCCAGATGGCGCTGGCAGCCGTGTGTGCGCTGGCGCTGCGCTGCAACGTCGCAGCCGCCGTGGCCGCGACTTGGCTGACCAATCCCTTCACCATGTTCCCCATCTGGGGCCTGGCCCTGTGGCTGGGCAGCCTGGTGATCGGCAGCGGCGGCGTGACGGCCGAGCCGGCCGTGCTGGCCCTGCAATGGACGGCGCCCGCCACCTGGTGGCCGGCCTTCAAGGTGTGGGCGCTGGACATGGGCCCCGCCCTGCTGGTGGGCCTGCCGCTGTCCGGCCTGGTGATCGGCGCGCTGGCCTATGTGCTGATCTACGTCGGCTGGTGGTGGGTGATCCGCTTCGAGCGGCGCCGCCGCCTCAGGCTACGAGCCGCCCGGCCTCGATCTTGAGCTGGCGCTCGCAGCGCGCGGCCACGGCCGGGTCGTGCGTCACCAGCACCAGGGTCGTGCCCTCGGCACGGTTCAGCTCGAACATCAGCTCCATCACTTGTGCGCCGGTGGCGTGATCCAGGCTGCCGGTGGGCTCGTCGGCCAGCAGCAGGGCCGGCTTGACGACGAAGGCACGCGCCAGGGCCACACGCTGCTGCTCACCGCCCGAAAGCACACGCGGCCGGTGGCTCAGGCGCTCACCCAGGCCCACGCGGCGCAGCATCTGCCGCGCTTGCTCGGCCGCATCCCGGTCACCGCGCAGTTCCAGCGGCAGCATCACGTTTTCCAGCGCGGTCAGGTTGGGCAGGAGCTGAAAGCTCTGGAAGACGAAGCCCATCACCTGCGCGCGCAACGCGGCCCGTTCGTCCTCGTTCAGCGCGAAGAGCTCCTGGCCCTGGATGCGCACCGAACCGGAGCTGGGCGTATCCAGCCCGGCCAGCAGGCCCAGCAGGGTGCTCTTGCCCGATCCCGAGGCGCCGACGATGGCGACCGAGGTCTGCGCCTGCAGGGAAAAGGACAGCTCATGCAGAATCGTCAGCTCCCCTTGGGCGTCGCGCACGCGCTTGCTCAGGGCCTTGACTTCAAGCAGGACGGAATCGGACATGACGGGACGGCGGCAATGGGTCGCGCACTGTAGCCGCGCGGCCTTGGCCGCGCTGATCGTCAGGCCACTGCCGCTGGCGGCGGCACCGGCACGCAAGCTGCTGGTGGTGGGGGACAGCCTGTCGGCCGAGTACGGCCTGGCGCGTGGCAGCGGCTGGGTGGCGCTGCTGGAAAAGCGCCTGGCGGAAACCGGCCGGCGCTACGAGGTCTTCAACGCCAGCATCAGCGGGGACACCACGGCCGGCGGCCTGAGCCGGCTGCCTGCGCTGCTGAAGGAGCACCGGCCCAGCCTGGTGGTGATCGAACTGGGCGGCAACGATGCGCTGCGTGGCATGCCGCTGGCGCACACCCGCGACAACCTGCGCGCCATGGTGCGCGCCGTCAAAGCCGCCAAGGCCAAACCCCTGCTGGTGGGCATGCAGGTGCCGCCCAATTACGGCGCCCGCTACGGGCGCGAGTTCTTCCAGCTCTTTGCCGAATTGGCCAAGGAGGAAGGCGCAGCCCTCGCGCCCTTCCTGCTGGCCGGGGTGGCCGACCGCCCCGACGCCGAGGCCTGGTTCCAGCCGGACCGCATCCACCCACTGGCGCGCGCCCATCCGGTTATGCTCGACAACGTCTGGGCGGCGCTCAAACCCCTGCTCTGATCAGCGGTTGTCGCGGCGCGGCACGCCGTCGTCCTTGTCGCGCTCGCGCTCCTTGCGCGGCTCGGGACGGCGGGCTTCCTGCGGCGGCGGGGCCGGGCGCGGCGGCTCCATGCGCACCGGCGGGCTGGCCTGGCGCTCGGCGCGCGGCGGCTCGAAGCGCGGTTCCGGGGCGCGCCGCGCAGGCATCTCGGCTTCACGCTCGGCACGGTCGCGGCGCGAGAAGCCACTCTCAGGCTGCGTCGGCTGCATAGGCTGCATCGGTTGGGGCACCAGCACAGGCGGGGCCTGACGCTGCGGCTCGGCGCGCTGCGGCATCGGCCAGTCCTGACGCGGCTCGACCCGCTGCGGCGGCTCCTGGCGCAGCACCGGGGCCGGCTCCACACGGGGGACATCCGGCGCGCGGCGCGGCCAGGCGTTCGCGTTGCCGCTGGAGGCCGATTCCTGCTCCGCACGGTCACGGCGCGAGAAGCCCTGTTCCGGTGCCACCGGGCGCACCGTTTCGGTGCGTGCGGGCAGGCCGAAATCGGGGCGCGGCTCGGCGCGCGGTTGCGGTTCCTGGCTCAGCACCGGCGGTGCCGGGCGGCCGCGCGGGTTGCCGCGATCACGCCAGTCGTCCTGCGTCTGCGCGGCGCGCACCGGCAGCGGGCCCTGGTGCGCCGGGCCCAGCGGCAGCGGCGTGAGTTCGCGCAGCACGCGGTCATCACGCACCGGGCTCGGGCGGGCATCGCGCACCGGCGTGTCGGCCGAAACCACCAGCGAGCTGACGGCGCCCGGCACCTGGCGGTTGCGGTGCACATAGGTCTCAGGGCGCTGCACGGTCACCGGGTCGGGGTTGAAGCGGCGCACGTACTGCGGGCTGTGGCGGTACCAGGGCACGAAGACCTCGCGCGGGGCCAGCGGCACCCAGGCCACCGGCGGCGCCCAGCGGCTGCCGATCTGCACGCCCACCGACACCGAGCCACCACCCACCCAGGCCACCAGGGCCGGCGCGAACACCGGGCGCACGACGCGCTGCCCCGGCGCCCAGCACCAGCGGCCACGCCAGTGCACCCAGCGGCCGTAATGGGAGGTCGCATAACCCCAGGGCAGGTCGTCCACCCAGGTCCAGCCCCAGTGGCGCGTCCAGGTCCAGCGGCCATGACGGTACGGGGCCCAGTCCACCGCCACACGCAGCGGGATCCACACGGCGCCGTAGTCGCCGCTGTCTTCCCAGCGGCCGTTGGCATCCAACTCGTCGGCACCGGTCAGTTCGGGCGACACATAGCGGTAGGCCGGGCGGTCCTGGCGGGCGTAGCGGTCGTCACCGCGGCCGAAGCCCAGCTCGCTCACCAGCCATTGGCCGAAGTCATCCTGGCGGAACAGGCGGCCGCGCTCGGCGCGCGGGCCGCCGTCCCACCACAGCTCAGCCTGCTCAGGGGCATCCAGCCAGACCGGGGCATCGCCATTGGCACGGCCCTCGAAGCGCAGCCGGCCCTCGAAGGCCTGGGCGCGGCTGGCCTTGGCCAGTTGGTCGATGCGGTAGGCGCCCTGGCGCTCGAACAGGAAGCGTCCCTCCTGGGTGCGCACCATCGCTTCGCGGGCAAGCTCGGCGCTGGTCCAGCGCAGCGCCAGGGCGCCGCGGTCCAAGGCGATGTCGATGCGGTCATCGTCCAGGCGCATCAGTTCCATCTGGCTGCGCTCGTCCAGCCACAAGGCGCTGGCGCCGATGCGCAGGCCCACGCGACCGTTGTCGTCCACGCGCAGGCGGTCGCCCTCGGCCAGGGACTGGTTGCGCATCAGGGGCTGCCATTCGCGCTGCTCGGTGTCGAACCACCAGGCCTGGCCGCTCACTTCGGCCACGCGCGCCACGCGCGTTGGCGGGTCGGCCCAGGCCGGCTGCATGAACAGAGCGAGCGCCGCCAGCAGGGCCAGCAACTGCAGGCCGAACCAGGTGCGCAACGGGGCGGGGAGGTGCTTGTTCTTCATGGTGCCCTTCTCCAGGGGTGCACGGATGGTGCGCGCAACGCGGCCAGCCCCGTTTCGGTGCACTGGCTTGCAAGACTTTACAAACCGGGGAACAGCACCTCGGTGAAGCCGAAGCGGCGGAAGTCGCGCACCTTCATGGGGTACAGCTGGCCGTCCAGATGGTCGCATTCATGCTGGACGACCCGGGCGTGAAAGCCGCGCGCCTCGCGCTCGATCCAGCCGCCCTCCAGCGTGCGCCCGCGGTAGCGGATGTGGCTGGGGCGGGCGACGACGCCGCGCAGCCCCGGCACCGAGAGGCAGCCTTCCCAGCCCTCTTCCTCTTCCGCGCCCAGCAGCTCGATCTCCGGGTTGATCAGCAGGGTCTCGGGAACCGGCTGGGCCTCGGGGTAGCGCGCCAGCTTCTCGAAGCCGAACAGCACCACGCGCAGGTCCACGCCGATCTGCGGCGCCGCCAGGCCGGCACCGCCGGCGGCCAGCATGGTGTCGCGCAGGTCCTGCACCAGGGCGTGCAGCTCGGGGGTGTCGAAGGCGCTGACGGGCTGGGCGACCCGCAGCAGGCGCGAATCGCCCATTCTCAGAATCTCGCGCACGGCCATGGCCTAATCCCGCTCCATGTCAAAGGATGCGATTCTTCCCCAACACACCGAGGCCCTGGGCTACGGCATCTACGCCATCGACACCGGCTTCCAGCGCCCGCGCTTCGACGCCGCCTACCTGATGGTCGAGGCCGGCCGGGCCGCCTTCATCGACACCGGCACCAACCACTCGGTGCCGCGCCTGCTCGAAGCCCTGGAGGCCCTGGGCCTGGCGCGTGTGGCGGTGGACTACGTGATTCCCACCCATGTGCACCTGGACCACGCCGGCGGCGTGGGTCTCCTGATGCGCGAACTGCCCAGCGCCACGCTGATCTGCCACCCCCGCGGCCTGCGCCACATGGTGGACCCGAGCCAGCTCTGGGCCAGCGCCACCGCCGTCTACGGCGCCGAGGAGATGGCACGCAGCTATGGCGAACTGGTTCCCGTGCCGGCCGAGCGTGCACGCCCGAGCAGCGACGAGCTGGTGCTGGAACTGGCCGGCCGGCCGCTGCGCTTCATCGACGCCCCCGGCCATGCCAAGCACCACCACTGCATCTGGGATGCCCGAAGCCGCGGCTGGTTCACGGGCGACACCTTTGGACTTTCCTACCGCGAGTTCGACGAAGGCGGCCGGCCCTGGGCTCTGCCCACCAGCACGCCGGTGCAGTTCGAGCCCGAGGCCATGAAGGCCTCGATCGCCCGCATGCTGGCGGCGGAACCCGACTGCCTGTACCTGACCCATTACGGCCGCGTGCGCGAGGTGGCGCGCCTGGCCGCCCTGTTGAACGGACTCATCGACGGCATGACAGCCGTGGCCCGCCAGGCCCAGGCCGAGCGCCACGAGCGCATCAAGCAGGGCCTGCTGGCGCTTTACGCCACCAGCCTGCGCGAGCACGGCAGCCCGCTGGACACGGAGGAGATCGAACGCCTGCTGGCCACCGACCTGGAACTGAACGCCCAGGGCTTGGAGGTCTGGCTGGGCAAGGCCTAAAAGACTCAGTCGGCCGTCAACACACGGTCGCGCCCGGCCTGCTTGGCGGCGTAGAGCGCGCCGTCGGCGCGCTTGAGCCAGTCGCTCCATTCGCGGTCGGCCGCCTGCAGGCTGGCCACGCCCACGCTGACGGTGAAGCGCGGCAATTCCGGCCCCGGCAAAGTGGCCAGCGCGGCGCGCAGGCGCTCGGCCACGGCGCAGGCCGCAGCGGCGTCTTGCTGCGGCAGCAGCACCAGGAACTCCTCGCCGCCCCAGCGGGCCGCGCGGTCCAGGCTGCGCAGGCCGGCGCGCAAGGTGTCCGCCAGGGCCACGATGGCGGCATCGCCCACCGCGTGGCCCTGCTCGTCGTTGACGCGCTTGAAATGGTCGATGTCCAGCATCAGCAGGCTGGCAAGCTCGCCATGACGGCGGCCACGCTGCACCTGCTCTTCCAGCGCCTCTTCCATGGCGCGGCGGTTCAGCAGGCCGCTGAGCCGGTCGGTGCGCGCCAGCAGCTCCAGCTCGGCCAGCAGGCGCTCATTAGCAGCGCTCCAATGCCGGAAGCTGCGGTAGCCGAAGAAGGCGACGAACAGCACGAACAGCGCCATCACCCAATAGAAGCTCCAGGCGGTGGAGAGCAGGGTCTGCACGGTGTCGAGCTGCCGGGCATCGGCGCCGGCCAGGCGCTGCTGGACCCAGCCTTCGGCCAGGCCCAGGGTGCCGGCGCCATAGGCCAGCACCGCGCAGACGATGACGAGGATCAGGCGCAGGGCCAGGCGGCGCGGGTCGGTCGGTGGCGGGGCCAGCAGGACCGGGCGCCTTGCCAGCCAGGCGCTGATGCGGGGGCGCGTCAGCCACAGGAGCGGCCCCACCAGCAGCACCGCCTGCAGCAGGCCGCCCAACCACCAGCCCTGCCAAATGGGCAGCAGGCCGGTGTTGTCGATGCGGTTGGTGTAGCTCCAGATCAGGGCGCCGGCCGAGCCGAACACGCTGGCAGCAAAAGCCAGCATCACGAAGTACAGCCAGGCACCCCCGCTGTGCAGCTCGGGGCGGCGGTCGATGGCGCGGTAACCCAGGGTATAGACCGCCAGACCCAGCGGGTTGCTGCAGGCGAACAGCAGCGCCCAGGCCAGCGGCATGCCGGCGTACAGCGCCAGCGTGAAGGTGGCGGCGTAGACGAGCGGGGCGGCCCAGGCCCAACCAAAACACAGCGCCCACCAGCTGGCCAGTACCAGGGGCGGATACACCGTCACGTAGACGGTGACGCCGGCAAAGCGCAAGGGCAGCCCGGACCAGGCCAGGATCACCGTGGCCAGGCCGCTGGCGATACACAAGGCCAGCGACAGCAGCCAGCCCAGGCCCACCCAGCGGCGCTCGGCCGGGGTGGCTGCGCGCCAAAAGGCGCGCAGGCCCACCGTTTGCTGGGTTTGGGCGGGCGGCGGGGTCAAAGGTCAGCCCTGCAGCAGGCTGCGCAGCATCCAGGCGGTCTTCTCGTGCACGTCCAGGCGCTGGGTCAGCAGGTCGCAGCTGGGCTGATCGTTCGCGGCATTGGCGGTGGGAAAGGCCGCGCGGGCGGTGCGCGCCACGGCCTCGTGGCCCTGCATCAGCAGGCGCACCATTTCGTCGGCCTTGGGCGGCTCGGCCGGGGCATCGGGCAGGCTGGAAAGGGCCGCGAACTGGGCGTAGCTGCCCGGCGCCACATGGCCGAGCGCGCGGATGCGCTCGGCGATCGGGTCCACCGCGTTCCACAGCTCGGTGTACTGGGCCATGAACATCGCGTGCAGCGAGTTGAACTGCGGCCCAGTGACGTTCCAGTGGAAGTTGTGCGTGGTGAGGTAAAGGGTGTAGGTGTCCGCCAGCAGGCGGCTCAGGCCGGCCGCGATGGCTGCGCGCTCCTTGCCGCTGATGCCGATGTCGATGCCCTCGCCCGCGCTGCCCGCCTTGCTCTTCTTCGCCATGGGTCCTCCGTCAAGATGAACCCACAGCCTAGCTCAGGCGTCGTCGTCGCGGTGGTCGAGACCCAATTCCTGGATCTTGCGGGTGATGGTGTTGCGGCCGATGCCGAGCTGGCGTGCCGCGTCCACACGGCGGCCCTGGGTGTGGGCCAGCGCGGCTTCGATCAGCGTGGCCTCGAAACGGCGCGTGAGCTGGTCCCACACCTCGGGCGCGCCTGCGCGCAGCAGCTCGCGCGCCTGCACGGCCATGGCCTGGGCCCAGTCGGACACTGGCGGCGGCTGCAGGGGCGCCTGCGGAGGTGCGGCCTGAGCCTGGGCCGGCGTGGGCGCGAGGGCAGGCGTCGCGTCCACGGGGACTTCCGGCTCGCGCCGCTCCAGCACCTCGGGCGGCAGGTCGCGCGGCTCCACCACCTGGCTGGGCGCCATCACGCTCAGCCAATGGCAGAGGTTCTGCAGCTGGCGCACATTGCCAGGGAAATCGAAGGCGGTCAGCGCCGCCAGCGCCGCCTCGCTCAGGCGCTTGGGTTCCACGCCCAGTTCCTGTGCACTCTGCGCCAGGAAGAAGCGCGCCAGCAGCGGGATGTCCTCGCGGCGCTCGCGCAGCGGCGGCAGGCGCAGGCGGATGACGTTGAGGCGGTGGAACAGATCCTCGCGGAAAGCGCCCTCGCGCACCCGCTGCTCCAGATGCTGGTGCGTGGCGGCGATGACGCGCACCTGGCTCTTGATCGGGCTGTGGCCGCCGACGCGGTAGTAGTGACCATCGCTGAGCACCCGCAGCAGGCGGGTCTGCAGCTCCAGCGGCATGTCGCCGATTTCATCGAGGAACAGCGTGCCGCCCTCGGCCTGCTCGAAGCGGCCGCGGCGCGTGGCCTGGGCGCCGGTGAAGGCGCCGCGCTCGTGGCCGAACAGCTCGCTCTCCAGCAGATCCTTGGGGATGGCCGCCGTGTTGATGGCCACGAAGGGCCCGTTGGCGCGCGGGCTGTGCTTGTGCAGGGCACGCGCCACCAGTTCCTTGCCGGCGCCGCTCTCGCCGGTGATCAGCACCGTCACCTGGCTCTGGCTGAGCCGCCCGATGGCACGGAACAGCTCCTGCATGGCCGGGGCCTGGCCCAGCATCTCAGGAGCCTGTGCCTGCGCGTCGAACGCGGCGGCCTCGCTGCGACCCTGTTCGAGCGCGCGCTGCACCAGCTCCACCGCCTTGCCAAGGTCGAAGGGCTTGGCCAAGTAGTCGAAAGCACCGCCCTGAAAGGCCGAGACGGCGCTGTCGAGATCGGAGAACGCGGTCATCACGATCACCGGCAGCTGCGGGTGCTGGGCCTTGACCTCGGCCAGCAGGTCCAGGCCCGAACCGCCGGGCATGCGGATGTCGCTGATCAGCAGCGCCGGCGGCCCCTCGTCGGCCAGAGCGCTGCGCACGTCGCGCGTGTTGGAGAAGCTGCGCACAGGCAGGCCCTCGCGCGCCAGCGCCTTTTCCAGCACGAAGCGGATCGAGTGGTCGTCGTCAACAACCCAGATTGGTTTCATCAAGGCAGGGGCAGCAGGATGCGGAAATCGGTGCGCCCCGGTTCGCTGTCGCAGTCAATGATCCCTTGATGGGCCTGCACGATGGTCTGCGCCAGGTGCAGGCCCAGTCCGGTACCGCCCTCCCGCCCCGTCACCAGGGGGAAGAACAGCCGATCACGAATTTCGCTGGGCACGCCGGGGCCGTTGTCTTCCACATGCAATTCGAGTGCCAGGCGCCAGCGCTGCTTGCCCAGCGTGACCTGGCGCGCCGCGCGCGTGCGCAGCACGATCTGCGCCGGCTGCCCCGCCGCAAGCTGCGGCTGCAGGGCCTGGGCGGCGTTCTGCACCACATTCAGCAAGGCCTGGATTAGCTGTTCGCGGTCACCGCGGAACTCGGGCAGCGAAATGTCGTAGTCGCGCCGGATCGTGAGTTTCGGGAACTCGATCAGCACCAGCGCGCGCACGCGCTCGCAGACCTCGTGGATGTTCACGTCGCTCACCACCTGGGCCTGGCGGTGCGGGGCGAGCAGCCGATCCACCAGCACCTGCAGGCGGTCGGCCTCGTGCACGATGACCTGGGTGTACTCCAGCAGCTCGGAGTCCTGGCCCAGCTCCAGTGCCAGCAGCTGGGCGGCACCGCGCAGGCCACCGAGCGGGTTCTTGATCTCGTGCGCGAGGTTGCGGATCAGGTCCTTGCTGCTGCGCACCTGATCGAGGTTGCGCTCCTCGCGCTCGTGGCGGGCCTGTTGGGTGGCCTCGATCATCTCGACCACCAGATGCTGCGGGTCGTCGGTCTGCGAGACCAGCACCAGCACATCGAGCAGTTCCTCATGCGGCGCGCGGCGCAGCTGGGCTTCGAAGCGGGCGGTGGCAAAGCGGTTGCCCTGCACGGCGGCCAGCGTCTCGCGCAGGCGCCGGTCGTCGGCAAACCATTCGAACAGGGTTCGCTGCTGGGCAGCGCGGCGCGACAGGCGCAGCTGGTCTTCGAACGCGGCGTTGGCGAAGCGCACCTGGCCGTCGGGCCGCACCACCGCGATCAGGGTGGCCAGTTGGTCGAAGGCCGCGTAGTCGGTCAAGTTCTTAGGGTCAAGGCAGCTTGGCCAGTTCGCGCTTCAAGGCCTCGATGTCGACCTCCTGCCGCGCGATCGCAGCGCGCATGTCCGTGACCTTTTGCTGGTAGACGGCGAAGTTGCGCTCGGTGCGCTCGGGCTGGCCGTCGTTGAAGTCCTTCTTCAGCTGTTCCAGCTTGGCCGTGGCTTCGCGCAGCTCGGCCTCCAGCACCTTGCGGCGCTCGCTGTCGCGTGCCCTCTGGGTGTCGTCGGCAACGCGCTCACGCTTGTCGGCCGCACCGCCGCCAGCGGCGGGCGTGGGTGCCTTGGACTTGGCCGGGGAGACCACCGTGATCGGCGCGCCCTCGATCGAGCGACAGCCCTTCTCCTGCGCCTCGCGCGGCGAGAGCTGGTCGGTGTAGAGCACCGGTGGCCCGGGGCAGCGGTACACGACCGCATGGGCCTGGGCGGTGGCAAGGAGCATCAGCAGGGTGGGCAGCAGCTTCATGCGCGCGATTGTCAAGAAAAAAGGGGAGGACATCCGCCCTCCCCTTCACACCTCAGCCCTCCAGGGCTTACAGCGCGTAGTACATGTCGTATTCGACCGGGTGCGTGGCCATGCGGAAGCGGGTCACCTCTTGCATCTTCAGGTCGATGTAGGCATCGATGAAGGCATCGGTGAACACGCCGCCCTTGGTCAGGAAGGCACGGTCCTTGTCCAGGTATTCCAGGGCCTGGTCCAGGCTGTGGCAGACGGTCGGGATCTTCGCGTCTTCTTCCGGCGGCAGGTGGTACAGGTCCTTGGTGGCAGCCTCGCCCGGGTGAATCTTGTTCTCCACGCCGTCCAGGCCGGCCATCAGCAGCGCGGCAAAGCACAGGTAGGGGTTGGCGCTGGGGTCCGGGAAGCGGGCCTCGACGCGGCGGCCCTTGGGGTTGGCCACGTAGGGGATGCGGATCGAGGCCGAACGGTTCTTGGCCGAGTAGGCCAGCTTCACCGGGGCTTCGAAGCCGGGCACCAGGCGCTTGTAGCTGTTGGTGCCGGGGTTGGTGATGGCGTTCAGGGCACGGGCGTGCTTGATGATGCCGCCGATGTAGTACAGGGCGAAGTCGCTCAGGCCAGCGTAGCCGTCACCGGCGAACAGGTTCTTGCCGTCCTTCCACACGGACTGGTGCACGTGCATGCCGCTGCCGTTGTCGCCGACGATGGGCTTGGGCATGAAGGTCGCGGTCTTGCCGTAGGCGTGGGCGACGTTCTGGATCACGTACTTCTGCAGCTGGGTCCAGTCGGCGCGCTGCACCAGCGAGCTGAACTTGGTGCCGATTTCCATCTGGCCGGCGTTGGCCACCTCGTGGTGGTGCACCTCGACCGGGATGCCCAGCTGTTCGAGGATCAGGCACATCTCCGAGCGCATGTCCTGGCCGCTGTCGACCGGGGGCACGGGGAAGTAGCCGCCCTTGACGGTGGGGCGGTAGCCGCTGTTGCCGTGCTCGTATTCCTTGCCAGTGTTCCAGGCGGCTTCTTCCGATTCGATCTTGAAGAAGCAGCCCGACATGTCGTTGGCCCAGCGCACCGAGTCAAAGATGAAGAACTCGGGCTCGGGGCCGAAATAGGCGGCATCGCCCAGGCCGCTGGCCTTCAGGTAGGCCTCGGCGCGCTTGGCCAGGGAGCGCGGGTCGCGCTCGTAGGCCTTGCCGTCGGCCGGATCGATGACGTCGCAGGTCAGGATCAGGGTCGGCTCTTCGAAGAAGGGATCGATGTTGGCGGTGTTCGGGTCGGGCATCAGCAGCATGTCGCTGGCCTCAATGCCCTTCCAGCCGGCGATCGACGAACCGTCGAACGCGTGGCCGCTGCTGAACTTGTCTTCGTCAAAGTGCGAAACGGGCACGGAGACGTGCTGTTCCTTGCCGCGGGTATCGGTGAAGCGGAAGTCGACGAACTTGACCTCGTTCTCCTTCACCATCTTCATCACATCGGCAACGGTCTTGGTGGCCATCCAAACTCTCCAAATCGGGGGCGGGTTGTGCGGACTCGTCAGCCCCGGAAGGTGCCGGAGGCTGCGATACGGATTACTAAGCAGCGTTCATGCCAGCACCCCGGCGGCAGCACTGCCTGGGGGCGGGAGAACCATTATGGGCGGCGACGCACCGCAACAGTGCGCAAGCGACTCATCGCACCAATTCAGTGCAAATGGATGCACCAAACTGGATCAATCCCTCGCGCAGTGCTGCATAGGCGGTCTGCAGTTCGGGGTCGGGCAGGGCCTTGACGCCCAACTCGATGCAGCGGCCCCACTGGGGGTGGTCCACGCTGGGCAGGCTGAACACCTTGACCGGGGCATGCTCGGCCTCGATGCGCTCCATCAGCGGGGTCAGCTGGGCCTCGTAGGCGCCCTGCACCACGCAGGAGCGTTCGCGCACACCCACGGGTTGGACATGGGCGGCGTAAAGCGTGTCCAGCACCCAGGCCATCATGGGGTGGGCCATCACCGGAAAGCCGGGCAGGAAGTGCAGGCGCCCCAGGCTGAAGCCGGGAATGCGGTTGTACGGGTTGGGGATCAGCGTGGCGCCTTGCGGCAGCACGCCCATTTGCAGGCGGCGCTGCATGTCGGGGTGCTCGTCGGGTTCCAAAGGCTGGCCGCGCTCGGCGGCCATCTCGGCGGCGCGCTGGCGGATCAGCGCCTGCGCGCCGTCATGGGCCTGCAGCGGCACGCCCAGCGCGCGCGCGGCGGCCTGGCGGGTGTGGTCGTCGGGCGTGGCGCCGATGCCGCCGCAGCAGATCACCGCGTCGCCGCTGGCCAAGGCGGCGCGCAGGGCGGCGGCCTGCTGGGCCGGGTCGTCGCGCACATAGCGGGCCCAGTCCAGCTCCAGGCCGCGCGCGGCCAGCAGCTCAATCAGCTTGGGCGCATGGGCATCCTGACGCTTGCCGCTGAGCAGCTCGTCGCCGAACACGATCAGTCCGAACTTCAACATCGCTTCACTCCTGCGGCAGCTGCACGGGGTCGATCACGCGCGCCGGCACCTCCAGCGGCGCCTGGCGCAGGGCCTGCAGCGCGGCCAGGCCAAAGTGCGCGAACCACAGCGCCGCAAACGCGAACACCAGCATGTAGAGCCAGATGGCGATGGGCAACAGCAGCGGCGCCAGCACGATGGAGAGCGCGCCAAAGGCAAAGATCAGCGCCGGCGCCGCGCCCAGGAAACCGGTGAGCACGCCGATGCCCAGCAAGGGCCAGCGCTGCTCGCGCATCAGCTGGCGGCGCTCCTCGGCACTGGCGTGGTCGGCCAGCACGTCGTAGGCGAACACGCGGTAGGTCAGCCAGCCCCAGATCAGCGGCGGCACCACCAGGGCCACGGGCGGGATCAACCAGAAGGGCATGCTGAACAGCAGCAGCACCAAGGCCAGCAGCGTGGCCCCCAGCGAGCCCAGCAGGCCACCCAGAAAGCTGCCGCCGCGGCGCCGCTCCAGGTTCGGAAAGCGGCGCTCCGCCACCAGTCGGGTCAAGGCCGGGGTCATCAGCGCCGCCACCAGCACGATGGCCAGGCCCATCACCAGCGGCAGGGCCAGGGCCAGGGTGATGACCGGCGCGATGACGCTGCGAAAGCCGGTGGCCCCGAGCTGCTCCAGCCAGCGCAGCGCCGCGTCCACGAGCCGCCAGTCCTCCAGGCTGGCGCGCACCGCCGACACCGCGGGCTCCCAGAAGAACCAGGCCAGGCCGAACGTCAGCACGGCCGCGATCAGCAGCGGCAACAGACTCCAACCGATGACACGCGGGTGCAGGCAGTAGGCGGCGGCGCGCCAGCCGGCATCCAGCACGCGGTTGGCAGCGGGGGGCATGGGGTGGGCTTTCATGCAGACCTTTTCATCAGGGCAGACCACAGGCGCTGCAGGCCCAGCAGCTGCTGGGCCCACAGGCCGCCACCATAGTCGCGGCCACCTGCCTCGGGCAGTTGGTCACGGATGCCGGTGGGCGGGAAAGCATCGTCGAAGCGGGCGGTACCAAAGAGCTGATCCCACCAGGGCAGCAGCACCCCGAAGTTGTGCCCTCCCAGCGTGCCCGGCCCGGCGGCCTCATGCCCCAGGCCGATGGCATGGTGCAGGCGGTGGAAGCGCGGGCTGACCCAGAGCCGCTCCAGCGGGCCGAAATGCAGGCGCGCGTTGGCGTGCTGCAGGCTCTCGAAGGTTTGCGTCACCAGTGTGATGGCCATGAACTGGGCCGGCTCGGTGCCGAGCAGCAGGCCCAGCAGGGCGAACAGCGCGGCACCCAGAAAGTCGTCCAGGAAGTGGTTGCGGTTGTCGGTCCAGCGGCCCATCTGGCGCTGGCTGTGGTGCAGGGCATGCAGGGCCCACCACCAGTTCCAGGCGTGCTGGGCACGGTGCAGCCAGTAGCCGGCGAAATCGAACACCACCAGGTAGAGGGCGAAGGCGATCCAGGGCTGGTCGCTGACACCGGGCCACAGGGCGTCCAGATGCCAGGGCTGCCAGCCCCACAGACGGCCCTGCACGGCCAGCGCATCCACGAGGGGGTCCAGCGTGAAGAACAGGCCCAGACGGAACAGACCGAGGCGCTGGATCAGCGTGTAGACGAAGTCCACGCGCACCGGCCGCCGATCCGTCCAGCGCTCCACCGGGCGCCAGCGCTCCAGCGCACCCAGCACCACGGCAATGAAACTCAGCTGCAGCAGGCCAGCGAGCAGCCAGCCGGTTCCGCTGAAGGCCTCGCCCGCCACCGAGGCCAGGCCAAGCGCCTGCACCAGGGGCAGCACCAGGGCCTCGAAGAGGGCCTGCTGGGCGCGGTCGAAGAGCTCGAACGGGGCGTCGATCAGGGAGTCCATGCCGAACGGTAATCCGGATGCTCGCGCAGGCGCGCGAAACAAAAGCCTTTGGCCTTCAGACCGACGATGAGCGGCTCCAGCACCGCCGGCGCCCAGGGCTCACGGCGGTCCCAGATGCCCAGGTGGGCGAGCAGCACGTCGCCGGGCTGGATGCGCGCCAGCGCACGCTGCAGCAGTTGCTCGTTCGAAATCTGCTCGCTCGGCAGCTCGTCGCCCAGGAAGCCCGCCGGGCTCCAGCCCACGTGGCGGAAGCCGCAGGCCTGGGCGGCGGCCAGCAGGCGCGGCGAGGTCTTGCCGGCCGGGGCACGGAAGAGCGGATCGAGGGCGCGGCCGGTCATCTGCTGGAAGCGTGCGTCCACGCGCCGCAGTTCGGCGCAGTAGGCCGCGGCGTCGAGCCGGCGCCAGCTCGGCGCTTGGCGGCCCGCCTGGGTGCGGAAGCGCATCGCGCCGTCGGCCAAGTCAGCCACCCAGATGTCATGTGCCCAGGTGTGGCTGCCGAAGTCGTGCCGGCCGCTGGCAGCCAGGCGGCGCCAGAACGGCGCCCAGTGCTCGTCCAGGCTGTGGCCGCCCGCCAGCGTGGGTTCGCTGGCCAGGAAGAAGGTGGCGGGCACCTGGTGCTTGTCCAGCGTGGCGGCCACCTGCTCGGCCACCCCCATGTGGCCGGTGTCGAAGCTCAGATAGACCGGGCGCTCGCAAGCCACGGCCAGCGCGGGCAGGGCCAGGGCGAGCAGCCAGGGTCTCATCGACGGGGCAGGTGATCGAGCGTCCAGACCCCGTGCGGCGAGCGCCCCACACGCACCTGGGCCACGACCTTGCGCTCGACCATATCGATGACGGTGAGCTTGCGTGCCCAGCGCGAGGTGACGAGCAGGGTGCGACCGTCCTTCAGGAGCTCCATGTCGTCGGGGCCACCCGGGGCGGGGTACTGGTCGGCGATGCGCCAGTCCTTCAGGTCCAGCTTGCTGATGGTGTTGCCGGCGCGGTTGCTGACCAGCACATGCCGCCCGTCACCCAGCGAGCGGAACGAATGCGCGCCGGCGCCAGTGTGGAAGCGCCCGGCATAGACCGGCGTCTGCGCGCCGCGCAGCTGCCAGACCTGCACGAAACGGTCGCCGGTCAGGCCCACCAACAGGTAGCGCTCGTCGGGCGTGAGGTAGACATCGGCCGGCGTCTTGCCCACCGCCACCTTCCACAGCACCTTCTGCGTGCCCAGGTCCACGCACAGCAGCTCGTCGCTGTCCTGCATGCTGGCGTAGAGGCGCTGGCTGGCGTCGTCGATGAACAGATGGCTGGGCGTGCGCGCGGTGGGGATGCGCTTGACCAGCTCCAACGGCTGCTCAGCGGCCATGCCGTGCCAGCGGTACAAGTCGACATGGTTGAGCCGGTTGGCCGCCGTGACGAACCACTTCATGTCGGGCGAGAAGCGCAGGTGGTAGGGGTCGGCGATGCCCTGCACGGTGCGCTGCACCGCGGCGCTGACGGGGTCGATGAAGGTCAGCGAATCGGCGCGCGCATTGGCGACGATCAGGCTCTTCTCGTCCGGGCTCAGGTAGAGGTGGTGGGGCTCCTTGCCGGTCTGGATGCGCGTGCGCTCGCGCCAGGGGTTGCGATCGACCACCGAGACCGAGGCATCCATGGAATTCAGCACGAACACCGGCGGCGGCGCATTCGCCATCGCCGCCCCACACAGGCTCAGCACCAGCGCGCCCAGCCCCCAAAACCCCATCGACTTCATACGCTCCACCACCCCGGGGAATCCCGGAGGGCGCGCATCGTAGCGCCCGCCAGCGCTTGGCCCGGGGTCAGCCCCCTAGAGTGAACTCTCGTTGGCGTAGGGCAGGTGCACGGTGAAGGTCGAACCCACGCCCACTTCCGAGCGCAGCTCGATGCGGCCGCCATGCTTGTGGACGATGCGGCGCACGATGTCCAGGCCCAGGCCGCTGCCCTCGCCCCGCGGCTTGGTGGTGAAGAAGGCGTCAAAGATGCGCGACTGGATCTCCGGCGGGATGCCGCAGCCGCTGTCGGTGAAGGCCACCACCGCCTCGCCGTCCTGGCGCTCGATGGCGATGGTGAGCGTGCCCTTGTATTGCATGGCCTGCAGGGCGTTGTGGATGAGGTTGGTCCAGACCTGGCAGAGCTCGTCGGGCAGGCAGCGCAGCGGGGCGAGGGGCTGGTAGTGACGCACCAGCTCGACCTGGTGCTTGAGCTGGCTCTGATACAGCGTCAGCACGGTCTCGACAGTGGACTGCAGATCCGTGAGCACCGGCTCTTCCACGTGGTCGGAGCGCGAGTAGGACTTGAGCGCGAAGACGATCTTGCTGACCTTCTCGACCGCGGTGTGGATGTTGGCGGCATTGCTGGCGATGGTGTGCAGGCACAGCGCGGTGCCGAGCACGCGGTCGACCTGCTCATGGCGCAGCAGGGGCAGGAAGTGCTCGACGCGCTCCTGCACTTGCAGTTGCACCAGCTGGCTGGCCATCAGCCGCGCGCCCACCAGCCCCTGGGCCTGCAGCTGGCTGGCGAGCTCGCGCACCACCGAGCGTTCCTCACGACTGCTGAGCAGCGGCCGGAAGGTCTGCGCGCCCTCGATCAGCTCCTCGAACAGGCGGCGCTCGCTCTCGCTGAGGGCGCGCAGCACTTCCGGCAGCTGGTGCAGGGCCTGCCACAGCGCCACGGTGATGTTGCTGCCGCTGGCCTTGATGGCGCCGATCGGGGTGTTGATCTCGTGCGCCACGCCGGCCACCAACTGGCCCAGCGCGGCCATCTTTTCCGACTGCACCATCTGCGCCTGGGCGTGGCGCAGCTCGGCCAGCGCCGCGGCCGCCTCGGCGCGGGCCGACTCGGCATTCGCATACGCGGCCGCGTTGGCCAGCGCGATGGCGGCATAGGGCGAGGTGGAGCGCAGGATCTCGATCTCGCGCTGGCCGTAGGCGTGCTCGCGATAGCTCTGCACGCACACCACGCCGATGCGCTTGCCGTTGGCCACCAGCGGCCGCAGGATGGCGGCGCCCAGGGGCCGCTTGACCAGCCCCTCCAGCTGCGGCGCGCCGCTGGCCTGCGAGGCATCGGCCAACAGAAATTCCGAATCCGCCAGGAAGGCCTGCACCGTGAGCCAGCGGTCATCGCTCAGCGGTAGGCGCATCGGCGGCGCCTCGACACCCTGCTCCATGAAGTACACGTACTGCAGCGCGTCGCCCTCGGGCAGCAGCAGGGCCACGCCGTAGACATCGGCATCCATCATCTGGCTCAGGCCGTGGTGCAGCTTCTCGCACACCGAGCGCACGTCCAGGAAGGAGGTGGTCTCCAGCCCGATCTGGCCGAGCTGGCGCAGGGTGTGAGCGGAGTTCTCCAGCGCCTGGTTCGCTTCCGAGAGCTCCTGCGTGCGCTCGCTCACCAGCTCGGCCAGGTGGTCGCGGTGGTGCGCCAGCTCGGCCTCGACCTGCTGCTGCGCCTTCAGGTACTGCGCCAGGCTGTCCTGCAGCTGGTTCACGCCGTCCACCAGCTGGGCGAGCTCGTCCTGCCGCTCGGTGCCGCGTTTCAGGTCAAGGTGCTGGTGCAGGCGTTCCGGCCCCAGCTCGGCCAGATGGCGGGCGATGCGGCGCACATGCTCGGTCACCATGCGGTTGAAGATCAGCATGATGAAGCCGGCCAGCAGCAGCGACTGCACCAGCTGCGTGACGATGATGTCGCGCAGGTCGGCACTCAGGCGCTGCCAGATCAGGCGCTCGTCGCCCCGCAGCAGCAGCCGCCCCACCTGCTGGCTGGAAGCGCCCACATAGGGCCGCAGGCTCAAGGGCGCCTCCAGGCGCGGCGCGCGGTCGGAAGCCTGGTAACCCGGCCGCTGACGGCTCAGCTTCTGCACCTTGAGCTCGGAGCCGCTGCGCAGCTCCACCTCCACCGCCCCCACCGCCGGCACCTGCAGCGCGCTGCCCAGGTGCACCTCCAGGCCCTCGTTGTCCACCTCCCAGATGGCCTTGGCCAGGGTGTGCTGGTAGACCTGCACGATCAGCGCGAGTTCGCCTTGCATGACCTGCTGGTTGTGCTGCCAGGCGAGCGCGGCGCGCAGGCCCACCGCCAGCAGGGAGAAGGCCAGGCAGAAGCCTAGGGTCAGCAACACCAGCCGTGCCGCCAGCGAGGCCGGCAGCCGCGGGCGCAGGCGCTGCCGGACGCTCAATCGGCCACACCCACCTGGACACAGCCTTCGATGCGGGCCGCCTGCAGGGCCTGCGCCGCGCGCTCGATCAGCGCGAGCGCCGGTTCACCGGGCCGCGAACTGGCCACGCCAAGGCTGAGCTGCGCCGCGCCCTGCAGGCCCTGCAGCGCCATGCGCTGGCGCAGCGCCTCGGCATGGGCGAAGGCATCTGGCAGTTCGGTGTTGCAGTTGATGACCAGGAAGGCCTCGCCGCCCCAGCGCCCCACCACATCGGTGGCGCGCTGGTGGCGCTGCAGCTGCTGCACCAGGGCCAGCAGGGGGCGTTCGTTGCTGCCCTCTTCCTCGCCCAGGTCGATGAGGGTGACGCACAGCGGCCGCGCCGCGGGCTGGCTCAGGCGCTCATCCAGCAGCTGCGCCAGCTCGGGGGCGGTACACAGGCCGTCGCGCGGGTCGCCGGTGGCACTGCGGCGCGACAGCCATGCCTGCCGCTCCCAGTAGGTGCGCACCGCCGCGCGCGTGCTGCGCACCAGCTCCTCGCTGACGAAGGGCTTTTCCAGGCAGCGATAGAGATCAGCCTCGGCCAGCGCGCGCTTGACCCCGCTCAGATCGCTCTGGCCGGTCAGCATCATCTTGACGGTGGCCGGCGCCATGCCGTGCAGGCGCACGAGCAGCTCGTCGCCGCGCATGCCGGGCATGATGTAGTCGCTGATGACGACCGCCAGATGGCGCTGCTGGTCGCGCATTTCGCGGCAGATTTCGAGCGCCTCCTCGGCGCTCTCCGCGATCTCCACCCAATGACCGAGGCCCAGTTGCGGCACCAGCAAGCTGCGCAGCGCCTGCAGCAGGGTGGCGTCGTCGTCCACGCAGAGCACCACGGTCTCGGTCATCGCCCCCCCTTCGACTGCTTTTTGTAGTGGCTTGTTACAAGCCTTGAGGCACTCTAGCAGCGTGCGCCCCGGGGCGCGAGGCGCAAATGCCCGACTCCGTCTTATTCGTCGTCGCCGCCCAGGATGCCCCCCAGCAGACCGCCGGCGCCGAAGCCACCCAGCACCGAGCCCTCCTCACGGCTGCCACCTTGCTGCGGCGCAGCGGCAAAGATGCGCGAGGCCAGACGCGAGAAGGGCAGGCTCTGCAGCCAGATCTCGCCGGGGCCAGTGAGCTTGGCGAAGAACAGGCCCTCGCCGCCGAACAGCGCGGTTTTGATCTTGCCGACGTACTGGATCTCGAAGTTGACGCTGGGCGTGTGCGCCACCAGGCAGCCGGTGTCCACCAGCAGGGTCTGGCCGGGCTGCAGGGTGCGCTTGACCACGGTACCGCCGCTGTGCACGAAGGCCAGGCCGTCGCCTTCGAGCTTCTGCATGATGAAGCCCTCGCCGCCGAAGAAGCCGACCGAGAGCTTTTGCTGGAAGTGGATGCCGATCTGCACGCCGCGCGCGGCGGCCAGGAAGCTGTCTTTCTGGCAGATGACCATGCCGCCCATCTGCTTCAGGTCCATGGCAATGATCTTGCCTGGGTAGGGGGCGGCGAAAGCGACGCGCTGCTTGCTGCTGCCGTTGTTGGTGTAGACGGTGGTGAACAGCGACTCGCCCGTGACCAGGCGCTTGCCCGCGCCGAGCAGCTTGCCGAAGAAGCCCTGCTGCTGCTGGCGGCCGTCGCCGAACACCGCGTCCATGCCGATGCCGGCATCCATGAACATCAGGGAGCCCGCCTCGCCGATCGCCGCCTCGCCGGGGTCGAGTTCGACCTCGACGAACTGCATCTCGGCGCCCTTGATTTCGTAATCGACGACATCCATGCCCATGGCCATTCCTCGCAAGCAAACCAAAAAAGGGGCGCCATGGTAGCGGCGGCCAATGCGCCCTGTGCGTCAAGCGGATTCACCCGCAGCACGAAGGACCGGCACGCGCCCGGCCGGCCCGCAGAATGGCGGCACCGCAAAGACGGGAGGAACCGGCATGAAGGCGTTCGTTCTGCCCTGGCTGATCATGGCCAGCACCTGGGCGGGGGCGCAGGCCCCGCAGCACCAGCATCGCATCGTGCCGGGAGACACCCTGATCGGCCTGCAGCAGCGCCTGCTGCGGCCCGACATCAGCTGGCAGATGCTGCAGCGCCACACCGGCGTGCGCGACCCCTTCCGCCTGCAGCCCGGCCACACGCTGGCCTGGCCGCGCGAATGGCTGGCCGAACAGCCGGCCGAGGCCGAGGTGCTGTTCGCACTGGGCGGCGTGGAGCTGGAACGCGGCGGCCAGCGCAACCCGCTGAGCTCCGGCGCCCGCCTGGTGGAGGGCGACTGGCTGCATGCCGGTCCGCAAGGCAGCGCCACCCTGCGCTTCGCTGATGGCGCCCGGCTGGTGCTGCGCCCCTCCAGCCGCCTGCAGCTGGGCCGGCTGAGCCAAGGGCGCCTGGGCGTGCGCAGCCAGCTGCAACTGCAAGAGGGCGCTGCAGACAGCCGCGTGCCCCCGCGCAGCGCTGAAAAGCAGGCCGTGCGCCGCCTGCCGGCCCGCTTCGAGCTGCTCACACCTGTGGCCAATCTGGGCGTGCGCGGCACCGCATTCCGCACCCAGGTGCGCAACGGCCAGTTGCACCTGGAGGTGCTGGAGGGCGAGGTCAGCGCCGCGCAGGGTCGCAGCGCGCAGGCCGTGCCCGCCGGCCAGGGCCTGCTCAGCCAGGGCCAGCCCGGGCGCCCGCAAGCCCTGCTGCCCGCCCCGGCGCTGGCGCTGCCGGCACGCATCGAACGCCTGCCGCTGCGCTGGACGGGCGCGGCCCCCGGCGCCAGCGCCCTGCGCGTGCAGGTGCTCGACCCCGCCGGGGAGCAGCTCTGGCTTGATGCCCGCGCCCCGGCCAACGGCTGGGAAGGCGGCGCCGAGCTGCCCGATGGCCGCTACACCCTGCGCGTGCGCGCCATCGCCGCCGACGGCCTGGAAGGCCTGGACGCCGAGGCCCCCTTCGAGCTGGCCGCCCGGCCCGAGCCCCCCTTCCTGCAGACGCCCGCCGCGGCGGCGCAGCAGTACGCGTCGCGTGTCGAGTTCCGCTGGACGCGCAGCGCCGCGGCCCAGCGCTACCACCTGCAGATCGCCGAAGACGCCGGCTTCACCCGCCTGCGCCACGCTGACGCCACGCTGCCGGACACCCAGTTCGGCCTGGAACTGCCCGAGGGCGTGCACCACTGGCGCGTGGCCAGCGTGCGCGCCGACGGCCACCAGGGTCCCTGGAGCGATGCCCAGCAACTGGAGCGTCTGCCGCCGCCCCCGGCCCCACCGCCGCCGCAGAGCGAGCGCCAGGGTGACCGTCTGCAGCTGCGCTGGGCCGCCAGCCCCCTGCCCGGCGTGCGCTACCAGCTGCAGGCCGCCAGCACGGCCGATTTCGCCCAGCCCTGGCTGGACACCACCCTGGCCGAGGCCAACGCCGAGCTGCAGCCTCCCGGCGGCGGCACCCACCACCTGCGCCTGCGCAGCCTCAGCCCGGACGGCACGCCCGGGCCCTGGGGCAGCACGCAAAGCATCGAATGGCCGGGCGGCTGGCGCGGCTGGCTGTTCTGGCTGCCCGCGTTGGCCTGGCTGCTTTGAATCCCTCGCGCCGCGGCCTGTGGGCGGCGCTGGCCGCCGCCCTGCTGGCCGCCTGGGCCCTGCACCTGCCCGGCGGACCGCTGGAGCGCTTCTGGCTGGACTGGCAGCTGCGCTGGGCCGCGCCCCAGCAGCCGCCCGAGGGCGTGCTGGTCTACGACATCGACGACGCCAGCCTGGCCCGGCTGGCGCCGCGCCTGGGCACCTGGCCCTTTCGGCGCGATGTGTATGCGCTGCTGATCGACAGCCTGCGCCGCGCCGGGGCCGAGGTGATCGCCCTGGATCTGCTCTTCCTCGACCCCGACAGCGGCGACAGCCTGCTGGCGCAGGAACTGGACGCCAGCGGCGCGCCGGTGCTGCTGGCCGCTGCGGGCGTGGGCCAGCCCGAGCTGCCCGACAGCAGCCGCGCCAGCGTGCGCTGGAACCAGCTGCTGCTGCCGCTGGCCGGCCAATCGGTGCGGCCCCGGCTGGGCGTGGTCAGCAGCCCGCTGGACAGGGATGGCCGGCTGCGCACGCTCTGGCTTTATCACGAGAGCGGCCAGGGCCACTGGCCCAGCCTGCCGCTGGCCCTGCTGGAGGCCGGCCCCCAGAAGCGCCCGCTGCCGGCCGTGGGGGCCGTGATCGCCTTTCCGCGCAGCCCGGCCGCCGAGGTGCGCACCCTGCCCTTCGCCGATCTGGCGCTGGCCGCGCTCGAAGGCCAGGACGACGCGCCCGCGCTGCGCGCCGCCAAGGGCCAAGTGGTGCTGATTGCCAGCAGCGCCCTGCTGGCCGACCGCGTGATGACGCCGGCCGGCCAGCTGCGCGGCGGCTCGGTGCTGGCCCAGGCCTACGCCAGCCTGCGCGATGGCCGCTGGCTGCAGCCCCTGCCGGGCGCGCCGCTGATCCTGCTGGGCGCGCTGCTGCCCTGGCTGTGGGCGCTGCTGCTGGGCCGCACCCAGCCGCGCCTGGCCACCGCGCTGGCGCTGGGCGGTGCGCTGCTGCTGGTCGCGCTGACAGCCCTGGCCGGCCACCACCTGCACTGGTTCGACCCCAGCCCGGCCCTGGGCGCACTGGCCGCCGGCCTGGTGGCGCATCTGATGCTGCACCAGCACCGCACCCAGGCCGCCGCGCGCCAGGCCGCGCACGAGCGCGCCGTGGCGGCCGAGGCCAATGCGGCCAAGTCGCGCTTCCTGGCCCATGTCAGCCACGAGATCCGCACCCCGCTGCATGCCCTGCTGGGCCTGAGCGAGCTGCTGGAGCAGGCGCCGCTGGACGCCGCGCAGCGCCGCAACCTCGACCTCATGCAGGCCTCGGGCCGGCACCTGGCCACCCTGATCAACGAGCTGCTCGATCTGAGCGCCATCGAGCTCGGTCAGATGCAGCTGCACCCCGCGCCCTGCCGCCTGCGCGAGTTGCTGCAGGAATGCGTGGACCTGATGCAGCCGCTGGCCGAGGCCAAGCAGCTGCGCTGCACCCTGATCGCCCCCGGCGAGCTGCCCGAATGGGTGCTGCTGGACCGCCAGCGCCTGGCCCAGATGCTCTTGAACCTGCTGGGCAACGCCATCAAGTTCACCCAGCAGGGGCTGGTGGACCTGCACGCCCGCTGCGACACCGAGGGGCGGCTCAGCCTGGCGGTGGCCGACACCGGCATCGGCATCGCCCCCAGTCAGCAGTCGCGCGTGTTCGAGCCCTTCGTGCAGGGCGAGGATCGCATCGGCGGCACCGGCCTGGGCCTGGCCATTTCGCGCGAGCTGGTGCGCCTGATGGGCGGCGAGATCAGCGTGCACAGCGTGCCCGGAGCTGGCAGCCGCTTCGCCTTCAACATCCCGCTGCAGCGGGCCGAAGCCCCCGACCCCGCCCACGCGCCCGCACAGGCCGGTGCCGACCGCCCGCTGCGTGTGCTGCTGGCCGAGGACAACGAAGTCAACGCCGAGCTGTTCCGCGCCCAGCTGGCCGTGCTGGGGGCGCAGATCGACCACGCCGACAACGGCCTGCTGGCGCTGGCCATGGCCGAGCGCGCGGACTACGACCTCATCGTGCTGGACATCGACATGCCCGGGCTGGATGGCCATGCCTGCGCCCAGGCCATCCGCACCCAGGAACAGGAGCGCGGACGCCCACGCACGCCCATGCTCTCGCTCTCTGCCCATGCCCAGGCCGAAGACGCCCGCGCCAGCCTGGCCGCCGGCTGTGACGAGCACCTGGACAAGCCCATCACACGCGCGCGCCTGCTGCAGGCGGTGGTGCGCTGGACCGGGCACGGCCTGCCCGCCAGCCCGCCGGCGCAGCCTGCGCCCGCCCTGCCGCGCGCCGATGGGCAGCAGCGTCAGCGGGCCCATGCGCGCGTGTTCCTGAGCCGCTGGGCCGCCGCCTGGCGCGAGAGCGCGGCCCGCCCGGACGCGCGTCAGGCCCTGCTTAATGATCTGGTGGCGTGCGCGCGCGGACTGGAGGATGCGGAGCTGCTGCGGGCCGCCGAAGCGCTGGCGCAGCAGCCGGAAGATGTGGCGCGGCTGCAGGCGGCAGATCAGGCCGTGGCCGGTGCGCAGTGGCGGCTGCGGGAGGCCAGGCGGAATTGAGAACGGCCCCGGGTGGGGCCGTGTGGGGTGTTGGGGCGCGTGGACCGAGGCCTGCCAACGGGAGCGGTGACTGAGGCTCTGGCAGCCCCCCAGCCTGCGGATCGTGGACTTCCTGGAGGAGCTGTGAGCCAGGCTCTGGCAGCCCCCCAGCCACCCGCCGCGAAACGGCGGGTGTCCTTCGCAAGGCGTCGCAGAGCCCTCAGGGCTCTGCTCGGTCCTTGCTCAGCCCATGTGCAAGCCGCCGTTGCAGCTGAAGTCGGCGCCGGTGGTGAAACCGCTGTCCTCGCCGGCCAGCCAGCCGACGATGGAGCCGATCTCTTCCGGCGTGCCCAGGCGCTTGACCGGGATGGTGGCGACGATCTTCTCCAGCACCTCGGGCTTGATGGCGCGAACCATGTCGGTGCCGATGTAGCCGGGGCTGACGGTGTTCACCGTCACGCCCTTGTTGGCCATTTCCTGCGCCAGCGCCATGGTGAAGCCGTGCATGCCGGCCTTGGCGGCCGAGTAGTTCGTCTGACCGGCCTGGCCCTTCTCGCCGTTCACCGAGCTGATCTGGATGATGCGGCCCCAGCCCTTCTCGACCATGCCCGGCACCACCTGCTTGGTGACGTTGAACATCGAGTTCAGGTTGGTGTCGATGACGGCCTTCCAGTCTTCCGGCGTCATCTTCAGGAACATGCGGTCGCGCGTGATGCCGGCGTTGTTGACCAGCACGTCGATCACGCCATGCTCAGCCACCGCCTTGGTGAAGGCCTCGACGGTCGAGTCCCAATCGGCGACGTTGCCGACCGAGGCGTAGAAGGTGTAGCCCAGGGCCTTCTGCTCGTCCAGCCACTTGGTGAAATCACGGCTCGGGCCGCAACCGGCGATGACCTTGAAACCCTGCTTGTGCAGCTTCTGGCAGATGGCGGTGCCGATGCCACCCATGCCACCCGTTACGTACGCGACTTTCTGTGCCATTTCTTCGTCTCCTCTGGGTTGAAATTTTTAGCGCTCGACGCACAGGGCGACGCCCAGGCCGCCGCCGATGCACAGCGAGGCGATGCCCTTGTTGGCGTCACGGCGCTGCATCTCGTGCAGCAGGGTCACCAGGATGCGCGCGCCCGAAGCGCCGATTGGGTGGCCCAGCGCAATCGCGCCGCCGTTCACGTTGACCTTGCTGAGATCCCAGCCCATCTGGTTGTGCACCGCGCAGGCCTGGGCCGCAAAGGCCTCGTTGATTTCGAGCAGGTCCAGGTCCTGCGCCTTCCAGCCGGCGCGGGCCAGCGCCTTCTGGCTGGCGGGCACCGGGCCCATGCCCATCACGGCCGGGTCAATGCCGGCGCTGGCATAGCTGGCGATGCGGGCCAGCGGCATCAGGCCCAGCTGGTCGGCGCGCGCCGCGCTCATCAGCACCAGCGCGGCGGCGCCATCGTTGAGGCCCGAGGCATTGCCGGCCGTCACCGAGCCGGCCTTGTCGAAGGCGGGCTTGAGGCCGCTGAGCGCTTCGGCATTGGTCTTGCGGTTGATGTACTCGTCGGCATCGAATACCAGCGGGTCGCCCTTGCGCTGGGGAATCAGCACGGGTGCGATCTCGTCCTTGAACTTGCCGGCGTCCTGCGCGGCGGCCGCCTTCTGCTGGCTGGCCAGGGCCAGGGCGTCCTGCTGTTCGCGGGTGATGCCATGGGCCTTGGCGACGTTCTCGGCCGTGATACCCATGTGGTACTGGTTGTACACATCCCACAGGCCGTCGGTGATCATCGAATCGACCATGTTCCAGGCGCCCATGCGCTGGCCATCACGGCTGTTCAGCAGCACATGCGGGCTGGCGCTCATGTTCTCCTGGCCACCGGCCACGACGATCTCGGCGTCGCCGTCGCGGATGGCCTGCACGGCCAGCATCACGGCCTTCAGGCCCGAGCCGCAGACCTTGTTGATCGTCATCGCCGCCACCGCATGCGGCAGGCCGGCTTTGATGAGCGCCTGGCGCGCCGGGTTCTGGCCGCTGCCGGCTGTCAGCACCTGGCCCAGGATGACCTCGCTGACCTGGTCGCCGCTGAGCTTGGCGCGCTCCAGCGCCGCCTTGATGGCGATGGCGCCGAGCTCGGGCGCCGGCACCTTGGCGAGCGAGCCGCCGAACTTGCCGATCGCGGTGCGGGCGGCGGAAACGATCACGACATCCATCGATAACTCCTCAAGCAGGTTGTTTGACGTAGCGTCCAGGTGCCGATTCGATCGGCGAATACTTGCGGCTGCCTTGCGCCTTCGGCGCGGCCTTGAGCGCACCCCCATGGCCGCCCAGCCAGACCGACCAGTCGCGCCACCAGCTGCCGGGCGTTTCGGTGGCGGCCTGCAGCCAGGCCTGCGGGTCCTGCGGCAACTTGCCGTCCTTGCCGACCCAGAAGCTGCGCTTGTTCTTGCTGGCGGGGTTGATGACCCCGGCGATGTGGCCACTGGCACCGAGCACGAAGCGCTTCGGGCCCTTGAGCAGCTGGGTGCTGGCGTAGGCGGCTTCCCAGGGCACGATGTGGTCCTCGCGGCTGCCGTAGATGTAGACCGAGGCCTTGATGGCGCCGAGGTCCACCTTCTCGCCGCACACCGTCAGCTTGCCGGGCTGTTTGAGCTCGTTCTGCAGATAGGTGTGGCGCAGGTACCAGCAGTACAGCGGGCCGCTGAGATTGGTGCTGTCGCCGTTCCAGTACAGCAGGTCGAAGGCGGGCGGGGCCTCGCCCTTCAGGTAGTTGCCGACGACGTAGTTCCACACCAGGTCGTTGGGGCGCAGGAAGCTGAAGGTCTGCGCCAGCTCACTGCCCTTGAGCAGGCCAGGGCCCTTGGGGGACTCGGCGCCGATCGTCAGTTCGCGCAGCTTGACGGACTGCTCGTCGACAAAGATGTCCAGGATGCCGGTGTGCTCGAAATCGAGCAGCGTGGTCAACAGGGTCAGGCTGGCGGCGGGCTGCTGGCCGCGCGCGGCCAGCACGGCCAGCGCCGTAGCCAGGATGGTGCCGCCGACGCAGAAGCCCAGGGTGTTGAGCTGCTTGGTGCCGGCAATGGCCAGCACCACCTCGATGGCCTTGAGCGGCGCGTTTTCCACCAGCTCGTCCCAGGTCCAGGCGGCGCAGCTTTCGTCGGGGTTGCGCCAGCTCATCACGAAGGCACGGTGGCCGTTCTCCACCGCGTAGCGGATCAGCGAGTTCTCGGGTTGCAGGTCGAGGATGTAGAACTTGTTAATGAAGGGCGGCACGATCAGGAAGGGCTTCTCGTGCACTTCCTTCGTGAGCGGCTTGTACTCAAGCAGCTGGAAGTAGTCGTTCTCGAACACCACCGAACCCTCGCTGGTGGCGACGTTCTTGCCCACTTCAAAGGCGCTGTCGTCGGTCTGCGAGAGCTTGCCGCGGCGCACGTCGGCCCACAGCAGTTGCAGGCCCTTGGCGATGCTCTCGCCACCGGTTTCGAGCGCCAGGCGCTGAGCCTCGGGGTTCAGGGCCAGGTAATTGCTCGGCGCGGCGGCGTCGACCATCTGCTGCACGGCGAACTTGATGCGCGCGCGCGCCTTGGCGTCGCCCTGCACGGCCTCGGCCATTTCGCTCAGGGTGCGCGCGTTCAGCAGGTAGAGCTGGGCCAGGAAGTGGGCGCTCTGGTCCTCGCTCCAGGCCTTGTTGGCAAAGCGCCGGTCCTTCAGCGGGGCGGCCGCGGCGTCCTTCTGCAGGGCCTCGTTCCAGAGCGCCGTGGCTTGTTCCAGGTACTGGCTCTGCAAGCGGGTCCAGGCGTCCATCGGCAGCTCCACGCCGGCCCAGGGCTGCAGCGCGGCTGTGACGGATTCGAAGTCGGGAAGCTTGGGGAAAGGGGGCAGCTTGAAGGCGTCAGTCATGGAAGGGCGAAGATGCGGGCCGAGCACCCCAGCTTGCATCCTGGAGTGGCGCCTCTAGTCTCAGTGTTAACCCGCAATGTACCTTGTGCTATTTGCCTGGTTGTTCGTAACCGTCCTGATGGCGCTGGCCGAAGCCACGTCGCCGCAGGGCACGGTGCTGGGCGCCGTCATCACCCTGGTCTTCTACGGCCTGCTGCCCTGCGCACTGCTGGCTTACCTGCTGGGCACGCCGCAGCGTAAGCGCCGCTTACGACAGGCCGATGAAGGCGCCGAAGCGCCCGCTGCCAGCCCCGTCGCGCCGGAACGAGAAGAAGCGTGAGGGCGCGCTGACGGTGCAGGTGGGTTCCGCCCCCAGCACTTCCACGCCCAGCAAGGCCAGGCGCTGGCGTGCCAGGGCGTGCAGGTCGGCGCGCCAGTGCGGGCTGCCGTCCGCGCGCGGCTGGTAGCGAAAGCCCAGCCCGGCTGCACCCGGTTCCCGGCCGAAACCGCGCAGCACGTCTTCACCGACTTCGAAGGCATCGGGCCCGATGCAGGGGCCCAGCCAGGCGTGGAGGTGCGCGTCGGGCGCGTGCGCGCGCAGCGCGGCCGCGCTCTGCTCCAGCACCCCACCGGCCAGACCGCGCCAGCCGGCATGGGCCGCGGCCACCGCCAGGGCCAGGCCATCGGGCCGGCGGGCGACGAAGAGCACCGGCAGGCAATCGGCCACCAGCACGGCCAGCGCCACGCCGGGCTGTGCCGTCCAGGCCGCATCCGCCTCCGGGGCGGGCCCCGCGTGCGCGACGGCCGCCACCTGCACGCCATGCACCTGCTTCAGGTACTGCACCGGCCGGCCCAGCGCCGCGGCCACGCGGGCGCGGTTTTCGACCACGGCCTCGGGGCGGTCGCCCACGTGGTCGCCCAGGTTCAGGCTGGCAAAACCGGCGCTGCTGACGCCCCCCAGCCGGGTGCTCAGCGCGGCGAGAACCCCAGGGCCGAGGTTCAGTTGCAGCAAGCTCTCACTCGGCATCCGGCACGCGGCTCGGGTGCGTGTCGGCAAAAGCCGGCAACGCCATGCAGGCCTCGAACACCTCCATCACGGCGCTCAGGTGCTCGATGCGGGCCTCGAAGCGCTGGGCATTGAAGACCTGCGGCACCAGCACGCAATCCGCATAGCCGGGCGCATCGCCACAGCAGAAGCGACCCATGCGGCCCTCGGCCAGCAGGCGCTCGTTCACCACCGCCAGGCCCTGCTCCACCCAATGCCGGTACCAGCCGTTTTTGGCGTCCTCGCTCACCCCAAGCTCGTGCTTCAGGTGTTTGAGCACGCGCAGGTTGTTGAGCGGGTGGATCTCACAGGCGATGTCCAGCGCCAGCGAGCGCACATAGGCGCGCGCCAGTGGCTCGCTGGGCAGCAGCGGCGGCTCGGGGTGGGTCTCCTCCAGGAACTCCAGGATGGCGAGCGACTGGGTGACGCGCTCGCCGTCGGCCCACAGCGCCGGCAGCAGATGCGCCGGCCCCAGGCGCTCGTGCGCGAGCTGCTCGCCCTTGACGAGATGCACACCGTGGTAGTCGCAAGCCAGGCCCTTCAAGGCCAGCGCGGCGCGCACGCGCCAGCTGGCCGAGGAACGGAAGTAGGAATACAGCTCAAGCTTCATGGTCAAAGTCCAGACTCACGGTCCAACCGGCTCGAAAAACAGGCCATATTGAGCCAGGCCGACGAAGTCGATGTTCTCGAAATTGATGTCCTGGGTGGCCGCCAGCCAGGCCAGGTCCACCTGGCTGAAGCCGGGCTTGATCAGGCCGGCAAAGTAGTTCAGCTCGTCCTGCCCGGGGTGCACGCCCAGCAGGTTGAAGTACAGCAGGTCGACCAGCTCGTTGTTGCTGGGCGCGCGGCCGAAGCGGGCTTCGATGGCGAGCTGCATCAAGGCGTCGTCGCTCATGCCGCTGTCCAGCAGCGACAAGCCGATGCCGACGTACTCCGGTTCGTATACGGCCTCGGCGCCGAACACGGCGCCCAGGATCAGGGCGGTGATTCCCGCGTTGCCGTCCAGGTCAAGCGCCACATGGGCATCCGGGAAGGCCAGGCGCTCGATGTTCACCAGCGTGTCCGAGCCCTCGGCGTTGGTGGTGTCGCGCAGCAGCCAGCCCTGGTCGGTGATGAAGATCTCGAACAACTCGGCCGAGCCGCTGTACTTCGCGGTGTCGATGCCGGCGCCGCCGTCCAGCAGGTCCGCACCGCCGCTGCCGCGCAGGGTGTCGTTGCCGTCGCCGCCGTCCAGGGTGTCAGGCCCGCTGCCGCCCGCAAAGTTGTCATTGCCTGCGGTGCCGGTGAAGCGGGTGTTGAGCTGGGCGACGATGCGGTAGTTGCCGGAGCCCTGGTCGAAGTCGCTGGCGCTGAGCTGGTAATTGCCGGTGCTGGGCGCCTTGAAGACGATGAGGGCATTGCCCCCGATGCCGCTGTCGTCGTCGAAGGCCAGGGCGTGGCCGTTGGTGTCCAGCAGGGTCAGGTAGGGGTCGTCCAGGCCATCGCCGGCCGTGCGGTTCAGCTCGAAGGTGTAGGTCTGACCGGCCTGCAGGCTGATGAAGAAGTTGTCGGCATCGCTGGGCGCACCGATGCGCCCCCCCACCACATCGCCCACCGCCACGCGCCCCAGCGTGGCGCCGGAGCCCAGGTAATCGTCGCTGGGCACGCTGGCCGTCAAGGTGTAGCTGCCCTGCGCATCTGCGTAGTCATAGGCGGCCAGGAAGTAGGTGCCGGACTGGGTGGGGGTGAAGTAGATGACCGAGTTGAAATTGCCGCCGCTGTCGTCATCGAAGGTGATCAGATCGACCTCGGGCTGCATGCCGTACAGCATCAGGTAGGGGTCGACGGCGCTGGTGGCGGGTGCCGTCATGTCGAAGCGGTAAGTGACGCCGGAGCTCAGATCGACGCGGAACAGATCGCCATCGGTGCCGCTGTCGATGTTCGCCGTCACGCCTGGCGCACCGGGCACGATGCGGCCGGTGGTGCTGACGTCGAGCGGGTAGTCGTCTTGCACCGTGGCGGTGACGGTGCGGAAGTCCCAGTCGCTCAGGCCCGCGAGACCGGCGTAGTACACACCGGCAGCGTTGCGGAAGGCCGTGGCGCCGATGTTGACGATGTACTGCATGGAGGCAGCCAGATCGGTTTCGAGGTTCAGGGTGACCGTGCTGCCGCTGATCTGCACCTGGCGGCTGTCATTCGCGGCAACCTCGCGCAGCACGCTGCCATCGCCGCCCAGCAGGCGGATGGTGCCGGAGCCGGCCAGCACGGTCTCGCTGAAGCTCAGCACCAGGTTGGCACCGATGGGCACGTTGGCGCTGTCGTCGGCCGGCGTGCGGCTGAGCAGCACGGGTGCGCTGGGCTGCGGGTTGCCGCCGCCGCCCACCAGCTCGGACAGCGTGCGCGTGACGTCCAGAAACTGGAAGCGCTCGACACTGCTGCTGCGCACCACCAGGGCGCCGCTGCTCAGCGTCAGCAGGCTGCCACTGAGGCTGAAGCTGTAGGCAGACTGCGCCAGCGACAGCACCAGGGTGTCCGTGCCATCGCCGCCGTCGACGCGGTCGCTACCGCTGCCGGGCACCAGCACATCGTCGCCCTCGCGGCCCTCCAGTTCGTCGTCGCCGGCGCCGCCTTCGAGCCGGTTGGCCAGGCTGTTGCCGATCAGCACGTCGTTGGCGCTGCCGCCGATGGCGTTCTCGATCCAGGCGCTGTAGGCGATGCCGATGTTGTTCGTCATCGAATTGCCCGAGGAATAGGCCCCCGGTGTCAGGTCGATGCGGCTGGGCGTGCTCCAGCCCGAGAGGTCCAAGGTGTCGGTGCCGGCGCTGTCGTAGATCGTCAGGATCGGGTTGGCATTGCGCGCGAAGTCGAAGATCTGCGCCATCGCGCCGTCGACATTGCTGCGGAAGCCATAGGTGGTGTTGCCGGCACGCGTGTCAGTGGGCGTGCCGTACATCTGCTGGATGGCGGCCACGTCATTCACCATCGGCGTCTGCGGGTCGTGCACCTGGTTGCGGTTGTCGCCCCAGTCGGCCTGCGCGATGTCGGGCGAGTACTGCGAAGCCGCGTAGCGCGGGCCGAAGTAAGACATCACCGAGAGCACGATGCTGTCCTGGTAGGACGAGGGCGACCAGTTGCCGTTGCCGTTGTAGTTGCCCATATGGTCCAGGCCCAGCGCGTGGCCGATCTCATGGACGAAGGTCATGAACCCGTAGGCCCCCAGCACGGGATCGGTCAGGTCGCTCTCACCGGCGTTGAACCAGATGCTGCCGTTGGTCGGGTAGTAGGCATGAGCGAAACCGATGCCGGTGCTGGTGTAGCCGAACTCCAGCGCCGTGGAGCCGGCGCTGCCGAGCTGGAAATTGGCCGGGATCAGGTCATCCCAGGTATTCAGGGCCAGGCGCATCAGCGTCTGCTGGCTGCCATTGGTGGGCCGGAAGCCCGGCCCTTCCTCATCGGCGTACAAGCCGGAGACGCTGGTGGGGAAGGAATAGGTGATGGTTGAACCGGTCCACTTGCGCCCGCTGTTGAGCTGGGCGATGACTTGGGCCAGGGTCCACTGTGCGATGGCCATGGAAAGCTCCCTTGGAAAAACTGACCCGCATTGGAACCCGACTTGGCCGCGCTGGCATGGCCCGGAGGAGCCAGCGATCACCTGGGCCGCTGGGCGACACTTGCTCCCCCATGCATGTCACCCGCCGCTACCAGCACTGCGCCGCCTGCGGAGCGGCTGTGCAGTACCGCACCCCGCCCGAGGACAACCGCGAACGCGCCGTCTGCACGGATTGCGGCCAGATCCATTACGAGAACCCCACCAATGTGGTGGGCACCCTGCCCCTGGCGCCGGACGGCCGCGTGCTGCTGTGCCGCCGCGCCATCGAGCCGCAACGCGGGCGGTGGACGCTGCCGGCGGGCTTCATGGAGCTGGGCGAGAGCGTGGCCGAGGGGGCGCTGCGCGAAACGCTGGAGGAAGCCGGCGCGCGCGTGGAACTGCTGGGCCTGATGAGCCTGCTGAACGTGACCCGCATCGGCCAGGTGCATCTGTTCTACCGCGCCCGCCTGCTCGACCTGGACTTCGCACCCGGGCCGGAATCCCTGGAAGTGGCGCTGTTCCACTTCGCCGAAATCCCCTGGGACGAACTGGCCTTCCGCACCGTGCGCGCCACGCTGGAGCACCAGCGTGCCGGGCGCACGGAGCTGCTGATCGGCGATATCGATTGATCAGCGACTGATCAACGGATGGTCAAGGCCAACTCGGCCTCCGCACCCGTGCCACTGCGGCAGACCGCCCAGCGCTGGTGAGTGCCCGGCCCACTCAGGCCCACGCGTTTGCTGTGGCGCAGACCGCCCTGGCTGGCGCTGAAGGCATCCCAGAGCGCGCCAAAGGCATGGCCGGGCTGCGTGGCGAGGCGGCAGCTGGCGGCGGCGCTGCTGCTCAGTAGCAGTTCGGCAGCGTAGGGGCTGCTGCGCTTGATCTGCAGCAAGCCAAGCGTGAAGGGCTGGGACCAGGCCGGAATGACCAGGGCCAGCTCCTGCTCGGCGCCGCTGGCCTCGGCGCGGCAGCGGGCGTAGACGGTCTGTGCGGCCGCACTGCCCAGGCCGTGCAGGCGCGCGTGGCTCAGGCCGCCCTCCCCCGCCGTAAAGGCCAGACTGAGCGCCGAGAAAGAGGTGCCGGGCTGACTGGACAGTCGGCAAGCGGCCGCCTGATTGCTGCGCAAGCCCAGCTGCGCGCGCTGGGCGTCGATGCGCTGAACCATGGCCCCGCTGAGCTGCAAACCGGGGGATGGTGGCGCACTGCCCAGCAGGGTGGCGTTGAACTCGACCTGGAAGGCATGCACCGGGTCGGCCGCCCCCCAGCTGGAGGCGAACAGCATCAGGCTGTAGTCCTTGTTCGCCACCGCCTGCGGCTCGCCAAAGTAGCCGGCCGGCCCCCAGCGGTTGTGCGCCACATTGACGATGCGCGGGTTGGCGGCCAGCTGCACCAGCAGCAGCTTGTCGCGCAGGGGCTGCTGGTCCCAGGGGCAGGCCGCGCTGCCGTACTGGGTGCTGCAGGCATAGGTGCTGACCAGGGCCCAGCCGGGGCGCTGCTCGGAGCCGATGCCGCTGACATGCACGGCGGTGGCCGAGGCGTTGGCGCCATAGAGCCGGAACAGATTCGTGCGCTGGCCGTTGGCCAGCTCAACCATGGCCAGGTCGCCGCTCTGGTAGTCGGTGAACACCAGCACCTCAGCGCCGCTGGCGATCAGGGCCAGGTCGCTGTGTTCGCTGGTGCTGTGCAGCTGGCGGAAGCTCTGGAAGTCGGTGCTGTAGGCGCGCGTGCCGCGCGCGCCCACCCAGCTGGGCACGCAGTGCTGGCCCAGGGGGGAGGTGGAGATGTGGTCGGGCCGCTCGTCCACCGCCAGACTGCCGAGCAGGCGGTCGGCGCTCAGGTCGTAGGCAATCAGGCCCTGAATGGCGAAGTTCGCGTCCTCCACCTGCAGGCACCAGATGCGCCCGTCGTTCGAGGGCCGGCCCTCTTGCTTGGTCCACATGGAGGTGGCGCGCGGAAAGCGTTCGCGCACCCGCGCGCCCAGGTCGGCCAGCACAGTGCTCTGATCGGTGCGGATGTCGTATTCGTGGATGCGCAGACCCTGGCCGTAGTAGCCCAGGTGGCGGATCTTGTGCGGGTCGCTCGGGTGCCAGACCGGTTCCTGCGGTTCGGCCAGGCTCAGGGTCTTGCTGAAGCTCAGTGCACCGCTGGCGGCATCACGCGTGAACAGGCGCATCCAACCGTTCGAGCTCTGCATCAGCACCCGGCTCGAATCGGCATTGAAGGCCGGCTGGCGCGAATAGGCGTGGCGCACCCAGCTCGGCGGGTCGCGGTCATAGGCGATGGCCGCATCGCTGACGCGGCGCACGCGCGCACCGTAGGCCTCGTCCGCATAGGGCTGGTTCAGGGCCGGCAGCGGCCGCGCCAAGTAGGGCGCGCGGGCGTCCAGCCCTTCCACCAGTTGCGTCTGTGCCGCCACGCCTAGGCTGCCCGCCAACAGACCCAACAGCACCATCCACTTGATTGCCATACCAGCTCCCCGAGCCCCATCCCCGGGGCGAAGGCCGGCATTAAAGCCGCGCGCCAGCAGCTGCGCGCCGGCTTTTGCAAACCGTTTCAGAGCGGCCGCAGCTTGCCCTTGTAGCGCTCTTTCAGCGGCTCGCCGGCCAGGGGTGGGAACTCGATCAGATCATCCGGAATGGCGGTGTCGGGCAGCTGGTCGAGCAGGTGACGGATCAGCTTGAGCCGGCCGCGGCGCTGGTCATTGAAGTCCACCAGGGTCCAGGGCGCCTGTGCGGTGTGGCTGGCCTTGAGCATGGTCTCGCGCGCGGCGGTGTAGGCGGCGTATTTGTCGCGCGCCTGCAGGTCGATGGGGCTGAGCTTCCAGCGCTTCATCGGGTCGGCCAGGCGCTCGGCAAAGCGCTGCTCCTGCTGGGCCTGGTCCACGCACAACCAGTACTTGAAGAGCAGGATGCCGTCGTCCACCAGCAGCTGCTCGAAGCTGGGCACCTGCTTCAAGAAGGCCTTGGCCTGATCGGGCGAACAAAAGCCCATCACCGGCTCGACGCCGGCGCGGTTGTACCAACTGCGGTCCATCAGCACGATCTCGCCGGCCGCCGGCAGATGCGGCACATAGCGCTGGAAGTACCACTGGCTGCGCTCGCGCTCACTGGGCTTGCCCAGGGCCACCACATGGCATTGGCGCGGGTTGAGCGTGTCCGAGATCGCAGAGATCACCCCGCCCTTGCCCGCCGTGTCGCGGCCCTCGATCAGCACCAGCACACGCTTGCCGCTGTGCTGCACCCAGCGCGCCATGCGGTTCAGCTCCAGCTGCAGCGGGGCGAGCTTCTCCAGGTACTCGGCCTTGCCGATGCGGTCCTTCTTCGCGTCCTTGGCCATCGTTCACTCCAGCGTGGGGTAGTCGGTGTAGCCCTCGGCACCGCCACCGTAGAAGCTCTGCGGATTTGGTGTGTTCCAGGCCGCGCCCTGGCGGATGCGCAGCGGCAGATCCGGGTTGGCGATGAAGGGCCGCCCGAAGGCCACCGCGTCGATCAAGCCGGCTTCGATGCGCGCCACTGCATCGGCCACCTGGTAGTTCCCGGCCCCGACGATGACGCCGGAGAAGCGCGCACGCAAGCCCTGGCGGAACTCGGGCCGCAACTCGGGGCCGCCAGCCCAGTCGGGCTCTGACACATGCAGGTAGGCCAGACCGCGCCGGCCCAGCTGCTCCACCAGGTAGAGCGCGTTGCCCTCGGGGTCGTCGTCGGCCAGATCGGGGGCGGCCGGGCAGGGGTAGATGCGGATGCCCGTGCGTTCGGGCGCCCATTCGGCGCAGACGGCATCGACCACCTGCAGGCACAGGCGCGCGCGGTTCTCGATCGTGCCGCCGTATTCGTCCTGGCGCTGGTTGCTGGCCGCGGCCAGGAACTGCTGCAGCAGGTAGCCATGCGCCGCGTGAATCTCCACGCCATCGAAGCCGGCCGCGCGGGCGCGGCGCGTGGCCATGGCATAGCTGTCCACCAGGCCGGGCAGCTCGCAGCGCTCGAGCGCCCGTGGCGTGCTGCAGGCCTCGCGGTAGACCTCGCCACTGGCGTGCCTCAGGCTGGTGCGCGCCTGCGCCGCGATGGCGGAAGCCGACACCGGCGCCAGCCCGCCCGGCTGCAGACTGGCGTGAGAGATGCGCCCGACATGCCAGAGCTGGCAGACGATGCGCCCGCCGGCCTGGTGCACGGCCTCGATGACGGGCTTCCAGGCCTCGACCTGCTCGTCCGAGTAGATGCCCGGCGCCCCGGCATAGCCCTTGGCCTGCGGGCTGATGTGCGTGGCTTCCGAAACGATCAGGCCGGCGCCGGCGCGCTGGCGGTAGTACAGCGGCGCCAGCGGCCCCGGCAGATCGCCGGGCTCGATCGAGCGCAGGCGCGTCAGCGGGGCCATCCAGATGCGGTTGGCGCAATCCAGCGCGCCAGCGCGCAGGGGGGAGAACAAGGCTTCAATCACGAGATGTACTCAGCTATTGGCAATACGCACAGATGCTGCCACCAAGGGGCCGCCGCAGAACCGGCTTTGCCGGGCCGCTGGCGGCGCCCCCTGGGGGGAGGCGCGGGGGGGCTACCTGACTTGGTGGCCGGTGGCCCAGGGGCCGGTGAGTCCGTTCAATCCGCAATCCAGCAAGGCCTGCGCATCGCGCGGGTCATCCACGCCCTCGCCCAGCACCTGCAGCTGCAGGCTGTGCAGGAAGATGACCAGGCTGCGCACGAAGCCGGCGCGGCTGGCGTCCTCGTGCACGCCGACGAGGATGGCGCGGTCCAGCTTCACATAGTCCAGGCCCAGCTCGTACAGACGCTCGATACGCTGCAGCTGGGCGCCGGCATGCTCCAGGCCCACGCGCACGCCCAGCGGGTGCAGGCTGCGCGAGAGCTCGCGCAGCAGCTCGAAGCTCTTGGGCTGGGCGGCCGAGACATCGAACTCCAGCGCGATCTGACGCGCCGCCAAGGCCTGGCTGCGCAGCAGGTCACGCAAGCGGCCCACAAAGTCCTGCGCCAGCAATGAGGCCGGGGCGAGGTTGAGCGCGCGCATCTGGCCGTCGTCGCGCACCAGCTGCAGGGCGGCGGCCACGGCGGCCAGGTCCACCTCGGCCGTCAGCTGGGTGCGCAGGGCCAGGGGCAGCCAGGTTTGGGCATTGACGAAATCGGGCGTGCTGCCGCTGCGCTCGGCCAGGCCCAGGTGCAGCGGGCATTCCCAGTGCAACAGATGGCCGTCGCGGTCCAGCACCGGGTACTGCAGCAGGCGCGTGTGCCCCTGCGCCAGCGCGGCCTCGATCTGCGCGCGCCAGGCACGCTCGCCGCTGGGCAGCACAGGGGCATCGGCACGCGCGGGCACCTGGCGCAGCGAAATACCAATCGTCTGACCGGCTGCGGCTTGGCCCTCGGCCTGGGCCAGGGCTTCGTCGGCCTGGGCGAACCACTGCGAGAGCGCCTGCTCTCGCGCAAGCTCGGCGCCGCCCAGGGCCAGGCGCAGCACGCCGTTGCCGCCCTGCCCGCCGCCCTGCTGCAAGGCCAGCTTGAGCGTGTCCGCCAAGGCCTGGGCGCTCTCCTCCAACACGGCGGGCGCGGGTAGCCACAGTGCGAAATCAGCGCCGTTCAAGCGCCCAGCCAGACTACCCGGCACGCGCTCGGTGTACTGCTGCAGCGCGTGGCCCAGCAGGGCCAGTACCTCGTCGGTGGCCTCGCGGCCGAGCACGCGGTTCACGCCGGCCAGGTCCTGCAGGCGCAGCAGCAGCAGGCCGGCGCGCTCGGGCAGGTCGTCGCGCGCCAGCGCCGAAGCCAGCTCGGCCAGGAAGTGCTTGCGCAGCGACAGCCCGGTGAGCGCATCGCAGTGCGCCTGCTGGCGCAGCAGGCCAAGCTGCTCGGTCTGCGCCTCGAACATGCGCTTGATGCGTTGCACCATGGCGTTCAGCGCGTCGGTGAGCGAACGCAGCTCGCTCACCTTCGAGGGCTCGACGGTGACGAACTGGCCCTCGGCCATGGCATCGGCCTGGGCCACCAGGGCATCCAGCGGGCGGCGGATGCGCCCCAGCACCGCTTGCGCCAGCGCCAGCGCCAGCAGGGTCAGCAGGGCCGACCAGGCGGCCGCGCGCAGCAGGCCGTCCCACAGCGCGTCGTAGGCATAGCCGAGCTGGCTGCGCAGTTCCACGCGGCCGATCGATTGCCAGCCGTTGCTGAGCTGGGCGATGCCGGGCTCGGCCTCGATGGGCAGGGCCTGGCGCAGCCAGGCCGGCGCACGGCCGCCGCTGGCCTGGGCCTCGCGGGCGAAGGCGGTCTTGCCATCGGCCTGCACCCAGCGCAGCTGCTGGTAATGGCCGGTGTCGAACTGGGCGCTCATCAGGAGCTCGATCAGCGCGGCGTCGCCACCCTGCTGCGACACCGCCAGCGCCAGCGACTGCGCGTTGTCCGCATTCTTGATACGGGCCTGATCCTGCAGCACCGCCCGCATCGAACCTACCGAGACCCCCAGGGCCCCCATCAGGCCGACCAGCAGCGCCAGCACGATCAACAGGCTGACCTGACGAATCAAACTCATGGAAATGCTCCTCGGCCCCGGCGTTTGCAGCCAGAGCGCGCATGCCACATCCCATCCAAGCGGTCACCGTGGAACCGGCTTTGCCGGGCCACTGGTGACGCTCCCTTGAGGGGGAGGCGCGAAGCGCTTCGGGGGTGGGCCATCAGAAACCTTGGGCCTTGGCGCGGGCCAGGGCGTCGCGCCAAAGGGACAAGCGCGTGAGCGGGTTGCCGGCGCCCTGCGCACCCACGCCCTGCCACAGGCCCTCGGCATTGAAGCTGAACACCGGCGCCAGATCGGGCCGCTCGCCGGCGCGCTTCAGCTCGGGGTCGATGTTGTCCAGGATCCAGGGCTCGCCCTGGGGCGTGGGGTACCAGGCCAGCACCATGTGCGCCTGCGGGCGGCCCAGGTACTGGGCGCGCACGTAGACCAGGCGCAGGCTGCTTTCGGGCAGGCCCTCGGCCAAGAGCGCGAAGTACTTGGCCATGGCCAGGTCCTCGCAGTCGCCGCGGCCCTTTTCGAACATCTCCAGCGGGCTGGCCCAGTAGTCCATCTGGCCCCAGATCTGCTGGTCGGTCTGCCACTGCACGCGCTGGTTGATGTAGTCGTTCACCTCGCGCACGCGCTGCGCCGGCGCCTGCGCCGGGCTGCGCTCGATCAGCTCCACCAGACCCTGCACCACCTTCTGCGCCGGTGGTGGCAGCTGCGCGGCCTGTTCCAGCAGGCGGGCACGTTCCCAGGCCAGCACCGGCAGGGCCAGGGCAAGCAGCAGAACTGGGAACAGGCGGCGGTCGATCACGGCAGCCGGCACTGTAGGTGCAGGGCTGCGCGCGCCCATGGCTGAAAAACCCTGGCGCAGCGCGAATTCCTGCGCTCTGGCCGCGGCCGGGCTGGGTGGACGCTGGGTATGCTTTCACGATGCAGATCGCCGCCGTCCAACAAGAGATCCAGACCGCCCGTGAGCGCGGCCCGCTGCGCGAGATCAAGATCCCGCCCTGCCCCGAGCACCTGCGCCGCCTGCGGGCCGCGCTGGCCCTGCCACAACCCGATCTGAACGAGGTGCAGGCCATTGCGGCCGAGGACGTGGCCATGTCCGCCACCCTGCTGCGCGTAGCCAACAGCCCGGTGCATCTTGGGGGTGGCAGCCCCTGTGTGAGCGTGGGCCAGGCGATGACACGCCTTGGACTCAACCTCACCGCCGAGCTGATGACGGGCTTTCTGGTGCGCAACGCCATTCCGGTCAACAGCCCGCACCTGGCGCGCTTCTGGGAGCGCAGCAGCCGGCGCGCCGCCGCCATGCGCCTGCTGGCGCCCAAGCTGCCGGGGCTGGACGCCGACCTGGCGAGCAGCTTCGGCCTCTTTCAGCATGTCGGCATGCCGGTGCTGCTGCAGTCGGTGCGCGGCTATGGCGCCACGCTGGTGGAAGGCGCGGCGCGCATCGACCGCCCCTTCGTCAAGACCGAGGACATCAACCACAAAATCAACCACGCCGTGGTGGGCGCCCTGGTGGTGCGCGCCTGGGGCCTGCCCCAACCCCTGATGGCCGCGGTGCGCCTGCACCACGATTTCACGGTTCTGACGGACCGCGAGATCGAACCCGGTGTGCCCTTGCTGGTGGCCGCCGGCCTGGTGGCCGAGCAGCTGATGCGCCGCACCGAAAGCCTGCCGCCGGATGCCGATTGGACCGCGCACGGCGAGGCCGTGCTGGATTGGCTGCACATCCACGCCACCGAGCTGGACGAGTGGGCCGACCAGCTGGCCGAGTTGGACGCCTACTGACGTCGGCGCGAAGCCGCGGCCAGCGGCGCCGCCCCCACCCAGGCCTGCCGAATGGCCGCACCGCAGGCCGATGAATCCGCACCCGCACCGCCCGCGTCAAAGCGCGCCAGCACGCCGTAGTGGCTGCGTTGGGCGTCGATCCAGGGGTAGAAGCCGAACGCACCCGCGCTGCTGAAGGCGCCATCGCCAGCCGGGTCGTCCTCGATCCAATGGCCCAGGCCGTAATGCCAGCTCTGCGTGGCCGGCACCGGGGTGTAGAGGGCCTGGCTGCAGCGTGCGGGGTTGGTGCACACGGCCTGAGCACCCAGCCAGGCACTCATGCGCAGCTGGCCACCCAGCAGCTTGCGCAGGAAGGTGGCGTAGTCGCGTGCCGTCATGCGCAGGCCACCGGCGGGCTGGGGCTGCAGATAGGCCAGGGCCACGTCCTGCCCCAGCAGGCGGCGCAGCTCGGCGGCCAGGCCGGCGTTGTCGAGTGCTCCCAGGCCCATGCTGGGCTGGTTGGCGTGCTTTTGCATGTGGCCGCCGCCGTAATAGAAGAAGCCCTCGTGGGCTGGCGTCTTGACGCCGTTGTTGTCGCGCGCCAGGCAGCTGGCCACCGTGTCCTGCGCCTGGCAGCCATTGGGCGGGAACTGGGTGTAGCCGCTGCGGAAATTGAGGAACTGGATGTCCTCGGCCGTCGGCTGGCCCGCACGGCGCTCCAGCACATAGGCGGCGTAGATCCATTTGCTGGACGAGGCAATCGGCAGCTGGCTGCCGGCCTCGATGCTCGGCAAGCCCACCGAGCCGCCGGCCAGACGCTGGCTGGCGTCGCCCATCTCCCAGTAGAAGGGCCGCACGGCCGTGCAGCGGGCATCGCTCTGGGCCGCCTGGCTGGCGGCCGCCACGCGCGCGGCCAGTTGGTTGGGCGGGCTGACCGGTGGCGGGCTCAGGGCCAGCAGGCTCAGGCGGCCATCGGCGTCCAGGCGCAGCAGGGCGTCTCGGTAGAGCTGCCCTTCCACCTCGACGGTGGGAATGCGCAGCTGCTGGGTGGCGGGGTCGAAGCGGGCCTGGGCCCCGACGCCGCCCGCGAGCAGGGTCAGGAGCACAGGAAACAGGCGGCGGCCGAAGCGCATGGCGGACTCCCAAAGGCAAGGGGCCCATTGGGCCCCTGCGCTGTTGCTGCTTTGTTGCCTGATTACTTCTGGGTCGGCACCGTCACCCAGGCCACTTCCAGCCAGTTGTCGGGCCGGTGCACGGCCTTCAGGCCGGCACGCGCCGCCCAGGGGATGACCTGGCGATGCAGCGGGATCAGATGGGTCTGAGCCCGGAACTCGGCCATGGCGGCGCGGATCAGCTGCTCGCGCTTCTTCACGTCCACCTCGACGGCGCTCTGCGCGGCGAGCTGATCGAACTTGTCGTTCTTCCAGTTGCCGTAGTTGTAGGCGCCGATGCCCTTCTCGCCGCGGTTGCGCAGCACCGGCGCGAAGATGGATTCGGCATCGGTGATGGCGCCGCCCCAGCCGTACAGGTAGAGGCTGGTGTCCAGCTTCTCCAGCTTAGGGAAGTAGAGCGAGCGCGGCATCGGGTTGACCTTGACCTTGATCTTCAGCTGCGCCCACATCGAGGCCAGGGTCAGGCAGATTTCCTCATCGTTGATGTAGCGGTTGTTCGGGCAATCGAGCGTCACTTCGAAGCCATCGGCGTAGCCGGCCTCGGCCATCAGCTTGCGCGCCTGGTTCAAGTCATAAGGCAGGCGGGTCTGCACGCTGGGGTCGTCGAAGCTGGCCTTGGGCGAGGGCGTAAGGCCCCCGGTGGGCGCTGCCAGGCCGTTCATCAACTTGACGCGGATGCCTTCGATGTCGATGGCGTGGTAGAGCGCCTGGCGCACGCGCAGGTCCTTGAAAGGGTTCTTGCCGTTGGCCGTCTTGCCGTAGAGCAGGCTGTCGCGCGCCTGGTCCATGCCGATGAAGACGAGGCGGTTCTCGGGCCCGTCGATGATCTGCAGGCCGGGCTGCTGGCGCAGGCGCGCGATGTCGCGAGGCGCGGGGTCGAGCACGAAGTCGAGCTCGCCCGAGATCAGCGCGGCCAGCCGGGTGCCGTCGTTGCCGATCGGCGTGAACACGATCTCCTGCACATTGCCCTCGAACTTGCCCCACCAGTTCGGGTTGCGCTTGTAGACGTTCTTCACGCCCGGCTGGCGGCTCACCAGCATGTAGGGCCCGGTGCCGTTGGCGTTCAGGCTGGCGTAGCTTTCTTCCTTGTTCTTGAAGTCGAGCGGCTTGGTGACGCGGTTCTTCTCGCTCCAGGCCTTGTTCATGATCCACAGCAGGTCCATGTGCTGCAGAAAGATCGGGTTGGGCTTGTCGAGCTTGAACTCGACCGTCAGATCGTCCACCCGGCGCGGCGTGCCCACGGCATTGGCGTATTGCACCAGCTGCGAAGTGGGTTCCTTGGCACGCTGGATGGAGAAGATCGCGTCCTCGGGCGTCAGCGGCGCGCCGTCGTGGAACTTCACGCCCGGGCGCAGCTTGAAGCGCCAGGTCAGCGGGTCGGGGTTGCTCCACTCGGTGGCCAGGCCGGGAACGATGGCCATGGTCTTGTCGCGATTGACGAGCTTTTCGTAGACCTGACCATTGATCATGTTGGTCATCGACTCGTTCTGCGAGTGCGGGTCGGCGGTCTGCAGGTCGCCCTGGCTGGCCCAGCGCAGGGTCTGCGCCTGGGCGCCAAAGGCAAGAAGGCCGGCGGCGGCCAGCGCCGTCAGGAAAGGCTTGATCATGGGCAGGGAAGCCGCTCAGCGCGGCTGGGTCCAGAGGTCATTGAGCTGGGTGAAGCCCCAGGCGTTCGGATCTTCGCGGCTGACGATCTTGTCGTTGGCCTGAGCGAGATCGAGGTCGGTGACGTCAATCGGCAGGTTCGACTTGGTCGAGAAGAACACGCGCACCTTGGGTGCGGTGAGTTTGCCGGGGTTCTGGTCAATCACCACCGCCAGCTTGCCCGATTGCAGCTTCACCAGCGTGCCCACCGGGTAGATGCCGATCGAAACCACGAAGGCCTGGAACACCTTGGGATCGAAATGGCCCTGCCACTGCGCCATGCGGGCGATCGAGGCCGCCGGGTCCCAGGGGGATTTGTAGGGGCGGTTCGAGGTGACGGCGTCGTACACATCGCAAACCGCGCCCATGCGCGAGAACAACGTGATCTGGTCGGCCTTGAGCCGGTGCGGGTAGCCGCCGCCGTCCATCTTTTCGTGGTGGTGCAGGCAGACGTCCAGCACGTTCTCGTCGAACGCGCCACTGGCCTTGAGCGCCTCGTAGCCGCGCGCCGGGTGGCTGCGCATGACGGCGAATTCGGGATCGGTGAGCGCGCCGGGTTTGTTGAGGATCTCCAGCGGCATCAGCATCTTGCCGACGTCGTGCAGCAGCCCGGCCAGGCCGGCGGCGCGCTGCTCGTCTTCCGAAAGCCCCAGCTGCTTGCCCAGCGCCACCATCATGGCGCAGACGGCCACCGAGTGCATGTAGGTGTAGTCGTCGCGCGTCTTCAGGCGCGCCAGGCTGATCAGCGCCGAAGGGTTGCGCCAGACCGAGCCGGTGATGTCCTCCACCACCGGCAGGCATTCCTCGCTCTTGATGGCGCGGCCCAGGCGGGCCTCGTTGAACATGTTGATGACCTGCTTCTTGGAGCGCTGCATCAGCTCGGCCGCCTGTTCCAGCTCGTCGGCAAAGCTGCAGGGCTTGGGGGGCGGCAGTTTGGCCGCCACGGGCGCGGACACCTTGGGCTGGGCGGGCGCCGGGGGCGGCGCGGCGGGCTGTTCAATGGCCGGCACTTCATCTGCAGTGGCCAGCGACTCCAGCACGTCCTTGCCCTTGACCACGTCAATCCAGATGAAGGGCACACCGGAACGCTTGAGCGCCTCCAGATCGCTCGTCTCCTTGAGCAGGAAGCGCGTCTTCCAGAAGGGATGCGACAGCCAGGAGCCCTCCATGGACTGGAGGAACATGCCCAGTTCGGCTTGGGACGTCGGGATTTTTTTCAGCATGGCGGGCGCCAAAAGTATCAGCGCATTCCGGCACCTGCCACCCCGGGCGATCCCGCAAAAGAAAAGGCCGCCCGCAGGCGGCCTTGTCAGCAGGGCGTCAGCTGAATCAACGTGTAGCCGACTGCGGCACGGTCTTCAGTTCGCCCGGCAGCGAGGCCAGGTAGGCAGCGATCTGCTTCAGCTCGGCCGGCTTCAGCTCTTTGATCTGGCCCTGCATGATGGCGTTGCCGCGGCCCCAAGTGGCCTTGCCCTCGGCCTGGTAGCTGCGCAGCGCCACATAGAGGAAATCGGCATGCTGCCCGGCCAGCTTGGGGTGGTTGCCGTCCAGGGTCTTGCTGAAGTTCGCGCCATGGCAGGCGGCGCAGGCCTGCAGCTTGGCGGCGATCGCCTCGGGTGCCGCGGCCACCGTGGCCGGGGCCGGCTCGCCCTTGCCCTGCTGCTCGTAGAAGGCGCCGATGTCCTTCATGTCCTGCTCGCTCAGCGAGCCTGCGATGCCACGCATCGTCGGGTGCTTGCGGTCCCCCTTGGCGTAGGCCTGCAGCGCCGCCACGATGTAACCGGCGTTCTGACCCGAGATCTTGGGCACGCGGTACACCTCAGGGAAGCTGGCGCGGTACTCGGGGATGCCATGGCAGCCGATGCACATGGCGATCTTTTTGGCGCCGGCGGCGGCGTCCTGGGCATGGGCCGGCAGGGCGGCGAGGGCGACGGAGGCGATCGCAAGGGCAGAGAGCAGCTGGCGCATGGTGTTCTTGAAGGAGGCGTCAGGAAATGGGGGCGCATTCTATGGGCTGGGCGGAACCGGCTTGACGCAGGTCAATTCCTATACTGCCCCGCATGAAATTCGAAGGCTCCGCCCACTACGTCGCCACCGACGACCTGAAGCTCGCGGTCAACGCCGCCATCACCCTGCAACGCCCGCTGCTTCTGAAGGGCGAACCCGGCACCGGCAAGACCCTGCTGGCCGAGGAAGTGGCCGGGGCGCTGGGCCTGCCGCTGCTGCAGTGGCATGTGAAGAGCACCACCAAGGCGCAGCAGGGCCTGTACGAGTACGACGCCGTCAGCCGGCTGCGCGACAGCCAGCTGGGCGACGAGAAGGTCAAGGACATCCACAACTACATCCTCAAGGGCGTGCTGTGGCAGGCCTTCGAGGCCGATGCGCCAGTGGCCCTGCTGATCGACGAGATCGACAAGGCCGACATCGAGTTCCCCAATGACCTGCTGCGCGAACTCGACCGCATGGAGTTCCACTGCTACGAGACGCGCCAGACCATCAAGGCCAAGCACCGGCCGCTGGTCTTCATCACCAGCAACAACGAGAAGGAGCTGCCGGACGCCTTTCTGCGCCGCTGCTTCTTCCACTACATCAAGTTCCCGGACGCCGAGACCATGCAGCGCATCGTCGACGTGCACTTCCCGAACCTGAAGAGCGAGCTGCTGGCCGCCGCGCTGAAAAGCTTCTACCAGGTGCGCAACCTGCCCGGCTTGAAGAAGAAGCCCTCGACCAGCGAGCTGCTGGACTGGCTGCGCCTGCTGCTGGCCGAGGACATCGATGCCAGCCAGCTCGGCGTCAGCGAAGCCGGCCCGACCCGCGTGCCGCCGCTGGCCGGCGCCTTGCTGAAGAACGAGCAGGACCTGACCCTGTTCGAGAAGTTGCTGCACATGCAACGTCACAACCGCTGATGCAGGTCGGACCCGTCGAACTGACCCAGGCGCCGGTGCGCCTGGTGCCACTGGGCCTGGACCATGAAGCTGGCCTGCTCGCCGCCGCCGCCGATGGCGAGCTGTGGAACCTGACCTTCACCTCGGTGCCCGAGCCGGATGACACGCGCGGCTACATCGAGCGCGCGCTGGCCCAGCAAGCCGCGGGCAACCGCCTGCCCTTCGCGGTGCTGGACAGTGCCAGCGGCCGCGTGCTGGGCAGCACCAGCTACCACGACATCGTGGCCGACCTGGACCGCCTGGAGATTGGCTACACCTGGTACGCACAGAGCTGCTGGCGCAGCGCCGTCAACACCACTGCCAAGCTGCTGCTGATGCAGCACGCCTTCGAGACCCTGGGCGCGGCCCTGGTGGGCTGGCGCACCGACATCCTGAACCTGCGCAGCCAGGCCGCCATCGAGCGCCTGGGCGCGCAGCGCGAGGGCGTGATCCGCCACGACCTGCGCCGCCGCGACGGCACGGTGCGCGACACCGTGCGCTACAGCCTGCTGGCCCGCGATTGGCCGGCCGCCAAGGCGCGGCTGCTGGAACGCCTGGCGCGCGCCTGAGTCAGGCGGCCAGCTCCACCCGGTTGCGCCCGGCGGCCTTGGCGCGGTAGAGCGCGGCATCCACCCGCGCAAGCAGGCTTTCCGCGCTGTCGTCGGCACGCGCCACCCCCACACCCAGGCTGATGCTCAGCGGCAGCGCGGTGGCGCCCAGGCGCAGCGGCTCGGCCGCCGCCGCCTGGCACTGGCGCTCGGCCACGGCGTGGGCGGTGGCGGCGTCCACATCGGGCAGCAGCAGCACGAATTCCTCACCGCCAAAGCGGGCCACCAGATCCACCGGCCGGGCCTGCGCGCGCAGCTGAGCGGCCAGATGGGCGAGCGCGCGATCGCCGATCGCATGACCCTGCTGGTCGTTGACGCGTTTGAAGTGGTCCACATCCGCCAGCGCCAGCGCAAAGCCGCCTTGGCCCGCACGCAGGCGGGCGAACAGGCGGGCCAGGTGTTCGTCGGCGGCGCGGCGGTTGGGCAGCAGGGTCAGCGCGTCCTGGCGCGAGAGCCGGTGCAGGCGACGCACCAGGCGCAGGGCCACGCACAGCGCCAGCACCAGGTGCATCACCAGGCCCAGGGTCATCATGATGACGAGCACCACGATGTTGGGCGGGGTGTCCACGTACAGTGGCTGCACGGCCTCGGGCGGCACCACCAGGGCCAGCAGAGCGCGCAGCAGGAACACCCCGGCCAGCGCTCGCAGCGGCCAGGTGACGAGGCGCACCGCGCCCTCGCCCAGCTCCTGGCGCACCGGCAGGCGCACGGTCTGCGCCAGGCGCAGCAGGCAGTACGCGTTCAACAGCGAGGCCGTGGCAATGCCCCAGAACAGCGGCGCACCCGCCAGATGCCCGCCCCAGGCGCTGGCCACGGCCAGCACGGCCACCAGCGCGTGCTCCCCGTCCTGCCGCGGCGCACGCAGCAGGATCTGCAGACCCAGGCGCAGCAGGATGAAAACGCCCGGCGCCATCATGTTGGTGAAGCTGTGGCTGAAGGCGGGGCCGAGGTTCTGGCCCAGCACCGTGCAGCCCACCACGCCGGCCGCCCAGAGTGCGCCGGCGGCCCAGTGCAGGGCCGGCACGCGCGGCACCACCTGCACGCGGGCAGACAGCCACCACATCAGCGCCGCCAGGCCCTGCTGCAAGACGATCACGCCCATCAGCAGCTCGGCCAGGCTGAGCCGCAGCATCAGGTGCGCGCCTCCTGCAGCGCGCCCAGCACCACCCGGTTGCGCCCGCTGCGCTTGGCCTCGTAGAGCGCGGCGTCGGCCGCGCTGATCAAGGGCCCGGAGGGGCCGGCCTGCACCGCCACCGCCACACCGATGCTGACGGTCAGCGCCAGCTCGCCCTCGTCCAGGCGCAGCGGGCTGTTCACCACCAGCGCGCGCAACTGCTCGGCGCGCTGACGCGCCTGCTCGGCGTCGGTATGGGCGAGCAGCAGCAGGAACTCCTCGCCCCCCAGGCGCACCACCACATCGCCGCTGCGCACGCTGCGCCGCATCAGCTCCGCCAGGTGCTGCAGGGCTTGATCGCCGACCGCGTGGCCATGCCGGTCGTTCACGTTCTTGAAATGGTCGGCGTCCACCGCCAGTGCGGCCAAGGGCAGGCGGTGGCGCAGGCTGGCCCAGCGCTCTTCTAGGCCGCGGCGGTTGCTCAGGCCCGTGAGCGGGTCCAGACGCGACAGCTGCTGCAGCTTGCCCACCAGGCGCAGCGCCACAGTGAGAGAGAGCATGACGTGGAACAGCACGCTCATGCTGAGGTAGGCCATCAGCAGCGCGATGTTGCTGGGGCTGTCAGCCGTCATCGGCTGCGCGAAATGCTCGGGCTGCAGCCAGGCTCCGAGCCCGCGGCCGCCGAACAGCAGGGCCATCAGCACCAGCGGCCAGCACACCAGGCGCGCGCCTCGCAGGCCCAGTTCGCGCCGCGCCGCGCCGTGCACGCAGGCCGCACCGCGCAGCAGGCAGGCGGCCGAAAGCAACGAGGCCTGCACATGCCACCAGCGCTCGCCCGCACCCAGCAGCGCGGCCAGCAGCGCGCCCCCCAGCGCCAGCAGCATGACGAGCAGGTGTTCCGCATCGCGCCGCGGCTGGCGGAACAGGATCTCCAAGCCCAGACGCGTGAGGATCAGCGCGCCAGGCAGCAGCAGCGCCGGCAGGCCAAAGCCGTACCAGCGGTCCTGGCTCTGCAGAACCGGCAGGGCAGCGCACACCGCCACCCACACCGAAGCAGCCACCCAGTGCAGCGAGGGCACGCGCGGCGCCACGCGCAGGCGCACGGCCAGCAGCCAGATGGCGGCGGCCAGCAATTGCTGGCCGGCCACCAGCACCAGCAGCAGTTCGGCGAAATTCAGGCGTGCCACGGCGCCAGCGTAGCCGCTCGCCAACCGGGGGTTTGCCCGAGGTTTTCCGAGGCCCGGCGCCTACGGGCCTTCACAATCGCCCCATGCTTGTGCCCTTCTTCCAGACCCTGCGCGCGGCCCGCCTGCCGGTCTCGCCCAAGGAGTTCCTGACCCTGCTGGACGCCCTGCGCCAGGGCGTCATCGAGCCTTCGCTCGACCAGTTCTACAGCCTGGCACGCACCATCCTGGTGAAGGACGAGGCCCTGTACGACCGCTTCGACCGCGCCTTCGCGGCCTTCTTCAAGGGCGTGGAGCTGAAGCTGGAGCTGGCGCGCGACCTGCCCGAGGACTGGCTCAAGGCCCAGCTGAAGCTGGAGCTGACGCCCGAGCAGCGCGCCCAGCTCGAAGCCCTGGGCTGGGACGAGCTGATGGACACGCTCAAAAAGCGCCTGGAAGAACAGCAGGAGCGCCATGAGGGCGGCAGCCGCTGGATCGGCACCGGCGGCACCAGCCCCTTTGGCAATGGCGGCGTCAACCCGGCGGGCGTGCGCATCGGCGGCGCGGGCGGGGGCAAGAGTGCCGTGAAGGTGTGGGAGCAGCGCGGCTACCGCGACTACGACGACTCGGTGGAACTGGGCACCCGCAACATCAAGGTGGCGCTGCGCCGCCTGCGCCGCTTCGCGCGCGAGGGCGCGGCGGATGAACTGGCGCTGGACGACACCATCCGCGCCACCGCGGCCAACGCCGGCTACCTCGACATCAAGATGCGCCCCGAGCGCCACAACAAGGTCAAGCTGCTGCTGCTGATGGACGTGGGCGGCACGATGGACGAGCACATCCACCGCGTCGAGGAGCTCTTCAGCGCCACCAAGAGCGAGTTCAAGCACCTGGAGTTCTATTACTTCCACAACTGCATCTACGACTACGTGTGGAAGAACAACCGCCGGCGCTTCGCCGAAAAGACGCCGACCTGGGACCTGATCCACAAGTACAACCGCGACTACAAGCTGGTGTTCGTGGGCGACGCCACCATGAGCCCCTACGAGATCCTGCAGCCCGGCGGCAGCGTCGAGTACATGAACGAGGAGGCCGGCTCGGTGTGGCTGGACCGGCTGACGCAAGCCTTCCCACGCCACGCCTGGATCAACCCCGAGCCGCACGGTGTGTGGGAGTACCGCCAGAGCATCCACCTCGTCCAAGGCCTGATGCACCAGCACATGTACCCGCTCACGCTGTCCGGCCTGGAAGCCGCGATGCGCCATCTGAGCAAATGAGGCGGGCGTTCCTGGCGGCCGCGCTCTGGCTGGCCGCCCCCGCCTGGGCCCTGCCCAAGGCGGTGGACATCGAGGCGCCAAGCGCACTGGCCACCCTGCTGCGCACCCATCTGGACCTGAGCCAGGCCCTGCAGGGCCGCAACCCACCCACCGAGCTGGAGTGGGCCCGCCTGTGCCGTCTGGCGCCGGCGCAGGCGCGCGCGCTGCTAGAGACCGAGGGCTACTTCGAGGCCCATGTGCAGCTGGACTGCGCAGCCGGCCGCCTGCAGATTGAACCGGGTGAGCCCGCACGCATCAGCGAGCTGCTGCTCAGCGGCCCCGAGCCCGAGCACGAGCGCTGGCAGACCTGGCGCGCCGCCTTTGCCCTGCCCGTGGGCGAGCGCTTTCGTCAGGCCGACTGGGACAGCGCCAAGCGCAACCTGCTGGCCCAGGTGCGCGCCCAGGGCCATGCGCTGGCGCGCTGGGAGCTCACCGAGGCCGAGGTGGATTGCAGCAACGTGCGCCTGACGCTGCAGCTCGACCCCGGGCCGGAGATCTTGCTGGGCGAGCTGCGCTTTGAAGGCCTGCAGCGCCACCGCGAGGAAGAACTGCGCGAACTGCTCGGCGCCCTGCGCCCGGGCCGGCGCTACACCGAGCAGCGCCTGCTCGACGCGCAGACCCGGCTGCAGCGCAGCGGTTTGTTCGACGGCGTGTGGGTGGAGCTGGACGGCGAGGAGCTGCAGGACGGCAACCGCCTGCCGGTGCGCATCCGCGTCAAGGAAGCCACGCGCCAGCAGCTCGCCCTGGGCCTGGGCTGGCAGACGCGCAGCGGCGCGCAGACCAGCGTCGAGCACCTGCACCGCCGCTTCCTGGATCAGCCCCTGCGTGCGCGCAGTCGCGCCCAGCTGGCGCAGCATGCGCAGCTCCTGGAGCTGGAGCTCTCCACCCACCCCGGGCGCCTGCAGCAGCGCTGGGTGGGCGCGCTGCGCTGGCAGCGCAACGAAGAACCCGACACCACGCCCTACACCCTGGGCAGCCTGCGCCTGGGCCGGGTGGAAGAGACCAACCGCAACGACCGCAGCTACGGCATCGAGCTGCTCAGCAGCCGCCAAGGTGAAGGCGAGCTGGCCGCGCGCAGCCAGGCCCTACTGGGCCAAGCCGGTGCAGCCTGGCGGCGGCTGGACAGCATCAGCCTGCCGCGCGAGGGCTGGCTGCTGGTGGGCCAGCTGGGCGCCGGCCCGGCGCGCTCGCGCCAGCAGGGTCAGCTTGAACAGGGCGGGCTGGCGAGGGCCCAGGCGCGCGGACAGGTCTACCTGCCGCTGGGCCCGGCCAGCAGCGGCCGCGGCCTCGCCCTGCGCCTGGAAGCCGGCCAGCTCTGGGCACCGGCCGCGCTGCAGGCGCCCGAATCCCTGGCCTTCCGCGCCGGCGGCGATGACTCCGTGCGCGGCTACGGCCCGCGCAGCCTGGGCCCGCAACGCCTGGGCACCAAAGGCTTGGAACCGGTGGGCGGCCGGGTGCTCTGGACGGCCAGTGCCGAGGCCCAGCAGGCCCTGCCCGCCAGCTGGTTCGGCGGCCTGGGCGGCTTTGGCGGCGCCGTGTTTGTGGACGCCGGCCAGGCCGCGCCGAGCTGGCGCGCCGCCGGCACACCCGGCGTGGGTGCCGGCTTCGGCCTGCGCTGGCGCAGCCCGGTGGGCCTGCTGCGCGTGGACCTGGCCCGCGCCATGAGCGACCAGCCCCAGCAGGCCGCCGGCCAGTGGCGTCTGCATCTGTCGGTGGGCATCGCGCTATGAAGCGGGCGCTGCGTTGGAGCCTGCTGCTGCTCCTGCTGGCGCTGGGCGTGCTGGCTGCGCTGCTGGCATGGAGCCAGCAGGCCAGCGGCCTGCGCTTCTGGCTGGCCCGTGCCGGCGTGCAGACCGAGGGCCTGCAGGGCAGCTTCTGGAACGGCCTGCGCATCGAGCAGCTGCGCTGGCAGGGCGCAGACGGCACGCGGCTGGAGTTGCTGGGCCTGCAGTGGCAGCGCGAGGGCTTGAGCCGCCAAGACAGCCGGTGGCATCTGCAAGGCCGCCTGGGCGCGCAACGCCTGGCGCTGCAAACCGGCAAGCCCGGCACTGAGCCCCTGCGCCCCGAGGCCCTGCTGCAAAGCCTGCGCCTGCCCTTGGACCTGAGCCTGAGCGCATTCAAGATCCAGGAACTGAGCCTGGACGGCCAGCACCTGCAGGGCCTGAGCCTGCAGCTGCAGGCGCGCCAGGATCCGCTGTGGGCCGTGCAGCTGGCGCCGCTGAGCCTGGCCAAGGGCAGCGCCCAGGGCCAGGCACGGCTGCAGGCAAACGGCCAGCTCAGCGCCCAGGCGCGCTGGCAGGTGCCGGGCTTCGACCCGGTGCAGCTTCAGGCCCAGGGCAGCCTGGCCGCGCTGCGCCTGCAGGCCCAGTTCGGCCCGGCGGCGCAGGCTCAGGCCGATCTGCAGCCCCTCGCCACCCAGCCCCTGCAGCAGCTGCGCCTGCAACTGGAGGCCTTCGACCTGCGCCGCCTGCACCCGCAGTGGCCGCACACGGCCCTGAGCGGCGAGCTGCAGGCCCGGGTGGATGCCCAGCAGGTGGCCGAGTTGCAGGCGCGCATTAGCAATGGCGCCGCGCGCCGGCTGGACCAGGACGGCTGGCCCCTGCGTGCCTTGGAGGCACGGCTGCGCGTGCCGCTGAACGACTGGCGCAGCCTGCGCGTACAGGCCCTGGCGCTGGACCTGGGCGAAGCCGCCCGCAGCGCCGGCCGCCTGGCCCTGAAAGACCCCGCCGGCCTGCCCGCCCAGGCGCGCTGGCAGGCCGACCTCAGCCTGCAACCCCTGCGCCTGAATGCCCTGCACGCCGGCTGGCCGGCCGCGCAGATTGGCGGCGCGCTGGCGCTGGAGCAGGCGCAGGACGCGCTGGAGCTGCGCCTGCAGGGCCAGCTGCAAGCGCCCGGCAAGGCGCTAGGCATTTGGCAGCTGCAGGCCCAGACGCGCCTGCTGCAGTTGCAGCCCACGCAGTTCCTCTTCAACCTGCAAGGCCCCTCGGGCCAGCAGCTGAGCGCCGAAGTGAAGCAGACCGGCCCTGGCCTTTGGCAGGCCCAGGCCCGCAGCCAAGGCGAATGGCCCCTGCCCGCCCTGGGCCCCTGGCCGGCACAGCGCAGCCCGCTGCAGGCCGAACTGAAGGCCGAGCTGGCCCTGCCCAGCCTGAGCCTGGCCGCGCTGCGCGCGGCCAGCGGTCAGGCCCAGCTGCAGCTGCAACCCGGCACGCGCTGGCTGGGCCTGCCACTGGAAGGCCAGGCGACCTGGCAGCGCGCCCAGGTCGGCCAGCCGGCCCAGGCCAGCCTGCAGGTTCAGGCTCCCGCCACCTTGGCGCTGACGGCGCAGGAGCAGCAGACGGGCTGGATGGGCGGCTGGCAGCCCCTGCAGGCGCGCGTGCAGGTGGACGAACTGACCAGCTTGCGAGCCTGGTGGCAGCCCTGGCTGCAGGAAGCCGCCGGCCGCCTGCGCCTGCAGGCTGAACAACAGGGCGGCACCTGGCAGGCCGAAGTGGACGCTGGCGCGCTGCGACTGCGTCTGCCGCAGCAAGCACGCTGGCAGCTGGAAAGCCTGCAGGGCCGCGGCCGACTGGATGCCCAGACCCTGCAGGTCGAGCTGAGCCTGCGCGGCCTGGAAGGCGCCGGCCAAAGCCTGCGCCAGGCACGGTTCAGCGCCCAGGGCCCGCTGGACACCCAGGCCTGGCGCATGGACGCTGAGGGCCGCAGCGGCATGCAGGATTGGCGCGTGGCCGGACAGGCCCAGGGCCGCTGGAACGGCAGCCAGCAGGACTGGCAGGCCTTGCAGTTCGACGCCGGCCCCGACCCGAGCAGCGCCTGGCTGCAGCTGCGCGAAGGCGCCTTGAGCTGGCAACCCGCCGCTGGTCAATGGACCCTAGGCCCCGCCACGCTGCAACTGCTGGGCGAGCCGCTGCAACTGCAGCAGGCGCGCTACGCGGCCGAGGCCTGGCAGCTGCGCCTGCAGGGCCAGCCGCGCCTGGCCCCCTGGCTGCGCGCCGCCACCGGCTTCGCGTGGGAGGGCGACCTGCGCACCCAGCTGGAGGCCGATCTGCAAGGCCAGGGCAGCCAGCTCAGCGGCAGTGCACGCCTCAGCCGGCTCGAAGGCGACCTGAGCCTGCCTGACGACGCCGGCCAGCCCCTCGCGCTGGAGCTGCGCACGCTCGATCTGCAGGCCCAGCGCCTGGGCGAGGCCGCCAGCCTGAGCCTGCAGCTGGCCAGCCAGGCCCATGGCGAGCTGCAGCTGCGGCTCGGTTTCGACGCCGCCGAGCAGCTCAATGGCCGGCTGCAAGCCCGCCTGCCCACCCTGCAGGCGCTGGAGCCTTGGCTGCAGGGCGGGCTGAGCGGCCTGCGCCTGCGCGGCCGCGCCGAGGCCGACCTGCGCATCAGCGGCCAGCGCAGCCTGCCGCTGATCCACGGCCCGCTACGCGTGCAGGAGCTCGCGCTGCAGCACCCGGCCAGCGGCTTTGCCACGCAGGATGGCCAGGTCGAGCTGCGTTTCGAGGGCGCACAGGCACGCCTGGTCGATTCGCACCTCGGCGGCCAGCCCGGTGGCACGCCGGCCGAGCGCGGGGGCCAGCTGCTGGCCGCCGGCCAGCTGAACTGGCAGGCCGACACCCAGGCCGATCTGCAGCTGCAGGCGCAGGCCTGGCGCGTGCTGCAGCGCTACGACCGTCAGCTCGTGCTCAGCGGCGACGCCCAACTGCGCCTGCGCCCCGGGCAGCTCGGTCTGCAGGGCGGCTTCACGGTGGACCAAGGGCGCTTCGACCTCGGTCGCGCCGACGCGCCCGTGCTGGGCGAAGACGTGCGCGTGCTGCGCGCCGGCACCGCCTCGGTGGCGGCGCGCGGCGCCAATGGCGCCACCGCCTGGCAACCGCAGGTGGACCTGCGCCTGGACCTGGGCCAGCGCCTGACCGTGCGCGGCCGCGGCCTGCAGACGCGCGCCACCGGCCAGCTGCGCCTGCAGATGGAGCCCGGCAAACCCTCGCGCTGGAGCGGCCAGATCGAATCCAACGGCGGGCGCTACCGCGCCTATGGGCAGGACCTGGAGATCGAGACCGGCGTACTGAGCTTCGACAAGGCCGGCCTGGACAACCCGCGCCTGGACCTGCTGGCCGTGCGGCCCGACATGGAGCAGCGCGTGGGCGTGCGCGTGGACGGCCGCGCGCTGCAACCCCGCGTGCGCCTGTACAGCGAGCCCGTGCTGTCCGACACCGAAGTGCTCTCCTGGCTGCTGCTGGGCCGCGCCCCCGACGAGCTGGGCAGCAGCGACGCCGCCCTGCTGCAACGCGCCGCCCTGGCCCTGCTGGCCGGCGAAGGCGAGAACCCGGCCTCCGAGCTGATGGGCAAGCTGGGCCTGACCGAGGTAAGCCTTTCGCCGACCGACGAAGGCGAGCGCGTGCTGCGCGTGGGCGCCCAGCTGGGCCGCCGCTGGAGCCTGGCCTACGAGCGCAGCCTGGGCCAGGCCGCCGGCAGCTGGCAGCTCGCCTACCGCCTGGGCCAGCGCTTCACGCTGCGTGCGCGCAGTGGGGAGGACAGCGGCGTGGACGGGCTGTGGGTGTGGAAGTTCGACTGAGTCCCGCCAGGGCCAGAATCGCCGCCATGCGCCTGCAGTACCTGAGCATCTCCAGCAGCGAGGACGACGACGGCCACGGCAGTTGGGAGGCCATGGCCAGCGTGCGCCCGGCAGATGCCGCCGCGGCGCGCGCGGAGCTCGATGAGCTGCTCGCCTGGGCCGAGGCCCATGCCCCGGGACCACGAGGCGCGCTGGACGAGCACGGCGTCTGGGACGCCCACCTGCAGGAGCTGCAGGAAGGCCCTGAATGGACGACCCTGACCCTGACCCTGGTCGGCCCCATGGCCTGGGGCGAGGCCCTGTTTCAGCAGGTCGACACCGAAGACCCATGACACGGCGCCGCCCCCTGTTGCAAGGCGCCCTGCTGGCGCCCTGTCTGGCCCATGCGGCGCCAGCGGCCACGCTGAAGGCCGTGGCCGGCGACGGCACCGTGCCCTTCAACTACCTGCTGGATGGCCGACTGCAGGGCCTGAGCGTGGAGCTGGCCGAGGAACTGGCGCGCCGCGCCGGCCTGCGCCTGGAGCTGGAGGCCCTGCCCTTTCGCCTGGCCTATGAGCGCGGCCTGCACCAGCCCGATGTGCTGCTCTTTACCCTGGCCCGCACGCCACCGCGCGAGGCCCTGTTCGAGTGGCTGGGCCCGATCGCGCCGCGCGATGTCTGGCTCTGGAAGATGAAGCGCCGCACCGACATCCAGATCCGCAAGCTGGCGGAGGCCCGCCAGTACCGCGTGGGTGTGGCCTATGCCGACGCCATCATCCCGAAGCTGGAGCAGTTGGGCTTTGCGCCGCGCCGGAACCTGGAGGTGATGCACGACCGGCGTGCGCTGGGGCGGATGCTGCGCATGGGCCGCTTCGACCTGATCCCGATGGTGATCTGGAGCGAGGGCAAGCTCGACGCCGAACCCGGCATGGCCGAAGAAGCACTGGAGCCGGTGCTGCAGCTCACCACCGAGGGCGGCTACTACTTCACCCTGGCCAAGGGCAGCGACCCCGAGTTGCTGCTCCGCCTGCGCCAGGCGCTGGCCGAGACGAAGGCCGACGGCACGCTGGCGCGCCTGCGCCGGCAGTGGATCCCCAAGCTCAGCGAAGCGGCCGACGCGCCCGCCACTGCGCCGCGCTGATGCCGTGCAGCACCAGCTCGGCGCCATACCAGGTGCCGGGGCCGCGTTCCTGCATGCCCAGCCGCTCCATCACCTTGGCGGAGTCGCGGTTGTCGGGGTGGCGCACGGCCACCAGCTCGGGCACCTGCAGGGTGTCGAAGGCAAAGCTGGCCATGACCTCAGCGGCCTCGCTGGCAAAGCCCTGGCGCCAGAAGTCTGGGTGCAGGCGCCAACCGATCTCGTGCGGGTTGCCGGGCAGGCGGTCCAGGTACTGGATGCAGCCTGCCCCCGCGATACGCCCCGATGCCAGATGGATGAAAGCCCACCAGGAGAAGCCCCATTCGGCCCAGCGCGCCTTCACGCGCTCGATCATCTCGCGCGTCTGCTCAGGGGTTTCGGGGGCGCCGCTGATGTAGCGCATCACCTCGGGCAGGCGGTTCATGGCCTGCAGGCCCTCGAAGTGGACGTCGGTGATGGGTTCGAGGCGCAGGCGGGGGGTGTTCAGAGTGGTCATGGGCAGAAAGTGCCAAGGGCCCGCAGCGCGGGCCCTTGATCAGGCCATGGGTGCTCAGCTGCCCGGGGCGAAGCTGCGCGCGGCCGAGAAGCGCTGCACGAAGTTGTCGATCACCTCCTTGAGCAACTCGGCCTGCACGGCTCGCTCGCGGTCCTCGGCCTTTTCCGACACGCTGACCCCGACCACTTCGCCCGACCGCGCCTGCGAGCTGCCGCCGCCGCTGCGCGCGCGCTCCTGCTCGGCCTGGCGCGTGGCGATGCATGTCGCCAGCACGTTGTCCTTGCAGTTCAGGTGCAGGGAGTAGCTGGAGCCGGACTCGGGTGGCTCGGCCGCCTTGGTCCAGCGGTAGTACCAGATCGACTGGCCCGACTTGACCCAGACGGCCGAGGCATCGAGCGTGACCGCATAGGTGCGCGGGTTGTACTGGCCCTCGAGGCGGGTCAGATAGGTGCGGGCGATCAGGTCGCGCTGGTCGTCGGGCAGGGGCTGGTCGCCCAGGCGCGCGCCATTGGCGTCGGAGCGGTAGTAGCGGCGCTCCCAGCGCGCGTCCTTGCCCAGGGTCTTTTGCGACTTTTCCAGCGAGTTGATCTGGAACAGCACCTCGGCGCCCAGCGCCTGCGCCACCTCGGTGGCGGACTTGTTGCCGGCCATCTCACGCGCCAGCACTTTCCAGGAAATCACCTTGTAATTGGCTCGCGCGAAGGCACGCTCGATGTCGCCCATCTCCACGCCACAGGTGGTGGCCAGGATGGCGCCCTGCGATTGCGCACCGCCCGAAGCCTGGTCGGCGGTGGCATTGGCGCAGCTGTCGGGGGCGCGCACGGCCACCGTGGTGGTGCGCGCGCCGTCGACCCGGTAGGCCTCGGTTTCGATCACCTCGGGTGGCTGCTGGCCCTGGCTGCTGGCCACGAATTGCGAGGCCACGACGTAATGCGACACCGAGGTGCAACCCGACAGGGCGGCCAAGACCAGGGGAATGCTCAAGCGTTTCATGCGGACTCCGGATCGATTGAGATCAGTACAGCACCCAGCGGAACGGGAAGCTCTTCTTGACGCCGGTCTGGGTGCCGGCCACCTTGCCGCCTTCATACAGGGCTATCAAATTGACGCAATCGGCCGGCAGCACGAATTCGAGCGTGCCGCCCGGGCGCAGTGCCGAATCCTTGACGCGCTGCCATTCATCGCCGGCATTGCCACACGACTGGTAGCGCACCTCGGACAAAGCCTTGCCGGTGCTGTTGAGGATGGTCGTCAAGGGGTCAGGCATTGCCGGAGGCGGCGCCGCGCATCCCTGTATCAGGCCCACCACAGCCAGCCCGAGTCCCGCTTTGGAAAAAAACCGCACGAATTGGCTCCTTGTCTAATGCCCAGTCCGGCACCTGGAGAGAGCATGCCGCGCTGACCACGCTCCCGACCACGGGGTTTGTGCTGCCGCCGCTCACGGCACATCTCAGCCCCCGCCGTGACGGAACCCGCAGGCTCGCCCAGCCATGATGAGCGCAACAGCTTACATCTGGGCACAATTTCACCGCCTGTCGCCCCCGCACGCCTGCATGCCACTTGTCCGCTTCCTGCTGCTGCTTCTGCTCCTTTACCTCCAAGCCACCGCCCATGGGGCCGGAGAGCGCCGCATTGCGCTGGTCATCGGCAACGCCAACTACATGCAGGGGGCGCTGAAGAACCCGGTGAACGACGCGCGCGATATGCGCGCCAATCTGCTGCGTGCTGGCTTCGCGGCCGAGGACATCGTCTACCGCGAGAACCTGCGCACCGCCGAGTTGGGCGCGGTGCAGCGCGAGTTCCGCCAGAAGCTGGACAAGGCGCCCGGTGCCATCGGCTTGCTGTTCTATGCCGGGCATGGCTTTCAGATCAGCGGCGAGAACTACTTCCCGACGGTGGACGCCCGCATCGAAAGTGAAGAAGACGTCCGGCACCAAAGCCTGAACCTGCGCGCCATGCTGGAGATCCTGGCCCGCTCGCGCAGCCGCGCCAGCCTGGTATTCCTGGACGCCTGCCGCGACAACCCCTTCAAACGCGCCCTGCTGGGCAGCGCCACCGGCCTGGCGCGCAGCGACTTCCCACTGCCCAGCGGCATGCTGATTGCCTACGCCGCCAAGCCCAGCCAAGTGGCCTTTGATGGCCGCAACGGCAGTCGCAACGGCCAGTTCACCGAGGCCCTGCTGCACCACATGATGCGCCCCAACCTGCCGGTGGAGCAGTTGTTGAAGGAAGTCATCAAGGCCGTGCGCACCCGCTCGCAGGGGGCGCAGGAACCCTGGAGCGAGGGCTCGATCGAGGGCGATTTCGCCTTTGTTGGCAACGCCCCCACCATGCTGGCGCAGAACACCGCGACCACCCTGGAACCTGAACCCGCCGCGCCGGCGCCGCCGCCCGCCGCCGAGCCACCGCGCCAGATGGCTGCGCCACCCGACGAAAAGGAGCGCCCCGAATGGCTGGCCAAACAGGCACAGATGAAGCTGGACTTCGACCGCCTCAGCACCTATGGCGGCGCAGCGAGCCTGCAGGCGCAGCGCTGGGGCCAGTTTCTCGAGAAGTGGTCGGTCGACAACCCCTTCAGCCACGACGACGAACTCTTGCGTGCCGAAGCCGAACAACGGGTCGACCAGGCCCGCGCCGAGCAGCAGCGCGCCACCCCGAGTGCACCGGGCGAGCGCTTCCGAGACTGCGCAGATTGCCCGGAACTCGTCATCCTGCCGGCCGGCAAATTCATTCAGGGCTCGCCCGACAACGAGGAAGGGCGCAGCGAGGACGAAGGCCCCTGGCACGAGGTGATCCTGGCCCAGCCCATGGCGGTAGGCCGCATGGAAGTGACGCGCGCGGAGTGGAGCGCCTTCGTGCGCGACCGCGGCTACCGCAGCGAGGCCGAGCGCGGCGATGGCTGCACCGCCTGGAACGGCAAGCTCGCCCTCCGCACCACTGAACGCAACTGGCGCCGCCCGGGCTTCGAGCAGGCCGCTAACCACCCGGTGGTGTGCATCAGCTGGCAGGACGTTCAGGCCTATCTGCAATGGTTGAACCAGCACTCCGGCGGCAAGCCCTACCGGCTGCTGACCGAATCCGAGTGGGAGTACGCTGCGCGCGCCGGCAGCCAGGAGCGCTTTCCCTGGGGCGCAGACCCCGCACTGCGTCAGTTCTGCCAGCATGTGAACGGCGCCGACCAGAGCGCACAGCGCACCGTACCGGGCGCTGCGGGCGTGTGGCAATTGGCCGGCTGTGACGACCTCCATCCCTTCACCGCCCCCGCTGCCGAGCTGCAAGCCAATGCCTTCGGCCTGCACGGCATGCTGGGCAATGCCGCCGAATGGGTGCAGGACTGCTACAGCGAAGCTACCTACGCCAGCAACCCGCCGCAAGATGGCCGCGCGGCCCAGATCGAGCGCTGCCCACATCGCGTGGTGCGCGGCGGCTCTTGGTACGACGCCCCGCCGCGCACCCGCCCCGCCAAGCGCGCACGCCAGGCGCCGGATGCGCGCACGGACGCCATCGGCTTTCGGGTGATGCGGCCGCTCTGAAACCAGGCTCGCCAAAACCGTCGGCCCGAACTATCGTCCTGGCTCCCTTTCAGGAAGGAGCCCCCGCATGTTCAAGAAACTGGCTTCTGAGGCCCTGGGCCTCAGCGACATTGGCGTCATCGTGCCGCCGAGCGACTACAACAAGGTCGATGCCGACGACTACCTCTTCAGCGAGGACGGCGAGAAGATCTTCTTCCTCATCAAGTCCAAGAAGGACGAGTACTGCTTCACCAACCTGGCACTGGTTCATGTGGATGGCGATTCGGCGGTCTCCAGCAAGCGCACCATCAAGCGCTACGAGTACGGCAGCCATCGCATCGGCCGCGTGACCATCGAGACGGCCGGCACCATCGACATGGATGTGGAGCTGAAGTTCACCATCGGCGACGCATCGCCCTTCAGCATCGACGTGCGCAAGAGCTTCATCGAGCAGGTGAAGGACATCTACAAGGCGCTGATCATGATCGGCCGCCTGCAGGAGCGCGACGAACGCGCGCGCGACAACGCCATGCACTGCCTGGGCGTGGTGGGGCAGATGTTCAAGCTCGGCACGGCCAGCGAAGAGGTCGTGACCGCCCACTACAACGCCCTGCTCAACAACATCAACGGCACTGTGCTGGAGCGCTTCCACCGCCGCGACTTCGCGCCCGTTTTTGAGCGCTACATCCACAACTGAGCACCCGGGATCGGGCATCTGTGACGAACCGGTGACAATAGCGCCCGTTCACCCCCTACTCCGCGACGCGCCCGGCAACCACCGGGCGCTCGTTCGTTTGGCCCCTCTGCACCACCCCTGGAGACCTGACCCATGCTGTTTGGAAAGCTGCTGCCGCGCGACGGCAATTTCTTCGAACTCTTCAACCAGCATGCCGATCAGATCGTCGAGGCTGCCAAGGCCTTCTCGCTGCTGGTGGCCAACTACGGCAACCTAGAGCTGCGCGCCAAGTACAACGAGCTGGTAGACCGCGCCGAGCATGACGCCGACCGCGTGACCCAGGAAGTCAACCGCGCCATCCACGTCACCTTCATCACGCCGATCGACCGCGACCAGATCCACGCGCTGATCAACACCATGGACGACGTGGCCGACCTGATCCAGGACTCGGCCGAAACCATGGCCCTGTACGACGTGCAGGTGATGACCGAGGAAATCAGCCGCCTGACCGACCTGAGCCTGAAGTGCTGCGAGCGCCTGCGCCACGCCGTGAGCCTGCTGCCGCGCATTGCCGAGCCGGCCACTATGGAAGCCGCGCTGAAGACCTGCGAGGAAATCGACCAGCTCGAAGGCGACGCCGACCGCGTGATGCGCATGGCCATGAGCAAGCTGTTCCGCGACTGCACCGATGTGCGCGAGCTGATCAAGCTCAAGGCCATCTACGAGCTGCTGGAAACCATCACCGACCGCTGCGAGGACGTTGCCAACGTCATCGAGGGCATCATTCTCGAAAACTCGTAAGCCGCGGGCCCGTCACCAGTCATGGAAACGACCCAAACCGCGCTTTACGTGGTCATGGTGCTGGTCACCCTGGCCTTGCTGTTCGACTTCATGAACGGCTTCCACGACGCGGCGAACTCGATCGCCACCGTCGTCTCCACCGGCGTGCTGCGCCCCGGCCAGGCCGTGGTGTTTGCCGCCTTCTTCAACTTCATCGCGATCTTCATCTTCCACCTCAGCGTGGCCGCCACGGTGGGCAAGAACATCGTGCAGCCCGGGGTGGTGGACACCCATGTGGTGTTCGGCGCCCTGTGCGGCGCCATCACCTGGAACGTCATCACCTGGTACTACGGCATCCCGTCCAGCAGCTCGCATGCGCTGATCGGCGGCATCGTCGGCGCCACCATCGCCAAGGCCGGTGCCTCGGCCCTGCTGGCGGCGGGCATCATGAAGACGGTGGTCTTCATCTTCGTCTCGCCGGTGCTGGGCTTCGTGCTGGGCTCGCTGATGATGGTGATCGTGGCCTGGATCTTCCGGAGCACGCGGCCCACCAAGGTGGACAAATGGTTCCGCCGCCTGCAGCTGGTTTCAGCTGGCGCCTACAGCCTGGGCCATGGCGGTAACGACGCGCAAAAGACCATCGGCATCATCTGGATGCTGCTGCTGGCCACCAACTACGCCGATGCGGCCGACAAGTCGCCCCCCACCTGGGTCATCATTTCCTGCTACGCCGCCATCGGCCTGGGCACGATGTTCGGCGGCTGGCGCATCGTCAAGACCATGGGACAGCGCATCACCAAGCTCAAGCCGGTGGGCGGCTTTTGTGCCGAAACCGGTGGCGCCCTGACCCTGTTCCTGGCCACGGCCTTGGGCATTCCGGTGTCGACCACGCACACCATCACCGGCGCCATCGTCGGTGTGGGTTCGACGCGCCGCGCCAGCGCGGTGCGCTGGGGCGTGGCAGGCAGCATCGTCTGGGCCTGGATCCTGACCATCCCGGCCTCGGCCTTTGTCGCGGCCATCGGCTACTGGATCAGTCTGCGCCTGTACTGATCTGAGCGCCCTGCCGGCTCAGCCCCTGTCCCGCCGCAGCCTGCTGCTTGCGCTGGGCGGGGGGTTCGGGCCGGCCCAGGCCGCCGAGCCCGCGCACCTGCGCCTGACCGTGCTGCCCTACCCGGGCTACTACCGCCCCGCCAGCCCGGGCGGCGCCAGCACGGGGCTGGACGTGGACATCGCCGCCGAACTGGCCCGACGCAGCGGCTGCCAGTTCGAGCTGCTGCCCACCAACACCAACCGGCTCTGGTCCGATCTGCGCAGCGGCGCCACCGACCTGACCGCCGGAGCCACCTACCTGCCCGAGCGCCGCGCCGAGGCCGAGTTCCTGTGGCTGCTGCAGGGCCGCGAAGTGGTGCTGCTGCGCAGCGCCCAGGCGCTGGCCACGCCCGACCGCGCCGCCTTCGATGCCCAGCCCGAGCTGCTGCTGGGCGTGACGCGCGGCGGTCGGCGCGGGCCGGCAGCCCAGGCCTGGGTCGATGCACTGCGCCAGCAGGGCCGCGTCAGCGAAGGCGCCGACATGCTGGCCCTGCTGCGCGCCTTTCAGGCCGGCCGGGTGGCCGCCGTGCTGCTCTTTCCCTCGGCCGTGAACGAACTGCCGGAACTGGCCGACTGGAGCCTGCAGGACTGGTTTGCGCAGGACCGCTTCCAGGCCGGTTGGGCGGTTTCAAAAGCCGTGGCCGAGCCACTGCGCCAGCGCCTGCACCAGGCCGCGCGCAGCCTGCGCGAGGACGGCACCCTGCAACGCCTGCTGCGCCAGCACCTGGGCGAAGCGGTGGCCCGCCACCACGAGTTCCTGCACGCGCCGCCCCGATGTGCGTGGGCAGCACCCTCAGGCCGGGTGGCGCGCGTACTCGGCTTCGACGCTGGCCTCAATGTGCTCGTACAGCGGCCGGATCAAGGGGCGCAGCCCGGTGATGACCTTCTCCGTGTAGAGCAGGGAGGGCACGCGCAGGCCCCGGTGCTCGATGGCGCCACCGATGGGGTGGATGGCAAAGCCGATGCGCGCGAAATGCACCGCAAGCCGCGGCTCGGTCAGCACCAGCACATGGTCGCGCCCAAAGCGCCGCGCCACCGCTGCGGCTCCCAGGTAGAGCCCGACCGGGATGAAGGGGAAGCGCATCTGCGGGCCGCGCGACTCGAAGTCGTCACCGGACATCGAACCCGCCGTTTCCTGTTCGCCCTTGCGCTGCCGGAAGTTGCGCATCACCGCCAGGCGCGATACCTCGGCCAGGCGCGTGCGCGCCACGCTGGCCGGGTCGAACACCCGGTGGTCCAGCACCTCGGCACAGCTCTCCTCCACCGGCAGCAGTTCCTCGGGCGCCTGCGGATTGGTCAGGATGACGCGCGTGCAGCCCACCAGCTCGCCGCCACCGCGACGGCGCAGCAGCAGGTGCACCGAGTGGGCGTCGTAGGCATCGGTCTCCTGCTCGTCCTCGCGCAGCGGCTCCCAGCCCAGATCGCGGCAATAGACCTCATGGCGCACGTGATACACGTCGGCGCGCGTGGCCGCATCCAGCGCCGGCAGGATCTCGAAATACTGCGCGAAGGTTTCGCCAAGGTTGCGATCGGACATGGCCGTGAGGTGAGGCGCTGCTAGAGCAGCGCGCGACTGCAAGGCAACCAGTGTCAACCATGCAAGGGCCGCTTGCACAGCGCTGTTGCATTCCGCCGCCAAAGTGACTCCTACACTGCCGCCCGTCATGACCAGCAGCCCCGCCCAGCGCCACCGCCCGTACGAAGACGTGCAGGCCCTGCTGACCGGCACCCTGTTCGTGGCCCTGGGCCTGGCGCTGTTCCAGCGTGCCGGCCTGGTCACCGGTGGCACCGTGGGTCTGGCCTTTCTGGCGCATTACGCCACCGGCCTGCCCTTCGGGCCGCTGTTCTTCTGCATCAACCTGCCCTTCTACGCCCTGGCCTGGAAGCGCATGGGCGCGCGCTTCACGCTCAAGACCCTGGCGGCCGTGAGCCTGCTGACCCTGCTGACGGCCTGGCTGCCGCAGTGGCTGCGCATCGACTCGGTGCAACCGCTGTTCGCCGCCGTGGGTGGTGGCCTGCTGGTGGGGGCCGGCTTCATCATCCTGTTCCGCCACCGCGCCAGCCTGGGCGGGCTGAACGTGCTGGTGCTGTGGTGCCAGGAGCGCTTCGGCCTGCGGGCCGGCTGGCTGCAGATGGGCATCGACGCCACCATCCTGCTGGCCGCCTGGCCCTGGCTGGATGCCACGCGCCTGGCGCTCTCGGTGCTGGCCGCGCTGGCGATGAACTTCGCGCTGGCGGTCAATCACAAACCCGGCCGCTACATGGCTTTTTGAACGACAGCGCGCGATGAACCCCGTCTTCGGCCCCCTGCCCCTGCCCGATCTGCTGGCCCTGCTGCTGTTCTTCGGCGGCTGGGTGGGCTATGCGCATTGGGCGCGCCAGCTCAGCACGCGCCGGCCCAGCATCCTGGCCATCACCAACCGCTGGCGCCGCGCCTGGATGCTGCAGGCCACGCAGCGCGACAACCGCATCGTCGACGCCGCCATCGTGCAGAACCTGTCGGCCAGCCCGGCCTTCTTTGCCAGCACCAGCATCCTGGTGATTGGCGGCCTGCTGGCCGCCATGGCCTCGACCGACAAGGTCAGCGGCCTGGTCAAGGAGATTCCCTTTGCGGCGCGCACCAGCCTGCTGGTCTTCGACCTGAAGCTGGCGCTGCTGACGGCGATCTTCGTGTTCGCCTTCTTCCGCTTCACCTGGAGCATCCGCCAGTACAGCTTTGGCGCCATCCTCGTGGGCGCGGCGCCGGAGGCCGCGCAGTTTGCCGAGGAAGACCAGCGCCAGGCCTTTGCCGACCACGCCGGCCGGCTGATGGGCATGGCGGCCGAGACCTTCAACGACGGCCTGCGCGCCTACTACCTGAGCTTCGCGGCCGTGGCCTGGTTTTTCTCGCCCTTCGCCTTCATGGCGGCCACGGCCTTCGTGCTCTTCGTGCTCTACCGGCGCGAGTTCCACAGCGACGTGCTGGGCGCGCTGCGCGAGCCCGGCACGTACTGATCAGCGCGCGCGGCGGCGCGCCGCGGCCAGGCCAAACAGACCCAGGCCCGCGAGCGCCAGCCCGGTGGGCTCGGGCACGCCGTTGCCCGGGTCGATCTGCGCCGCGAAGCTGCCATTGCCCATGCCGTCGGGGCCGAAGTCGTAGCCAAAGTAGGCCTCGGCACCGCCCCAGGCGGGCATGAAGCTGAAGCCATCGCCCTGGGCGTCCAGGCCCACGAACTGGCCGTTCTTGTAGACCGCCGAGGCGGCGAACAGATCGCCGAGGCCATAGCTGCTGCCGGCGAAATCGAAGCTGAAGCTGCTCAGGTCGAACAGGGTCTCGTCGCCCATCACGCTGCCCAGGGCATCGTCAAAGCTGACGCTGCCGCTGAAGCTCTGGCCAACCAGCGGGCTGCCAGCGCTGTCGATGGTGACGCTGAAGTTGACGGTGACGGGGGCCGCCAGGCTGGCCCAGCTGGCCAGGCTCAGACCCAGGGCGGCCAGGCCGCGTTGGAGTTGCTTGTTCATGTTGAGGTCCTTGGATCGCGAAGGGTTCAGAAGCCGGGGTCGAGCAGCAGGCCGGGTTCGCTGAGCAGCACGCCCACCAGCTCCACCAGGGGCCGCGCCTGGCCGGCACCGGCGGCGCCATCGGCGTCGAAGTACACGACGGTGTTGGCGCCTTGCTGCAGCAGGCTCAGGTAGCCATCGGCAAAGGGGGTGCTGCCGGCATAGCCCACCGCGGCCAGCAGGGCGCTGACGTCCAGGCGGTCCTGGCCGGGCGTGAAGTCGGTGATCTGGTCGCCGGCATCGAGCAGGCTGGTGTAGACGAAGGCGTCGTTGCCCGCACCGCCGGTCAGGGTGTCGCGGCCCTGGCCGCCGGTGATGCGGTCGGCGCCGCTCGTGCCCACCAGGGTGTCGCGGCCGCGCGTGCCGTCCAGCACCGAGCCGGCACGTTCGATGAAGAAGCGCGCCACCACCGGGTCGTGGTCGCTGATCTGGTCGACGAACTCGGAGTTCATGTGCACGACGTCGTAGCCGCGCAGCAGGCCCACCAGGCTCTGGCTGGCCAGCACATGGTCGATGGCCTGGGCATTGCCCTGGTAGTTGTAGGTGTAGCGCTCGCCGACCGGCAGGGTGTCGATCAGTGCCGCGAGCCCACCGCTCTCCAGCAGATTGACCGGGTTCGAGAACTGGAAGTCGTTCAGGTCACCCAGCACCAGCACCTTGGCGTTGGGGTTGCTCGCCAGTTGCCCCTCGACGAAAGCCTTGACGATCGCGGCCTGCTGCATGCGCTGGGCTTCGCTGCCCAGCACCGGCGGCTGCGTGGGGCCATAGAGCGGCTGATCGCCGCCCTTGGAGTTGAAGTGGTTGCCAACCAGGGTGACGGTCTCGCCATTGAACACGAAGCTGCCGACCAAGGGCTTGCGGCTGCTCTCGAACGCGCCGTCGTTGGAACCCGAGGCCAGAGGATCGGTCAGGCGGCTGAGCGAGCCTTCGACAAAGCTCACGCGGGCCGGATCGAACAGGAAGACGGTGCGGATGTTGCCGCCCGGCTCACCACCGTCCTGGTTGTTGACGGGATCGATCTGGCGCCACTCGTAGCGCGGTCCGCCTGCGGCCTGGATGGCATTGACCAGGGCCTGCAGCGTCTGGGTGGCATCCACCACGCCGTTGTTGGTGGAGCCGTTGTTGTCCTGCACTTCTTCGAGATTCAGGATCTCGGGCGCACGCAGATTGCCGACGATGGCTTGCGCCAGCGCATTGAACTTCGTGGCGCCATCCTGGGGGCTGAGGTTCTCGACGTTGAAGGTGGCCACACGCAGGTGGTTGCCGTCGCTCTCCAGCGCCGTGGTCTCTCGTTGCAGGTCATTGCTGGTCACGGTGGGGGCCGTGGTGACGCGCACATTGAAGTTGTTGGCGTTGTAGTCCACCACGCCGTCCACCGTGCCCAGGCGCGCGCCGACGTGGACGGAGGGCATCACCAGGGCGTTGTCCATGTCGTCGAGCAGGATGCGCTCGGGGTTGAAGTCGCCCGCGGACACCTCGATACCGCCGCGGCCGGTCAGGCCGGTGGCGCCGGCGCCATTGCGGGCCAGCACCCAGATCGATTCCGAGCTGCCCTGGCTGAGCGTGGGGCTCACGGCCAGCGGCTGCTCCACCCGCACCAGCATGCCTTCCAGGCTCTCCCAGAAGTCGATGCCTTCGCTGGCGGGATCGAAGTCGCCACCGGTCTCGACATTGGAGGCGGCATCGTTGTGGATGGCCTGGGTGGGCGGCACGCGGTCCGTACCCAGCACCAGCGGGGTGATGCTCAGGCCCGCGCCGGCGGTCCAGGGGCCGACGCTGAGCGACTGCACCGCCGCGTTGTTCGTGATTTCGGTCAGCGTCAGGTTGTTCGCATCGCCGCCGGCACGGAATTCCGTCACCGTGCCGCTGACGAGCACCGCCTCGCCCACCGTGCGCGCCGTCAGCAGCGCCGACCCCGCACCGGTGAAGACGAAGATGCCCTCGGAGGTGGCCGGGTCCGCGTCGGGCTGCGGGTCCTGGATGTAGAAGCCGTTGCTGGCCTTGGCGGTGACGATGCCCTGCACATTGCGCACCGCCTGGCCGTTCAGCGGCGAGAGATGCGAGGCCGCCTGGATCTCATGGATGCGCGTGGGCAGCGCGTCGTCATCGACGATCTTGACGGTCTGGCTGATCGTGCCGCCCAGGTCGATGCCGCTGCTCGGGCTGCTGAGCGTCAGCACCAGGTTCTCGTCGGGCTCGGGCAGGCTGTCGTTCTGGATCGTCAGCGTGACCGAGGCGCTGGTCTGGCCGGCCGGAATGGTGATGCTGGTGGCCGAGAGCAGGTAGTCGCTGGCGTCGATGCCCGTGCCACTGACGCCCAACTGCACCGTCTCGTCGCCGCTGACCGCACTGCTGGCCGTTGCCGTCACGGTGATCTGGCTGCCGGCCGCCTCGCTGCCGCTGTTGCTGCTGACGCTCAGGCTGACGCTGGGCTTGGCCGGCGCGGTGCCGATCGGGGTGATCGAGAAGTCATCGATGGCCAGGCCGTCATCGGAGCCCGAGGCATTGAAGTCCGTCCAGCGCAGCCAGAAAGTGGCACCGGGGGCGATGCTGAGGCCGGCGATGTTGGTGATGAGCAGCGAGTTGGCGTCGAGATTGCCATTCAGGGCCCCCACCGTGCCGGTGCGAACCGGTGCGATGAAGTCCATGTTGTTCAGGTCGTGCCAGGTACCGGTGTTGAGCGCGGTCGCATCCAGGCTGCCCTGGAAGTCGAGCCGGTCTTCGCGGTTCAGCGCGCCCAGGCGCCATTGCTCGCCGCGGTAGCTGATCTGCAGCTCGGTGATCAGGGCCCCGGTGTTGTTGGTGAAGGCCACGCCGAACATCGGCGTCAGGCTGCCCGACAGCAGCCCACCCAGTGCCCGGTCGGTGCTGCCCGTCTGGCCGAAGCTGTAGGTGTCGCCGGTATTGCTGCTGCCCGTGCCCGCCGTGAGCGTGGCATTGGCATTGGTGCCCGACTCCAGGATGACCCAGCCCGCGGGCAGGGTGCTGGAAGTGCCGGTGCTGGGCAGGGAATCAAAGTTCTGCGTGTACGCCGAACCCAGGGTGGTGAGACTGATCACGGGGGCCGCCTGTCGAGGGTGAATTGCAAGCGGCGTAACTTACCGAACGGTCAAGAAAATCCCGTGACAAGCAGACACAGTGCGGCTCCGTTGTTTCCCACTCAGGCAAACCCGTAGACGCAACGCGCTTCATAGGGAAAAGCGACGCGGCCGGCCTGGCGTCGGTCACACCTCACCCCCTGCCTGAGGGGGTCACCCACCCAGGCTCAGGGCAGCGCCAGCGGCTCGCCCTCGCGCAGCTCCAGCTCGCGCAGCGGGCCACGGCCGCGCTGGTAACGCAGGCGCAGGATCTTGCGCGCACGCCGGGCCGGGTCCACGCCCAGCAATTCGTTGCTGACGCGTGGCTGGCCGCCGCGTTGCAGCGCGGCGCGTACCGCGGCGGTCACATCGGCCCAGCGCGAATCGGCACCCCACTGGGCCTCGAACACCTGCAGCCACTGCTCCTCGCCGCGTTCGTCGCTCCAGTCGCGCTCGCGGCGCTCATGGCCCCAGTCGCCGCGCTGCCAGCCGGTGAACAGTGCGCCATCCACCACCGCGCCCTCGTCGTACTCGAACACGCGCTCCTCGCCCTGGCGATCGCGCACGAACAGGCGCAGCTGCTTGCGGCGGCCCGGGTCGGGGTCCACACCCAGGCGCTCGTTCTCAACGCGGAAGCGCAGGTCCTGGCGCGCCAGCTGGCGCAGGCGCTCGGTCACATCCACATGGCGGCGCGGCGTGCCATAACGGGCTTCGAGGATGCGATAGCGGCCGCTGTCGCGTCCATCGCCATCCGCATCGCGCCAACCGCCGCGCTCATCGCCCCAGCCGCGGCCGCTGCGCCAGCCGATGAATTCGCGCCCATCGACGCGGCTGCCCTCGCGGTACTCGAACACGCGCTGCTGGCCGTCGCGGCCGCGCGCCACGATGCGCAGCGTCTTGCGCCGGCCCGGTGCCGGGTCCACGCCAAAGGCCTCGTTGCCGGCGCGGAAGCGCTCGTCCTCGCGTGCCAGCTGCTTGAGCCGCTCGGTCACGTCGACCTGCTGTTCGGCCGTGCCGTAGCGGGCGTAAAGGATGCGGTACTCGCCCTCGTCGCGGTCGTCGTGATCGGCCCGGGCCAGACCGGGCAACAGGGCGAGGCCGGCCAGGGCGAACAGGGTGCGGCGGGTCTGGGGCATGAGGGTTCCGGAAATTGAAGGCGCGCCCACAACGCGGCGCGGGCTGGATCGGTTGAATGGCAGAGGCTCAGCCCGCCTTCAAGCCCGCACGTGCGCGCTCGGCCCCGGCGCCTTGCGGCGCCAGCTCCAGATAGGTCTGGAAGGCCTTGCGCGCGGCGGTCGCGTCGCCCAGGGCCTGCCAGGCCTCGCCCAGGTTCAGGTAGGCAATGGCACGCGAGGGGTCGAGCTTCAGCGTGTTCTCGAACCAGCGCACCGCCTCGCGCGGCTTGTTCTGGCGCAGGTACACGTAGCCCAGGTTGTTGGCCGCCAGCGCGAACTCGGGGCGCAGCTTCAGGGCCTCGGTGAAGGCGGCCTCGGCCTCGGCGTAACGCTGCTCGCGGTAGAGCTGCAGGCCGCGGTCGTTGGCACGCTGGGCCAGCTGGCGCGAAGCCAGCGGCACGGTGGGGCTGGGGGCCAGCGGCCGGGCCTGGCCGCTCAGATCGGCCACCTTGGGCGCCGCGGCCGGTGCCTCGGCCTGGGCCGCGTCCAGCTTGCTGTTCAGCGCAATCGCCTCGGGCGCCAGCTGGCTGCTGTCGGGGCTCAGGAACTCGGCCTCGGCGGGCAGCTCGAACACGAACTCGCCGCCCTGCGAACCCGGCAGGCTGCCGAAGGCCGGCGTCTGCTGCGAAACCCCGGCCACCGCCGGCGCCACATAGGCGGCCAGCTCGGTGCCGGTGATCAGGCCGTCGCCGTTCAGGTCGCCCTTGCCGCCCAGGGCCTGCAGAAGGGTCCAGGTGAAGACGGAATGGCCGCCCGGGCCGCCATCGGCCACCAACTGGTCGGCGCCGCCGGCGGTGAGCATCTGGCGCCCCAGGCGCAGGGCGTTCTGGCGCAGGAAGCCGCTGCCGGCGCTGCCGCGCGTCAGGCCCAGGCCGGAGTAGCAGCTGTCCATCACGAACAGCAGGTGCTTGGCCGGCAGGCTCTCGGCAATGTTCTGCAGCTCGCTCATCGAGATCGCGTCGGTGGCCAGGCGCTCGGGGGTGTTGGCGGCGTCCACCGGCACGATGTAGCCGAGTTCACGGCCCGAGCTGAGCTTGCGCGTGGCGCCATGGCCGGCGAAGAACACCAGCACGCGGTCGTCCTTCTGCAGGCCGCCATGGGCCAGGCGCTCATGGAAGGCCGAGAGGATGCCCTGCCGCGTGGCCTCCTGGTTCTTCAGCACGATGGTGCGCTCGGGCGCGAAGCCGAAGCGCTGCTGCAGCAGCTGGCGCATGGCGTCGGCATCGGCGCCGGCGTGCTGCAGGCGTGGCCAGTCCTTGTACTCGTCGATGCCGATCACCACCGCCCAGCTCTGCCGGTAGCCGGTGGTGATGCGCTCGGGCGCTGCCGCGGTGCGGGTCTTGGTGCTGAAGCCCTGGCCGTCCCAGCCGGCGAATTGGTAGCCCTCGGCCACCAGGCGGTCAAGGATCTGCGGCAGGGCCTTGACGGTGCGCTCGTGGATGTCGTGAAAGAGCACGATGCCGCGCCCGGCCTGGTCGATCTGGCGCAGCACGCGGTCGGCGATCGAGCTGGGCACGGGGTCGGCCCAGTCGAGCGAATCGATCTGCCACATCACCGATTGCAGTTGCGCCTGGCTCAGGATCTCCATGCCCTCGCCGCTGTGCGCACCGTAGGGGAAGCGGAACAGCGGCGCGCGCTGCGGGTCCAGGGCCTTGAGCAGGGCGTCGGCATTCAGGATCTCGGCCTTCAGCGCCGCGCCGCTGGCTTTCGAGAGCTGGGCATGCGAGTAGCTGTGGTTCGCCAGCGTGAAGCCCTCTTCCTTCAGGCGCCGGGCCACCGCCGCCTGGGCACCCAGCTGGGCCTTGCCATCGGCCGCCACGCTGCCCAGGTTGCGGCCCACCGCGAAGAACACCGCCGGCACGCCGTACTGGCGCAGGATGGCCTTGATCTCCTCCGTGTAGCGCGGGTGCGGGCCGTCGTCGAAGGTGAGCAGCAGGGTCTTGGGCGGCAGGCCGGGCTGGGCCGGCTCGGCCGCCGCCTTGTCCAGCTGGGCCAGCTTCTCGGGGCTGTAGCCCAGCACCACGCCCTGGTCCTTGAGGATCTGCTCGCGGCTGTAGAGCTTGCGCAGCGCTGCCAGGTAGTCGTCCCAGCGCTCGCGCTTCTGCTCAATGGCGCGACTCTGGAAGCGGCTGAAGATCTGCCCGTACTCCTTTTCGTAGTTCTGCTCGATCGCGGCCAGGGCCTCCAGGTCCTCGCCCAGGCGCTTGTGCAGCTTCACCGCGTCCAGCGTGCCGCTGCGCGAGAGCGCCTGCAGCAGGCCCTGCAGCAGCTCGCGGAAGGCCAGGCGGTCGGCGTCGAAGAGCGCGGGCTCGGATTCGATGTAGTCCAGCAGCCAGCCCAGATTCGGGTAGCCGCGCCCCTGCTCGCGCTGCGCCAGCGCGGCCAGTTCGGCCTCCAGCGCCTGGCTGCGCGCCAGCTTGTCGTGGAACAGGGCCTGTCCCACCGTGCGGGCGGCCGTGCGCTCGGCCGGGCTCAGCTTGGCCTCGTCGGCCAGCAGCACGATGATCTGGCGCTGCGCTGCCACCAGCTCCTGTAGACGGGGGCGCAGGTCGGGTTCCGCAGCCGCCGGCGCATGGGCCACAGGCGCTTCCGGCGCCGCCGGTGCCGGCCGCCAAGCCAGATAGCCCACCCCGGCCAGGGCCAGGGCGGCAGCCAATGCGAGCAGAACTTTCTTGGTCATGGCGCGGCAGCAAATCGAAGCGGGGCGCGCATTCTGGGCCCGGCCCAGGGGCAATCCCTAGAATCCCGCCCCCTGCCTGATTCCTGTGAGCCGCCCGACATGACGCGCCGCCAGCTCTTCGTCACCACCGCCCTGCCCTACGCCAACGCGAACTTCCATATCGGGCACATCATGGAGTACACGCAGGCCGACATCTGGGTGCGCTTCCAGCGCCTGCAGGGCCACGAGGTGCACTTCGTCTGCGCCGACGACGCGCACGGCGCGCCAATCATGATCGCGGCCGAAAAGGCCGGCATCACGCCGCAGGCCTTCGTGGCCAACATCGCCGCCGGCCGCAAGCCCTACCTCGACGGCTTCCACATCGCCTTCGACCACTGGCACAGCACCGACGCCCCCGAGAACCACGCCCTCAGCCAGGACGTCTACCGCAAGCTGCGCGCCGCCGGCCTGATTGAGGTGCGTGCCATCGAGCAGTTCTTCGACCCCGCCAAGGGCATGTTCCTGCCCGACCGCTTCATCAAGGGCGAGTGCCCGAAGTGCGGTGCCAAGGACCAGTACGGTGATTCCTGCGAGAGCTGCGGCGCGGTCTATGCGCCCACCGAGGTCAGGAACCCCTATTCGGTGCTGAGCGGCGCCACCCCGGTGCTGAAGACCAGCGACCACCACTTCTTCAAGCTCAGCGACGCGCGCTGCAAGGACTTCCTGCAGGCCTGGACGCACGAGGAAGGCCGCCTGCAGCCCGAGGTGCTGAACAAGATCAAGGAGTGGTTCACCACCGATGAAGAGGGTAAGGGTGGCCTGGGCGACTGGGACATCAGCCGCGATGCGCCCTACTTCGGCATTGAGATCCCCGACGCCCCGGGCAAGTACTTTTACGTCTGGCTGGACGCACCCATCGGCTACCTGGCCTCGCTGTACGCCTGGTTCGCCAAGCAGGGCAAGGACGTCGAGGCCTTCCTGGCCGACCCGAAGACCGAGCAGGTGCACTTCATCGGCAAGGACATCACCTACTTCCACACCTTGTTCTGGCCGGCCATGCTGCATTTCAGCGGCCGCAAGACGCCCGATCGCGTCTACGTGCACGGCTTCCTGACCGTGAACGCCGAGAAGATGAGCAAGAGCCGCGGCACCGGCATCGACCCGCTGCGCTACCTGGAGGTCGGCCTGGATGCCGAGTGGCTGCGCTACTACCTGGCCGCCAAGCTGAACCCGCGCGTCGAAGACCTGGACTTCAACCCCGAGGACTTCATCGCTCGGGTGAACTCCGACCTGGTGGGCAAGTACATCAACATCGCCAGCCGCGCCGCCGGCTTCATCGCCAAGCGCTTCGAGGGCCGGCTGTGCGCCGACCTGGGTGCCGACGGCGAGGCCGTGATTGCCCAGCTGCAGGCTGCAGCGGCAGGCCTGGCCGAGCAGTACGACGGCCGCGAGTTCGGCAAGGCCCTGCGCGAAATCATGGCCCTGGCCGACCGCGTGAACGAATACGTGGACGCCCACAAGCCCTGGGAGTTGGCCAAGCAGGCCGAAAAGCAGCTGGAACTGCACCAGGCCTGCTCGACCTGCATCGAAGCCTTCCGCCTGCTGACGCTCTACCTGAAGCCGGTGCTGCCCGCCCTGGCCGCGAAGGTGGAGAGCTTCCTGCAAATCGCCCCGATGGACTGGGCCGCCGCTGGCCAGCGCCTGGGCGCAGTCCCGATCGGCGCCTTCCAGCACCTGATGCAGCGCGTCACGGTGGAACAGCTCGAAGCCCTGTTCACCAAGCACGCGCCGCCCGCTCCCATCCCGGGTGGCGAGCCCATCGCGGCGGAAATCACCATCGACGACTTCGTCAAGCCGGACCTGCGCATCGCCAAGATCGTCAAGGCCGAGCGCGTCGAAGGCTCGACCAAGCTGCTGCGCCTGACCCTGGACGCCGGCGAGGGCCGCACCCGCAATGTCTTCAGCGGCATTGCGGGCGCCTACAAGCCCGAGGACCTGGAAGGCAAGCTGACCGTGCTGGTGGCCAACCTGGCGCCACGCAAGATGAAGTTCGGCGTCAGCGAGGGCATGGTGCTGGCCGCCAGCCACGCGGATGAAAAGGCGGTGCCGGGTGTGTTTGTGCTCGAACCCCACGCCGGCGCGCAGCCGGGCATGCGGGTGCGCTGAACCCACAGGCCGTCAGCCTGACGCAAGGGCGGGTCTGACACACTGAGGCCATGGCCCTGCACCGCTTCCACCCCCGCGCGCTGGACACCTGGCGCCAGGCGGGCTGGCGGGATGTGGGGGCCGGCCTCACCGTCGGCGTGGTGGCTCTTCCGCTGGCCATGGCCTTTGCCATCGCCAGCGGGCTCAAGCCCGAGGCGGGCCTCGTCACCGCCATCGCCGCGGGTTTCCTGGTCGCGCTGCTGGGGGGCTCGAACGTCCAGATCGGCGGGCCAGCCGGCGCCTTCATCGTCGTCGTCTACGGCATCGTCGAGCGCCATGGCCTGGGCGGCCTGCTGCTTTCCACGCTGATGGCCGGCGGCCTGCTGTTCCTGATGGGCCTGTTCCGCCTGGGTGTGCTGGTGCGCTATGTGCCGGTCACCATCGTCATCGGCTTCACCAACGGCATCGCCGTGCTGATCGCGCTCTCGCAGCTGCGCGACCTGTTCGGCCTGCAGATCCCAGGCAAGCTGCCGGCGGACTTCTTTGCGCAGATCGGTGTGCTCAGTCAGCATGCCGGTAGCTGGAACCCGTATGCGCTGGCGCTGGGCCTGATGTGCCTGGGCATCCTGTTCCTGTGGCCCCGTCTGTTCGGTGAACGCACGCCGCTACCCGAGGGCCTGCGCCGCGCCAAGGCGCTGCGCTCCATCTCGCGTGTGCCCGGCCCCATCGTCGCCCTGCTCTCGCTCAGCGTTCTGGCCGCCCTGCTGGGCTGGCCGGTGGAAACCATCGGCAGCCGCTTTGGCAGCATCCCCAGCCAGCTGCCGATGCCGCAATGGCCCAGCCTGGCCTGGACGGACGCCAAGCAGCTCGTCACCCCCACGCTGACGATCGCGCTGCTGGGTGCGATCGAATCCCTGCTCTGCGCCCGCGTGGCCGACAACCTGGCCCCCGAGCTGCCGCGCCACGACCCCAACCAGGAGCTGATGGCCCAGGGGGTGGCGAACATGGTGAGCCCGCTGCTGGGCGGCATGCCGGCCACCGGCACGATTGCGCGCACCGTCACCAATGTGCGCGCCGGCGGCCGCACGCCGCTGGCGGGCAGCGTGCATGCGTTCACCGTGCTGGCGGTGATGCTGCTGGCCGCCCCGCTGGCCCTGCATGTGCCGCTGGCGGTGCTGGCCGGCATCCTGCTGTTCGTGGCCTGGAACATGGGCGAGTGGCATGAGTTCGCACGCCTGCGCCATTTCTCGGTGCAGTACCGCACCGTGCTGGTGGGCACTTTCGTGCTGACCGTGGTGTTTGATCTGACGGTGGCGGTGGAGATCGGCCTGCTGCTGGCCTGCGCCTTCTTCATCTATCGCATGGGCACGCTGTTTCGCGTGAGCCCGCTGGCCGACAACCCGCTGCCGGCCGGCGTGCAGGCCTTCGAGCTCTACGGCTCGCTGTTTTTCGGCGCGGTGGGCAAGGTCGAAGGCCTGGCCGAGCAGGTGGCGGCCGGCACCCGCGCCGTGGTGCTGGACCTGCACCGCCTGGTGCAGCTGGACACCTCCGGCCTGGACTCGCTGCGCCAGCTGCACCGCGCGCTGCAGCGCCGCGAGGTGGCCCTGGTGCTGGCCGATGTGAACGAACAGCCGCTTTCCTTGATCCGGCGCAGCGGTTTCGAGGCCGAGCTGGGCGCCGCCAACATCGTGCCCAAGCTGGCCGACTCTAAAATCGCCGGTTCCCCGGAATCCTGAGATCAGCCATGCCCTTCTTCTGGAAGCCCTACACCTCGGACGTCACCCAGATGATCCAGGAGCTCAAGGCCAAGAAGCCGACCCTGGAAGCCGAACAGCGCGCCGGCCGCGGCCTGCTGTGGGACAAGAACCTGGACCGCCGCCAGCAGGCCGAGTTCCAGGCCGCCAAAGTCCCTCAGCAGCCCTACGTTTACCAAAACAAGGCTTGAGCGCCGATCCGGTCGAGCTGGAGGCCACGCCCGAGGTCGTTGACCACGTGGCGGTGGCCACCCTGTATGGGGAGCCGCTGTTCCAGCTGCCGCAGGATCTCTACATCCCGCCCGACGCGCTGGAAGTCTTCCTGGAAGCCTTCCAGGGCCCGCTGGATCTGCTGCTGTACCTGATCCGCAAGCAGAACTTCAACATCTTCGACATCCCGCTGGCGGACGTGACCGCGCAGTACCTGGGGTACGTCGAACAGATCCGCACGCACAACCTCGAACTCGCCGCCGAGTACCTGCTGATGGCGGCGCTGCTCATCGAGATCAAGAGCCGCATGCTGCTGCCGGTGCGGCCGCGCGATGACGGCGTCGAGGCCGAAGACCCGCGTGCCGAGCTGGTACGCCGCCTGCTGGAGTACGAGCGCATCAAGCTGGGCGCGCTGAAGCTGGACGAGCTGCCGCTGCTGGGCCGTGACTTCTGGCGCCCCCAGGTGCAGGCCGATTTCAGCGCCGAGCCGCGTTACGAAGACGTGCGGCCGGAAGACCTGGCTCAGGCCTGGCGCGAGCTGCTGGCGCGCGCCAAGCTGCACCAGCACCACAAGATTACGCGCGAGCAGCTTTCGGTACGCGAACACATGGGCATCCTGCTGCGCCGCCTGCAGGGCCAGCGCTACCTGGGCTTCGAAGACCTGTTCGAGCCCGTGCGCGGGCCCCAGGTGCTGGTGGTGACCTTCATTGCCATGCTGGAGCTGACCCGCGAGGGCCTGCTGGAACTGACCCAGGCCGAGGCCTTTGCGCCGATCTACGTGCGCCTGGGCAACCGCCAGGCCGAGGCGGAAGCGGCCTACTGATTCGTCTGACCCATCTGGCTGACCGCCAACACCGCCTGCGTGCGGGTGCGCACGCCCAGGGCGCGGAAGATGGCCTGTACATGGTCCTTCACGGTGTCGGCCGAAATGCCCAACTCATTGGCGATCAGCTTGTTGGGCTTGCCCAGCAGCAGGCCGTGCAGCACGTCTTGCTGGCGTGGGGTGATGGACAGTTTGTCCAACGCCTGCGGGCGCGGTGGCGGCGGGGCCGTCAGCGCCGCCTGGCCCGGCGCGGGCGGCGGCGGCACGCCGTTCATGCGCATCGAGGGGATGTAGATGCCCCCACTCACCACCAGCTCCAGCGCTTCCTTCATCAGCGCCGGCTCAATGGTCTTGGGGATATAGGCCATGGCGCCCTGGTCGATGGCGCGGATCACATCGCTCATCGAGTCGGAGGCCGACATCACCGCCACCGGCAGCTCGGGGTGGGCCTCGCGCAGTTCGTCCAGGAAGGCGAAGCCATCCTCCTCATGCAGTTGCAGGTCCAGCAGGACCAGCTCGAAGCCATGGCCGGGCTGCAGCGCGGCACGCGCGGCCGCGATGCTCAGCACCGGCTGCAGGCGCACGGCAGGCTGGAAGTCAGCCAGCAGGGCCTGCAGGGCGAGGTGGATCAGCGGGTGGTCGTCAATCAGCAGCAGCTGCATGGCCATCAGTTCAGGTCGAGCCACTCCAGCAGGGGCTGCCATTGCTCCAGGTCGCGCTCGACCCGGCTGGGCGCCACATCCCAGAGCGTCAGGCCGCGGGCGGCGAGGTGGATGTAATTTTGCGTGTCGCGCAGAACCGCAACGGGCGACAAACCGGCGGTGGCCAAGAAAGTCTGCACCTGCTGGCTGGACTGCGTGCCTTCCTTGTTGCGCATCACCACCAGGCCGATACGCGGCGCCTGAGCGCGCTTGCCGGCCAGTTTTTCCAGCTGGCGCACGAAAGGCAGGCTGGCCTGGGCGTCAAAGGGGCTGGGCTGCAGGGGCACCAGGATGTGCCGCGCCACCGCCACCGCCTGCTCCAGCGCCTTGCCATGCAGGCCGGCCGGGGTGTCCAGCACCAGATGCTGGGCGCCCTTGGGGCTGCGCAGCTTGTCGCCATCGGCTTCCCAGCCCTCGATATCCGGCAGACCTTCAGGGCGCTGTTCCAGCCAGTGACGGGCGGACTGCTGGGTGTCCGTGTCGCCCAACATCACGCGCCGGCCCTGGCGCGCCAGGTAACCGGCCAGGTTGCTGGCCAAGGTGCTCTTGCCCACACCGCCCTTGGAATTGGCCACCACGATCACGCCCATGCCCAAGCTCCCACGAGTTGCCACCAAGTGCCATGGTAGGGCCAGGGACAATGCCGGCCATGTACACGCCTTCCCAACTCGACGTGCGGCGCTTCTTCTGCGCCACCTACCGCCAATGGCAGGCCGGTGCCGCGCTGGACCCGATGCAGAAGCTGGCCCAGCCTTGGGTGGCCGAGCACCCGGAGTACTTTGCCGAGCTCGCCGACGAAGCCACGGCGCTGGCGCTGGAGTACCGGGTGGAAGACGGCCAGACCAACCCCTTCCTGCACCTGGCCATGCACCTTTCCATCAGCGAGCAGGTGTCGATCGACCAGCCCTCGGGCATCCGGCAGGCGCTGGAGCTGCTGGCGGCGCGCCTGGGCTCACTGCACGAAGCCCACCATGTGGCTATGGAGGCGCTGGGGGAAATGATCTGGACCAGCCAGCGCAGCGGCCTGCCACCCGATGGGCACGCCTACCTGGAGGCGGTGCGCCGGGCGGCTACGCGCTGACGCTGTCGCCGCTGCTGCGGCGCTTGAGGGAACGACCGGACTCGCCGTACAGGCCGAGGGTCTCGGCCGGCATCAGGGCATCGATGGCGCGATCAAAGGCGGCGGTAGCGCGCGACAGGCTGACGCGTTCGGCCGCCAGCTGGGCGCCGGCCTGGGCCAGGCGCTGGCGCGCCTCGGGCTGCAGCTGGCCACGGCGCGCCTGCTCCAGCGCGGCGGCCATCAGGCGCTGCACGGCCAGGCTGTGGCGCTCCAGCGCGTCGGTGTCGCGTTGGGCCAGGGCCTCATGCACGCCGGCCAGGGCCGCCTCCAGCTCGGTCAGCAGTTCAACCGGGCTGGGGGCGCGGGGAATGGGGAAGGAGTTGCGTTGCATGGCGGGGCACAGGCTAGGGAGCGTCCGGGCCCGCCAGGGGCGGCAGCGCGGGCGCTCAGGTTTCGGAAGACTTGCGGCTGCTCAGCAGCTCACGGGTGTTGGCGATCAGGCGGTCGGCCACGGCTTCGGCATCGACCTGGAAACGACCCTCCTCGATGTCGCGCGAGAGGCGCTCGACCTTGGCGGTGTCAAAACTGTCCTGGTCGTCACTGCCCTTGAGCAGCTGCACGGCGCTGCTGGACAGCGCCACCTGGGCACTGGCCGGCGGGTTGGCGTTGACGGGTTCAGGCCGCGCACCGGTCTGGTTCGGCTGCACCGCCGGAGCGGCAGCGCGACCGGCCTGCGGGGACAACTCGGGGCGTGCCGAGCGTTCCTGGGCCGGCTGTTGCACCGGGCGATTGGGGTTGTTGCCGATTTCCATGACTGAGCTCCACTTCCTAGATCCCGGGCCCGCATGCCCAGGTCTTGGGGACTACTTCGGCCCCGGGAGCAGCAACTTTAGGGGGATTTGTAGGGCTCACCAGGCCAACTCCACTTCATTGGGGCCCACGGCCTGCCCCAAAACGGTGCGTCCGTTGTCCAGCCGCACCCGCACGGGCTGGCCGTCCAGGCCCGGCGCCATGGCCTGACCCTCGGCCTTGACGGCGAAACCGCTGCCGGCCAGGCGCAGTTGCACCGGCGCGCCGGCAGCAAACCAGAGGCGCTGGCGCAGATGCGATTGGCGCAGAGCCTCGCCGGCTTCGAGCGGACGGGCCAGCACCCGACCCAGCGGCGCTTCGGCTTGGGCGAGCGCGGGCGAGGCCTCGGCGCTGAGCTCCACCCGGCGGCGCTCCAGATGGGTCGCCTCCAGCGTGACGCCGGCGGTCAGGGCCTGCGTGGCGGCCCAGGCGGGGGCGAACACCCGCACCTGCACCGGCACGCTGATGGACCAGCGCACCGCGCCCGCCACGCAGCGCAGGCCGATGCGGCTGCGGCCCCACAGGCTCTGTCCGGCCGGCACGAAGGCCTGCACCTGCTCGCAGGGCGCCAGGCGCAAGCGTGGGTCGGGCGCGCCCAGCTGCACCTGCAGCTCGGCATGCGGCGGCAGCGCGGCTCGGGCGGCCTGTTCGGTCAGCTGCTGCAGCTCCTGCTGCCACTGCGGCGCCAGCGCGGCCACTGCGGGCAGGGCCAGCATCCACAGCAAGGGCAGCAGAGCGAACTTCATGCCGCCGCACTCTAGGCAGGGACGCCGCCCTCCAGGGCCGGAAATGGGGGTGAGTGACCGGCCTTTTCCGGCTCAAGTTCGGCCACCCCCTGCCCAGAATGAGCGCCATCGCCCATCAAGGGTTTTCGCGCTGACCGGAGGCGCCATGTTGGATCGGCTCACCACCGGACTTGAATTCCAGACCCAGGCCCTGCTGCTGCGTGCCGAGCGCCAGCGCATGCTGGCCGGCAACATCGCCAACGCCGATACCCCCGGCTACCAGGCACGCGACTTCGACTTCGCCAGCGCCCTGCGCAATGCGACCAGCGCCGCCCAGCAGGCTGAAGGCCAGGGTCAGCGCGCCAGCCCCACCGAGCTGGCGCAGAGCACCGCGCGCTTTGCGCTGCAGGCCCAGACGAGCCTGGACAGCAATGGCGTGGACATGGACCGCGAACGCGCCGCCTTCGCCGACAACAGCCTGCGCTACGAGGCCACGCTGCGTTTCATCAACGGCAGCCTGCGCACGATCCAGGACGCCATGAAGTCGCACAACGCGGGCTGAGGAGTCTTGCCATGTCGATGTTTCAGATCTTCAACATCAGCGGCAGCGCCGTCTCGGCCAACAGCCAGCGCCTCAATGTGGTGGCCAGCAACCTGGCCAATGTGGACACGGTGGCCGGGCCGGATGGCAGCGTCTACAAGGCGCGCCAGGTGGTGTTCCAGACCCATCTGGTGGGCGCGCGCGATGGCCAAACGCCGCCCGACGCCGCCGCCGCCGGCGTCAAGGTCACCACCATCACCGAAGACAACACGCCGGGCCGGCGTGTGCACGACCCCAAGCACCCCAAGGCGGATGCCCAGGGCTATGTGACGTACTCGAACGTCAACAGCGTGGAGGAGATGGTGAACATGATTGCCGCCTCACGCTCCTACCAAAACAACGTCGAGGTCATGAACACCGCCAAGGTGCTGCTGCAGAAGACCCTGCAGCTGGGCCAATAAGGAGCTAGAGCATGGATGTCGGTGCCGTCATCAACCCGCCCACCCCCAAGGAAAAGGCGGCCACGAGCAAGTCCCAGGAGAACCAGGACCGCTTCCTGACCCTGCTGGTCGCGCAGATGAAGAACCAGGACCCGATGAACCCGATGGAGAACGCGCAGCTGACCACGCAGATCGCGCAGATCCAGACGGTCACAGGCGTCGAGAACCTGAACACCAATATCGAGAAGCTGGTCGCGCAGACCCAGCAGGCCCAGGCCTTCCAGGGCGTGGCCATGGTGGGCCACGACGTCACGCTGGAAGGCAGCCGCCTGGCCATCAAGAGCGACGGCGCCGAGGGCAGCTTCAAGCTCGAGGGCCCCGCCGACCAGGTGCGCGTGCACATCACCACCGCCGCCGGCACGGTGATCGACACCGTGGACCTGGGCGCCGCGGGCAGCGGCACCCACAGCTTCGGCTGGCCGCGTGCGGGCATCAACCCGAATGCCGAACTGCATTTCAAGGTGGAGGCGCTGCGCGGCAGCAAACCGGTGAGCGCCACCACCTACACCCGCGACACGGTCGTGGCCGTCACCACCCAGGGCGGCAAGCTGGGTTTCCAACTGGCCAGCGGCGCCACTGCCGGCGCCGACGCCATTCTTTCTGTTGACTGAGGAGCCACCATGGGCTTTCAACAAGGTCTCTCCGGCCTGAACGCTGCCAGCAAGAACCTGGACGTCATCGGCAACAACGTGGCGAACGCCAGCACGGTGGGCTTCAAGGCCTCACGGGCCGAGTTCTCCGACGTCTACGCCGCCGCGCTCAGCGGTGCCGGGGTGAACAACGTCGGCATCGGCGTGGGCCTGTCCGCGGTGGCGCAGCAGTTCACGCAGGGCAACATCACCACCACCGAGAACCCGCTGGACCTGGCCATCAATGGCCAGGGCTTCTTCCAGGTCTCGGACGGCGTGAACCCGCGCCTCTACACCCGCAATGGCCAGTTCAAGGTCAACCGCGAGGGCTTCATCGTCAACAACGACCAGCTGCGCCTGGTCGGCTACCCGGCCGACGGCACGGGCGTGATCCAGCCCGGCATCGCGCAACCGCTGCAGCTGCCGACCTCGGGCATCGAGGCCAACCAGACCACCGAGGTCAAGCTCGAACTGAACCTGGACTCGCGCCTGCCAAAAACCGGCACGGGCACCGGCATCATCCTCAACGACGCCACCACCTACAACAACGCCATCCCGCTCTCGGTCTTCAACGCCAAGGGCGATGAGATCGCGGTGACGATGTACTTCCAGAAGGGCGACCCGGTGGCCGACCCGGTGACCGGCCTGCTGGACAACGACCAGTGGCACATCTACGTGACCGCCGACGGCCGCGCCGTCACCACCACGGATGCCGACGCCGCGATCACGCCTGACGCCAACGGCAACCCCGACCTGCCTTGGACCACGGTGGTCTTCCCGCGCAATGGCGGCCTGCCGCGCATTCCGGACCCGACGGCCAGCCCGCCGGTGCTGCTGAACCTGCGCATTCCGGACCAGGTCGACCCCAACCCGCCCAACCAGATCCTGAAGCTCGGCATCGCCGACTTCACGAACGACAACGCCGCCACGCCGGTGGCCATCAACCTGCTGAACCTGACCGAGAACGGCTCGGCCTTCTCCGTCACCGATGTGTTCCAGGACGGCTACTCGCCCGGCCAGCTCAGCGGCATCCTGATCGAGGGCAACGGCATCGTCACGGCGCGCTACAGCAATGGCCAGACCAAGCCGGCCGGTCAGGTCGAACTGGCCAACTTCCGCAATGTGCAGGGCCTGCAACCCATGGGCGGCAACGTCTGGGCCAGCACCTTCGCCTCGGGCGACGCCATCCTGGGTGTCCCCGGCGTCGGCAACTTCGGCGCCCTGCAGGCCGGCGCGCTGGAAGACAGCAACACCGACCTGACGATCGAACTGGTGAACATGATCACCGCGCAGCGCGTCTACCAGGCCAACGCCCAGACCATCCGCACGCAGGACCAGGTGCTGCAGACCATCACGAATCTGAGGTGATCTGAATGGACCGGATGATCTACAACTCGATGGCTGGGGCCAAGGCGGCGATGCAGCGCCAGGAGGTGCTGGCGCACAACCTGGCCAACGTCACCACCACCGGTTTTCGCGCCGAGTTGCAGGCCTTCCGGGCCGTGCCGGTGCGCGGCGATGGCGCCAGCACCCGCGTCTACGCGCTGGAAACCACCATCGGCTACGACGACAAGGCCGGGCCGCTGCAGACCACGGCGCGCAATCTGGACGTCGCCGTCAAGGGCAAGAGCTGGCTGAGCGTGCAGGGCCTGGACGGCACCGAGGCCTACACCCGGGCCGGCGCGCTGGATGTGAATGCCGAGGGCCTGCTGGTGACGCGCGGCGGCCTACCCGTGCTGGGCGATGGCGGCCCGATCACCATCCCGCCCAATTCCGAGATCCAGATTGGCGAGGACGGCACCGTTTCCGCCAAGGGGGCCACCGGGCGCCCAGCCAATGTGGGCCGGCTCAAGCTCGTCACCCCCGAGGAACGCATGACGCGCGGCGAGGACGGCCTGTTTCGCACCGCCGATCCGCTGCCCGCCGACCCCAACGCGCGCCTGGAAGCCGGCGTGCTCGAAGGCTCCAACGTCAGTGCCGTCGAGACCATGGTGTCCATGATCTCGGCCGCGCGCCAGTTCGAGCAGCAAATGAAGCTGCTCAACATCGCACAGACGCAGGGCCAGGTCTCGGCCAAGCTCCTCTCTCCAACCTGAGGTACCAGCCATGATGCGCGCCCTCTGGATCGCCAAGACCGGCATGGAGGCCCAGCAGACCCAGCTGGACCACATCTCCAACAACCTGGCCAACGTTTCGACGAATGGCTACAAGCGTTCGCAGGCCCTGTTCGAGGACCTGATGTACCAGAACCTGCGCCAGGCCGGCGCGCCGGAAACCGAGCAGACGAACCTGCCCGCCGGTCTGCAGGTGGGCCTGGGCGTGCGCACCGCCGCCACCGGCCGCCAGTTCACGCAGGGCAATCTCTCGCAGAGCGGCAACAGCCTGGACATGGCCATCACCGGCAAGGGCTTCTTCCAGATCCAGCGGCCCGACGGCACCACCGCCTACACGCGTGACGGCAGCTTCAAGGTCGATGCGAATGGCCAGATCGTCACCAACAACGGCGACACCCTGCTGCCCGGCCTGACCGTGCCCGCCAATGCCCTCTCGGTCAGCATCGGTGCCGACGGCACGGTCTCCGTCACCCTGCCCGGCAACCCCACGCCGCAGGGCATCGGCCAGGTGCAGCTGGCCAACTTCATCAACCCCAACGGCCTGGACCCGCTGGGCGGCAACCTGTATGCCGAAACGGCGTCCAGCGGCGCGCCGCAGGTCGGTGCACCGGGCACGAACAACCTGGGCGGCGTGAAGCAGGGCTTCATCGAAAGCTCCAACGTCAATGTGGTGGAGGAGCTGGTGCAGATGATCCAGACCCAGCGCGCCTACGAGCTGAACTCCAAGGCGGTGCAGACCAGCGACCAGATGCTGCAGCGCCTCTCCCAGATCTGAGGTTTCATCATGAAGAAGCTCGCCCTGCTGCTGCTGCCCCTGGTCACCGGCTGTGCCGCCTGGCTGGATCCGCGCGTCGAGATGGACCCGCCGCCGGCGGTGCAGCTGCCCGATGTGCCGCCGCCGCAGGCCCGCAATGGCGCGATCTTCCATGCCGCCACCTACCGCCCGCTGTTCGAGGAACACCGCGCCCGCCTGGTGGGCGACACCTTGATGATCGCCATCACCGAGAAGATCAGCGCCTCGCAGTCGTCCAGCTCCGAGGCCGACCGCAGCGGCTCGCTCTCGGGCGAGGTCACGGCCATTCCGGGCATCAACCCCGCCAAGGCCCTGGCCCGCGCCACCGCCGGCGCCAGCAGTGCCAACAAGACCACCGGCAAGGGCGCCAATGCCAATAGCAATGAGTTCAGCGGCAGCGTCACCGCCGTCGTCCAGGCCGTGCTGCCCAATGGCCATCTGCTGATCAGCGCCGAGAAGCAGATCGGCGTGAACAACAACGTCGACGTGCTGCGCTTCTCCGGCCAGGTCGATCCGCGCTCCATCGGCGCTGGCAATGTGGTGTCTTCCACGGCCGTGGCCAATGTGCGCATCGAACAGCGTGGCAGGGGTCCGGCCGAGGGTTTGCATGGAATCGGCTGGCTTTCCCGGTTCTTCTTGAGTCTTTCGCCGACCTAAAGAACTTCAAGATTCGGTCGAGCCTCCCCTTCTTCCGCTCGACCCCATGAAGTCCCTCCTCACCGCCCTGCTGCTGATCGCCTTGGCCCTGCCCTCGCAGGCCACGCGCATCAAGGAAGTGGCCGCCGTCGCCGGCGTGCGCTCCAACCCGCTGACGGGCTACGGCTTGGTGGTGGGCCTGGATGGCACCGGCGACCAGACCACCCAGTCGCCCTTCACCAACCAGAGCCTGACGGCGATGCTGCAGCAGTTCGGCATCACGCTGCCGCCGGGCGTCACGGCCAGCCCGCGCAACATCGCCGCGGTGGTCGTCACCACCCAGCTGCCCGCCTTTGCGCAGCCCGGCCAGCAGCTGGACGTGACGGTGGCCTCGATCGGCAATGCCAAATCCCTGCGCGGCGGCACGCTGATCACCACGCCGCTCAAAGGCGCCGATGGCCAGATCTACGCGCTGGCGCAGGGCAATCTGATCGTCGGCGGCGCAGGGGCCTCGGCCGGCGGCTCCAAGGTGCAGATCAACCACCTCTCCGCCGGTCGCGTGCCGGCCGGCGCCACCGTGGAACGTGCCGTGCCCACGCCACTGAACCAGGGCGCCTTCATCCAACTGGATCTGAACAGCGTGGACTTCGCCACCGCCCGCGCGGTGGCCGGGGCCATCAACAAGGCCAAGGGCGAGGGCACGGCCCAGGCCATGGACGGCCGCGTGATCCGCGTCAAGGCGCCGCTGAACCCGGACGAGCGCGTCGGCTTCCTGGCCGACATCGAGAACCTGCCCTTCGACCTGGCCACCCCGGCCGCGCGCATCGTCATCAATGCGCGCACCGGCTCGGTGGTGATGAACCAGGCTGTCACGCTGGGCCCCTGCGCCGTGGCGCACGGCAACCTGAGCGTGACGATTGCCAGCACGCCCCAGGTCAGCCAGCCCGGGCCGCTCTCGGGCGGCCAGACCGTGGTCACCGAAAAAGTGGACATCACGCTCAAGCAGGAGCCCGGTCCGCTCGTCCAGATGCCCGCCAGCGCCAAGCTGGCCGACGTGGTCAAGGCCCTGTCCGCCCTGGGCGCCACGCCGGGCGATTTGCTCGCCATCCTGCAGGCCATGAAGTCGGCCGGCGCCTTGCAGGCGGAGCTGGAGGTGATATGACCCTCAACGCTGCGAGCTTTGCCCTCGATACGCAAAGCACCGATGCGCTGCGCGCCCAGGCGGCGCGCGACCCCAAATCGGCCACCAAGGCGGCGGCCAAGCAGTTCGAAGCCTTGTTCATGAACGAGGTGATGAAGCGCATGCGCGCCGCCACACTCGAATCGGGCCTGATGGAGAACCGCCTCAGCCAGATCGGTACCGAGATGCTGGACCAGCAGTTCGCCACCCAGATGACCGGCCTGCCCGGCGGGCTTTCGGCGGCGATCGAGCGCCAGCTCAGCCGCGGCCTGCCCAGCACGCCCAGCGATCCCCTGAGTAGCGGCGGTCTGGCCAAGCCGGTCGAGCCCCTGCCCGACCTGCCGAAGAAGAACGTGCCCGAGCATGTGGCCCGCTTCATCCAGCGCCATGGCGATGCCGCGCGCGCCGTGGCGCAGGAATCCGGCCTGCCGGCCGACTTCATGCTGGCGCAGGCCGCGCACGAAACCGGCTGGGGCCGCGCCCGCATGAGGGCGAGCGACGGCAGCGACGCGCACAACCTGTTCGGCATCAAGGCCGGCCCCGGCTGGACCGGCAAGGTGGCCGAAGTGACGACCACCGAGTACGTGAACGGCCAGGCCCGCAAGGTGGTGGCCAAGTTCCGCGCCTATGACAGCCCAGAAGAGAGCTTCCGCGACTACGCCAAACTGCTGACCGGCAACCAGCGCTACGCCCAGGCCGTGGCCAGCGCCCAGGCCGCGCCCGACAACGCCGCCGCCTTTGCCAAACACCTGCAGAAGGCCGGCTACGCCACCGACCCGGACTACGCCAACAAGCTGGCCCGCGTGATCAACACCACAGTTCGGGTGCAGCGCGCCCTTGCTTGAGGTTTCGGCCTGCCGATAACAGACTAGATCCGGAGTTTCCCCATGTCCCTGCTGCTCAACCTCGGCGCCCGCGCGATGAACGCCAGTCAGACGGTGATCAGCACGATCGGGCACAACATTGCCAACGCCAACACGCCGGGCTACTCGCGCCAGACGGCGGTGCTCAAGACTGCCACGCCGCAATTCACCGGCGCGGGGTTCCAGGGCAAGGGCGTGGCAGTGGACACCATCAACCGCGTCTACAACCGCTTCCTGACCCAGGAGGCCTATGGCTCGCGCGCCGCCGCCAGCGGCGACGAAGCCCTGCTGCTCAATCTGCAGCGCCTGGAAAAGGTGCTGCCCCCCGGCGAGGCCGGCCTGGGCAAGGCCATGAGCGACTTCCTGAACGCCATGGTGGACGTGGCCAGCCGCCCGGCCGACCCGGCCGCGCGCCAGGTGGTGCTGGGCCGCACCAAGGAAATGGCCACGCGCTTCAGCAGCGCCGGCGCCCAGCTCAATGACCTGCAGGCCGGCGTTTCCAGCGACCTGCGCGCCAATGTGCAAGTGGTGAACGCGCTGGCCAAGCAACTGGCCAACATGAACGGGCAGATCCAGCGCCTGAACGGCGGCGAGCACGACACCAATGACCTGCTGGACCAGCGCGACAACCTGATTTACGAGATCTCCAAGTACGTCACCGTCAGCACCCTGGAGGCCGAAGATGGCTCCATGGGCGTGTTCATCGGTGGCGGGCAGCGCCTGGTGCTCTCCAACCAAGCTGCTGAGCTGGTGGTGGAGCAGGACCCCTACGACTCCCAGCGTGTGCAACTGGCGCTGAAGGGCCCGACCAACACCCTGCCGCTGGATGCAGCGCTGCTCACGGGCGGGTCCATGTCCGCCCTGCTGAATTTCCAGAATCGCGATCTGCAGGACGCGCGCAACTACATCGGTCAGCTGGCCACCGCCCTCACGATGCGCGTCAACACCCAGCAGTCGCTGGGCCTGGACTTGTCCACCCCTTCAGGCGCCGGCGTGGCCCTGCTGGCAGTGGGCGCCGAGCGCGTGCTGCCCGCCACCACCAATGCGCGCGACATCGCCGGCAATTTCCTCAGCAACGTCACCATCACCCGCGTCGACCCCGACTTCCTGCAGGCCAGCAGCTACATCCTGAAGGGCGATCCGGCTCTCGCCGGCACCTACCTGCTGGTGCGCGAGAGCGATGGCTTCACCCAGTCGGTGGTTGACGGCCAGACCATTGACGGCTTCCGCATCGACTTCGACCCCCTGCTCGCCCCGCCCGGCCCGCTCGACACCTACCGCCTGGAGCCGGTGGCCAATGCCGCGCCCGACATGCGCCGCGTGCTGGACCTGCCGGCCGGCATCGCCGCGGCCAGCCCGGTGAGTGCCGTTACCACCATCACCAACCGGGGCTCGGCCACGCTGGACAGCATCTTTGCCGTCGACCCCGCCACCTTCACCCCAGCCAACTTCCCCGCACCGCCGGCCGCACCCACCACCGTGCGCTTCACCGTGCAAAACCCAGATGGGCGCGTGAACTACGAGATCACCGGACCGTTCGGCACCCTGGCCGGCATCTGGACGCCAGGACAGCCGATCGGCAACGAACCTGGCATCGCGCTGGGCTTCGAGATGCGCATCAACGGCGTGCCCAAGGGCGAGGACCTGGCCGCCACCCCCCCTTACCTGGGCGACACCATCACCCTGGTGCCCACGCCGTACCCCGCTCAGAACAACGGCAACGTCAAGGCCTTCATCGAGCTGCAGGGCGAGAGCTTCGTCGGCAAGCGTCTGAACCCGCTGACCGGCGACATCTCTGCTGGTGCCACGCTCAATGAGGCCTACAGCGCCGCCATGGGCGAGATTGGTTCGCGCGTGCAAGGCACTGAGTACTTGGCCGCCGTCTCTGACCAGGTGGCCCGCGATGCCGACGCCGCCAAGGCCGCCGAGGCCGGCGTGAACCTGGACGAGGAGGCCGCGCGAATGATGCAATACCAGCAGGCCTATCAGGCCGCTGCCAAGCTGCTGCAGGTGGCGCAGACGGTATTCGATGAACTGATCAACACCGTGAGGTAAGCGCCATGCGTGTTGCCACCGCCAATATGTACGACGCCACCATCAGCCAGCTGATGCGCCGGCAGATGGAAATGCAAACCACCCAGGTGCAGCTGACCTCGGGCAAGAAGGTCGCCGCCGCCAGCGACGACCCGACCGGCGCGGCGCGCGTGGAGCGTGCCCTGGCCTCGCTGGGCCGGGTGGAAGCCAACCAGCGCGCGCTCGAAGCCAGCCGCAACAGCATGCGCCTGGCGGAGTCGGCCCTGGCCGACGGCAGCGAGCTGCTGCAGCAGATCCGCGAGACCCTGGTGGCCGCCGGCAATGCCAGCTATGGCGATGCCGAACGGGTGGGCCTGGCCGCCAAGATCGAGGGCCTGCGCAACCAGCTGCTGTCGATCGCCAACCGGCCCGACGGCAGTGGCGGCTTCGTCTTCAGCGGCCAGGGCGCCAGCCAGCCGCCCTTCCTGGACGAGGCCGGCGGCGTGCGCTTCAACGGCCTGCCAGGCACCGTGATCACGGGCAATCTGGACGACTTTCCGCTCACGGTGGACGGCCGCCTGGCCTGGGAGCAGGCGCGCAGCGGCAATGGTTACTACGTCACCGCGCCGATGACGAACGCCATCACCGGCGGCCCCACGCGCGCCTGGATCGACCCCGGCCGCGTCACCGACCCCGCGCTGCTGACCGGCAACGACTACGAGATCCAGATCAACGGCACCTCCGGTCTGGCCCAGGCCACCATCACCAACATCACCACCGGAACCGTCACCACCGTGTTGCCCTACGAGATGGGCAAGACCCTCACCATCGACGGCATGGCCTTCACCATCAGCGGCCTGGTGCAGGACGGCGACCGCTTCTCGATCGGCGCCTCACAGAGCAATCTGCAGGTCTTCGACGTGCTGGACACCGCCGTGGCCGCGCTGCGCACGCCGGGCCGCAACGCCCAGCAGATCCAGCAGAGCAATGTGATCGCCCTGCGCGACCTGGACCAGAGCTTCCAGAACATGCAGAACGTGCGCAGCCTGGTGGGCGAACAGCTCAATCTGCTCGACGGCTCTGAGAACCGCCTGGCCGATCTGAAGCTCTACAACCAGAGCGAGCGCAGCGCCGCCGAAGACCTCGACATGACCGAGGCGATCTCGAAGTTCCAGGTGCAGCAGACCAGCTACGATGCAGCGCTCCGTTCCTA
>NZ_JAYRMO010000005.1:0-184777 GCF_041912635.1 Inhella sp.
CAGCAGCGGGATGCCACGGTCCAGCAGGCGGCGGGCGCGCTGCAGCAGGGTGTGCAGCGTGGGGTCGCCGCTGTCCAGCGCCGCCAGCGCGTCCTGCGGCGGCGCTGCGGGCAGGGCCGGGCTGGGCCGCGGCGCCTGGCGCGGGGCGCGCTGGACCTGCAGCCACAGCCAGTCGCCGCGGCAGCGCCGCAGCCGTCTGGGCCGGCCGTCGCGGGCCATCTCGGCCAGGGTGTCGGGGGCCAGCTCCAGCAGCTCGGCCAAGGGCAGGGCGCTGGGGCCGACCAGGCCCAGGGCGGCGCAGGCGGTGCGGTCGGCAGCGGCCAGCAGGCCGTCATCGTCCAGCGCCAGCCGGCCTTCGGCCACCGAGCCCAGGCCCTCGGCCTGTTCGTGCACCGCCAATAGCCAGGGGGCCGTGCAGCGGGTGGCGAACAGGCGTTGCTCGACCATGCGGGCGGCGGCGCGCGCCAGGCCCAGGGTGTGCGGGTGCCAGCGGCGGCGCTCGCCGGAAATGTCCAGCACGCCCAGCAGCCGGCCATCGGGGGCATGGATGGGCGCGGCAGCGCAGCTCAGAAAGCCGTTGCGCGGCAGGTAATGCTCGCCACCGCGCACCAGCACGGCCTGGCCCTCGGCCAGCGCGGTGCCGATGGCATTGGTGCCGCGCCATTGCTCGTGCCAGCTGGCCCCCGGGCGCAAGGCCACGCGGGCGGCGCGGTCGGCAAAGCCGTCGTCGCCCAGGGCTTCGAGCAGGGTGCCCCGGGCATCGGCCAGGATCACCAGGCTGCTGCTGCCCTGCACCTGCTGCTGCACGAACTCCAGCACCGGCCGCGCCTGGGCCAACAGATCGCCGCTGGCGGCGCGGGCGCGGGCCAGCTGGGCGGCGCTGGCATGTGGGGCGCTGGCGGGCGCGGCGCCCAGGGGCTCCAGGCCGAAGGCGCGGCTGCGCCGCCAGCTTTGCGCCAGCAGCGGGTGCAGCAAGCCTTCGCCCAGCTCACCCTGCTGTTCCAGCTGCCGGCGCGCCAGGGCCAGGTGGTGGGCGGGCGGTCCGGTGTCGATGACGGCCATGGGGTCTCCGATCGTTGTGGGCAGGCTAGGGCGCTGGGGCGGCCTCGGCCAGGGTTTGAGCCGTTCGGGCAGGGGCACTGTCCCGTTTTGGGACGCTGTGCCAGCGCCTGGAACAGAGCGACCCATTGCAGCGCCACCGGCTGACGCGCGGCTTGCGCCTTTGTGCTTGAAACGCTCGACCCAAGCCCTGGCACGGACCCTGCAAAGGCAGCCCCAACCGGGCGGGCAGATCGCGGCCACCGTCCGGACCCTCCACCTGCTTCCGCCGCCTCAGGAGACCCGCCATGCTGTATGCCCAACCCGGCGCCGCCGGTGCCCCGCACGCCTTTGCCCCGCGCTACGACAACTTCATCGACGGCCGCTGGCAGCCGGCGGCCGACGGCCGCACGCTCGAGGTCATCACGCCCATCAGCGGCAAGGTCTACACCCAGGTGGCGCGCTCGGGCGAGATCGACATCGAACGCGCGCTCGATGCCGCCCACCGCGCCGCGCCGGCCTGGGGCGCCACGCCACCGGCCCAGCGCGCCCAGGTGCTGCTGCAGATCGCCGACCGCATCGAGGCCAACCTGGAACGCCTGGCCTATGCCGAGACGGTGGACAACGGCAAGCCCATCCGCGAAACCCTGAATGCCGACCTGCCGCTCGCGGCCGACCACTTCCGCTACTTCGCCGGCTGCCTGCGCGCGCAAGAAGGCGCGCTGAGCGAGATCGACAAGGACACCATCGCCTACCACTTCCACGAGCCGCTCGGCGTGGTGGGGCAGATCATTCCCTGGAACTTCCCCATCCTGATGGCGGCCTGGAAAGTGGCGCCCGCCCTGGCGGCCGGCAATTGCGTGGTGCTGAAGCCCGCGGAGAGCACGCCGGTCAGCATCCTGCTGCTGACGGAGCTGATCGCCGACCTGCTGCCCCCGGGCGTGCTGAACGTGGTGAATGGCCTGGGCCGCGAGGCCGGCCAGGCTCTGGCCGCCAGCCGCCGCATTGCCAAGCTGGCCTTCACGGGCAGCACGGCCACCGGCCGCCACATCGCCCAAGCCGCCGCGGCCAACCTGATTCCGGTGACGCTGGAGCTGGGGGGCAAGAGCCCGAACATCTTCTTTGACGACATCGCCGCCCAGGACGACGCGCTGTTCGACAAGGCCATCGAGGGCCTGGTGCTGTTCGCCTTCAACCAGGGCGAGGTCTGCACCTGCCCGAGCCGGGCGCTGATCCAGGCCTCGATGTACGACCGCTTCATGGAGCGGGCCCTGAAGCGCGTGGCCGCCATCAAGCAGGGCAACCCGCTGGATACCGAGACCATGATGGGCGCGCAAGCTTCGGCCCTGCAGCTGGACAAGATCCTCAGCTACCTCGAAGTGGGCAAGCAGGAAGGCGCCAAGGTGCTGGCTGGCGGCGCGCGCGCCCAGCTCGGGGGCGAGCTGGCCGAGGGCTATTACGTGCAGCCCACGCTCTTCCTGGGTCACAACCAGATGCGCGTGTTCCGCGAGGAAATCTTCGGCCCGGTGCTGGCTGTGACGACCTTCAAGGACGAGGCCGAGGCCCTGCGGATCGCCAACGACACGCCCTACGGCCTGGGCGCCGGGGTGTGGACGCGCGACGGCAGCCGGGCGTACCGGATGGGTCGCGCCATCCAGGCCGGCCGGGTGTGGACCAACTGCTACCACGCCTACCCGGCGCATGCGGCCTTCGGCGGCTACAAGGAATCGGGCATCGGCCGCGAGACCCACAAGGCCATGCTGGAGCACTACCAGCAGACCAAGAACCTGCTGGTGAGCTATAGCGACAACCCGCTCGGCTTCTTCTGAGCGGGCGTCTTGACTTGAAGTGCAGTTGAACTTGCAGGCTGGCGGCCCTTTCCTTCCTGAACCGGATTGCCATGAGCCACCCGCCTGCCCTTCAAGCGATTGACCACGTTCATGTTCATGTGCGCGACCGCGCCGCCGCCGAGGCCTGGTACGCCCAGGCCCTGGGCCTGCGCCGCCTGCCCGAGCTGGCGCATTGGGCGGCCGACGGCGGGCCGCTGACGCTCAGCGACCCGGCCGGCGTGCTGCATCTGGCACTGTTCGAGCGCCCGGTGCAGCCGCACCACGCCACGCTGGCGCTGCGTGTGGATGCGGCCGGCTTCGCGGCCTGGCGCGCCCACCTGGCCCAGGTGCTGGGGCAGGCACTGAAGGTGGTGGACCACCGCGAGTCGATCTCCATCTACTTCACCGACCCGGACGGCAACCCCTTCGAGATCACGACCTATGAAGTGGCGTGAGATGAAGCTCGGCCAGCATGCCGCGCCGCGAAGCACCGGCGCGCTCGATCGTGGGCAGCGCCAGCGGCAGCCGGCGCCGGCCCAAGCCCATCGCCCCGACCCACGGCGGACAAAAGCCTGTCCAGGCGCTTAGCGGTACCTCTCCGGCTCCGGCGAATCCGTCGGTTCCTTCAGCACGCGCGCCATCGCCGTCGGCATCGGCAGGTTCAGGTTGACGTTCTGCGGCGGCACCGGGCTCTGGAACCAGCGCTTGTAGAGGCTGTGAATCTCGCCGCTGCGAAACAGCTGGCGCAGGGCCTCGTCCACCAGCTTCTTGAATTCCGGGTCGTTCGGCGGCAGGGGCAGGCCATAGGGCTCGACGGACAGGGCCAGCTCCGAGACGCTGTAGGCCTCGGGCTTGCGGGCGCTGGCCAGCAGGCCGCGCAGCAGCACGTCGTCCATGGCGAAGGCCACGGCTTGGTCGCTGTCCAGCAGGCGGATGCTGTCCACGTCGTCCAGCCCGGCCAGGATGCGCATGTTCAGGTTGCGCTCGCGGTTCAGGTCCTGCAGCAGCTGGATGCTGGTGGTGCCGATGGTGCTGGCCACGGCCAGGCCGCGCAGGGCGTCCACATCGGGAATCGGGCGGCTGCGCTTGGAAAGCAGGCGGCTTTCGGCCACGAAGTAGGTGAGCGAGAAGCCGACATTGCGGGCCCGCTCGGCCGTGTTGGTGGTGATGCCGCACTCGATGTCCACCGTGCGGTTGGCCACCAGGGGCAGGCGCGTGCCGCTGGTGACGGCCATCAGTCGCACCTCCAGATCGGCCAGGCCGGGCTGACGGCGCAGGTGGTCGATGACGCGGTAGCAGATGTCCATCGTGAAGCCGATGGGTTGCAGCTGCGCGCCCAGGTAGGAAAAGGGTACCGAGGCGGTGCGGTAGCCCAGGGTGATGACGCCGGAGTGGCGCAGTTTGGCCAGCGTGGGGGAGGGCGACTGTGCCAGGGCGGAGCCCATGGCCAGACAGAGCAGCAGCGCGCGAAGAACCATCTCGACAGCTTCCCCAAAAGTGATGCGGCCCCGGCATGAGGCCGGGGCCGTGATTGTCAGCGTCGGAGCGCAGGCAGCCGTCCCCGCGGCAGCCGCCTGCGCTCCGCCCTCCCTGCTGCGCTCGAGGCTTTAGAAGTTGTGGCGCAGGCCGCCCGCCACGGAGCGGAAGTCGCCGCCGTACACGCCGGCCTTGCCGTCGTCCACCTTGGTGAAGAAGGCGTACAGCTTGGTGCGCTTGCTCAGGTTGTGGTTGATGCCCAGGGTGTATTGGGTGGCGTCGCTGTCGTTCACGCTGCCCACCTTGCCGGCGCGGCCGACGTTCAGGTGGAACTCGTTGGCCCCCGCCACATACATGCCCACCAGGCGCACATTGGTGCGGCTGCCCTTGACGCTCCAGGCGTCGTCGTCGCGCTGCAGGTAGCCGCCGAAGCCCAGATTGCCGGCCATGTAGAAGGCGCGGAAGGCGGCTTGGGTGGCGTCGCCGTTCTTCTCGTAGCCAGCGCCCAGCTGCAGGCCGCCGACGGTGTAGTTCCAGGCCACGTCGTAGCTGTTGTTGGCGCCGCCTTCCTTCAGCGAGGTGGCCAGCTCCAGGCTCATGCCTTGGGCCATTGAGGGCAGGCGGTAGGCGATCTTGTTGCTGTTGCGACCCACGTAGGCGTAGAGCGCGTCCGAGGAGGTGCCGGTGTCGTGGTTGTGGTTGCTGATGTAGTCGGCGGTGGCGTAGTAGGCCTCGCTGGTCATCTGGCCCAGACGCAGCGTGCCGAAGCTGCCGCTCAGGTTCACTTCGGCCTGGCGGCCCCAGTAGGTGGCGGCGGCGGCACCGGTGTCGGCGCTCAGGCCCGATTCGAGCTGGAAGCCGGCCTTCAGGCCGCCGCCCATGTCCTCGCTGCCCTTCAGGCCCCAGCGCGAGCTGTTGTTCTGCAGCACGTTCTTGGCCGAGGCGCTGCCGACCTTCTGGTTCTCGACGCTGAGGTTGATGCGGCCGTAGACGGTGACCGAGGACTGGGCCTGGGCGGCGCCGGCCAGCAGGGCGAAAGCGGCCAGGGCGGTAAAGCGGATCTTGTTCTGCATGGTGTGCTTGTTGTGGAAGTTGGAAAAGGCGCTCAGCGGATGACGGCCAGCGCGTCGCGCTTGCCACCGTTGTAGGTGTAGAGGGTCAGGGCGCCGTTCTTGATGTCGCCCTTGTTGTCGAAGCTGATGGTGCCGGTGACACCCTTGTAGCCCTCGGTCTTGGCCAGCACGGGCAGGTACTTGGCGGGGTCGGCGCTGCCGGCCTTGACCATCGCGGCCACCATGACGTTCACCGAGTCGTACACATAGGGCGCGTAGACCTGCACCTCGGTGTTGAACTTGGCGCGGAAGCGGTTGTTGAAGTCGACCATCGCGGTCTTGGCCTCGCCTTCCACACCACCGGCCTCGGCGCAGTACACCTCGGCATCACCCATGGTGCCGGCGGCCAGCTTGGGCAGCTGGGCCGAGCAGATGCCGTCGCCGCCAATCATCTTGGCCTTGATGCCGAGCTGCTTCATCTGGCGCAGCATCGGGCCGGCCACGGCGTCCATGCCGCCGAAGAACACCACGTCGGGGTTCTTGGCCTTCAGCGTGGTCAGGATGGCGCTGAAATCGGTCGCCTTGTCGTTCGTGAACTCGCGGCCGACGATCTTGCCGCCGGCGGCCTTGACGCCCTTCTCGAATTCGTCGCCCACACCCTGGCCGTAGGCGGTGCGGTCGTCGATGACGGCAATGCTCTTGCCTTTGAGCTGCTGCACGGCGTAGCGGCCCAGCGTGCCACCCAGGTGCACGTCATCGGCCACCACGCGGAAGGTGGTCTTGAAGCCCTGGCGGGTGTACTTGGGGTTGGTGGCCGAGGGGCTGATCTGCGGGATGCCGGCGTCGCTGTAGATCTTGGAGGCCGGGATGGAGGTGCCGCTGTTCAGGTGGCCCACCACGCCGTTGACCTTGTTGTCCACCAGCTTCTGCGCGGCCGAGGTGCCCTGCTTGGGGTCGCCGCCGTCGTCTTCGGCCAGCAGCACCAGCTTGACGGGCTTGCCGCCGATCTGCACGCCCTTGGCGTTCAGCTCGTCGATGGCCATGCGGGCGCCCAACTCGTTGTCCTTGCCCAGGTGGGCGATGGCGCCGCTGGTGGGGCCGATGTGGCCGATCTTGACGACTTCCTGGGCCTGGGCGGCGTAGCTGAAGGGCAGGGCCAGCAGGGCGAGGCCGACGGCGTTGAGCGACAGGCGACGCGACGCGCCGTGGGGGGTGTGTTGCATGGGATAGAGCTCCTCAGTTGGATGGGGTGTCGCCACACAGCGCGACTGGGGCCCATTCAGCAGCGTTCGTGCCAGCTTCTGTTTCCGCTTGTATTTCCCTTTTGCAACAAGAACTTACGGTTCCCGGTGGGGTGAAACCTGGGAATCACCCGGAGAGGGTCAACCAGAGCTGGCGTGTCAGGCGCAACACGGCACGCAGGCCCGGACCGTGCAGGAATTCGCACCCGCATGGCCGCCGCCAGGGCGCACCCTGCCCAGAGCGGCTGCGCGCGCATGGAATTTGCAGTGATGGAGCTTTGCTACATGTAGTTTGGCTACACGACGCATGACTTTTCCGGGCTGTCGTGCAAACTGAAAGGGTTAACAAGCAAAGGGAATACCCTTGAAATGTGCCGAAATGGCCACGACACCAAGGGTTCCACCCGAGCGGAACGCGTCGCTTCGGGATGGTCTGTAATCTAGTTTTAGTACAGAATTTGTTTCGTTCCGACCCGAATGGTGCGCGATGGCAAGGTGGGCTTGACCACGACGCGCCGATCCCCCACAGCCTAGGAGTGCGAAGCATGAAGAGTTCGAGCGGCGGGCGTGACCTGTTCAAGGTCAACGCGATCACGGCCGGTTGCCTGGTGGCCTTGATGGCCGGAGGCGTTCAGGCGCAAGAGGCACAGAAGCTGGACACCGTGGTCGTCACCGGTATCCGCAAGGGCATCGAAGACGCGATCTCGGTCAAGAAGAACAAGGACAGCATCGTCGAAGCCATCTCGGCCGAAGACATCGGCAAGCTGCCGGACACGACCATCGCCGAAGCCCTGGCCCGACTGCCTGGCGTGACCACCCAGCGCACCCGCGACGGCAAGGCTTCGACCATCAGCATCCGCGGCCTGGGCCCGGACTTCAACGGCTACCTGCTGAACGGCCGCGAACAGACCAGCACCGGCGACAGCCGCGCTGCTGATCTGAGCGTCTACCCGGCCGAGCTGATTGCCGGCGCCACCGTCTACAAGACCGGCGACGCCGCGCTGCTGACCGCCGGTCTGGCCGGCACCATCGACAACCGCCTGATCGACCCGCTGGCCTTCAAGAACCGCGTGATCGCTGGCGCCGTCGAGAAGACCGAATCCGGCCGCGGCCTGGAAGTGCCCAAGGGCACCGGCAACCGCTACAGCCTGAGCTACATCGACCAGTTCGCCGACCGCAAGATCGGTGTGGCCCTGGGCTTCGTGCGCGCCGACGGCACCGCCTTCCAGCAGACCCGCGGCGGCTGGGGCACCGGCACCGTGGACGCCACCCTGGCCGGCGGTGGCACCGCCACCGGCGTGAAGATCCCCGACTGGGGCAATGGCGTGGACTTCAAGAACCGCCGTGTGGAAGACGAGCGCACCGGCGTGGCCGCCATCCTGTCGTACAAGCCGAGCAAGGAGTTCCACACCCAGCTCGACGTCTTCTACGCCAAGATCGACAACTTCGCCAAGGAAGCCCGCATCCAGGGCGGCCTGAGCGGCCCGATCACCAACGCCACCGTGCAGGGCGGCGAGGCCATCAAGGGCACCTTCCAGCTGGGCGCCAGTCCCAACGGCCTGATCAACCGCCACGAGTCGATCTTCCAGGACGACACGCTGAAGTCGATCGGCTGGAAGAGCAAGTTCATGTTCGCCCCCGACTGGGCCGCGACCGTGGACCTGAACCACAACAGCGCCGAGCGCATCGAGCGCAACATCGAGGCCTACGGCGGCATCCTGGCGGCCGACACCCTGACCTTCGACCGCAGCGGCGGCGGCGCGCCCCAGTTCACCCTGGGCCGCAAGGCCGAGTACACCAACCCCTCGTCGGTCTTCATCCGTGACCAGAGCGGTTGGAGCGGTGTGAACGGCCTGCCCCAGGCCGGCTACTCCAAGGGCCCGACCATCAAGGACAAGGTCAAGGGCCTGCGCGTCGACGTCGACCACAGCATGGAAGGTGCCTTCACCAACCTGCAGTTCGGCCTGGCCCTGAACAAGCGCACCAAGGACCGCATCACCGACGAGGGCGTGATCGCCTCGGTGGCCGGCAATGGCGGCCAGCCCTTCGCCTATCCGGCAGGCTCCTACGTGGAAGCCAATATCGGTGGCACCGGCTTTGACATGCTGACCTTCGATCCGCGCGAGACCCTGTGGGAAGGCGCGCGCATCATCCGCAAGTTCAACGACGACATCCTGTCGAAGACCTGGGGCATCGAAGAGAAGGTCACGACCGCTTTCGTCAAGGCCGATCTGGAGACCGAGCTGGGCTCGATCCCGGTGCGCGGCAATATGGGTGTGCAGTTGGTGAATACCGACCAGTCGTCCACCGGCTACCGCGCCAACATCGGCTCGGGCGTGGTGCTGACCAACCCGGCCATTGGCCTGAGCAAGGACGGCAAGAAGTACACCGACCTGCTGCCCTCGATGAACCTGTCGGGTGACCTGGGTTCGGGCAATGTGCTGCGCTTTGCGCTGGGCCAGCAGATCGCCCGCGCCACGCTGACCGACCTGCGCAACTCGGCCGCCATCTCCGAGGACAAGGAGTGCGGCGCCACCCAAGGCGGCGTCTGTACCGATCCGACCTATGGCCGCTTCATCGGCTCGGCTGGTAACCCGCACCTCAAGCCCTTCAAGGCCTGGGCGCTGGACCTGTCGTACGAGAAGTACTTCGGCACCAAGGCCTATATGAGTGCCGCGGTGTTCTACAAGAAGCTCGACAGCTACATCACCACCAGCACCAACCTGTCGTACGACTTCACCCGCGAAGCCCAGGCCCTGAACCTGCAGCGCCCGCTGAGCGGCTCGTACACCGGCATCTTCACCAGCACGGTGAACGGTGATGGCGGCCGCCTGAGCGGCTTCGAGATCGCGGCCTCGGCCCCGTTCTCCATGATCAGCTCCTGGCTCGACGGCTTCGGCGCGAACTTCAGCTATTCGGACACGAGCAGCTCGGTCAAGCTGCCCAATCTGCTGGGTCTGAACCCGAACCAGCAGGTGCCCGCCGGCAACATGCCGCTGCCGGGTCTGTCCAAGAAGAACGCCAAGATCACGCTGTACTTCGAGCGTTGGGGCTTCAGCGCCTTCGTGGCCAAGAACTACCGTTCCGACTACGTCGGCTCGGTGGCGAATGACGCCATCGGCGGCTACCCGACCCCGCGTCTGATCGACGGCTCCAGCTGGGTCTCGGCCCAGGTCGGTTACGAGTTCCAGGACGGCCCCGCCAAGGGCCTGGCCATCCGCGTCGAGGGCAACAACCTCAACAAGCCCGTATACCGCCAGCTGCGCGCCGATGGCTCGGTCGAGAACGAGAACAAGACCGGTGCGGACCTGATCCTCAAGTTGAGCTACAAGCTCTGAGCCTGAGGATTTCGTAGGTCACTTCAGGCCCCCTGCCTCCGGGTGGGGGGCCTGTTCATTGGAGGAGACGAAACGTGGAAGCTCTCAAGGACATCGTCATCGTGGGTGGCGGCACGGCGGGCTGGATGACGGCCGCGGCCCTGTCCAAGGTGTTGCGCGGCAAGTACCGCATCCGGCTGGTGGAGTCGGACGAGATCGGCACCGTCGGCGTGGGCGAGGCCACCATCCCGATGATCAGCCTGTTCAACCGCATGCTCGAACTCGACGAAGACGAGTTCATGCGCAAGACCCAGGCCTCGTTCAAGCTCGGCATCGAGTTCGTCAACTGGGGCCGCCTGGGCGACCGCTACATCCACGGCTTCGGCGTCATCGGCCAGTTCAACTGGACGGTGGACTTCCACCACTACTGGCTCAAGCAGTGGCAGGCCGGCAAGGCCAAGGAGCTGGCGGCCTATTCCATCAACACCGCCGCCTGCCACGCCAACAAGTTCATGCGCGCGCGCGCCGACATGCCCAATTCGCCGCTCGGGCAGATCGCGCACGCCTTCCACTTCGATGCCTCGCTGTATGCCAAGTTCCTGCGCGGCTATGCCGAGGAGCGCGGCGTCGAGCGCATTGAAGGCAAGATCATCGAAGTGCAGCAGCGCCCGGGCGATGACCATGTCACGGCGGTGCAGCTGCACAACGGCCAGCTGGTGGAGGGCGAACTCTTCATCGACTGCTCGGGCTTCCGCGCGCTGCTGATCGAGGGGGCGCTGAAGACCGGCTACGAGGACTGGTCGCACTGGCTGCCCTGCGACCGCGCCCTGGCCGTGCCCTGCCTCTCCAGCGCCGAGCTGACCCCCTACACCCGCGCCACCGCCCGCCAGGCCGGCTGGCAGTGGCGCATCCCGTTGCAGCACCGTGTGGGCAACGGCCATGTGTACTGCAGCAAATTCATCAGCGACGACGAAGCCGCCGCGGTGCTGCTCAGCAACCTGGACGGCGCCCCGCTGGCCGAGCCACGCCCGATCAAGTTCCTGACCGGCCGGCGCCGCCAGACCTGGAACAAGAACGTGGTGTCGATCGGGCTTTCGAGCGGCTTCCTGGAGCCGCTGGAATCGACCAGCATCCACCTGATCCAGATGGGCATCGCCCACCTGCTGACCTACTTCCCGGCGGCGGGTTTCAGCGATGCCGAGCGCGACCGCTACAACCGCACCATGGAGCAGGAATTCAACTGGGTGCGCGACTTCATCATCCTGCACTACAAGGCCACCGAGCGCACCGACTCGCCGTTCTGGAACTACTGCCGCACCATGGACGTGCCGGAGTCCCTGAGCCAGCGCATGGAGCTGTTCCGCAGCAGCGGCCGGCTCTACCAGGAAGGCGACGAACTGTTCCGCCCGATCAGCTGGTTGCAGGTACTGCACGGGCAGCGCGTCGAAGCCCAGAGCTACCACCCGCTGACTGATCTTTTGCCTGAGCCGGAGATCCAGGAGTACCTTGATGGCGTGGCCGATGTGATCCAGCACTGCGTGGACGTGATGCCCACCCACTCGGCCTTCATTGCCGAGCACTGCGCGGCCCCCAAGCTCTGAACCCCTGCCCAAGGAGAGGAACAAATGATTCGTTGGACGCTTTCGCTGGCTTCGGCCGCACTGGCTGTCTTGCTGGCGGGCTGTGCCGCCCCGGCCGCGAAGGAAACGGCCACGCTGACCTATGAGACCAAGCCCGAGGGCGCCAGCCTCTTTGAGGCGGGTCAGCCCATCGGCATGGCGCCGCAGACGCGCAGCTACAAGCTGGAGGCCGGCGCCAGCACCATCAAGACGCCCGAGGTCACGGCCGTCTGGCCCAGCGGTGCCAAGACGGGCTTCTACACCTTCCTCAAGCCTGGCGCGGACGACATGGCCACGCTGGAGCGGCCGTCCAAGGCCCCCGACCTGCAGAAGGATCTGGACCATGCCGCCAAGGTGGTGGCCGGCAAGGAGGCCGAGCAGCGCCGCCTGAAGGAAGAGGCCAAGCGCGAGCAGACCCGCAACTCGGCGCGTTGCCAGCAGCAGCAACAGAAGGGCCAGCAGGTCGCCATCAGCGACTGCTGACGGCATTTGCCCGATGCTGCCGCTGCCACGCCCGGCCTCGGGCAGCTTCTTCAACCCGCAGGCCCAGGTGCGGCGCCTGCCCTTGGGCGACGGCCAGTACGCCTTGGTCATCGACGACGCCCTGGCCGAACCCGAGGCGCTTGTGAACTGGGTGGACGACCATGTCTTCGAACCTGCCGAGGACAACGCCTACCCCGGCCAGCTCATGCTGGCGCCGCCGCCGCTGACCGAGAGCCTGGACGGGCTCTTCATGCAGAAGGTGCGGGGCGCTTTGGGCGGGCGCCGCACCGTGGAGCGTTACGCGCGCTTCAGCCTGGTGACGCAGCCGCCGCAGGCATTGCGCCCTTGCCAATGGCTGTGCCACCGCGACCGCGTGGCGGCCGACCCGGGCCGGGTGCTGTTCGCAGCCTCGGTGCTCTATCTGTTCCCCGACCCCCGGCTGGGCGGAACCCGCTTCTTCCGCCCGCGCTGCAGCGCCGCAGAGCTGGAGCGGCTGCTGGCGGACGCCCAGGAACTCGACGGCCCGGCCTTCCAGGCACGCTACGGCATTGCCCCCGGCTACATGGGGGCGGGCAATGCCTACTTTGAATGCACTGCTGAAGTGGCGGCGGCCTGGAACCGCCTCGTTTTCTACGACGGTGCTGTGTTCCACTCCGCGGTGATCGAGCGGCCGGACCTGTTGAGCGAGGATGCCCGGCAGGGGCGGTTGACCCTGAACGGCTTCTACGCCTGCACCCGCGCCCTTGCATGAAACCTGCCGCCTTCCTGCTCCTGTTGCCGGCCCTGGCTCTGGCCCAGGGACCGACCCGCACCGTCGAGATCGAGTGGGGCGATGCGCGCCGCTTCGAGTCCGAGCAGACCCTGGCGCCGGGTCACACCGTGGAGGCCTGCACCCCGCTGGAAAAGACCCAGCAGGTGCACTGGACCTTCCATGCCGATGGCAACCTCAGCTTTGCGCTGTTCCACCGCATCGGCAAGCGGCCCATCTACGCCGAGCGGCGGCAGCGCACGCGCAGCCTGCAGGGGGCCTTCAACCCCCAGCAGGCGGTGCGCCACTGCTGGTCCTGGACGAACGCGGGGTCGCAAACCGTGCAAATGGCCTTCATGTTGCGGCACTGATTGGGGTGAACCATCAGCCGAGGGCGCTTGGGGTCGGGCACACAATCCACCGTGCAAGTCGCCGTCGCGCCAGACGACGGGCCGCCTCCGGGGCGGTGCAACGAGAAGCGGCTGCATTCGGGTGAGGGCCAGACCCTGAGAGTGAACGCATGCGGAGTTGGATTGGTGGGACCTTGTTGGCGCTGTGCGTGGGGCTGGGCGGAATGCCCGCAGCCTCGGCTTCGAGCTGCAAGCAACTGCGCGCCTCCGGCAACCCGCAGTACCCACCCTATCTGTGGCGCGACCCGGCCAACGAAGAGGTGCTGGTCGGCGCCAATGCCGAACTGATGGCTTGGCTGTCCAAGGAAATCGGCATCCCCATCGAGGTGCGCTTCGTCGGCCCGTGGAGCCGTGTGCAGGAAGAGGCCCGTGCCGGCCGCCTGGACCTGCTGGCGGGTGCGTTCTTCACCCTGCCGCGCACCGAGTTCATGGACTATGTGTACCCGCCGTTCCGCGAGACGCGCTCGGTGGTGATGGTGCGCGGGGACAAGAAGCTGAACTTCAAGCGCTGGGACGATCTGATCCCGCACCAGGGCATCACCGTCATCAACAACAGCTTCGGTGAACAGTTCGACCGCTTCGCGGCCGAGAAGCTGCGCATCACCAAAGTGGCCAGCCTGGAGCAGGCCATCCGTATGGTGGAGCTGGGGCGTGGCGACTACCTGCTCTATGAAGACAGCCCGGCCGATGCCTATCTGGCACGCATGGCGGTGCAGGGCTTCCGCACGCTGATGCCGGCGGTGGCGCAGGAACAGCTCTACGTCACCCTTTCGCAGCGGTCGGAATGCAACAGCCCGGAACTGCGCGGCGCGCTGACGCGGGCCATGTACAAGCTGCAGCGCGAGCGCCTGATGCCGGAGTTCGTGGCGCGCGCAGTGAAACGCTGGCAGGCCGAAGGGGCCGCAGCACCCAAGCCCTGAGTCTGCTATCGCACCCCGTAGCGGGCCCAGATCCGTTCCTGGGCTCCATTGCGCTGCAATGCGGCGTGCGCCTGTAGCAGACGCTGGCGCTCGTCTTCGCTGACGCCACCGCTGGCGGCCAGCCAGACCTCGCCGGATTCCAGCGTCAGGCCGACCTGCAAGCCGGCGGGGTCGCGGCCGCTGAGGCGGGCGTTGTAGAGGTTGACGAGGTCGCCGCCGTAGATGGCGTCGGCCATGCCGTGTTCGAGCATACGCAGCATGTCGTCCACGCTCGCAGCCTGGGCCACCCGTTCATCGGCAAAGCCATGGCGGCGCAGCTGGGCCAGATTGGGCGAGCCGCGCAGCACCACCAGCTTGCGGCTGCGCGCCTGCTCCACCGTGTCCACCCGGGGCTCTCCGGCCCGGGTGATGAAGGCGAAGTGCTGCACGTGCAGCTTCACCAGCCACTGGTACTGCGGTTCGCGCTCGGGGGTGCGCGTCAGCGGCAGGATCAGGGTGCGCGGCTGGGCCAGGGCCATCTGCATGGCGCGCGCCCAGGGGAAGAACTGCACCTTCACCGGCCAGCCGGCCTGGGCCATCAGCGTCTCCGTCAGCTCCACCAGGAAGCCCGGCCGGTCCCCCTGGCCTTCGATGGCGAAGGGCGGCAGGTCGCCGGTGACGACCTGCAGCGGCGCGGGGTCGGCCTTCAGCGCAAAGGGCAGGGCAGAGAGTCCAAGCAGCAGGTGGCGACGGTCCGGCATGGTGCGTGCAGCAATGGCAGGCACCCATTCTGGCCGCCGCAGGCCGGCGGGCTGGGGGGTCTTACACCAAGCCCGGCCAGTGGTCCCCGCCCGCTGCCTGCCAGCGTTGCAGCAGGGTTTGCAGCAGATCGGCCGGCAAGGGGCCGGCTGCCAGCGCGGTCTGCGCGCTGCGCAGATTGCCCATGCTCTTGGTGCCCAGCAGCAGGCTGCTCACGCCGGGCTGGAAAGCGGCGAAGCGCAGCGCCAGCTCGGGCCAGGGCAGGCCGAAGTCGGGCAGGGCCAGGGCCTGCCAGCGGTCAAAGTAACTGCCCTCGCAGAAGTCGTCCGGGCGCTGTGGCTTGGCCCAGGCCAGGCCGGCCAGGGCGCGCTTGACCAGCACGCCCTTGGCCGTGGGCAGCTGCGCAGCGTTGGCCCGGTCCACCAGGCTGAGGCTGCACTGCACGCTGCCGAAGCGCGCATCGGCCAGCGCGTGTGCGAGTTCGGCGTTCTCGCCCGAGTAGGCGGCCACGCGCAGCTTGCCGGCGCGCACGCAGTCGTGCAGGGCCTGCGTCACCTCGCCGCGTTGCAGCACGTCCAGCGGGCAGCTGTGCAGGTGGCCGATGTCGATCCAGTCGGTGCGCAGCAGCTTCAGGGCGCGTTCCACGCCTCGGACGATGCAGTCGTAAGTCCAGTCCGGCACACCCTCGACGCCGTAGCCGAACTTGGTGCTGAGCACGAACTCCTGGCGGCGGCCGGCCAAATGGCGGCCGATGCGCTCCTCGCTGCGGCCATAGCCGCGTGCGGTGTCGATCAGGTTGATGCCGAGGTCCAGCACGCCATTGAGCAAGCGGCCGATCTCGGCCTCGTCTTCAAGACCATCGAAATGCATGGCGCCGAAGCCCAGCGGGCTGACGGCGAGGCCGGTCTGGCCAAAGGGTTTGGGGCTCATGGCGTCGAGATCAGCAGGCGGCCGAACAGCGGCGGCAGGGTCAGGGTCAGCGTGCCGTTGGCGGCGCTGCGGGGCTTCAGGCTGGGGTCCAGCAGGTCTTGCCAGCCCGAGCCGGCGGGCAGCTGCAGCCTGACCTCGCGCGGCTCGCGGGCGTTGTTCATGGCCACCAGGGCCTGGGTGCCGCCCAGGGTGCGGCGCAGCACGACCACCTCATCCGTCAGCAGCAGCGGGGCCTCCAACGTGCCGCGGCGCAGCACGGCGTGCTGATGGCGCAGGGCCAGCAGGCGCTGGAACTCGGCGCGCAGGGCCAGGTCGGGCTGGCCACCTTCGTCCGCCCACGGGTAGGGTGCGCGGTTGTAGGGATCATCGCCACCGCCCACGCCCACTTCGTCGCCGTAGTAGACGGTGGGGGCGCCGGGGAAGCCGACCTGGAACAGCAGCGCGAGCTTGAGGCGCTGCTTGGCCTCAAGCAGCTTGGCCGGGTCCTCCGCGGCGTCGGTATGCGGGTTGCCGTGGATGCCGAAGTGGTGCAGCGCGCGCGCCTGGTCGTGCGTGGAGAGCAGGTTCATGTTGGCGTGCAGCATGGGCGCGGGGTAGGCCTCGCGCGTCAGCTCCAGGCTGGGGATGATTTGCCGTGCCTTGCCGCCGGCCGCGTAGTCGAGCACGGCGTTGCGGAAGATGTAGTTCATCGTCGAGTCGAACTGGTCGCCGAGGAAGTACTTGCTGGCGTCGAACCAGGTCTCGGCCACGGTCAGCGCGTCCGGCTTGGTCTGCTTGACGGTGGCCGACCACTGGCGCCAGAAGTCGTCCGGCACCCAGGGGGCCACGTCCATGCGCCAGCCGCTCGAGCCGGCCCGGAGCCAGCGGCGCGTCACCGAATCGGCATCGCGGTAGGCAAAGCGGCGCCAGGCCTCGCTGGCCTTGTTGAGCTCGGGCAAGTCCTTCACGCCCACCCAGCCCTGGTACTGCTCGTTCGGGTCGCTCTTCGTGGTATCGAACAGGAACCAGTCGTAATAGGGGCTCTGCGGGTTGGGTTTGCCGCCCGCAAATGCCCCCGCACTCGCGCCGTCCTTGCCACCAAAGTTGCCGAAGCGGTCGAAGTAGGGCGAGTCCGAGCCGACATGGTTCAGCGAGGTGTCCAGGATCACCCGCAGGCCGCGCTTCTTGGCCTCGCGCGCCAGACGCTCGAAGTCGGCGTTGGTGCCGAAGCCGGGGTCGATGCGGTGGTAGTCGCCGGTGTCGTACTTGTGGTTGCTGGCGGCCTGGAACACCGGGGTCATGTAGAGGGTGTTGGCGCCCAGGGCCTTGATGTCGTCGAGCTTCTCGATGATGCCGGCGAGGTCGCCGCCGAAGAAATCGTTGTTATGCACCGCGTCACCCGCCTCACCCGGGCGACGGGGTTTCTCAAGCCAGCGCGCGTGGCGCTCGATGTCATGCGTCTGGTAGCGCTGGCGGCCGGGCTGCGGGTCGTTGGCCTTGTTGCCGTTGCGAAAGCGCTCGGGGAAGACGTAGTAGTAGACGACGTCGGCGGCCCACTCGGGCACGCGCAGGTCCTTGAGGTGGATGGTCTGGCGGTAGCGGCGCACCTTGGCCAGGTTCTCGGGCAGGCGTTCCACCACGCCCGGGCCCATGCTGCCGCGCTCGCGCGTCCAGTAGACGCTGTCCTTGTTGTTCTGCAGCGCGTAGCGCCCCTGCTCGGTTTCGACTTCGAACCAGTAGCCGTAGATGCCGATGTCGGCGAAGCGGTACTCGCCCTCGAAGCGGCTGCCCAGACCGTGCGGCTTGGGCAGCAGGGCCACGCGGGCCAGCGGTTCGTAGTGCAGGCGTTCCTGGTTGCCCTCCAGCTGGCGGCGCTCCACCACCAGGTGCACCGCCCGCAGCCCCGGCACCTCGGCGGTGACGGCAAAGCGCAGCGTGCTGCCCAGGGGCTGGGCGCCGAAGGGGGATTTGTGCGCGAGCTGGCGCGAGTCGAAGCGCAGGCTCAGGGCCACGGGGTCGGTGATGGGCGCCTGCACCACGTCCGGCGCCGTCTTCGGGCCCAGCTGCAGCTGGGGCCGGCCTTCGGCGTCAAAGCGCAGGCTCAGCGTGTGCTCGCCCTCGAATTGGCGCACCAGGTTTGCATGGCCGCCCTGTGCCACGGTGGCCGGAGCGCCCTGGGCATTGGCCGCCACGATGCTGGCGGGGCTCCAGTCGGCGTCGGCAATCTTGAACTCGTGCCGGTTGTTGAGCTGCAGGTTCAGCACCCAGGCGTCGCAATGCCAGCGGAACTGGTAGTCCTCCAGCGCGGCCCAGTTGTTCATGCTGCCGCGCAGGAACAGTTCGGACGCGGGCTTGGGTGCGGGGCGGCAGTCGGCTTGGGCGTTCATGCCAAACAGGCTGCTGAGCAGCAGGATGAAAAGGGCTCGCATCGGGGTTGGCTCACTTCACACGTTTGTAGGCGCTGTAACCGCCGCCGGGGCTGAGTTCCGGTACGAGGACTCGCACCTCGTGTGGCGCCAGCGTGAGGTGCAGCAGGCCGGTGCTGATCTGAGTCTTCTGCCCAGTCAATTGGTCCACCAGCATCCAGATGTTCATCAACTTGGAGTTGCCCAGCATCACGGTCTCGGTCACAGCCTCCTTGGCCGGATTGGCGACCACGATGACGGTGTCGCGCGCGCGGTCGGTGTGGCGCTCGAAGGCGAACAGGCGCTCGGCGGTGACGGGGCGGTAATCGCCCACGCGCAAGCTGCGCTGGGCCTTGCGCAGGGCAATGAGCTTCTTGGTCCAGACGTAGTCCGGGTTGTCGTCGCGCACCTGGTCCCAGCGCATCGGGGCGCGCATCTCGGGGTCGTCGCCGCCGCTCATGCCGAGCTCGCTGCCGTAGTACAGATTGGGCGCGCCGGGCAGGGTGAACTGCAGCAGCTGCGCGAGGCGGCGCTGGGCGGGGTCGGGCAGGGCGGTGGCCAGGCGCGGGGTGTCGTGGTTGTCCAGCATCAGCCAGCTCTTGAGCAGGTTGTCGACACCGCTCTCCGCCACCATGCGGTCCACCATGCGCTGGGCCAGCGCAGGCGAGAGCCGCCCGTCGGCCAGGCGCAGCAGGATCTCGCGCAGCGTGAAGTTCATGACGCCGTCCACCGCCGGGAACCACTCCTTCGGGTAGTTGGCGATTTCGCCCACCACCAGGGAGCCGGGTTTCTCGGCGTGCGCGGCTTGCGTGAGCCCGTGCAGGAACTCGAAGCCCATGTCCACCGCCACGTCCAGGCGCCAGCCGTCCACGCCCTCGCGCAGGTAGCTGCGCACCACGGAGTCCTTGGCGCGGAACACATGGTCCTGCACGGCGGGGAGCTCCAGGTTCAGCTCGGGCAGGTTCTCGGCCAGCCACCAGATGCGGGTGCCGCTCTGGTATTGCGGCCCGAAGTAGAACCAGTCGCGATAGTCAGAGCCCCCGGCCGCTTTGCGGCCACCCCCCGAGGGGGTTCGCGCCGGCCTTGGGGCGGCCCGGCGGCCGACGCGCTCGGCCAGGTGCTTGGCCTCGGCGTCCTTGAACCTGGGTGCATTGCGGCCCATGTGGTTGAACACGCCATCCAGCACCAGCTTCATGCCGCGCGCGTGCAGGTTCTGCGCCAGTGCCTTCACATCGGCGCGGGTGCCGAACTCGGGCGAGACGGCGGCGTAGTCGAAGGCGTCGTACTTGTGGTTGGTGTAGGCGAGGTGGATGGGGTTCAGGTAGAGCACATCCGCGCCGAGCTGCTGCACATGGTCCAGCCTGGCCGTCAGGCTTTGCAGGTCGCCGCCCCAGAACTCGATCTCATGGCTCCAGAGCTTGGCCTCGGGCAGGTACTGGCCGCGCTTCGGCGTTTCGTCCCAGCGCCGCAGGATCTTGGGCGCGGGGTAGAGGTGGCGCTTGGCATCCAGGTTGGCGGGTGGAGCAAAGCGGTCCGGCAGCACTTGGTAGACGATGGCGCCGTTGCGCCAGTCCTTCTCGCGGGCTTCGAAGCGGCCCTTGAGTTCGGCGTCGTATTTGTTGGCGGGGCCTGCGTGAGCTTGGGTGGCGATCGCAGTGAGGGCGGCGAGCAGGAGTGTCTTCATGGTCCGTTGTTCCTCGAAAGACCCCGCCGGGATGCCGCCCCGGCAGGCGGGTCACTTTCTTTGCTGCGCCAAAGAAAGTGACCAAAGAAAGGCGCTCAATGCGCACAGTCGCCCTAGGGGCGAACGGTGATGGCGGTGCTTGGGCTCACACTGGCATGAGCCCTCATCTGACTTCGACGGTTAGGACGACGAAGGCACCCGGAGTACCGGTCGTCCTGGGCAGCGAGGACCATGGCCGCTGCGCTCCGAAGAACAGACCCCCAACCCGCGTTGACGGATCGACCTCCGCTCATTGGGGATCCCGTCATCGCAGAAAGCCCGCGATGGTTTGCGTGGGTCTAGTCGGCCGGTACCCCGGCCAGCTTAGCGGGCAGGTTTTCGCAGTCCTAGGAGGGGTGTGGGAGCCATGTGAGCCGGACGTGCAGTCGCGGCCGACCCTAGGTCGGCTGCGTGCATTCAGCGCCTTTCTTTGCCCCGCGTTTCTTTGGCGCAGCAAAGAAATGCGGGTCGGGGTGTGGGGTTGAAGACCCCACGGGCTGCCACACGAAAACACAATCAGCCCTTGACCCCACCCGCCGTCAACCCCGACACGATCCACCGCTGCGCCATCAAGAACACGAGCGTGATCGGCAAGCCGCTCAACACCGCCGCCGCCGCGAAATCACCCCACAAGAAGCGCTGATCGTTCAGGTAGTACTTGGAGCCCACCGCCAGCGTGAGGTTCGATTCCTCGCGCAGCAGCACCGAGGCCACCGGGTAGTCAATGATGGTGCCGATGAAGGCCAGCACGAACACCACCACCAGGATGGGCACGGCCATCGGCAGCAGCACGTGGCGGAAGGCCTGCCAGTGCGTGGCGCCGTCGACCTTGGCGTTCTCCTCGATCTCCACCGGGATGGTCTCGAAGTAGCCCTTGATGGTCCAGATGTGGGTGGCCACGCCGCCCAGGTAGGCCACGATCAGGCCGGCATGGGTTTCCACGCCCAGCCAGGGGATGTAGGCGCCGATGGTCTCGAAGATCGCGAAGATGGCCACCAGCGCCAGCACCACCGGGAACATCTGCAGCAGCAGCATCGACGACAGCAGCCCGCCCTTGAAGGGGAACTTCAGGCGCGCGAAGGCGTAGGCGGCGGTGGTGGAAATCATCACGATCAGCGCCGCCGAAATCGTCGCCACCTTGATCGAGTTCCACAGCCAGCGCAGTACCGGGAAGGGCGGTTGCACCAGGGCGCCGTCCGGCCCTTGGAAGCTGATGCCCAGCGCCAGCTTCCAGTGTTCGAGCGAGATCTCGGTCGGAATCAGGCTGCCGGTGGCGAAGTTGCCCGGCCGCAGCGAGATGCTGACCACCGCCAGCAGCGGGAACAGCGTGATGGCGATCAGCACCCACAGAAAGGCATGGGCGGCGAAGGTGCGCCACTTCTGGTTCTTGCTTTGAACGATGGCCATTAGCGTGCCCCCGAAGCATTGGCGCGCGTCAGGCGCAGGTTGATGATCGACAGCACCGCCACCAGCACAAAGATCAGCGTCGAGATCGCCGCGGCGAGGCCGAAGTCCTGGCCCGAATCGCGGAAGGCGATGCGGTAGGTGTAGGAGACCAGGATGTCGGTCTGCCCGGCCGGCAGCTTGGTGTTGAGGAAGTCGGGCCGGCCGTCGGTCAGCAGCGCGATCAGCACGAAGTTGTTGAAGTTGAACGCGAAGGCGCTCACCAGCAGCGGCATCAGCGGCTTGACGATCTGCGGCGCGGTGATCTTGAAGAAGTTCGTCAGCGGCCCGGCGCCGGCCAGCGCGCTGGCCTCGTACAGATCCGCCGGGATGGCCTTCAAGAGGCCGGCGCAGATCAGCATGATGTAGGGGTAGCCCAGCCAGGTGTTGACGATCAGGATCATCGACTTGGCCAGGAAGGGGTCGGCAAACCAGGCCGGCTTGATGCCGAACAGGGCGTCCAGGATCGCGTTGATCTCGCCGAAGTTCTGGTTGAACAGACCCTTGAACACCAGGATGGAGATGAAGCCCGGCACCGCATAGGGCAGGAAGAGCAGGGTGCGGTAGGTGGTGCGAAAGCGCAGGCCTTCCCAGTTCAGCAGCACGGCCAGGCCCATGCCCACCGCGGTGGTGAAGACCACGGTCAGCAGCGCGAACACCACGGTCCAGATGAAGATGGAGACGAAGGGGCCGCGGAAGTCGGCATCGCCGAACAGGCGGGCGTAGTTCTTCCAGCCCACCGCCACCTTGAAGCCGGGCTGCAGGCGCTCGCCGGCGGCGTTTTCGAAGAAGCCGGTGTCGCGGTTCGGGGCGTAGCGGGTGCCGGTGGCGGTTTCGGTAACGGAGCCGTCCGGGTTCGCCGTCCACACCGGCTGCCGCGGCGCGAAGGCGCGCACGCCGACGTAGTGCAGCGCAGGCCCGCCCTCGGGCAGCTGCAGCGCCAGTTCGCGCAGCACCTTGCGGTGTTCCAGCACTTCCTTCAAGCCCAGGGACTGGTTGACCGCGTAGCTGGCCTCGGCCGGCGTCTTCATCGTGATGACGGGCGGCAGCTTTGCGGTGCGCAGCGCCAGCGGGCCGGAGACGTAAGCCGGCGCGCCGTCCACCGTGCGGCGCAGCACCAGGCGGAACTCCTGGCCGTCGGCGTGCAGCTCGCTGATCAGGGCCTGGTCCTCGTCATGCGCGGTCTGCTTGAGCAGGTAGTCGCGCGAGCGCTCCTCGGTCAGCAGGTTGCTACTGGAGTAGTTCGTGAAGCCCAGCTGCGCCGTGTAAAGCAGCGGAAAGGCCACGAACAGCAGCATGCCGGCCACGCCCGGGAACAGGTAGCGGTAGGCGAAGCTGACGTTGGTGCCGTAGATGACGAAGGCGCTGGCGAACAGGGTCAAGAGGCCCAGGCCCAGCAGGTACTGGCCGGTGGCGACGACGCTGAATACCAGGTAGAGCGACGCCAGCGCGGCGGCGCCGGTGAGCAGCCAGCGGCCCCAGGCGGGCAGGCCGGTGGCGGGGCGGGGCAGGGTGGCGGCGCTGTTCATCGGACCACCTTCATGCGGGCAGCGGCGCCGTCCAGCGCATCCTTGGGCGATTGCAGCCCGTTGGTGATGGCCTCCAGTGCCGCGTCCATCGCGGTCCAGAAGCGGCCGACCTCGGGGATGTTGGGCACGGGGCGGCCGGTTCGGGCGTTTTCCATGGTGGCGCGGATGTTGGGGTCGGCCGCCAGCTCGGCGTAGAAGGCCTTGTTGGCGGGCACGCCCAGAGGCACGTCGGCGTTGACGACCTTGAGCTGCTCGGGGCGCAGCAGGTGGTTTTCCAGGAACTCGCGCGCCACGTCTTCGAGCTTGGAGCTGGCGCTGACCATGCAGCCCAGCACGCCCACAAAGCTCTGGCTCGGTTGCCCGGGCACCACGGCAGGGATGGGTGCAACGCCGAAATTGATCTTGGCGCGGCGTGCGTTGTCCCAGGCCCAGGGGCCGCTGACCATCATGGCGACGCTGCCGCGTGCAAAGCCCGCTTCCATCTCGGCGTAGCGCGCACCCTTGGGCATCACGCCGGTCTTGACCAGGCGGTCCAGCATCTCGGCGCCCTGCACCGCGCCCGGGGTGTTGACGCCGACCTGGGTGGCATCAAAGTCACCTTTGGCGTTCTTGCCGAACACGAAACCGCCCGCGCCGGCCAGCATGGGCCAGCTGAAGAAGCTCTTGTTGAAGTCCCACAGGATGGCCTTCTTGCCCTGCTTGGCCAATTTGGCGTCCAGCGCGATGACCTCGTCGAAGCTGGCTGGCGGCACCGCCACCAGGTCCTTGTTGTAGATCAGGCCATTGGCCTCGATGGCGATGGGGTAGCCCCAGAGCTTGCCGTTGTAGCGAAAGGCCTCCCAGGCGCTGGGTTCGATCTCGTCGCGGATCGCCTTGGCCGGGCGCAGCGGCACGATCAAGCCGGCCTTGGCCCATTCCCCCACGCGGTCGTGCGGCCAACAGAAGATGTCCGGGCCCTTGCCCGCCCCAACAGCCTGCTGGAACTTTTCCGGTGCGCCCTCGGGGTGCTGCACGTCCACCTTGACGCCGCTGAGCTTGGTGAAGGCGTCACCCACGCGCTGCAGGCCGTTGTAGCCCTTGTCGCCGTTGATCCAGACCAGCAACTGCAGGGGCTCGGCCCGCACCGCGGGCAGAGCGGCGGCCAATGCGGCCGCAAGCAAGAGGCGCTTCATGCGGCCGCCTTCTCATGGCGGGCGCCCAGGCGCGGGAAGGCCTGGCCCTGGGCATCGAACAGGTAGGCGGCGTCGGCCGGCAGGTGCAGCTTCAGCTCCTGGGCGCTGCGGATGCGCGAGCGGCCATCGAATTCGCAGGTCAGCGCGTCTTCCACGCCCGGGTAGGCGCAGTAGGCGAAGGTGGCGCCGCCGAGCGACTCCACGAAGGTCACCGTGGCCGAGAGCATGTTCGATTCGCTGGGCTGCAGCGTGAAGTGCTCGGGGCGCACACCCAGCGTGAGTTTGTCGCCGGGCTTGGCACGGCTGGCGTCCACATGAGCTTCGATGAGGGCGCCGCTGGCCAGCCGCACCGTGGCGCGCAGGTCGTTGCCGCTCACCAGTTCGGCCTCGATGAAGTTCATCTTCGGGCTACCGATGAAGCCCGCCACGAACAGATTGCAGGGGTGCTCGTACAGCTCCAGCGGGCTGCCCACCTGCTCGATCTTGCCGGCGCTCAGCACCACGATGCGGTCCGCCAGGGTCATGGCCTCGACCTGGTCGTGCGTCACATAGACCATGGTGGTCTTCAGGTCCTCGTGCAGCTTGGCGAACTCGTAGCGCATGCGCACGCGCAGGGCGGCGTCCAGGTTCGAGAGCGGTTCGTCGAACAGGAAGACCTCGGGCTTGCGCACGATGGCGCGGCCGATGGCGACGCGCTGGCGCTGGCCGCCGGAAAGGTCCTTGGGCTTGCGGTCCAGCAAGTGGTCGATGTGCAGGATCTTGGCGGCGTGCCGCACCGAGCGCTCGATCTCGTCCTTGGGCACCTTGGCCAGCTTCAGGCCGAAGGCCATGTTGTCGTACAGATTCATATGCGGGTACAGCGCATAGCTCTGGAACACCATGGCGATGCCGCGCTCGGCCGGCGGTACGTCGTTCACCAGCCGGCCGCCGATGCGCAGCTCGCCGCCGGTGATGTCTTCCAGGCCGGCGATGGTGCGCAGCAGGGTGCTCTTGCCACAGCCCGAGGGGCCGACGAAGACCATGAACTCGCCGTCACGGATCTCCAGGTCAATGCCATGCAGGATGCGCACGTCGCCGTAGGCCTTGGTCACTCCTTTGAACTGCACATCCGCCATCGTGGTCTCCGTGGGCGCTGGTACGGGGGTGCGCCGCTTGTTGGTGGGGCCAATATACCGAGGCAAATGTAGTTTCACAACATTGGCAACCCGTAGTCTCCGTGCCGCATCCATGCAGACTCTGCGAGAGATGTTGGCAAAATCCGGGTTATCCCGATGTAGTCAAACTACACGCGGCGCGGCGACTCGGCGATACTGAGTCCACGCCGCCGCGGCTTGCTGCGTCCTGAGTGCAGGGTGCGCGCGCCGCGGTGATCTTGCCCACGGCCCCGCTGCAAGCGATAGGGGCCTTCACGCGGTTGATTCCCATGCACGTGACGACGGCCCCCATGTCCACCACCCAGCGCACCCGTCTGCAATCCGCCTTCAAGGCCGCCCTGGCCGCCGAACTGGCCCAGGCCCCCTTGGACCGCGACAGCGCCCTGCGCGCCGCCGCCACGGCCTGCCGCGCAGTGCTGTCCGAGCGCTGGGCCAAGACCCAGGCGCAGGACGCCAAGCGCGGAGCCAAGGCCAAGACGCGCCGCGTGCACTACCTGTCGATGGAATTCCTGATGGGCCGCGCGCTGCACAACGCGCTCGCCGCCCTGGGTCTGACCGACACCCTGGCCGAAGCCCTGGCGCCGCTGGGCCTGCAGCTCTCCGACGTGCTGGAGCGCGAGCCCGACGCCGCGCTGGGCAATGGCGGCCTGGGCCGCCTGGCCGCCTGCTTCCTGGATTCCTTCGCCGAACTGGGCCTGCCCAGCTTCGGCTACGGCCTGCGCTACCAGTTCGGCATGTTTGCCCAGGGCATCACCGAGGGCCGCCAGGTGGAGCGCCCGGACGACTGGCTGCGCCTGGGCACGCCCTGGGAGCAGCCGCGCCCCGAGTGTCGCTACACCGTGCGCTTCGGCGGCCGCGTGGTGGTGGAAGGCGGCCAGCGCCGCTGGGTGGGCGGCGAGGAGGTGGTGGCGCAGGCCTACGACTTCATCGTGCCCGCGCACCACAGCGAGCGCGTCTCCACCCTGCGCCAGTGGCAGGCCAGCTCGGTCAAGCCGATCGACTTCGAGGCCTTCTGCCGCGGCGACTTTGAGGGCGCCAACCGCCACCGCGTGGCGGCCGAGGCGCTGAACTGGGTGCTCTACCCCGACGACAGCACCGACGCCGGCCGCGAACTGCGCCTGAAGCAGGAGGCTTTCCTGGTCAGTGCCACGCTGCAGGATCTGATCGCGCGCCATCTGCGCGAGTTCGGCAGCCTGCAGGGCCTGGGCCGCGCCAATGCCATCCACCTGAACGACACCCATCCGGCCCTGGCGCCCGCCGAGTTGATGCGCCTGCTGCTGGATGAGCATGGCCTGGGCTGGGACGAGGCCTGGGCGATCACCCGTCAGGCGGTGAGCTACACCAACCACACCCTCATGCCCGAGGCGCTGGAGACCTGGCCGCTGCGGATGTTCGAAGCCCTGCTGCCGCGCCATCTGGAACTGATTTACGAGATCAACCAGCGCTTCCTGGACGGTGTGAAGGCCCAGGTGCCGGGCGACACCGCGCTGCTGCGCCGCGTCTCGCTGATCGACGAGGGGCCTGAGCATGGCGGCGGCGAGCGCCGCGTGCGCATGGCCGCGCTGGCCGTGGTGGCCTCGCACCGTGTCAACGGCGTGGCCCAGCTGCACTCGGACCTGTGCGTGCAGACAATCTTTGCCGGCTACGCCCGTCTCTTCCCGCAGCGCTTCCACAACGTCACCAACGGCGTGACGCCGCGCCGCTGGCTGATGCAGGCCAACCCCGGCTTCTCGGCCCTGCTGGACGAAACCCTGGGCGAGGGCTGGCGCACCGACCTGGGCGAGTTGGCCAAGCTGAAGAAGAAGGCTGGCCAGGCCAAGCTGCAAAAGGCCTTCCTGGCCGTCAAGCAGGCCAACAAGGACAAGCTCGCGGCGCGCATCCGCCAGGAGCTGGGCTTGGTCGTCAACCCCACCAGCCTCTTCGATGTGCAGATCAAGCGCATCCATGAATACAAGCGCCAGCTGCTCAACATCCTGCACGTCATCGCGCGCTACCAGGCCATCGTCGCCAACCCGCAGGCGGACTGGGTGCCGCGCACGGTCGTGATCGCCGGCAAGGCCGCCTCGGCCTATCACATGGCCAAGCTCATCATCCAGCTGGCGCATGACGTGGCCCGCGTGGTTAACAGCGACCCGCGCGTGGGCGACAAGCTCAAGCTCGCCTTCCTGCCGAATTACGGCGTCAGCCTGGCCGAGACCATCATCCCGGCCGCCGACCTCTCCGAGCAGATCTCCACCGCCGGCACCGAGGCCAGCGGCACCGGCAACATGAAGTTCGCCCTCAACGGCGCCTGCACCATCGGCACCTGGGACGGCGCCAACATCGAGATGGCCCAGCACATGGGCGTGGACGAGATGTTCGTCTTCGGTCTGCGCACCGAACAGGTCGAGAGCATCAAGGCCCTGGGTTACGACCCGCGCCTGTATGTGGAAGAGAACCGCCAGCTCAAGGCCGTGATCGACGCCCTGGGCGACGGCAGCTTTGCCAACGGCGACACCCAGCGCTATCGCGCCATCGTCGACAAGCTGCTGCAGGTGGACAACTACCTGCTGATGGCCGACTTTGCCGACTACGTGGCAACCCAGGCCAAGGTGGACGAAGCCTTCCGCGACCGTGCGGCCTGGGCCGAGCGGGCGCTGAAGAACGTGGCCGGCATGGGCTGGTTCTCGTCGGACCGCACGATTGCCGAGTACGTTGAGCGCGTCTGGTCGGTGGACTCCTTGGCCTGACCATGCTTTCCGCCGCCGCGCTCGAGGCCCTGCAGCAGGGCCGCCATGGCGATCCCTTCGCCGTGCTGGGCCCGCACGCGGAAGTGGGTGCGGTGTGGCTGCGCGCCTTTCTGCCCGGGGCGCTGCAGGTGCAGCTGCTGCTGCGGGGCGCGGTGAAGGAGCTGCCACGACGCGCCGGCAGCGATCTCTTCGAGGCCGCGCTGCCGGCCCACCCCGGCCACGATTACCGGCTGCAGGTGCGCTGGTTTGACGGCAGCGAATCCACCCAGGCCGACCCCTATGCCTTCGGTGCGCTGCTGAGCGACGCCGAGCTGGCGCGCTTGCGCGACGGCAACGAGCCCCGAGCCCACGAGCTGTTGGGTGCGCACCCGCTGCAGGTCCAGGGCATCGAGGGTGTGCGCTTCGCCGTCTGGGCGCCGAACGCGCAGCGGGTCTCGGTGGTGGGGCCGTTCAACGGCTGGGACGGCCGCCGCCACCCCATGCGCCTGCGTCATGAGGCGGGGGTTTGGGAGCTCTTCATCCCGGGCCTGCAGCGCGGCGATCTCTACAAGTACGAACTGCGCACCCATGAGGGCGTGCTGCTGCCGTTGAAGGCCGACCCCTACGCCTTGGCCGCCGAGCTGCGCCCGGCCACGGCTTCAAAGGTGCAGGGCTTGCCGCCCCAACGCGCGCTGCCGCCCGAGCGCGCGGCGGCCAACCGGCGCGACTCGCCGATCTCGGTCTATGAGGTGCACCCGGCGAGTTGGAAAAAGGCTGGCGAGCGCTTCCCCACCTGGGACGAACTGGCCGCCGAGCTGATTCCCTATGTGCAGGGCCTGGGTTTCACCCATCTGGAACTGCTGCCCATCAGCGAGCACCCCTTCGATGGCTCCTGGGGCTACCAGACCCTGGGCCTCTTCGCCCCCACGGCGCGCTTCGGCCCGCCCGAGGGCTTCGCCCGCTTTGTGCAGGCCTGCCATGCCGCGGGCCTGGGTCTGCTTCTGGACTGGGTGCCGGCCCACTTCCCCATGGATGCCCATGGCCTGGCGCGCTTCGACGGCACGGCGCTCTTTGAGTACGCCGACCCGAAAGAGGGCTTCCACCGCGACTGGAACACCCTGATCTACAACTTCGGCCGGGCCGAGGTGCGCAGCTTCCTGACCAGCAGCGCGCTGTTCTGGGTGGAACGCTTTGGTGTGGACGGCCTGCGCGTGGACGCCGTGGCCTCGATGCTCTACCGCGATTACTCACGCCCCTACGGCGAATGGGTGCCCAACCACCAGGGCGGGCGCGAGAACCTGGAAGCCATCAGCCTGCTCAAGCACGTGAACGAGCAGGTCAGCCTGGCCGGTGGCATCACCGTGGCGGAGGAGAGCACCGCTTTTCCTGGCGTCAGCCGGCCCACGTTCGAAGGCGGCCTGGGCTTCCACTTCAAGTGGAACATGGGCTGGATGAACGACACCCTGCGCTACATGCACCAGGATCCGGTGCACCGGCGCTGGAACCATGGCCAGATGAGCTTCGGCCTCGTCTACGCCTTCAGCGAGAACTTCATGCTGCCGCTCAGCCACGATGAGGTGGTGCACGGCAAGGGCTCGCTGCTGGACAAGATGCCGGGTGACGCCTGGCAACAGTTCGCCAACCTGCGCGCCTACTACGGTTTCATGTGGGGCCAGCCCGGCGCCGGCCCCCCCCCCCGCCCCCCCCCCCCGCGGGCGGCCGCCGCCTGGTGCAGGACCTGAACGTGCTGTACCGCGCCGAGCCGGCGCTGCACCGCCTCGACTGCGAACCTGCCGGCTTCGAGTGGCTGGTGGCCGACGACGCCGACAACTCCGTGCTGGCTTGGCTGCGCCACGACAGCCAGGGCCGCATGATGATGGTGGTGTGCAACCTCACCCCCGTGCCGCGCGAGGGCTACCGCATCGGCTGCCCGGGCGCGGCCTGGCGTGAGCGGCTCAACACCGACAGCGAACACTACGGCGGCAGCAACCTGGGCAATGGCAGCGGCCCGCTGACCGTGGAGCCCATCCCCGCCCATGGCCGCAGCCACAGCCTGGCGCTGACGCTGCCGCCCCTGGCCACTGTTTTCCTGAGCCCTTGCTGATGCGCCTGCCCGACCAGCTCCAACCCGGCCGCGTGGCCCCCCTGGGCAGCGCGCTGCGCGATGACGGCGTGAACTTCGCGGTGTTTTCCGAGCACGCCACCGCGGTTGAGGTCTGCCTGTTCGATGCCGAGGGCCAGCGCGAGCTGCGCCGCTACCCGCTGCATGGCCCCGAGGACGGCATCTGGCACGGCTTCCTGCCCGGCGCCCAGGCGGGCCTGGTCTATGGCTTGCGCGCCCACGGGCCCTACGAGCCCGAGCGCGGCCACCGCTTCAACCCGCACAAGCTGCTGCTGGACCCGCAGGCGCGCGAGATCGTGGGGCGCTTTGGCTGGCGCGCCGAGCACCATGGCTATGTGCTGGGCGACCCCGAGGGCCCGCGCAGTTTCGACGCGCGTGACAACGCCCTGCACGCGCTGAAAGCCCGCGTGGCCGCCGCGATGCCCGGCCCCGACCCGCGCGCCAATGCGCCGCACCACGCCACTGCGGATCTGGTGATCTACGAGGTCCACGTCAAAGGCTTCACGCGCCAGCTGCCAGCGGTGCCCGAGGCCCTGCGCGGCACCTATGCGGGCTTGGCGCACCCCGCAGCCATCGCGCACCTGAAGCGCCTGGGCGTCAACGCCGTCGAGCTGCTGCCCATCCACTACGCCATCGACGAGCCGCATCTGGCCGACAAAGGCCTGCCGAACTACTGGGGCTACAACTCGCTGGGCTTCTTCTGCCCCGACCCGCGCTGGGCGCACGCCAAGGACCCGTCCGACATCCGCGCCGAGTTCCGCGCCATGGTGCAGGCCCTGCACGCCGCGGGCATCGAGGTGCTGCTCGACGTGGTCTACAACCACACGCCCGAAGGCAACGAGTTCGGCCCCACGCTGCACTTCCGCGGCCTGGACAACCGCGCCTACTACCACCTGCAGGCCGACGACCCCAGCCGCAACGAGAACTGGACCGGCTGCGGCAACACCCTGAACTGCGCCCACCCGCGCGCGGCCCAGCTGGTGCTGGATTCGCTGCGCTGCTGGGTGCAGGAATACGGGGTGGACGGCTTCCGCTTCGACCTGGCCCCGGTGCTGGGGCGCACGAAGCAGGGCGGCTATGACCCGCAGGCGGCCTTCTTCACCGCGCTGCGCCAGGACCCGGTGTTGGGCGCGGTGCATCTGATCGCCGAGCCCTGGGACGCCGGGCCGAACGGCTACCAGGTGGGCCACTTCCCCGGGCGCTTCCTGGAGTGGAACGACAAGTACCGCGACGCCGCACGTGGCTATTGGCTCAACACCGGCGTGAGCCGCGGCGAATTCGCGCGCCGCTTCGCGGCCTCCAGTGACGTCTTCCACCACGGCGGCCGTCGGCCCACGGCCAGTGTCAACTTCGTCAGCTGCCACGACGGCTTCACGCTGCGCGACTTGCTCAGCTACAGCCGCAAGCACAACCACGCCAACGGCGAGGACAACCGCGACGGGCGCGACAACGAGTTGTGCGCCAACCTGGGCGCCGAGGGCCCGAGCGACGACCCGGCGATTGCTGAGAAGCGCCGCCGCCTGCAGCGCGCCCTGCTGGCCACGCTGGCCTTCTCTCAGGGCACGCCGATGCTCAATGCCGGCGACGAGTTGGGCAATACCCAGGGCGGCAACAACAACGCCTACTGCCAGGACAACCCGACGACCTGGCTGGATTGGGCGTCTGCCGATGCTTCGCTCATCGAGTTCGTCGGGCGCTGCTTTGCCTTGCGTGCCGAACTGCCGCTGCTGCGCCATCCGCTCTGGTTCACCGGCCCGGGGGCCGGACAGGCCCATGTGCATTGGCTGCGGGCGGATGGGGGCGAGATGCAGGCCAGTGATTGGCAGGTGGGCGGGGAGGGCGCGTTCGCCTGTGCCCTGCACGCCGGACCCATGCCTTGCGAGCGCCTGCTGCTGTGCTTCAACCCGGAGGGGGAGGGGCGGCGGTTTGTGCTGCCCGGCGGTGCGTGGGAGTTGTTGTTGGACTCCAGCGTTTGCTCCTGCTTGAGCGGTGGCGCTATTGAGGTCGCGGCGCATGGGCTGGTGCTGTTGAGGGGCGTTGATGGCCCGGCGTGAAAGCCCGCAGGGGCTTCACCCCTGCACCCGAGTTCCTTTTCTTTGCTTCGCCAAAGAAAAGGAACCAAAAGAAAGGCGACCCCGATGCCTACGCCCCTGGCTGCGCCAGGGGTGCCCTGCGCTGCTCAGAACCCAGGGCCCGCGCAAAACTCGCTGCGTTCGCGGAGCTCACTCCGCTCAGACAGTTGCGCGAGTCAGTTCACAAGGCGTGCCTGCGGCACGCGGCCCTGGGTTCTTGCGCTGCTCGGCTTGGCATAGGGGGAACTCCAAACAGCCGAACAGCCAGCAGCCGAATACCGAACAGCCCGGACTTCAACCAACGCGCCGTTTCCCGGCTGTTGGCTGTTCGGCTGTTTGGGCTGCTGCCCCTATGCGTTGCCGAGAAGCGCAGCTTGGCTGGGCAGCGTGCGCCAGCACGCGTTCTCTTCAAACTCGGCCCGACTGTCTGAGCGGAGTGAACAAATTGAACGCAGCGAGTTTCGGGCCGGCCCAGCCAAGCGAGCATCGCAGGGGACTCCTTGGCGAAGCCAAGGGGCTGCGCATCGGGGCCGTGTTCTTTGCCTACTTTCTTGCACGAGCAAGAAAGTCGGTCGCCTGCCGGGGCGAAATCCCGGCGGGCTGTGTCGATCTGAACCTACCAGCTAAAGAGCGCTGACATGAACCTCAACCAACGCGCCAGCGGCGTCCTGCTCCACATCACTTCACTCCCCGGCCCCCACGGCATCGGCGACCTGGGCCCCTCGGCCCTGCACTTCGTCGATTGGCTCGAAACCGCCGGCCAGCGCGTGTGGCAGCTGCTGCCCACCACGCCCATCGGCCCGGGCGATTCGCCCTACCAGTCGGTGTCCGCCTTCGCCGGTAGCCCGCTGATGGTGGCGCTGGAGCCGCTGGTGGAAGCCGGCTGGCTGCCGCAGCCGCAGCCGCCGCAGTTCCCCGCGCATCAGGTGAACTTCGCCCAGGTCGTGCCCTGGCGCATGCAGCAGTTGCGTGCCGCGGCGGCCGGCTTCTTCACCAAAGCTACGGAGGCGCAGCGCCAGCAGTACGCCGCCTGGGCGCAGTCGCAGGCCAGCTGGCTGGACGACTACAGCCTCTTCATGGCGCTGGAATCCGCCCATGGCGGCAAGTGCTGGTGGGACTGGGCGCCCGAGCTGCGCAGCCGCAAGAAGGCGGCACTGACCAAGGCCCGCAAGGAGCACGCCGACGAGATCGCCTTCTGGTGCTTCGTGCAGTGGCAGTTCGACGTGCAGCTCGCCGCCGTCAAGGCCTACGCCAATGGCAAGGGCATCGCCATCATGGGCGACCTGCCGATCTTCATCGCCCACCACAGCGCCGACTGCTGGGCCGCGCCCGAGTTCTACGAGCTGGATGCCAACTTCCAGCCCACGGTGGTGGCCGGGGTGCCGCCCGACGCCATGAGCGCCGACGGCCAGCGCTGGGGCAACCCGCTGTACCGCTGGGACAAGATGGCCAAGGACGGCTTTGCCTGGTGGACGGCGCGCGTGCGCCGCGCCCTGGCTCAGGCCGATGTGTTCCGCATCGACCACTTCCGCGGCTTTGCCGGCTACTACGAGATCCCGGCCAGCTGCCCCACCGCCCAGGAAGGGCAGTGGGTGCCCGGGCCGGGCAAGGCCCTGTTCGATGCGATCGCCAAGGAGCTGGGCCCGCTGCCCATCGTGGCCGAGGACCTGGGGCTGATCACGCCCGACGTCATCGAGCTGCGCGACGGCTGCGGCTTCCCGGGCATGAAGATCCTGCAGTTCGGCTTCGGCGCCGAGGGCGACCACGAGTTCCTGCCGCACAACTACGCGCGCGAAACCATCGTCTACACCGGCACGCACGACAACGACACGGTCAAAGGCTGGTGGAACGCCGCCAGCCCGCGTGAACGCGAATACGCTGCCTGCTACCTGGCCTGCGGCGCGCACGATGTGCACTGGGCCATGATCCGCGCCGCCGCCAACTCGGTGTCCAACCTGGCGGTGTTCCCGCTGCAGGACATCCTGGGGCTGGACAGCGCACACCGCATGAACACGCCCGGTACCCTGGGCAGCAACTGGGGCTGGCGCTTCACATGGGACATGGTGGGGGCCGAGCCGGGGCGGGTGCTGGGCCTGATCACCGCCGCCAGCGGCCGCGGCCCCTTCAGCCTGCTGAAACTCCCAGTTTGAAAACGCTTTCAAGCCGCTGACAATGGCGGCCTGCCTGCCCGGGAATCGCCATGACGCCGTTTGATCTGTCCGTGCTGCTCTTCATGCAGCTCACCGTCATCCTGCTGAGCTGCAAGCTGCTCAGCTGGGTGTTCGTCAAGCTCGGGCAGTCGCCGGTGGTGAGCGAAATGATTGCCGGCGTGCTGCTGGGGCCCTCGCTGCTGGGTCTGCTGGCGCCGGGCCTGAGTGCCGCGCTGTTCCCGCCGGCGAGCAAGCCGATCCTGTTCGCGCTGGCGCAGATCGCCTTGGCGCTCTACATGTTCCTGGTCGGCTGCGAGTTCGACCATGGCCTCATCAAGGGGCGGGTGGGCAAGGCGGCGTCGGTGTCGGTGGCCGGCATCGCGGCACCCTTTGCACTGGGCGCCGGCCTGGCCTGGTTCCTGGCCGGCCGCGAAGACCTGTTCCCCGCCGCCACCGAGCCCTTCCAGGCCATGCTTTTCCTGGGCGCGGCCATGTCCATCACCGCCTTCCCGATGCTGGCGCGCATCATTCATGAGCGCGGCCTGACCGGCACGCCCCTGGGCGCGCTGACGTTGGCGGCCGGTGCGGTGGACGACGCGGCCGCCTGGTGCGTGCTGGCCGTGGTGCTGGCCAGCTTCAAGGGCCAGGCCTCGATCGCCGTCTGGGCCATTGGCGGCTCCATCGTGTTCGCGCTGGTGGTGCTGGGCCCGCTGCGCCTGTTGCTGCCGCGCTTGATCGGCAAGGTGGAGGGCGAGCTGAACAGCACCCAGCTGGTGCTGATCCTGGCCCTGCTGATGCTGGCCGCCTGGTGCACCGACATGATCGGCATCTACGCCGTGTTCGGCGCCTTCCTGCTCGGCCTGGCGATGCCGCGCGGTGCCGTCACAGACAGCCTGCAGCGCCAGTTGATGCCGCTGACCACCGCCTTGCTGCTGCCGACCTTCTTCACCTACTCCGGCCTGAACACCCAGATCAATCTGCTCAGCAGCCCGGAACTCTGGGGCCTGGCCACGGTGGTGCTGCTGTGCGCGGTGCTGGGCAAGGGCGGCGCCTGCTACGCCGTGGCGCGCTGGCAGGGCATGGACCGCTCGGAAGCGGCGGCCGTGGGCAGCCTGATGAACGCCCGCGGGCTGATGGAGCTCATCATCCTGAACATCGGCCTGCAGGCCGGCCTCATCACGCCCACGCTGTTCACGGTGATGGTGATGATGGCCATCGTGACCACGCTGATGGCGACGCCGCTGTTCAACCGGGCCTACGGGCACCGGCAGATGAGGGTGCAGCTGGCGGTTTAGCGCCCAGCCGAGGCTACAGTCGCGCCCCGCGCGGGCTTGGGGTCCGCCAGGAGTCCAGATGTCCTTGCCCGTCCAGCCCGTCAGCGTCCAGCTACCCGAAGACGAGATGCGAATCCGCTTTGAGGCCGACGAAACCATCGTGTTCGCGTCGTCCTCCGGGCACTGCAATCTGGATTGCAGCTACTGCGTGGCTTCGCCGGTGGTCAAGCTGCAACCCTCCCTCGACTACGACGACCTGATGTTCCTGAAGGAACGCGTCGGCGGGCGGGTCTTCTTCATCTTCTCGGGCCGCGGCGACTTTTTCGCTGGCTACAAGAAGTCTGATCGCCTGCTGGCCCGTCTGCTCGAGAACGAGGATGTGTCCGTGGCGTTGGACATCAACGGCGTGGTCATCCACTGCTTTCCAGAGCTGACGGTTGCCCAGCGCGCGCGTGTGCGGCACGTCAATCTGACCTTCCACTATCGCCAGCTCAAGGAGCACCGCGCCCTCGAGGTCTGGCGGCGCAATGCCCTGACGCTGCTGCAGCTGCACGACAACCCGGATTTCTTCGTCAACTTCATCCTGGCCCCTACCGAGAGCGAAGACTGGAACGAAGCGCTCCATTGGTATCGCGAGCACTTGTTTGCGGCGTTTCCGAAGCGCTTGGTGCTGATCAACGACGTGCTGACGCCCTTTGGTGCGGAGCAGGAAGCCCGCCTGAGGGCGCTGCAGCAGGCGCATGCCGACCTCCTTTACACCGTGCGGCGCGGAAATTTCGCCAGCCTGCTGAGTGCCTTCGACCATGTGTCCTGCCCCGCCGGGCAGAGCTACTTCCGCGTCTGGAACGATGGCGCGGTGGAGGCCTGCCCGAACGTGGCCGAGTTGCGCCACCATGGCAACCTTAAGCACCGTGAGTTCTGGCCGCGCACCGAGCCCTTCCTGTGCGGCGATGTGCGGCATTGCGACTGCTACCACATCGCTTCGTCGGGGCGCATGCAGTTCTTTAAAGGCGGTCTGCCGCCGGGTGCGAACCGGGTGATCCCGCTCCAGCCCGCCTGATCAGGTCGCTTCGGCCGCCGCCGCGCCGGCAGGCGCGCGCAGCACCTCGATCTCAAAGCGGAAGCAGCTGCCCACGCCGGGGCTGCTTTCCACCGCGATGCGCCCGCCCATCAGGCCCACCAGGCGCTGGGCGATCGACAGGCCCAGGCCGGTGCCACCGAAGCGCCGCGCGATCGACACATCGGCCTGCGCATAGGGCTTGAACAGCGCTTCCTGCTGCGCCGGCGTCATGCCCGGGCCGGTGTCCGTCACGGCCACGGCCAGGCGCAGCGCCGCGCCGGGCGCCACCATCAGCTCGGGCCAGTCGGCGCGCTGGATGTCCACCCGCACCTCGCCCTTGGCGGTGAACTTGATGGCATTGCCCACCAGGTTGACGATGACCTGGCGCAGGCGCAGCGCGTCGCCCAACAGCTGATGCGGCACGCCGGGTTGCACGCGCGCGGCCAGCTTCAGGCCCTTGGCATGGGCCTGAGGCAGCAAGGGCTGCAGCGCGTCCTTCAGGCAGTCGTGCAGGGCGAACGGCGCCTGCTCCAGGCTGATGCCGCCGGCGTCCAGCTTGGCCAGGTCCAGGCTGTGGTTCAGCAGCTCCAGCAAGCCACGGCCGGATTGCAGCGATAGATCGAGCAGCTTGCGCTGGCGCTCGTTCAGCTCGCTGCCCAGCACCAGCTCGGTCAGGCTGATGACGCCGGCCAGCGGCGTGCGCATCTCGTGCGCCAGGTGCGCGGCCAGATCGGTCTGGGCTTGGGCGCGGGCCTGGGCTTGGCCAAGCTGGCGCTCGAGCTCGATGCGCTGCTCGATGAGCTCATGCACGTCCTGCCCGCTCAGCAAGCCCTGAGGGCCCTTGGCCTGCGCACCCTCCAGAGGGCGCAGCTCCAGCTGGTACCAGCGCGGCCCGCGCGGTTCGTGCAGCAGGGCCAGGTGGCGCCAGGTCTGGTTGGCTTGCAGCTGGCCCAGGGCTTCGGCGGCCCGCGGGGCATCGCCCAGCAGACGGGCCAGGGCGCTGACCTGGGTCCAGCCGCTCAAACCCGCCAGCACGGCCTCGGCCAGGGCATTGGCCTCGACCACGCTGCCGCTGCGCGCGTCCACCACGGCCAGCAGGCCGGGGGCCTGGTTCCAGAGGGGGGGCAAGCTGGGCATGGCCGCTTTTTACACGCTGGCTCAGCGGCTGGCGCGCACCCGTCGCAACTCGTCGAGGATCAGCAGGGCCGCGCCCAGGGTGATGGCGCTGTCGGCCAGGTTGAAGCTGGGGAAGGCCCAGCCGGCCCAGTGGAACTGCAGGAAGTCCACCACATAGCCATGCCACAGGCGGTCGATGCCATTGCCCACGGCGCCACCCAGGATCAAGGCGAGCGCGCTGGCGAACAGGGTCTGGCTACCGTGGCGGCGCAGCATCACCGTGATGAAGACCGCCGCGGCCACCGCCAGGCCCGTGAAGAACCAGCGCTGCCAGCCTCCGGCACCGGCCAGGAAGCTGAAGGCCGCCCCAGTGTTGTGCGCACGCACGAGGTTGAAGAAGCTGGTGACCTGCTTGCCCTCGTGCAGCTGGAAGGCGCCCAGGATCAGCACCTTGGTGAACTGATCCAGCACGATGACGATGGCCGCCAGCAGCAGCCAGCGCCACCAGTTCGGAGCGGGGGCCGCCATCAGGCGTGGCTGCGCGCTTCGCCAGCGCCGTGCAGGTTGTCGTCGCAGCGGCCGCAAATGGCCGGGTGCTCGGGGTTGCGGCCCACATCGGCGCGGTAATGCCAGCAGCGTTCGCACTTGGCTGCGCCGCTGGGCGTGACCTCGACGGCCAGCGCCGTGCCCTCGACCAGTTCCACCTTGGAAACGATCAGCACGAACTTCAGGTCGTCGCCCAGTGAGCGCAGCGCGGCCAGGTCAACGCCCTCAGCCGTGAGCTTGATCTCGGCCTGCAGCGACGCACCGATGCCGCCCGCGGCGCGCACGGCTTCAAGCGCCTTGTTGACCTCGGCGCGCACGGCCAGGATGCGATTCCACTTGGCGATCAGCGCTTCATCGGGCGCGGCAAAAGCCCAGAACTGTTCTTCGAACAGGCTGCGGCCGGCGCCGGCCACGCCGGGCTGGCCGGCCTTGGCGAACAGCGGCCAGGCTTCCTCGGCGGTGAAGCTCAGGAAGGGCGCCATCCAGCGCAGCATCGCGTGCGTGATCTGCCACAGCGCGGTCTGGGCCGAGCGGCGTGCCAGGCTCTTCGGCGCGGTGGTGTAGAGCCGGTCCTTCAGCACATCCAGGTAGAAGGCGCCCAGGTCCTCGGAGCAATAGACCTGCAGCTTGGCCACCACGGGGTGGAATTCGTAGGCCTCGTAGTGGCCCAGGATCTCGGCCTGCAGCTGGGCGGCGCGGGCCAGCGCGTAGCGGTCGGCCTCGAACAACTGATCGGCCGGCACGGCATCCACCGCGGGGTCGAAATCGCTGACGTTGGCGAGCAGGAAGCGCAGGGTGTTGCGCACGCGGCGGTAGCTGTCCACCACACGGGCGAGGATCTTGTCGTCGATCGCCAGGTCGCCCGAGTAGTCGGTGGCCGCCACCCAGAGGCGGATGATTTCGGCGCCCATCTTCTCGGCGACCAGCTGCGGCGCCAGGGTGTTGCCGAGCGACTTGCTCATCTTCTTGCCCTGGCCGTCCACGGTGAAGCCATGGGTCAGCAACGCCTTGTAGGGCGCACGGCCGTGCAGCGCGCAGCCCAGCAGCAGGGCCGAATGGAACCAGCCGCGATGCTGGTCGTGGCCTTCAAGATAGATGTCGGCCTCGGGGCCGGTTTCATGGGCCAGGCCGGCGTGGCTGCCTTTGAGCACATGCTCGAAAGTCGAGCCGGAGTCGAACCAGACCTCGAGGATGTCGCTGCTCTTGGCGTAATTCGCGCCGTCGGCACCGATCAGGTCCTCCGGCGTCAGCCGGCTCCAGGCCTCGACGCCGCCGGCCTCGACGATGTCGGCCGCGCGGTCCAGCAGGGCCATGGTGTCGGGGTGCAGGTCGCCGCTGTCCTTGTGGATCAGGAAGGGCAGGGGCACGCCCCAGGCGCGCTGGCGGCTGATGCACCAGTCCGGCCGGTTGGCGATCATGTCGCGCAGGCGGGCGCGGCCGTTCTCGGGGTAGAAGGCGGTGGCATCGATGGCGGCCAGGGCGAGCTCACGCAGGGTCTGCGTCGGCTGTTCCTTGGCGAACACGCCCTCGGTGCCTTTGTGCGCGGCGTCCATGCGGATGAACCACTGCGAGGCGGCGCGGTAGATCACCGGCGTCTTGTGGCGCCAGCAATGCGGGTAGCTGTGCGTGATCGTCTGCGTGGCCAGCAGGCGATCGGCGGCCTGCAGGGTGTCGATGATGACCGGGCAGGCCTTCCAGATGTTCTGGCCGCCGAACAGCGGCAGGTCTTCGGCATAGCGGCCATCGCCCTGCACGGGGTTCAGGATCTGGTCATGGCGAAGGCCATGGTTCATGCAGGAGAAGAAGTCGTCCAGGCCATAGGCCGGCGCGCTGTGCACGATGCCGGTGCCATCCTCGTCGGTGGCGTAGTCGGCCAGGTAGACCGGCGCGGTGCGCGCGTAGCCGGGGTCGGTGCTGGCCAGCGGGTGGTGGAAGTGCAGGCCGGCCAGGGCCTCGCCGACGCAGGTGGAGACGACTTCTCCTTCCAGCGCCCAGCGCTTCAGGCAGTCCTCCACGCGCGCCTGCGCCACGATGAAGTGGCCCCTCGGGGTCTTCACCAGCGCGTAGCGCAGCTTGGGGTTCAGGTTCAGCGCCTGATTAGCCGGCAGGGTCCAGGCGGTGGTGGTCCAGATCACCGCGCTGGCCTCCACCGGGCTTTCGAGCCCGAAGGCGGCGCCCAGCTTGGCCGGCTCGGCCGTGGGGAAGGCCACGTCCAGGGTCTGGCTCTTCTTGTCGGCGTATTCGATCTCGAATTCGGCCAGCGAAGAGCCGCAGTCGAAGCACCAGTACACCGGCTTGAGGCCGCGGTACACGAAACCACGCTCGATGACCTTCTTGAACGCGCGGATCTGGCCGGCCTCGTTCTTCGGGTCCATGGTGGCGTAGCGCCGCTGCCAGTCGCCCAGCACGCCCAGGCGCTCGAAGCCCTGACGCTGCAGGGCGATCTGCTCGGTCGCGTAGGCACGGCTCTTGGCCTGCATGTCGTCACGGCTGAGGTGACGGCCATGCGCCTTCTCGATCGCGTTCTCGATCGGCAGGCCATGGCAGTCCCAGCCCGGCACATAGGCGGCGTCAAAGCCCATCAGCTGGCGGCTCTTGACCACCATGTCCTTGAGCACCTTGTTGACGGCATGGCCAATGTGGATGGCGCCGTTGGCGTAGGGCGGGCCGTCGTGCAGCACAAACTTGCGGCAACCCTGGCGCGCGGCGCGCAGAGCCTGGTAGAGCTCGCCGTCCTGCCAGCCCTGGATCCAGCCCGGCTCGCGCTTGGGCAGGTCGCCGCGCATCGGGAAGGGGGTGTCGGGCAGGTTCAGGGTGCTGCGGTAGTCAGGCGTACTCATGGCGGGTGTGCGGCGGCGGCCGCAGAAGCAGGGATGGATCGGCAGGAGGGCAGGGCGGCCTGGTGCGGAACCAAAGGGCCGCAGCCGATCAAATTCGGTCGCGCGTGGTCTGGCGGCGTTCGGCGGCGTGACCGTCGAACCAGGCACGTGCGGCGGCCACATCGGCCGCAATGGCGGCCGTCAGGGCATCCAGCCCTTCGAAACGGGCCTCGTCACGCAATTTGTGCAGCAGTTCCACGCGGGCGAGTCTACCGTAGCCCCCCTCCAGCCCCAGGTGTTCGGGCCAGTCCAGGCAGTGCACCTCCAGCAGCATGCGGCCGCTGTCGTCCACCGTGGGCCGGTAGCCCAGGCTGGCCACGCCGGGCAGGGGTTCGGGGCCCAGGCCATGGGTCTGCACCACGAAGATGCCCTGCGCCGCCGGCTTGGGGTGCTGGAAGCGCAGGTTCAGGGTGCGGAAACCCGGGCCCAGCTGGCGCCCCAGCTTGGCGCCGTGCAGTACGTGGCCGGAAACGGAGTAGGGGCGACCGAGTAGGGCCTGTGCCCGCTCCAGATCACCCGCGGCTAGGGCCTCGCGCACGGCCGAGGAGCTGACGCGCAAGCCATGCACCTCGTAGCTCATCATGCGCGCCACATCGAAGCCGAACTGGCTGCCGAGGGCATCCAGCGTGGCGTAGTCGCCTTGACGCTTGGCGCCAAATCGGAAGTCGTCACCCACCAAAACGTAGCGGGCGCCCAGGCCCTGGGCCAGCACTTGCTCGACGAAATCACGGGGCGACAGCGCGGCGAGCTGCGCGTCAAAGCGCAGGATCACGACCTGATCAATGCCGCAGCGCTCCAGCTCGGACAGCTTGTCCCTCAGGGTTGCGATGCGGGCCGGCGCCAGTTCGGGCTTGCCGGCCAGACGGGCAAAGTAATCGCGCGGATGGGGCTCGAAGCTGAGCACGCAACTCGGCACGCCACGGTGCTGGGCTTCATTGCGCAGCAAGGCCAACATGGCCTGATGGCCACGGTGCACGCCGTCGAAGTTGCCGATCGTGAGCGCGCACGCTGGCGCGATGGAGGGGTGGTGGAACCCGCGGAAGACCTGCATGGCGCGGGATTATGGTCGCCGCCCGTGCACCCGCCGAAAACGAACAAGCCGCCCGGTGGGCGGCTTGTGCAGCGGTACTGGGTGCAATCAGGCTTGCTTGCGACGGCGGCCGGCCCAAAGGCCCAACGAGGCCAATCCCACCAATGCCAGCGAAGCAGGTTCGGGCGTTTGATTGCCCGGCGGCGGCACCTTCACGCTGCCAGTGACGGAGAGCAGCTTGAAGTAGTCATTGCCCGCGCACAGCGACTTGTCGACTTCAGTACCGCTGCTCTTGGTGCAGGTGCCACCGAAATTGGCGTTATAGGCCGACACCAACCACCAGCTTGAGGTCACGCCAGTGGAGATGGTGAGGTTGCCGCCCGATCCCGACGGCGCCAAGTCATTGACATCGGCGTAATTGCCAACCAAGGTCCAGCCCGAACTGCCGCCCATCATCCCGGCTGCAGTTTGGCCGAACAAAGTGCCCCCATTGTTCGTGGCATTGATCGGGGCACCACTGCCAGTCCAGGCGAACACGCTGATGTCAGCGTCGGTGTCCGACCAGCCAATGCTCAGCGCGCTCAGGCTGATGCTGTTGGAAAACTTGAACAGCACGGCGTCGGTCAGACCGTTGTTGTCGATCGCGTGCTCCGGGTTGGTGCCTTCTCCGGGGTCAGTGGAGCCTGACTTGCCGTTGTTGACCCCAAAACCACCGCTGTAGGCCGTCAGCGCAGCAGTGGCCCAAGTGGAGTCGGAATCCGAGTTCGAGTAGGCGCGAACGGTGGCTTCGATGCCATCCTTGGTTGCTTTGCAGGAGTTGCCCATCGCACTGCCATCGCCAACGGCGGCACAAGTGCCATCCGAACGAGTCCAAGTCGTAGCAGCCAGGCTCGGGAGGGCTGCGGCTGTGAGCAACACTGCTGCTGCCAGCTGGGCAATTCGCATATTGGATTTCATCTTGGTTCTCCGTGTCTTAAGCGGGTGGCTTGCGCCTTTTCTGGTTTTAAGCAGATTCCGCGCCATATACAGATTTATCTTTTTGAATCAACGACTTCTGAATTTTCTAGGGGCCGTCATTGCTTCGATTGAGGGGGACTGTAAGGTTTTGCGACGCCAGGCACAGCCCTTACTTGAGGGTGTTGGCCAGTTCGCGGGCCGCGACCGCGCTTTCCAGCCCCGTCGGGTTCACGATTGCGGCTTGAATTTCCAGCTTCGCTTCGGCGCGCCGCCCTAGTGCTGCCAGCACGGCGGCCAAGTGGTATCGCACCTCGGCGTTGTCTGGCATGCGCAGCCGCACATCGCGAAGGAGCGTCAGCGCCCGTTCGGACTGCTTGCCCAGGTGCAGCGCCCAAGCAAAGGTATCCAGAGCGAATGCATTCTGCGGGGCGGCCTTGACGGCTTGCTCTGCCGCAGCGATGGCGCCGTTGGTGTCCCCTAGCCGCAGACGCGTATTGGCCAGGCTGTTCAGCGCGACGGAGTGTGAGGGCCGCAGCTTGACCAGGCGTTGGTAGACAGTCGCAGCTTCCGCAAACATCTGTCGGCTGGCCAAATGATCGCCCAGGGCCAACAGCATTGAGGTGTCTCCCCCATGCTTGAGCAGCCAGGTGTCGGCGAACTCTCGTGCACCGCGTCCGCCGTCGTGTCGGGCCAGATGCAAGAACAGCCTCATGGCAGTGGCCGTGCTGGGCTGCAATTCATGGGCCTTGCGAAGTGCAGCCAGCGCCGCTTCAGGCCGCTTGCGCGCCATCGCCACATCGGCTGCCAGCAGGTGGGTGAGCGCGAGTTTGGGCTGAATTTCCAGCAGCACGCGAGCTCGAGCCTCGGCACTGTCGATCGCGCCATCCCGCAGCTCAATGCTCGCCATCAGCAGCAAACCTTGGATGTGCTTGGCATCGGTGCCCAGGACCTTGCCCAAGGTGTGGCGAGCGTTGGCCAGATCGCCAGCTGCCACTTGCAGGCCGGCGATTTCCGCCAAGATGTCGGCCTCAAAGCCGGCCAGACGGCTTGCTTCCAACAGCGGCGCCTTGGCGCTGGCCAAGTCGCGGTTCGCCAGGTGGCTGCGGGCCAGCGCAATCAAGGCGGGTACGCTCTGAGGGGCCTTGATGCTCAGCGCCCGAGCGACCTGGACTGCCTTGGCCGCGTTCTCGCGCCTCAAATGAAAGTCGATCAGAGTGAAGTCAGGCCGCAGTTCTCGGGGGCGCGCCAGCAGAATGGCCTTTTCGAGCAGGCGCTCCACCTCTGGCCACTGCTGTTCCATTTGCGCCAGCGAGGCCAGTTCCAGCAACGGCTCAACGGCGTTTTCATCGGCCTGCTGCAGAGCCTGCAACCGGGCTTTCGCTGCGGCCAGATTGCCGAGCTTGGCATCCAGACGCGCCAAGCCAACCTGGGCTTGCGCCATGCGCGGATCCAATTGCAGTGCCGTTTCATAGGCGCTACGGGCGGCCTTGGCATCGCCCAACGCGGACTTCACCAGGCCCATGGCCAGGTGCAAATTGGCTTGCTTGGGCCTGGCTTTGAGCAGGTTCTGCAAGATCGGCAACGCCTTGCCCGGCTGCTGCTGACGCAAATAGATCATCACCAAGGAAAAACCCACCTCGCCCTGAGCGGGGCTGCGAGACCAGACCTGTTCCAGTTCTGCTTGGGCGGCATCGAACTTGCCGGCTCGCAACAAGGATTGGCCGAGCACGGTCCGCAGCTGCAGTGCCTCGCGTCCAGCCATCGCTTGCTTGAGTAGCTGGGCCGCCTTTTCGTGCCGGCCTTGCAGGCTGTGGCCGGAGGCCAGCAGTGCCAAGGCTTGGCTGTCTCGCGGCTGCAGACGCAGGTAACTCTCAAGCATCACGATGCCGTTTTCGACCTGATCTTGCGAGAACAACACTTGGGCCAGCAGCTTGGCGGCCGGGCTGCGCGGTTGCTGCTTGACCAAGGTTTCCAGCAAGGGCTGGGCCTTGTTGAGCTGCCCCAGGCTGTGGTGGGCCAGGGCGCCCAGTAACAGCAGTTGCGGGCGGTAGCGCAAGAACTCGATCGACACCGGGTCCAGGAGGTCAGTCACCTCGCGCATCGCTTGCAGGGCCGAGTCGCGTTCGCCCGTGTCTTCGGCCAGCAGAGCCCGCAGGTATGCCGCCCGCGGGTCGCGTGGGTGGGATTGACGCAGGCTGTCCAGATCTTTGCCTGCCGCGGCGAGCTGCCGTTGATCGATATAGAGCCCTGCGCGGGCCACCAGAGCCTCGAGGTGCTTGGGGTCCAGGTTCAGTGCCTTGGAGTACGCCGCCAGCGCATCTGCCATCTTGCCGCGCACATGCAGCACGGAGCCGAGCAGGTAATGTCCCTGGGCATTGCCTGGTTCGAGCTCGATGACCTTGTTGGCTGCCAGTTGGGCCTCGCTGAACTGGCCGCCGCGCAGGCGCAGCGGCACCTCGGCGGCCCAGCTGTCGGTCGTCGCGGGCAGCAGTTGGCGCGCCTGGGCGATGCTGGCCAGAGCCTCGCGCTCGCGGCCGAGATCGCTCTCGGCTTGGGCGCGGACAAGGTGTAGTTCGGCTGCGCGCGTCACTGGTAGCCCATTGGGGCTGAGCTTGGGGTCCTCCAGCAGCACGGCGGGCTTGCCCTGGTCCAACAGCGCACGCGCCAAGGGCACGACGACCTCGGACGGGCTGGCGCCCAGCCGCAACGCCTCCTGCAGGGCAACTTCCGCGGCTGCCGGGTTGCTGTCTTCCAGCAGGGCCTTGCCCAGCAGGATGTGGGCCGGCAGCAATTGCTTGTCCTGCTGCAGCGCGTTCTTCAGCTGGATGATGGCGCCAGATACATCACGTGCCTCATAGCGCTTGAGCGCGTCTTCCAGATAGCGACCCGCCGCGCGGGGGTCCTGCGCCTGGGCGGTGCCCAGCACGGCACCCAGTAAAAGAGCGGTGATCAGTGGACGAACGCGAAGGCTCATGGGGCAGGTTCGGCAGCAGGGCGGCGGATGATAGGTGCGGGGCGGGGCATCAGAAGCGCTTGTCCAGAGTGAGCGTGTCGTTCTCGCGCTTCATCTGGAAGCGGCTCAGGAAGCTGTTGCCGAGCAGCGCCACCGGCATGGAGGACATCAGCACCATGGCCTCGACGCCACCGACCTCGACTTCGCCGATGCGCACGCTGTCCAGCGTCAGCACATAGGCTTGAGCGACACCGTTGGCGGTGCGGGCCTGGATGCGCTGTCCGTTCTGGTAGCGCAGGCCCATGCGGCGGGCGTCGTCGATGCCGATGGCCACGTTCGTGGCGCCGGTGTCGACCAGAAAGCGCACGGAGTGCCCGTTGATGCTGCCTTGCGTGACGAAATGGCCGCCTTCACCGGCCGACAGCACGATGCGCTTCGGCGCCAAAGCGGCGCGCTGCGCCACCGGAGCAGCGCCCAGACGCAGTTGCAGGCGCTGGCCGTCCACCTCCACTACCGCCAAGTCATCGCCGACCTCGATCAGCTTCACGCCTTCGACGGTCTGCCCTAGGCGCACCGTCTTGACCTGACCCTGGATGACCAGCAGCGCGGCGGACCTGCCGAGGCTGCCGTTCAGGCTGACGTTGGGTGCCGCCGCTGCGCCGGTGGCAATCAGCAGGCTCAGCAGCAGGGCGGCACGCATGGGGCTCAGTCGCGGAAGTTGTTGAAGCTCAGCGGCGTGTCGTCGATCTCTTTGCGCAGCAGGGCGATACAGGTCTGCAGCACGTCCTTGTCCTTGCCGGTGATGCGCACGGCATCGCCCTGGATGGCGGCCTGCACTTTGAGCTTGCTGTCCTTGATCTTGGCGACGATCTTTTTGGCGAGGTCGGACGGGATGCCGGCGCGCACCTTCCAGGTCTTGCGCACCTTGTCGCCGCCCAGCTTCTCGATCTTGCCGTCGCGCTCGAAATAGGTCAGCTCGACCTTGCGCTTGGTCATCTTGTCGATCAGTACCGCCTCCAGCTGTTCAAGCTGGAAGTCCGAATCGGCGGTCAGTTCGATGGTGGCGTCCTTTTCCTTGCCCTTTTGTTCCACCTGAGCCCCGGTGCCCTTGAAGTCGAAGCGCGTGTTGACTTCCTTGGCGGCGTTGTCCACGCCATTGCGGATTTCAACCAGATTGGGTTCGAGGACGGCGTCAAAAGAAGGCATGGTGCGAATTCGATTCGTAGAAGGGGACCAGAGACAATTCTCGGCGATGCCAACCCCTTCCCCCGCCCCCCAGATCGAGTGCGACGTCGATCTTCGTCCGTACAACAGCTTCGGCCTGCCCGCGAAGGCGCGCCGCCTGGTTCGCATCGGCTCGGACGCCGACTTGCACTGGGTCGTCAACCACCCCGACTGGGGCCGCGCCAGCAAGTTCATCCTTGGCGGCGGCAGCAATCTGGTGCTGACCAAGGACCTGCAGCCGCTGGTGCTGAAGGTCGAGGTGCCGGGGCGACGGATCTTTGACGCCGGCGCCGACTGGGTCGTCGAGGCCGGGGCGGGCGAGCGCTGGCATGAGTTCGTGCGCTGGACCCTGGAGCAGGGCGCGCCCGGGCTGGAGAACCTCTCGTTGATTCCCGGCACCGTAGGCGCGGCGCCGGTGCAGAACATCGGTGCCTATGGGGTCGAGGTCAAGGATCGCTTCGAGAGCCTGGACACGCTGGACCTGATGAGTGGCCGCGTCGTGACGCTCGGGCGCGAGGCCTGCCATTTCGGCTACCGCGACTCGGTCTTCAAGCAGCATCTGGCCGGCCGCAGCGTGATCCTGCGCGTGCGCTTCCGCCTGCCCAAGGCCTGGCAGCCAGAGCTGGAGTATGTGGATTTGCAACGCGCTGCCGAGCAGGCCGGGGTGAAGGAGCCGACGCCCGAACAGGTGTCGGACTGGGTCTGTGCGATCCGCCGCGCCAAGCTGCCCGACCCGGCCGTCATCGGCAATGCCGGCAGCTTCTTCAAGAACCCCATCGTCAGCGAGGCGGTGTGCCGCGAGGTCATCACCCGCGACCCGCATCTGGTGCACTACCCGCTGCCGGACGGTCGCTTCAAGCTGGCCGCTGGCTGGCTGATCGATGCCTGCGGCTGGAAGGGCAAGTCGGTGGGTGGGGCCGGCGTGTACGAGAAGCAGGCCCTGGTGCTGGTGAACCGGGGCGAGGCGCGTGGCGGCGAGGTGCTGACCCTGGCCCAGGCCATCCAGGCCTCGGTGTTCGCGCGCTTCGGCATCCGGCTGGAGCCCGAGCCGGTGGTCGTCTAAGGGCGCACCCAGTCCACGCTGTTGATGGACTGGGGCAGGGCCTGGTGCTGCGCGCGTGGGCGCGGCGCCTTGGCAGTGCCGTCAGTAAAGGCGTCCAGCCACTGCCAGGCCGGCAGCAGGCGATAGCGCCCGGGGGCGGAGAGATCCCAGGCCGGCGCCAGATCCACTACCACCTGCCGGCGCGCACCCGCGCCGAGCAGGAAGTAGTCCGTCGCTTCGGGTTCGCCGCGCTTGAGCTGGGCCCCTTGGTAGGCCAGGGCGCGGCCCTCGTGTTCGATTTGCAGCCAGCGCGCCCACCAGCCCGGTTCGAAGGGCGTGCCCCAGCGCAGCAACCACAGAGCCTGCGCACCGGGGTTGTGCAGGCGCACGCGCAGACGCTGGCCAGGGCGGGACCATGTCAGTTCGCAGTTCAAGACGGGGAGGGCTGAGGCCGGCATCGATACACAGCCTGCCAGAAACAGGCAGCGCCTACGCGTGATCAGGCACGGGCAGGCGCTGCGCATGGGGCGGAGCCGATCAGTTCTGACGCGGCGTGTTCTCGGCGAAGTACTCGTGGTTGTCCGAGTTGTTCAGCGCCTTGATGGGGTCGGTGATCGCCAGCTGCTTGGCGGCCGACTGGCCGTAGGCCCAGTCGTCGGTGCCAGCGATGACGGTGAAGTGCATCATCTCGTGCACCAGGGTGCCGCCCTTGGAGTCCGTGCCCGTCATCGGGGCGTTCCAGAAGGCGCCGCAGACATAGATCTTGTAGGGCTGGTTCGGGTAGACGTAGGCGAAGGTGCCTTTCTTCTTGCAGCTGCAGTCCAGGGTCAGAGCCTGGGTCTGGAAGGCGTCGCGGGCCTTAACGAAATGGTCACGAGCGGTAGCCCAGTTACCGCTGCTGTAGGCGCCGAACCAGCTCGTGTAGCGCGCCGTGGCCGAGCCGCTGCCGCCCAGGTAGCTGGCCGATTCCGAGGCGTAGTTTGTGGCGGCGGTGACGGCCTGCTGCAGGCTGCTGATCTGTGAGGACGAGCAGCGGCCGGTGTAGCTCAGACCGGCCGCGGCCGGCTGCACCAGGCTGGGCAACGGGCCGCTGCTGGCCGTGACCTTGCCGCTGCGGCCTTCCAGCCACAGGTACAGGGGCTCGGACTTGAGGGCCTGGGCCGGCGAGTTGGCGTGGCCCTTGGCGGCGTAGCGAATGGCATAGCGGCCATTCACGCTCAGGTCATAGGTGCCAGTGAGCTCGACGCTGTAGTTCAGCGTGGCGCCGGCTTCGAGCTTGAGATGGTCGCCGGCTTCGGGCTTGGTCCGCTTGATGATGGCGCCGTGGTAGCTCACGCGCTGCCCGTCGCGTTCGATCTGGAACAGCGGGCCGTCGATGTCGTCGCTGGGCAGCTGCCAGCTCAGCAACTGCACAGGGTGGCGGCAGGTGTTGGTGACGGCCACGTCCACCTTGACGTCCACGTCGCCGCGCAGCACCGGGGTGGTACTGTTCAGACGCACGTCCACGCACTGGCCCGGCGCGGCGAGGGCGCCGGAAGAGACCAGGGCGGCCACCAGGCCGCCGCTCACGAGTTTCCAAGTCGTCATGGGGATTCCTGCGCGCCGCAACGACGCTCTGTCTTGAAGAGGCGCGAATTGAAACTTCGTGCAACGGCAAGACAGCTTCGGAATCTCCCTAGATCCCGCGCAAGTCCGGGGCGGGAAGACCCTCTCGGGCCTTGTGCTTACATGCCCACGTAGTTCGGTCCGCCCCCGCCCTCAGGGGTGATCCAGACGATGTTCTGGGTCGGATCCTTGATGTCGCAGGTCTTGCAGTGCACGCAGTTCTGGGCGTTGATCTGCAGGCGGTCGCCGCCGTCCTCGTTCTTGACGAATTCGTACACGCCCGCCGGGCAGTAACGGCTCTCGGGCCCGCCGTACTTGGCCAGGTTGGTGGCCACGGGCACGGCGGCGTTCTTCAGCGTCAGGTGGGCCGGCTGGTTTTCCTCGTGGTTGGTGTTCGAGATGAACACCGAGGAGAGGCGGTCGAAGCTGAGCTTGCCGTCCGGCTTGGGGTAGGCAATCGGCGCGCACTCGGCCACGGGGCGCAGGGCCTCGTGGTCGGCCTTGTGGTTGTGCAGGGTCCAGGGCGGGCTGGCCACACCGATCTTGGGCAGCAGCCATTGCTCGATGCCGGTCATCAGCTGGCCCACCGTCTTGCCCTTCTTGAACCAGAGCTTGAAATTGCGGGTCTGCTGCAGTTCTTCGTTCAGCCAGCTCTTCTCGAAGGCGGCGGGGTACTCGCTCAGTTCATCTTGCGCGCGGCCGGCGGCCAGGGCGGCGGCGGCGGCCTCGGCGGCCAGCATGCCGCTCTTGATGGCGGCATGGCTGCCCTTGATGCGCGCGGCGTTCAGGTAGCCGGCGTCGCAACCCACCAGGGCGCCGCCCGGGAAGACGGTCTTGGGCAGCGCCTGGGGCGTGCCGTTGTTGATGGCGCGCGCGCCGTAGCCGATGCGCTTGCCACCTTCGATGTGCGCGCGGATGGCCGGGTGGGTCTTCCAGCGCTGCATTTCCTCGAAGGGGCTCATGTGCGGGTTCTGGTAGTCCAGGCCGATCACAAAGCCCAGGGTGACCTTGTTGTCTTCCAGGTGGTAGAGGAAGCCGCCGCCGAAGGTGTCGTCCACCATCGGCCAGCCGGCGGTGTGCACCACCTTGCCGGGCTGGGCCTTGTCGGCCGGGATCTCCCACAGCTCCTTGATGCCGATGGCGAAGGTCTGCACGTCCTTGCCCTCGGTCAGCTTGTACTTGGACAACAACTGCTTGCCCAGATGGCCGCGCGCACCCTCGGCAAAGATCGTGTACTTGCCGTGCAACTCCATGCCGAGCTGGAAGGCGTCGGTGGGCTCGCCTTCCTTGCCGATGCCCATGTTGCCGGTGGCCACGCCCTTGACGCGGCCCTGCTCGTCGTACACCACTTCAGCGGCGGCGAAGCCGGCAAAGATCTCCACGCCCAGGCCTTCGGCCTGCTGGGCCAGCCATTTGGTGACGTTGGAGAGGCTGACCACGTAGCAGCCGTGGTTGTGGAAGTTGCGCGGCACCAGCCAGTCGGGCGTGCGGGTGTGGCCGGCCTCGCTCAGGAACAGGATGTCGTCGCCGCTCACCGCCTGGTTCAGCGGGGCCCCCAGCTCCTTCCAGTTCGGGAACAGCTCGGTGATGGCGCGCGGGTCCATCACGGCGCCGCTGAGGATGTGCGCACCGGCTTCGGAGCCCTTTTCGAGTACCACCACCGAGATTTCGGGGTTGATCTGCTTGAGGCGGATGGCCGTGGCCAAGCCGGCCGGGCCGCCGCCGACGATCACGACGTCGTACTCCATCGATTCACGGGGACCGAATTGGGCAAGGATCTCGTCGTTGGTCATGGCGATGCGGGGGGGTTCTCAGAGGCGGCGGATTCTAGGGAGCCCAAGAATAAAACGAACGGTCGTGCTTTTTTCTTAGAGGCAGAGCCCCAGAAGCACTGCGGGAAAGCCCCGTGCTAACGTGCCCGCACGCCCTCTAGCAGGGCCTTCCACAGGACAAGAACCATGAGCTATTCGATCGATCTGTCGGGCCGCGTGGCCCTTGTCACCGGCGCTTCCAGCGGTCTGGGCGCGCAGTTCGCCCGCACGCTGGCTAAGGCGGGCGCCGCCGTGGTGCTGGCCGGTCGCCGGGTGGAGCGTCTCAAGAGCCTGCGCGCCGAGATCGAGGCCGAGGGCGGCGACGCCCATGTGGTGACGCTGGACGTGACCGATCTGACCTCCATCAAGGCCGCCGTGGCCCATGCCGAGACCGAGATGGGCACGCTCGACATCCTGGTCAACAACTCCGGTGTCTCCACCAGCCAGCGCATCGTCGATGTGAGCGAGCAGGACTGGGACTATGTGATGAACACCAATCTGCGCGGCGCCTTTTTCGTCGCCCAAGAGGTGGCCAAGCGCATGCTGGCGCGCGCCAAGGGTGCGGCGCCCGGCAGCTTCACCGGCGGGCGCATCGTCAACATTGCTTCCATGGCGGGCCTGCGGGTGCTCAGCCAGATCGGCATCTACGCCATGAGCAAGGCCGGCGTGGTGCACATGACGCGCGCGATGGCGCTGGAGTTCGGCAAGTACGGCATCAATGTGAACGCCATCTGCCCGGGTTACATCGACACCGAGATGAACCACCACCACTGGGAAACCGCGCATGGCAAGCAGCTGATCGACATGCTGCCGCGCAAGCGCGTGGGCCAGCCGCAGGATCTGGACACGACCCTGCTGATGCTGTGTGCCAATGAGAGCCGCTTCATCAATGGCGCCATCGTGCAGGCGGACGACGGATTCGGTGTGTGAGCGTGCAAGTTCGTGACCTGACGCCTATCGAGGCGCGCGTGCTGGCCGTGCTGGTGGAAAAACAGCACACCGTGCCCGACAGCTACCCGCTCTCGCTCAACACCCTGACCCTGGGCTGCAACCAGAAAACCGCGCGCGAACCGGTGATGAACCTCGGCGAGCCCGAGGTGCTGGAGGCGCTCAACAGCTTGAAGGACCTGAGCCTGGTCTACGAGGTCAGCGGCAGCCGGGTGACGCGCTTCGAGCACAACCTCAAGCGCGTCTACGGCGTGCCCGGCCAGGCCGAGGCCCTGCTGACCGTGCTGATGCTGCGCGGCCCGCAAACGGCGGCCGAGTTGCGTCTGAATGCCGAGCGCCTGCACCGCTTTGCCGACATCTCTTCGGTCGAAGGCTTTCTGGAGGAACTGGCCGAGCGCGAGCCGCCGCTGGCCATCAAGCTTCCGCGTGCCCCGGGCGCCCGTGAGGCGCGCTGGGCCCAGTTGCTGTGCGGGCCGGTGGAGCTGCCGGCCGCCAGTGCCTACGTGGCGCCCGCCGCGGCGCGCGATGCCGAACTGGAGGCCCTGCGCGCCGATGTGGATCAACTCAAGCGGCAGGTGGCGCGGCTGATGAGCGAGCTGGGGCTGCAGGAATGAGCGCGCGCGCCTGGACGGCCGAATGCGTGAAGCGGATCGAGGCCGATTTCCAGCGCAGCGCCGACACCCATCTGATTCCTCTCGAGCTGCCCGCTTTCCCGGGTATCGACTTCTATCTGAAGGACGAGTCCATCCACCCCAGCGGCAGCCTCAAGCACCGCCTGGCGCGCTCGCTCTTCCTGTACGCGCTGTGCAATGGCTGGCTGCGCGAGGGAGCGCCGGTGGTGGAAAGCTCCAGTGGCTCCACGGCGGTCAGCGAAGCCTACTTCGCCCGCCTGCTCGGCCTGCCCTTCATCGCCGTGATGCCCGCCACCGTCAGCGAGGCCAAGCGCCGTGCCATCGAGTTCCAGGGCGGGCGCTGCCATCTGGTAACCGACCCGACCCAGGTCTATGCCGAGGCGGCCCGCCTGGCGCTGGAGGGGGGCGGCCACTACATGGACCAGTTCACCTACGCCGAGCGCGCCACCGACTGGCGCGGCAACAACAACATCGCCGAATCCATCTTCAAACAGATGGAGCGCGAGCGGCACCCGGTGCCGAGCTGGCTGGTCTGCAGTGCCGGCACCGGCGGCACACTGGCCACGCTGGGCCGCTTCGTGCGCTACGGGCGCCATGCCACGCGGGTGTGTGGGGCAGATGCCGAGCGCTCGGTGTTCTTCGAGCACTACCAATGCCGCGACGCCGGGCTGACGATGGACTGCGGCTCGCGCATCGAGGGCATCGGCCGCCCGCGCGTCGAGGCCAGCTTCCTGCCCGATGTGATGGACGCGATGGTCAAGCTGCCGGATGTCTGGTCGGTGGCGGCCATGCGTGTGCTGAGCGACTGGCTGGGCCGGCCGGTCGGGCCTTCCACCGGCACCAATCTTCTGGCCGCGCTGGCCTGCGCGCGCAGCATGCTGGGCCAGCGCGGCTCCATCGTGACCCTGCTGTGTGACAGCGGCGAACGCTACCGCGACAGTTACTTCGACGCTGGCTGGCGCGCCAGCGCTGGCCTGGCCTGCGAGGCCGAAACGGTGGCCCTGGGCGAATGGGTGGCGGGCGGCAGCCTGCCGCCGGAGCTGGCGCAGTCCTGGCAGTGCGCCGGGGCGCTGGCCTAGGGAGGCCGCGTGCGGCGCCGCAGCCTGCTGGGTAGTGCCCCGCTGCTGGCGCTGGATGTGGAAGCGCAGCAGAACGAACTGCTGCTCGTCAATGCACCCTATCCGCCCTTCGTGCTGGAGGCGGGCGACCCGATGGGCGAGGGGCTGGACGTGGACATCGCCCGCGCGGCTCTGGCCCGCAGCGGATACCGGCTGCGGGTGGAGCTGGTGCCCTGGCGGCGTGCCCTGCAGATGCTGGAAGCCGGCGAGGCCGATCTGACCACCACCATCAGCCTGAGCGGCGAGCGCGAGCGCTTCCTGCTCTTCAGCGAGGGCTACCGGCACAGCGTGCGCTACCACTTCTACAGCCGGCGCGGCAGCGGCCTGCGCATCGAGCGCCTGGAGGACCTGGCGCAGGTCAGCCTGGGCTACTCGGCGGGCTTTTTTTACCCGCCGGCCATCAAGCAGGCAGTGGGGCGCAGCCTGGTTGAGGGGCGCGACCTTGGCGTGACCGTGCGCATGCTTCATGCGGGTCGTTCGGACCTGATCGTCGTCAACCACTTGGCCGGGCTGTGGACCATCCGCCGTCTCGGCCTGGAGGCCGACCTGGAGCGCCAACCCTTCAGCTACAGCAGCGGCAGCCCCACCTACATGGCCCTGAGCCGCCGGCGCCACGAGGACGGAGCCCTGCTGCACACATTGAATGAGGGGCTCCGGGCGCTGCAGAAAGACGGGACTCTTGCACGGCTCGAGGCGCGCTACTTGCCTCCGTGAAATCCGCAATGGCTATGCTCCAACCCTGGGAGTAAGCGATGCGGATGCGATTGAAATTCTGGCTGGTGGCCTGGCTGACGCTGGGTGTGATGGTGTGCGTGCAGGCGGCCGAGCTGCCGCGCCAAGGTCTGGTGATGGCGCTCGGGGGCTCGGTGCGCTTCGACAACCAGGCCGTCTGGACCCGCTTCATCCAGGAGGCCGGCGGCAAGGGCGCGCGCATCGCCATCTTCGCCACGGCGGCCGGCAACCCCGACCGCAGCGCCCAGCGCCTCAAACGCACGCTCGAACATTACGGCGCCGTGTCCGAGATCATTCCAGTCGCCCCGCGCCTCAAGGGCGTGGACTGGAAGAGCCTGCGCGACGACCCGCGCCTGGCCGAGCGCGTGGCCACTATGGACGCTGTGTTCTTCACCGGCGGGGCGCAGGCCCTGATCGTCGACACCCTGCAGCCCGACGGTCAGCCCAGCCTGATGTTGCAGGCCATCCGCAAGGTGCACCAGCGCGGCGGCGTGGTGGCCGGCACCAGCGCCGGTGCGGCAGTCATGAGTGCCTGGATGTTCCGCGACGCCCCCAACACGCTGGCCGTGCTCAAGGGTCAGTTGCGCGAGGGTCAGGAGATCGACCGCGGCCTCGGTTTCGTGGGGCAGGAACTGTTCATCGACCAGCATTTCTTGCGCCGCGGCCGCATTGGCCGCCTGCTGCCGATGATGCATGCCAAGGGCTACCGCTGGGGCCTGGGCATCGAGGAGGACAGCGCCGCGCTGATCTGGGGCAGCCAGATCGAGGTGGTGGGCGCACGGGGCGCGCTGCTGGTGGACCTGAGCAAGGCCGAACGGGATGAGCGTCTCGGCCCCTTCAATCTGCGCGGCGCACGCCTGAGCTTCCTGGATCGCGGGGATCGCCACGACTTGGCCACCGGCGTCACCACGCCCTCCGCGCCGAAGCTGGCCGAGCAGCGCATCGACCCCAATGCGCCGGACTTCAAGCCCTATTTCGACCAGGAACCCTTCTACCCCGACATCCTGGGCGACAACGTCATCGTGCGCGCCATGGTGCATCTGGTGGATGGGCGCGAGCGTGAGCTGCGCGGTCTGGCCTTCAATGGCAGCGAGCTGCGCGGCCTGCCGGCGCCCAAGCCGCTGCGCGCCGCGCGCGCGGACGCCCCCAAGCCCGAAGAGCTGGGCTTCGAATTCCGGCTCTACGTGTTGCCCGAAACCCTGGGCTACTACACCGGCGCCATGGGCGGTGAGGACTACACCGTGATGCGGGTGGGCCTGGACGTGATGCCTGTGCGCATGCAGGTGCCGCTCTACCAGCCCTGGCCGGCCCAGAAGGCGCTGAGCCGCAAGGGCGCCGCGCCCGTGCCCGAACGCATGAAGGGGGCGCAGGCCGCCCGCCGCAACGCCGGATGACGCGGCTGCGCCGAAGCGTGCTGGGCTGGGGCGGTGCTTTGGGGCTGGCCCCCTGGCTGGCCCCGGCACCGGTGCATGCCCAGGCACGGCGCCTGCTGCTGGTCAGCCACGTGCTGCCGCCCTACACGCTTCCAGAAGGCAGTGCCCTGGGCCCGGGCATCGACGTGGACTACGCCCGGGCCGCTTTGCGTGCGGCCGGCGGCCAGTTCGAGCTGGAGGTGTTGCAAGTGCCTTGGCGGCGCGCGCTGCAGATGTTGGAACTGGGCGAGGCGGACTTCACCACTTCCGTCCACATCACCGACGAGCGCGCGCGCTACCTGTCCTTCAGCGAGACCTATGGCGCGAGCGTGCGTCACTACTTTTTCGGTCGGCGCGCCGAAGGCCTGAAGGTCCAACACCTGGACGAACTGGCTGGCTACCGCATCGGTGTGGTGGCAGGGCATGCCTTTCCCGAGCCGCTGACGGCCGCCCTGGGAAGCCGCCTGGAGCGCGCCAAGGACCTGCCGACACTGCTGCGCATGCTGGTGGCCCAGCGGGTGCAGCTGGCCGTCGGCACCGATTTGCCAATCACCTGGACGATCCGAGAGCTGGGCCTGCAGTCCGAACTGGAGCAGCAGCCCCTGGTGCACGATTCCGGCCGGCGCACGCAGATGGGTTTTTCGCGCGCCCGTCCGGGGCATGAGCAGGCGCTCGAAGCCATGAACCGCGGCCTGCGCCTGCTGGCGCGCGGCGACAGCTGGAAGCGCCTGGAAGCGCGCTACCTCGGCGCCTGAGGCGCCGGGGCGGGCATGATGCCGGCGGCTGCACCACCGGGTCAGTCCGCTTGGCGGGCCCCGTCACCTGCGCTCCACTTCCATCGCCCATGAGCCTGCTTTCGCGCCGACAGCTGATGTCCGTTCCCCTCAGCCTGGGAGCCGCTGCCCCCTCGGCTACACCCGCCAGTACTTCCGCCAGCACTTCCGCCAGCACGCCGGCCCACGCGGCCACGCAGCCCGGCCCCGTGCTGGCCATTGGCGGCGCGCTGCGCCTGGACCACGCGGCCGTTTGGAATCGCCTGGTGCTAGAAGCGGGCGGCCCGGGTGCGCGCATCGCGGTGTTCGCCACGGCCTCGGAAAACCCGCAGCGCACCGGCGAGCGCATCGTCAACACCCTGAAGCGCTACGGCGCCCAGGCCGAGTTCATCCCGCTGGCGCCCAAGCTGCGCGGCGTGGACCTGGCCGCCCTGCGCGACGACCCGGCCCTGCTGCAGCGCATGGAGGGCATGCAGGGCGTGTTCTTCTCGGGCGGGGCGCAGGAGCTGATCACCGCCAGCCTGCAGCCCGGCGGCCAGCCGAGCCCCCTTTTGCAGGCCCTGCGGGCCTTGCAGTCTCGCGGCGGGCTGGTGGCCGGCACCAGTGCCGGCGCGGCGGTGATGAGCGAATGGATGTTCCGCGACGCCCAGGATGTGCTGGCCGTGCTCAAGGGCCGGCTGCGCGATGGCCATGAACTCGACCGTGGCCTGGGCTTTGCCGGGCCGCACCTCTTCATCGACCAGCACTTCCTGAAGCGCGGACGCATTGCCCGCCTGCTGCCGGCGATGTACGCCAAGGGCTATCGCTTCGGCCTCGGGGTGGAGGAGGACAGTGCGGCGCTGATCCGCGGCGGGGAAATCGAAATCCTCGGCTCGCGCGGTGCGCTGCTGGTGGACCTCGGGGCTGCCAGCCGCTCGCTCGGCCGGCCGCATTTCAATCTGCGCGGTGCGGCGCTTACCTACCTGGACCGTGGCGACCGCCACGACCTACACAGCAACACCACCACTCCCCACCCGGACAAGCTGGCTGGCCGCATCGACCCGCGCGCCGTCGACTTCAAGCCCAGCGTGGGGCGCGTGCCCTTTTTCCCGGACATCCTGGGCGACAACGCCATCGTGCATGCCATGGCCCTGCTGCTGGACAGCCCCGAGCAGGAAGCCAAGGGTCTGGCCTTCAATGGCCGCGCCCTGCTGGAGCGCAAGGCCGTTGCGGACGACGGCGGCCACGATCCCGACCCCACGCTGGGCTTTGAATTTCGCCTCTACAAGGGCCCCGACACCCTGGGCCACAACACCGGCGCCTGGGGCGGCGACGACTACTCGGTGCAGCGCGTCTATCTGGACGTGACCCCCGTGCGCCTGCAGTCGCCGCTCTACCGGCACCTGAAGACCTGAACCGATGCGCCTCCAAGAACACCCACTGCACGGCAGCGCCAGCGGCACCCGCCGCGTCGTCACCTCGCTCCATTACGGCCAGGGCTCGCGCCGCGCCCTGCTGCAGGCCAGCCTGCACGCCGACGAAGTACCCGCCATGCTGGTGGCCCAACACCTGCGCCGCCGCCTGGCCGAGCTGGAGCAGCAGGGCCGGTTGCTGGGCGAGATCGTGCTGCTGCCGGCCTGCAACCCGCTTGGCCTGGGCCAGCAGATCTGGGGCCGGCACCAGGGCCGCTTCGAGCTGGACAGCGGTCACAACTTCAACCGCCACTACCCCGACCTCGTCGACGAGGCCCTGCAGCGCACCGCCGGCCGCCTGGGGGCCGATGCCCAGGCCAACACCGCGCTGTTGCTCCAGGCCATGCAGCAGGCCCTGGCCGAGCGCCGCCCGCAGACCGAGCTGCAATCTCTGCGTCAGATCCTGCTCGGCCTGGCGCTGGGCGCCGAGGTGGTGCTGGACCTGCATTGCGACAACGAGGGCGTGATGCACCTCTACAGCACCCCGCAGCAGGCCGAACAGACCGCCCAGCTGGGCCAATGCGTGCAGGCCCGCCTGGCCCTGCTGGCCAACGAAAGCGGCGACGCGCCTTTTGACGAGGCCTGCTCCGGCCCCTGGCTGCGCCTGCAGCAAACCCTGGCCGGCCGCCACCCCGTGGCGCTGGGCTGTTATGCGGCCACGGTGGAGCACCGCGGCGTCTGCGACGTGCGCCACGAACTGGCGGCGCAGGATGCCGAGGGCCTGCTGCAGTTCCTCGGCCTGCAGGGTTTCATCGCCGGCATGGCCGCGCCGGCGCCCTGGGATTGCCCGCTGCGGCCGCTGGCCGGCTCCATGCCCATCACCACGCCGCATGCCGGTGTGCTGGTCTACCACGCCGAGCTGGGCGCCGAGTTGCGGGTGGGTGACTTGATCGCCGAGCTGATCGAGCCGGTGAGCGGAGAATCCACGCCCTTGCGCAGCCCGGTGGACGGGCTGCATTACGCGCGCGAGCAGCAGCGCTGGGTGCAGGCCGGGCAGTCCATCGCCCGCGTGGCCGGCACCGAGGCCACCCGCACCGGCAAATTGCTTTCAGCCTGAATCAGAAGAATCTATGCAAAGCCTGACCGTCGAAGACCTGCACAAGAAGTACGGCGACCGCGAGGTCTTGAAGGGCGTGTCACTGGCCGCCAAGCCGGGCGATGTGATCACCCTGATCGGCTCCAGCGGCTCGGGCAAGAGCACCTTTCTGCGCTGCATCAACCTGCTCGAGCAGCCCCACCAGGGCAAGCTGAAGCTGGGCACGGAGGAACTGCAGCTGGTGCCCGACCGCGACGGCAGCCTCAAGGCCAAGGACGCCAAGCAGCTGCAGCGCTGGCGCGCCCGCCTGGCCATGGTGTTCCAGAACTTCAACCTCTGGGCCCACCGCACCGTGCTGGAAAACGTCATCGAGGCGCCGGTGCATGTGCTGGGCCAGCCCAAGGAACAGGCCATTGCCAAGGCCGAGGCGCTGCTGAACCGCGTCGGCGTGGCGCACCGCAAGGACGTCTACCCGGCCCAGCTTTCCGGCGGCGAGCAGCAGCGCGTGGCGATTGCCCGCGCCCTGGCCGTTGAGCCCGAGCTGATGCTGTTCGACGAACCCACCTCGGCCCTCGACCCCGAGCTGGTGGGCGAGGTGCTGAAGGTGATGAAGGACCTGGCCGCCGAGGGCCGCACCATGATCGTGGTGACGCACGAGATGGGCTTTGCCCGTGAGGTCAGCAACCACACCCTGTTCCTGCACCAGGGCAAGGTGATCGAGGAAGGTCACCCCAAGGATATCCTCGTTAACCCGAAGAGCGAGCGCCTGAAGGCCTTCCTCAGCGGCGGCCTGAAGTAGGCGCTACTTGCCGCCCAGCACGCGCGCCGGCAGGAAGAGCAGGGCGCGCAGGGCGGCGAACAGGGCTTCCACGCTCAGGCCGATCAGCCGGAAGGGCAGGCTGATCAGCCAGAGGATGGGCCAGAGCACCAGCGCCAGCAGGGCCAGCGGCCAGCAGAGCACGAAGAGCAGCAGCCAGAGCAGGAACTTGAGCATGGCCGCAGCCTACGCCGGGGTGGCGGGTGTGCGGGAGGTCATGCAGGGCTGAGTTGGGCCTGCAGGGCGCGCCGAGCGGCCTGGGCCCACGGGCTGGGCTGCTGCGGCGGCATGGGCAGCCGGCCGGCCGCAGGCGCCGGCAGCGCCCACTCGGCGCAGGCATGCACGAGCTTGATCACATGCTCGTCGTCCTGGGCGCCGGCGGCTTCGAAGTAGAGCGGCCAATCGGTCGACTCAGCAGACTCGGATTCGGGCGCGGCCGGCTCACCCGTCCAGCGGCTGGCCAGCAGCGCGGCGGCGGCATCGATGGCAAAGCGCCGCACCACCTCCTTCGGGCGGGTCACATAGGGCAGCAGAACGCGCAGGGCGCGGCTGCCTGTCACCCCATGCAGCAGGGTGAAGTTCCCACTGGCTGCATAGGCGCGGGCCAGCCACTCGGCCAGTTGGCGCAGGCCATCGGCCGGGGCCTGCAGCTGCAGGCGGGCGGCAACCTGGGCAAAGCCTGGTGTGGCGGCCCAGGCCTGCATGCGCTCGTCGATCAGCCCGGCGGGCGGCGCGGCGGGGGCGGGCAGGGCGCGGATGGCAGCGAGCCAATCGTCCAGCGCCAGATCGGGCGTTGGCAGCGGCTGGCGCCACAAGGGCGCGTGCTGGCTGGCCCACAGGCCCAGGGCGAGTGCGAGCTCGCCGCTGTGGCCGCTCTGCCAGGCGTGCGCGGTGCGGATCAGCAGATGAAAGGCCATCGAGGCGCCGCCGTCCAGCAGTTCGGGCAGCGTGGCCTGCAGCAGGGTCTCGGCGGGCTGCCGGTCCAGTTCGGCATCGAAATGCGCCACCAGCAGGGGCAGGGCCTCGGCGCGGCCGCGCAGCGCGCGCCAATCGGGCAGCAGGGCCGGCGCGGGCCAGGGCAGCACCAGGGGTTCGAGTTCACGAACCTGGGCTTCGCTGAAGGCCTGCAGGCGTTCGCTCGAAGCCCCCAAGGCCCACAGCGCATGCTGGGCCATCGGCAGGTGCGAGACCAGGCGACCCTGGTAGAGCGGATGCCAGGCGGCGCGGCCGGCGCTGAGCAGGGCATGCAGGGGGTGCTGGGCGTTGAGCGACATGGTGCTTGCAGGTGGAGGGTGAGGTCACGCACTCTGCAAGCTCAAGTGAGCTTCAAGTCAAGTGCAAAATGCCAGCGCAGCCCCACAAGGAGCGCGACATGCAAGACGGTGAGGGCGCCAGCTGGCTGGCGATTGGGGAAATGGCGCAGCGTGCCGGCCTGGCGGCCAGTGCCCTGCGCTACTACGAACAGCAAGGCCTGATTGCCGGCGGGCGCAGTGCCGGCGGGCGGCGCCAGTACCCGCGCCATGTGCTACGGCGCCTGGCCTTCATCCGTGCCGCGCAACTGATGGGGCTGACGCTGCCTGAGATCCGAGCCGCCCTGGCCAGCCTGCCCGATGAACGCACGCCCACCAAGGCCGACTGGGAAAAGCTTTCGCGCCAATGGCTGCCGCTCATCGAGGCGCGCATGGCCGAGCTGCAGCGCCTGCACGACAAGCTGACCGGCTGCATCGGCTGCGGCTGCCTGTCACTCAAGGCCTGCAAGCTCTATAACCCGGACGACCAGGCGGCGGCGAAGGGGGCGGGGGCGCGCTACTTGGCAGGGGATTTGCCGGGGCTGTGAACGGAAGCGAATGTGGCCGAGTGCTTCGCTGTGGGTATCGCTGTTGGCATCAAACTGCCGGACATGGGGCCGATGCGCGCTGCATTCGGCCGCAGGCGCGCTGAACCGCAGCCCTGCTGCAGGTGAAATCGATGGCTCCGCAGGCACCAGGCGTCAAGGTACGGATCCGATTTCTGGGCCATGGCGGCCGTCCGGTGACCGAGCGGCAATGGCTGAAAGCCCTGCTGCCGGCCGCCTGGGACGAGCCGGCCCGCATGCAGATCCGAGCCTTGGCCGCGCAGCACCTGGCCCTGTTCAACGCCGATCGGGTGTTTGTGTACCCGATCGCGCTCGATCTGATCCGGACTCGGTTGCTGGACCTGGGCCTGGGCGGGCGCTTCCAACACTTCGCCTGGGAGCTGCCGGTCCAGGCGATCCCGCCACTGTGCGAGCACTGTCTGGCCTGCTGGCTCGGCAAAGCTCCGGAGCCGCCCGCCTGCTTCAGCCAGGGGTTGGCCCGGGTGTTTCGCTCCCCGCATTGCGGCAGCCTGATGCTGGACGACCCGCAGGCCGGCAAGGCGGGCCTGCGGCAGTTCATCAGCGTGCCGGAGTCTGCGCAGCGTTTCGGGCTGACCCCGGGAGCTGGGATGGGGCCCTAGTTCAAAGTCAGCGCGGGGGCGTAGCTGGCACCCTTGAGCATGGCCTCGCAGGCGAGCCGGGCGGTGCTGCCGATGCCGTAGCCGACCAGCAGCTGGGTGCCGGCATAGGCGCTCAGGTCGGTGTCCACCGGCACGACCGGGGCGCTCATGGTGGGGGACAGCGGCCCCAGGTAGGCGGCCGGCATGGCGGCGCAGCCGCTGAACAGGCTCCATTGCCCGCCCGACCAGGCCCAGATGTCGCTGCCCATTGCCGGGGGCAGCAGGGCGGCGACAAAGAAGCCACCCGTCAGGCCCACCACGGCCGGCGGCAGCGTGGCGGAAAGCTGCAACTGCCGCGCCTGCAGCGGGCCTTGCGACCAACTGCCGGGCTGCGGTGCGCCGGTGCCCACCAGGGTATAGAACTCGGTGTCCGCCGGTACGGGCAGATTGATGAAGCTCTGGCCGTTGCACTGAAAAGGTGCGGCATCGCGCTCGGCGCGGGAAATGACCAGCTCGGCGCGGCTGCCCACACCGCGCGCCTGCAAGGCGGCGAAGGCGGTGTCGCTCAGCGCTTCGATGTAGGACACATGGCGCATGGCGCCCGGCGTGTTGACGCGAATGGCCACGTCCGACCAGGTCATGCGGCCGGCATGCTGGCCCAGGGCCTGGCCTTCCACCACGCGCTGGCCCGCTGCATAGGGGCCGTTCAGCGCGACGTGGAACAGGATGACGGTGAAGTCGGGCTGCGCGTCCGGACGGATCTGCAGCTGGCTGCCGGCGAACTCCGGCTGGACCGCGGTAATCGTGCCGCTGACGGGCGCCAGCACGGCGGTGCTCGCGTCGGGGCCGATGAAGTAATGCTTCATCGAGCGGCAGCGCTCTACGTCGTCCGAGTAGTCATGCCCCGCACTGGAACGGAACTTGGACAGCTGCACGATTCTGGAGAGGTCGATGTAGTGGGTGTGGATGAAGCGTGGCACGCCCAGTTGGTCGAGGTCGTAGGCCGCGTTCGCGCTCAGCGGCAGCGCCAGCAGCGCGGCGCACAGTCGCAGAGCGCAGGAGGGCCTCAAGGCTGCGGCCGCCTGAGCAGCCAGGACAGGCCGATTGCCAGGCAAAGCGCAAACAGCAAGCCGCTCCAGATCTCGTAGGGCAGGCCGAGCAGGCGGTAGGCACCGGCTTCGTTGCAGTTGGCGGTGATCATGAACACCGCCGGGAAGCGCTCTTCCAGGTCGAAGAACTGGATGATGCGATCCGCCGCGCCCATGGCGCAGCTCTCGGATTGCGCCGCCACTTCATGCTGGTAGGTGGCCGCCACCAGACCGGAGACGGACAGCAGCACCAGCGGCACCGCCACCACCCGCACCGCCACTTCGCGCGCCGGGCTGCGCAGCAGCAGGGCCAGGCCGCCGCCCAGCAGGCAGACGGCCGAGATGACGATGAAGAGGGCGCGCTGCAGGATGCACCAGGGGCAGGGCTTGACGCCGTAGACATGCTGCGCCACCAGCGCGCCGCCCACCGCGGCCAGGCAGGCCAGGCCGAGCAGGACGAGCAGGCGCGGGTGGTGGTTCAGCCAGCGCACAGCGGCCATCAGGCCAGCTCCGCAATCATGTCGATCTCGACGCAGGCGCCCATGGGCAGCTGCGCCACGCCATAGGCGGCGCGGGCGTGGGCGCCAATCTCGGGACCGAAGATCTGGCCGATGAGCTCCGAGCAGCCGTTGGTCACCAGGTGGTGCTCGGTGTAGTCGGGCGTGGAATTGACCAGGCTCATCAGCTTGACGATGCGCTTCACACGGCCGAGGTTGCCGCCGCAGGCGGCCTGCAGCGTGCCCATCAGGTCGATGGCCACCGCCCGCGCAGCCTGCTGGCCGGTGGCGGTGTCCATGTCCTTGCCCAGCTGACCGACCCAGGCCTTGCCGTCCTTCTTGGCGATGTGCCCGGAGAGGAAGACCATGTTGCCGCTGCGCACGAAGGGCACGTAGGCGGCGGCGGGGATGGCGACCGGGGGCAGGGTGATGCCGAGTTCGGCAAGGCGGTCGGCGATGGCTTGGGTGGGCATGGTGAAACCTCGAACGGGAAAGGGAGCGGGCGGCATCGTACTGGCCGGCCGCCCTCAATCCGGCAGGCTCAGCACCACCGGGCCGCGGCCCAGGCCTTGTTCCACGGCCTCGTGGGCGGCGGCAATCTCGGCCAGCGCGAAGCGTTGCGGCGGCAGATGGCGCAGTGCACCGCTCGCCAGCTGGATCGCGGCCTGGCCCACCGCGCCCGCTCCGCCCTGCACCCGCACGGTGTGCCGGCCAGGGGCGTGGGGCCGCCGTGCACGGCCTCCCAGGCCGTCAGCGCCGGGATGCCCAGGCAGGCGCCGACTTCGAGAGCAACGGCCTCCGGCAAGGGGTGCACCAGGGCTTCGGGCAACGGCAGCTCGCAGGGCTCCAGCACCTCGCGCGCCGGGCCGGGTCGGGTGTAGCGCATGGCCTTCATGCGCGCGGCTCCCAGAGCACGTTGACGATCTGCCAGCGCCCCGGCTCGGTTTCGCTCAGCTGCAGGTAGTCGATCCACTGCTCGGCATCCACGCGCAGGCTGGCCGCGCCGCGGAAGACATCCAGCACCTTGACCTCGCGGCGCGCAGTCTCGGGCTGCTGGCCGGCGCGGCTGCGCGTGGCCTGCACCAGGCCGAGCGCGCCGATGTGCTCGACGCGGCGGCGCCCATCGGGCAGGCGCTTGAGCACGCGCTTGGCCAGGTCGGGATGCAGCGCGCGCTCCATGCGGGCGGCGTCGCCGGAGTACCAGCCCTCGATGTAGTCGAGCGCGGTGGCGACGAGTGGGGCATGGGCCGGGTCGGCAGCGGCGTACGCGCTGCTTGCCAGCAGGGGGCTGGCGGCTAGCATCTGGCGGCGTTTCATGGCGTCGGAAGCGATGGAAGTGACGAGGGGCGCGAGCCTCCCATGCGCCGTCCCGGCTGTGAAGTACGCAGTTTTTTGTGCCTAGGTTCCCTGTAAGTCACCATGCCCAAGCTCGCTGCCGCCCCGCCCACCGACCTAGCCTGGAAGTCCTGCGCGGTCTCCACCGCGCTGGAGGTCATGGGCGGGCGCTGGAAGGCGGTGATCCTGTTCTACCTGCTCGGCGGCACGCGCCGCTTCAGCGAGATCCAGCGCTACCTGCCGGGCGTCAGCCAGCGTGTGCTGACGCAGCAGCTGCGCGAGCTGGAGGCCGACGGCGTGCTGCATCGCGAGGCCTACCCGGAGGTGCCCCCGCGGGTCGAGTACTCGCTCACCGAGTTCGGCCGCAGCCTGCGCGAACCCCTGCTGGCGCTGCGCGACTGGGGTGAGCGGCACCGCCAGCAGGTGGCCGCCCTGCGTCAGCCTTGAAAGCCCCGGCCTGGCAGCCCGGTGCCGCGCTGGCCCTGCTGCTGGGCCTGCTGGGTGGGCTGGCGGGTCTGCAGTTCCTGCCGCGCCTGTTGCTGCCGGCTGAGCATGCCGGCTTGCTGGCCGCAGCGCTGGGCCTGGGCGTTTGGGTGGGGTGGAGCCGCCCTGGCCGCACGCCCATGCTGCTGATGCTGGGTGTGCTGCTGGGGCTCTCGTGGGCGCAGCAGCGCGCCAGCTGGCGCCTCGCAGATGTGTTGGCCCCCGCGCACATTGGCCAGCCGGTCTGGGTGGAGGCGGAGGTGGATGGACTGCCGCAGGCCCTGGCCGGCTACGGCGGCGTGGGCGGCTGGCGCCTGCCGCTGCGGCTGCTGGAGCGGCCCGGTGGCGTGCCCGAGCAGGTCTCGGTGAGCTGGTTCCCTGGTGCGGGGCGCGAGCAGGCGCCGCGGGCGGGTGAGCGCTGGCGTCTGCAGCTGCGCCTCAAGCCGGTGCACGCCCTGCAGAACCCCGGCCTGCCGGACACCGAGCTGTGGCTGCTGGAGCGCGGTGTGCGCGCGCAGGGCTCGGTGCGGGCCGGCGAACGCCTGGCGGCGGCGAGTGCCTGGAACCTGGCCGCCGCCCGCGAGCGCATCCGCGCCGCCATCCAGGCGCGTGTGAGCGAGCCGCGCGCCCGTGCCGTGCTGGCTGGCTTGGCCATTGGCGACCAAGGCGGCATTGCCGCTGGCGACTGGGCCCTGCTGCGCGACACCGGCGTCGTTCACCTCTTTGCCGTATCGGGGTTGCATATCACTTGGTTCGCCTGGCTGGCGGCCGCCGGGGTGCACGCGCTGTGGCGGCGCAGCGCCTGGCTGTGCACGCGCTGGCCGGCGCCGGCCGCGGCGCGCTGGCTGGGCCTGGCGGCGGCGCTGGGCTATGCGCTGCTGGCGGGCTGGGGCGTGCCGGCGCAGCGCACCGTGGGCCTGCTGGCCGTGCTGGTGCTGCTGCAAAGCAGCGCGCGCATCTGGCCCTGGGCGCTGGCGCTGAGCCTGGCCGGCGCGGTGGTGGGCCTGGCCGACCCCTGGGCGCTGGTGACGCCGGGTTTCTGGCTCAGCTTTGCCGCCGTGGCCCTGCTGATGCAGGCGGCCCCCGCCGAGGACGAAGCCACCGCGGGCTGGCGGCGCCTGCCACAGCTGGCCTGGCAGGGCCTGCGCGTGCAGTTGCTGGCCAGCGCCGGCCTGGCGCCGCTCACGCTGATCTTCTTCGGGCAGGTCTCGCTGGTCGGCCTGCTCACCAATCTGGTGGCCGTGCCCCTGGTGACTTCCGTGCTGGTGCCGCTGGCCCTGGGGGGGCTGCTGCTGGCCCCGCTGTGGCAGCTGGGTACCTGGGGCGTGCAGGCCCTGTTCGCCGGGCTGGAATTGGCCCAGCGCTTGCCGGGTGCGGTGTGGTGGGCGGCGCAGGCGCCCTGGTTCATCGAGGCCCTGGCCCTGCTGGGCGTGGCGCTGGCCCTGCTGCGCCTGCCGCGCGCTGTTCGCGCCCTGGGGCTGGCGCTGCTGCTGTCGCTGCTCTTGTGGACGCCGGCGCGGCCCGCGCCCGGCCGCTTCGCGCTCACGGTCATCGACGTCGGCCAGGGCAGCGCCGCCTGGGTGCAGACCGCCGGCCACGCACTGCTGTTCGACGCCGGTCCACGCTGGGGTGGCGACAGCGATGCCGGTGCGCGGGTGGTGCTGCCCCTGCTGCGCGCCGCCGGCGTGAACCACCTGGACGCGCTCGTCATCAGCCACGACGACGCCGACCACAGCGGCGGCGGTGCGAGCGTGTTGGCCGGCCTGCCGGTGGCCGCGCGCTGGGGCTCGCTGCCGCCGCGGCATGTGCTGCAGCCGGTGCAGCCCTGCCGTGCGGGTCTGGCCTGGGAGTGGGAGGGCGTGCGCTTCGAGTGGCTGCACCCCGGCGGGCCAGGCGAGGCCGCGGCGCGCGACAACGCGCGTTCCTGCGTGCTGCGCGTGCAGGACGCCGCCGGCCAGGCCCTGCTGCTGACGGCAGACATCGAGGCCGCCCAGGAGCGCGAGCTGCTGCAGCGCGCGGCGCCGTTGCGCGCCACCGTGCTGCTGCTGCCCCACCATGGCAGCAAAAGCAGCAGCAGCGCGGAGTTCCTGGCCGCCGTGCAGCCGCAACTGGCCTTTGCCCAGGCTGGCTTCATGAACCGCCACGGCCACCCGGCCGCGCCGGTGCGCGAGCGCCTGGCCGTGGCCGGGGTGCCGCTGCTGACCAGCGCGGAGTGCGGCGCCTGGCAGTGGCTCAGCAGCCAGCCGCCCGGCCCGCAGGGCTGCTGGCGGCTGCAGCGGCGCCGCTACTGGCTGACGGCGGCACCGGCTGGTGCGCTGGACGACGAACCCGACTGATTCCCGCCCAGCGCGCTCCGCGGGGAAGCCAGCGCCAGGGCGCCCGCTGCAAGGGTGGGGGGGCCTCGCTGTGGGGCTGTCAGGAACTCTGCAGCTGGCGGGCGCGCTGCACGGCCTGGGCGCGGCTGCCCAGGGCCAGCTTGGCGTACAGGCGGTTGATGTGGGTTTTGACCGTGGCCAGGGACAGATGCAGCTGGTGGGCGATCTGCTCGTTGCTGAGCTGCTGGCCGATGAATTGCAGCACCTGCCATTCGCGCGCCGTCAGGTCCGCTGGCGGCGCCCGGGTGGCGATCGGTGCTTGCGGGCCGAGCAGGCGCTCGATGAGGGGCTGCAGGCCGGCCAGCAGGGCGGGCGGGGTGGCGGGTTGGCGCTGCAAGCTGTGCAGCAAGGGCAGGGCCGGGCCGGCCAGCCAGAACAGGTCCAGCACCTCGGCGGCCGGGTGCTGCAGCCAGGCTTGCAGAGCCGCGGCATCGCCCCTGGCCAGGGCCTGCACCAGGGCCAGGCGTTGTTCCAGCCTTTGCAGCTGGCGTGCGGCCAGGGTGTTGCGCAGCGCCTGCAGCTCCGGCAGGGCCGGGCCCTGCAGCAGGCGGTGGCCGGCGGCCAGCACCTGGCTCTGCAGGCCGTAGAGGTCGTCGGCGGGCTCGGCGGGCTCGCAGGGCGGCAAACCCCGGCCCTGGCTGCTCTCCAGCCAGGCCAGCTCCAGCCGCCACTTGCGCGGCAGGTAGCGCAGCAGGGCGGTCTGGCGCAGGGCCAGTAGCTCGGCGCTCAGGCCTTCGCGGGGGCCATCCACCAGGGTCCGCAGGGCCGCCAGGGCCTGGCTGGCAAAGCCCTGGCTGGGCGGGGCGGGCTGCGGGCCCTGGCTCAACGCCAGGCGCCAGGCCAGGCGCTGCAGGGAGTCCCAGGCGGGCAAGTCGGTGGCTTCGGGGCATTGCGCCACCAGGGCCTGGGCGTGCGCAAGGGCCGCGGCGCGGGGTTCGGGCTGACCCAGCTCGTCGGCGCAGCGCGCCAGCAGGTGCAGGGCGTCGAGTTGCAGCAGGGGCAGGTGGTCGCGATCGGTCTCGCGCAGCAGCTGCTGCACCAGGGGCAGGGCGCGTGCGGGGTGGCCGCTTTCGAGTCAGGCGAAGCCGAGCGCAAAGCGCGCGTGCAGGCACAGCGGGTGCTGGGGGTCGCGCGCCTGCAGGGTGTCGAAGGCCTGCTGGGCATGGCGCAGGGCGTCGGCCGGCACGTCGTACATCTGGGCGCAGCGCGCCTCCACCAGGTGCTGCAGCGCGGCATCGGCCAGCGGGGCGCTGCGACCCAGGCGCTCGGCCTCGTGCGGCAGGCGTTCGGCTTCCAGCAGCCACAGGCGCTGCAGGGCCTGTCGTTCGGGCGGCGCCAGCCCGAGCGGCGCGCCCGCGCGCAGCGCCTCGCCCAAGGCGGCGCGGCCGGGTTGCCACAGGCGGGCCCAAGCGGGGGTGTCCAGGGTGGGCAAGATGGAGTGGGGTGGAAAGTGCTGGGCGCGATTCAACCCTGGGGGTGGACGCGCGCACGGGCCGAAGTTTTCAGAATTCTCCCGTGCCCGACTCTCCGACTGCTGCCGTGACCCTTCTTGACGAACAACGCCAGGCCGCCCAGCTGGCCTTTGCCGCCAGCGGCGCCGAACTGCGCGTGGGCGACCCCGCCGCGCTGCCCTGGCCGCTGCCGGCGCTACGCACCGGCCAGGGCCTGCAGGTGCGGCAGCACATCGACTCCGGCTTGAGCGCCACGATCGAATGCGTCGAGGCCGACGGCCGGCTCTGGTGCGTCAAGCGCGCGCGGCCGCAAGCACGGGTGCGCAACGTCGATGGCCAGACCAGCTTCCTGAACGAGGTGCAGCGCCGCGCCGACATCGAGGCGCTGAAGCGCCGTGACCCCGGGCGCTGGGGCGCGCTGGTGGACACCGCCTATGCCGACTACCGCGCCGGCCTGATCGTCTCGCCCTGGATCGAGGGCGGCGCGGTGTGCGAGTGGGGCGAGCGCACGCTGGGCCAGCTGTTCGAGGCCGCCTGCGCCCTCTGGCTCGAAGGCCTGTTCGAGTGGGATCTGTGCGCCGGCAACCTGCTTGACGACGGCCAGCAGCTGCGCCTGTTCGACTTCGGCTACTGCTACCGCTTCGACCCGCTGCGCCAGTTCAACAGCGCCGGCCGCGGCGACGACCAGCCGCTGTTCCACCCCGCCGAGCGCTTCGAGACGCGCTGCTACAGCGCCCTGCTGCTGCAGCTGGAGCGCACGCAAGGCCAGGCCGCCGCGCTGGCCGCCTTCCGGCGCGCCAAGCAGGCCGCCCTGCCGGCCTACGCGCGCATGCGTGCCGCGGTGGCGGCGCGCGGCGCCAGCGCGGCGGTGCTGGATTGGCTGGATGCGATCTGCACGCGTTGGCGCGAGGCCCTGCGGGGCGATGCCGAGGCGCTCTACCTGGCCGAGGCCTGGCGCTCGCACCGCCTGGATCTGGACGACGACCTGCGCGGCCAGAGCTGCACCCCCACCACCTTGGCGCGCGCCGACTGGCTGCTGGCCACGGCGCAGGCGCACCCTAAGGCGCTGCGCGAGGCGCTGTTCTGGGGCGAGCAGGCGCTGAGCCCGGCGGCCCTGCAGGCGCATTTGCGGGCGCTGCGGGCCGACGCCGAGCGGTTTCAGCTTGGGCGGGGGGTAGCAGAGGCGCAAACCCCAAGCTGAGCCCGCCGCCTAGAACCGGTAACCCAGCTCCAGCAGCGCGTAGCGGCGCGGCAGCGGCAGGTCGTAGGGGATGCTGCCCGGGGCCGGGCTGGGCTCGCGTGCGTCGGCGTCGGCCAGGTTGTTGAGCAGCAGGCTGGCCTGCCAGCCCTGCAGCGCGCTGCGGCGCCAGTGCAGGCCCAGGTCGGCCAGCGTGTAGTCGGCCAGGGCGGGGCGGGCATCGCCGGCGGCGCGGGCGCGGCCGGCGATGTGGCGGGCCTGCAGGCTGGCGGCCCAGTCGCCGTTCAGCCGTGCCTCCAGGGCCAGCTTGGCCATGCGGCGCGGGGCATCGGCCGAGCGCAGGCCGGTCAGGCGGTCGCGGCTGATCTGCTGCGACCAGCTCGCGTCCACCCGCCAGGCCGGGCCGGGCTGCCAGCGTGCCTCGGCCTCGAAGCCATGGCCGTCCTGGGTGCCGAGGTTCTGCGTGGTGGCGCCGGAGCTCGGGTCGGCATGCGGCACCAGGCGCAGGATGTCGTGCATGCGGTAGCGGAACAGGTTCAGGCGCAGTTGCAGACTGCGGTGGGCCTGCCAGTCGGCCGTCAGCTCGGTGGTGGCCATGTGCTCGGGCCGGGCGTCGGGGTTGCCCAGGTTCACCGGGTTGTTGATGTTGTGCAGCTCGGCAAAGCTGGGCGCACGGAAGGCGCGGCCGTGCAGGGCCTTGAGCGTGAGGTCATGGCGGGCATCCCACACCAGGGCCAGGCGCGGGTTGGTGGTGTGGCCGAAGTCCGAATAGCGGTCGTGGCGCAGGCCGGCGGTCAGGGTCCAGTCCTGCGCCAGCTGCCATTCGTCCTGCAGGGCCAGGAAATGCAGGTCACGCTGCTGCGGCGTCACGTAAGGGCCGCTGGCCGAGACATCCACCAGGCTGCCCAGCGGCACCGGGAAGCTGCCCACCCCGGGCAGCACCTGGAAGTTGAAATTCTTCACTTCACGCGTGGCGTAGAGATCGCTGCGGCGCCAGCCCGCCAGCAGACGCAGGCGGTGTTGGGCCCAGCCGCCATAGAGCAGGCTGCCCTCCAGATCGTGCACACGGCTGTTGCGCCCCGGGCCGCCCAGCATGCCCTCAGGGTAGAGGCCGCCGAAGGCGCCAGGCGGAAAGAGCTGGTAGAGCGAATCGATCTGGGTGTGCGTGATGCTGGCATGCAGCTGGGCGTCCCAGTCGGGCAGCCAGCCACTGTGCTGCCAGTCCAGCGCCAGCACGGCGAAATCGGTATCGGCCCAATCGCGGTCGGACAGGGCCTGGGCCAGGCCGGGGCCGGAGCCGATGCCGCGGCGGCGCTTCAGGCTGGCCTGGGCCTGCCACTCCTGCCAACCCAGGCGGAGCTGCAGGTCGAGGTCGCGGTGCCGGGTGCTCATCGGCCCAGGCGCGCGCGAGGCCTGGGTGCCGAACGCGGCGTCCAGCCCGGTCTGGGCGTCCGCGCGGAGGGTCTCGGCCTGGCCGTCGCTGCGGCCGGCGCGCAGCCAGGCCAGCCAGGACCAATCGCCGCTGCGGCCGCTGTGACGCAGGCTGGCGGCGCGGGTGTCGAAGGCGCCAGCCTGCAAGCCGAGCTGGGTGCCGGGCTGCTCGCCGGCGCGCCAGGTGGTGATGGCGATGACGCCAGCCAGCGCGTCGGCACCGTACAGCGCCGAGCCGGGGCCGCGGATCACTTCCACGCGTGCCACCTGATCCAGCGGCATCGAGACCCACAGCTCCTCCGGGCTGCCGAGCAGGATGCTCTGGCGCCGCACGCCGTCGATCAGGATCAGCACCTGCTGGCTGAACTCGCTCTGCACGCCGCGCAGCTGGAAGCGCGGTTCGTTGATGTAGTAGGTGCGCGAGACATGCAGGCCGGGCACGCGCTGCAGCAGCTCGGTCAGGTCGGTGGCGCCGCTGGCGCGGATGTCCTCGGCCGTGAACACTGTGGCCACCGCCGGGGCGCGGCGCAGGCTTTGCTTGTTGCCGGTGGCGATGCTGACGGTAGCGGCGTCGCCATAGGCCAGGGCCAGCTCGTCGTCATCGGCGGCCAGCGCCGGGGTGCCGGCCAACAAAGCGGCGAATGCACAGCAAAGGGTTCTGCGGCTTGCCATTCAAAACCTCCAGCTGCCTTCCAGCGAGACGCTGCGCGGCGCCTGCGGCAGGTCGTTGACGATGCGACCCGGCGCCAGGCTGGGTTCGCGCACATCGGCATTGCCCAGGTTGCGAAGCTGCAGGGCCAGGTTCCAGGGCTGGGCCTGCGGGCTCCAGCGCAGCGCCAGGTCGGCGCTGAGGTAGCCGCGCAGCGGCGCGCGGGCGTCGCCGGCGGGGCGGGCGCGCTCACCCACTTGCAGCAGCTGCAGGCCTAGGCGCCAGTCAGGCGCGGCAGCCCAGTCCAGCCCCAGCAGGGCCCGCTGCTCGGGGGCGTAGCCGGGGCGCTGTCCGGTGGCCAAATCGCGCCCGCGCTGCCAGGAATAGCTGGCCTGCAGCTGCAGGCCGGGCAGCGCCTGCCAGCGTAGCTCGGCTTCGCCGCCGCGGCCGGTCTGGCCGCTGGTGTTGTTGAAGGTGGTGCCGGTGCCCGGGGTGTTGTTGGGCGTGGGCCGGATGATGTCTTGCATGCGGAAGCGGAACAGGTTCAGCAGCAGCTGCAGATCGCGTGCCGGCTGCCAGTGCAGGGCCAGTTCGCTGGTGGCGATGGTTTCGGGTTTGACGTTTGGATTGCCGCGCGCCACCGGGTTGGTGATGGAGTAGAGCTCGGCAAAGCCCGGAGCACGGTACGCGCGGCCGTGCAGGGCTTTGAGCGTGAGGTCGTGGCGGGCGTTCCAGACCAGCGCCAGGCGCGGGTTCGTTGTGCCACCCACGTCCGAGTAGTTGTCGTGACGCAGGCCGGCGGTTAACAGCCAGTCAGGTGCCAGTTGCCATTCGTCCTGCAGGTAGAGGTGGTGGTGGCGGCGGCTGTGCGGCAGCAGGAAGGGGGTGCCGCTGTTGCTGAAGACGGGCTGCGGGATGGGCAGGCCGTTTGCGGCGTAGCTGAAGTTGCGCCACTCTGAAGTGCGGTACATGTCCAGGTCTTCGGCGCCGGCGCCCAGGCGCCACTGATGGCCGCGCCAGGCCGACCAAGCCAGAAAGCCATGCAGGCGCCAGCGCCGCTCCCAGGTTTCAGGCGCGCCGATCATGCCGTCGGGGAAGCTGCCGGTAGGGAAGCGCGCGCCGGGCGGAAAGATCTGCAAAGGGCGCGGAAACAGTTGCTGATAGGCCTGGAAGTCCAGCGTGGCGCCGGCGCCCAGGCCCTCGCGCAGCTGGGGCTCGCTCCAGCCCAGTTCGGCGTTCAGGCGGCGCGTGCGCTCCAGCGATTCCGGGTCCAGCGCCAGGGCGATGCCGGCGCCGCTTTCAAAGTCGCGCTGCAGGGCCTGGGTGCGCAAGCGCCAGCGCTGCCAGCCCAGCTCCAGGCCCAGGGTGGTGGCGCGGTTGTGCAGGTTCAGCGTGCCGGGCGCCAGGCTGGCCCGGCTGCCGAAGGCGGCGTCGTTGGCGCTTTGCGCGTCACGCTCGATCTGGGCCTCAAAGCCATCGGTTCGGCGCTGGTGGGCGTGCACGGCGTAGTCCCAGTCACCCTGGCTGCGGCCGCTCTGCAGCCACAGCTCGCGGCTGCCAAAGCTGCCGCCACGCAGGCCCAGCTCGCTGCCGTTGAGCTGGCGCCCGCCCTTGGTAATCAGGTTGATCACGCCGGAGTAGGCCTCGGCGCCGTACAGCGCCGAGCCCGGCCCGCGCAGGATCTCGATGCGGGCCAGGTTGTCGATCGGCAGGCCGCGCCAGCCGGCAGAGCCGCGGTCGCCGCGGCTGCTGGTGGTCAGCGGTTGGCCGTTCCACAGCAACAGGATCTGTTGGTTGTACTGGGAGTACAGCCCGCGCATCACCCACAGCGGCACGTAGAACGAGGCGTGGCGCGAGACATGCAGGCCCGGCACCCGGGCCAGTACGTCTTCCAGGTCGGTTGCGCCCATGGCGCGCATGTCTTCGGCGGTGATGACAGTGGCCACCGCCGGCGCCTGGCGCAGGCTCTGCGGCGCCCCGGTGGCGATGCTGATGGTGGCGCTATCGCCATAGGCCAGGCTCAGCTCGTCATCCTGCGCCGCAGCGCCCGCGCCCAGCAGGGCGGTGCAACAGATCCAGATACGCATCACGCCTCCTTGCCGCTGCGCTGCGGCGCCACGCGCGGCAGGGTCAGGATGACTCGGGTGCCGGCTCCTGGCGCACTATCCACGCTGACCCGCCCGCCCAGCAAGCCGTTCACCAGGGTGTGCACGATCTGCATGCCCAGGCCCGAGCCGCCCTGGCCGAACTTGGTGGTGAAGAAGGCCTCGAAGACGCGCAGGCGCACGTCCTCGCCCATGCCATGGCCGTCGTCGGAGCAGACGATCTGCACATGGTCCTCGCCCCAGGCGTGGCATTGCACCTGCAACACGCCACTCGGGCGGCCTTCGAAGCCGTGCAGCAGCGCGTTCTGGGCGACGTTGGTGATGACCTGGCCGAGCGGGCCGGGGTAGCTGTCCAGCTCCAGGCCGGGGTCCAGCTCGGTTTCGATGCGGTAGGGCGTGGCCTTGAACATCGGCCCCAGGCTGCCCAGGATCTCGCGCAGCACTTCGTCGGCCTTGAACTTGCGGCGCATCTCGGTGGTCTGGTCGATCGCCAGCTGCTTGAAGCCGCGAATGATGTTGGCAGCGCGCTGCACATTGCGGTGCACGAGCTCGGACGATTCCACGCCATGGTCCAGCCCGCCCTGCAGCTCGGATTTGCGCAGCTGGCCGGCTTCAAAGCGGGTGCGCAGGTGGCGCTGTTCGGCTTCCAGCGCGGTGGCGGCGATCAGCGCATTGCCCAGCGGCGTGTTGAGCTCGTGCGCCACCCCGGCCACCAGGCTGCCCAGCGAGGCCAGCTTGTCGCTCTCCACCAGCTGCTTCTGCGCTTCCTGCAGGGTGTCCAGGGCCTGCTGCAGCTCGGCATTGGCGCGCGTCAGCGAGAGCGTGCGGTCGTTCACCCGCTGCTCCAGCGTGGCGGCGTGGCGGGCCAGCTCGTCGTTCTTGGCCTGCAGCTCGGCCTCGCGCTGCTCCAGGGTGTCCATCATGCGGTTGAACACCTGGGCCATGCGCTGCAAGTCGCGCGGGCCGCGCGGGCGGGCGCGCAGGCCCGGCCCGGTGCTGCCGGCCTGGGTCATCACCTCGGCCAGCTCGCCCAGCGGTTCGGTCAGGCGCAGCGTGAGCCGGCGCAGCACCCACAGCAGCAGCAGGGCGCAGGCCAGGGCGACAGCGAAGTTCACCAGCACCAAATGGCGCGTCAACTGGGTGAGCGCCTGCTTGCTGAGCGTGATGCGCACCTGGCCCAGCAGCTCGGAGCGCGCCGCCTCGGCCTCGAAGGGGCTGGCCTCGCCCGCCTGGGTACGCACCGGGGCCACGAAGCTCCAGGCTTCGTCGCTCTCGGCCTCCAGGTAGGCGCTCTCGGGCAGGTTGAGCGGGCGCGAGGCCGCCAGGGCCGGCGCCTCGCCGCGCGCGGCGAGCAGCTCGCCGCTGCCCAGCAGCAGCTCGAAACGCAGCATGTCCGGGTAGTAGAAGGCGCGCTCGATGGGCGCGGCGGCGTTGTCAGGGCTTTGCGTCAACAGCGCCAGCTGGCTCTGCTGGGCCAGGCCGACGGCCAGGCTCAGGCCCTGCTGGCGCAGGTTCTCACGCACGCGTAGCGAGCCCTGCCAGGAGCTCAGCAGGGCCGAGAGCGCGGCGATCAGCACCACGCCCACGCCCACCGCCACCGTCAGCTGGCGGCGGAAGGTGGTGCGGCGCAGGCGCGCCAGGGGCTGCAGCAGCGGGTTCATCGTTCAGGCAGCAGCAGGTCGTAGCCGCGTTGCAGCTGCGGGTTGAGGTCCAGCCCCAGATGGCTGGCGGTGCGGGTGTTCAGCGCGGCCTGCACCTCGCGCAGCGCGCGCAGGCCGCGCGGCGCGCTGGCGCTGCGGGCCAGCAGGGCGGTGGCGGTCTGGCCCAGGCTGCGGCCCAGCTCCAGGTTGTTGGGGAAGAGCGAGAACAGCGCGCCGCGCCGCACATGGGCCAGGTTGCTGGAAAAGAGGGCGATGTTGCGGTCCCAGCATTCCTGCAGCACCAGGGGCAGCACGGTGGCTTCGTCCACGGTGGCGGGGTCTTGAGGCAGCCACAGGGCGTCCTGCGCGCCCGCCTGGCCAAAGAAGTCCTGGTAGGCACGCAGCGCCTGCTTCAGGTCGTCCACTTCCAATGCGCGCAGTTCCAGCCCGAGGGCGCGCGCGGCGTCCTGGGCCGGGCGCATCAGCCAGCCGCTGTGGCGGCCGCTGTACACCACGGTGACGCGGCGCACCCCCGGCAGCAGCGCACGCAGGCGCTGCAGCAGCAGTTGCGGGTCGGGCGTCAGGCTGTGCAGGCTGGTGGCGCGCTGGTCGCCTTCGGCAGGGCTGATGATGCCGCCGCCCACCACGTCGACGCCGGCTTCCAGCGCCAGCGCCACGCGCAGGCCGGCGCGGCCCAGGGCCACCACCACGCGCGGGCGGCGCCGCTGCAGCTCGGCCGCCAGCCCGGTTTGGGCGCTGGCGTCGGACTGAACCGGCACCAGCAGCTTGTCGCTGCGCACGGCCAGGCGTTCGTCAATGCCCTCGACGATCTTGCTGAACACCGAACGAAAGGGCTCGCCGATGTCCGGATAGATCACCGACACCGGCGCATCGGCCGCCCAGGCCGCACCGGTGCCGCCCGAGCCGCCTGTGCCCAGGAGCAGGGCAGCGCGCAGCAGTCCGTCACGGCGGCGCAGTCCAGGGCAGGGCGGAGGGGCGGAATTCGGCACAGGAAGGCAGCCTACCGCGTCCGTCGGCCCGCTTCGGCGCCGCCGCGCCTTGATGCGCATCAAGCCCCATGGCCCGCACAGGGGGCTCGGGCCGTGCCAGCATCGCGTCCTGCCGTTCACCACCGGGTTCACCATGCAGCTGCACTTCCTCGGCGCCGCCGACACCGTCACCGGTTCCCGTCACGCGGTCGACCTGGCCGGCCGGCGCATCCTGCTCGACTGCGGCCTGTTCCAGGGCTTCAAGACCTACCGCGAGCGCAATTGGGCGCCGCTGCCGCTGCCGGCGGATTCGATCGACGCCGTGGTGCTCAGCCACGCCCATTTGGACCACAGCGGCTGGTTGCCGGTGCTGATGCAGCAGGGTTTTCGCGGGCCGGTGATCGCCAGCCCCGCCACCTGCGCACTGGCCGAGGTGCTGCTGCTGGACAGCGCGCACCTGCAGGAGGAAGACGCCCGCCGCGCCAACCGCGGCGGCTGGAGCCGGCACCGCCCGGCCAAGCCCCTCTACACGGTGCAGCAGGCGCGCAAGGCGCTGCAATTGCTCAAGCCCCTGGCGCCGGGGCGCACCGCCAAGGTGGGCGGCGTGCAGGTGGAGCTCAAGCCCGCCGGCCACCTGCTGGGCGCCAGCAGCGTGCGCCTGCAGGCCGGGGGCGCCAGCCTGGTGTTCTCGGGCGATCTGGGCCGTGGCGACGACCTGCTGATGCCGCCCCCGCAGCCCCAGCTGGAAGCGGACGTGCTGCTGATCGAGAGCACCTACGGCAACCGCCTGCACCCGCTGCAGGACGTGCAGGCCCGGCTGGGCGAAATCATCCGCACCGTGGTGCGCCGCGGCGGCTCGGTGCTGCTGCCAAGCTTTGCCGTGGGCCGCGCCCAGGCCCTGCTGCTGGTGCTACAGCGCCTGCGCCAGTCCGGCGAAGTGCCGGAGGACCTGCCCATCGTGCTGGACAGCCCGATGGCCCGCACCGCCACCACGCTCTACCAGCGCCATGGCCGCCTGCTGCGCGTGCCGCCGCGCGAGGTCGCCAACCTGACCGACGGCGTCACCCTCATCGAGACGCCGCAGGAATCGCAGGCGCTGATGCGCTCGCGCTGGCCCAAGGTCATCATTTCCGCCAGCGGCATGGCCACCGGCGGGCGTGTACTCGGCCACCTCAAGAACATGCTGCCCAATCCGCGCCATCACGTCGTCTTTCCCGGCTTCCAGGTGGCTGGCACGCGTGGCGCGCAGCTGGTGGCGGGGGCGGCCTCCGTCAAGATGTTCGGGGAGTACGTCGCCGTGAAGGCCGAGGTCACCCACCTCGAAGGCTTCTCGGGCCATGCCGATGCCGACGGCCTGCTGGCCTGGCTGCGCCAGTTCCACCAGCCGCCCGAGCGAACCTTCGTGGTGCACGGCGAACCCGACGCGGCCGACGCGCTGCGCCTGCGCATCCAGGACGAATTGGACTGGCGCGTCACCGTGCCCGAGCAGGGCGCGCGCATCGATGTTTGAGCCGCAGGCCCTGATTGGCCTGGGCGTGGCCGTGGGTGGTGGCCTGCTGATTGGCCTGGACCGCGAGCGCCGCAAGGAAGAGCGCGGCGGCGACGCCGGCCTGCGCAGCTTCGCCGTCGCCGGCCTGACCGGCGCCCTGGCCCAGCACCGGCCCGAGCTGCTGGCCGTGGGGGCGCTTTTCATCGCCGTACTGGCCGCGCTGGCTTACTGGCGCAACCCCGGGCGCGACCGCGGCATGACCACCGAGCTGGCGCTGTTCGCCACCTTCCTGATCGGCGTGCTGGCCGTCAGCCAACCCGCGCTGGGTGCGGCCTGCGCCGCCGGCCTGGCCCTGCTGCTGGCCGCGCGCGAGCGCCTGCACCGCTTCGCCACCCTGGGCCTGAGCGAGCAGGAACTGCACGACGGCCTGCTGCTGGCCGCGCTCACGCTCATCGCCTTGCCACTCATCCCCGCCGGCCCCTTGCCCTGGCTGGGTGGCATCAGCGCGCGGCCGCTGGCGGCCCTGGTGCTGCTCATCATGGCCCTGCAGGCCGCAGGCCAGGTGGCGATGCGCCGCATGGGCGCCGATGCCGGCCTGCTGATCTCGGCGCTGTTCTCCGGCTTCGTCTCCAGCACCGCCACCATCGCCTCGCTGGGCAGCCGCGCGCGCGCCGAGGCGGGCCATGCTGCCGCCCTGGCGCGCGGCGGCGCCATGTCCACCGTCGCCACCTGGCTGCAGGCCCTGGTGATGGTGACCGCCCTGGCTCCCGCCGCCCTGCCCACCGTGGCCCTGCCAGTGCTGCTGGGCGCCGCCAGCGCCGCCACCCTGGCCCTGCTGGGCCGCAACGGCCAGCACCTGCCCGCGGTGGCTGAAAAAGGCAGCGCCCTGCGTCCACGCGAGGCCCTGCTGGTAGCCGTCTTCCTGGCCGGCGTGGCCTGGGCCGTCACCCAGGCCCGCGCCGCCTTCGGTGCCGGCGGCCTGCTGGCTGGTGTGGGTGTCAGTGCCCTGGCCGATGCCCACGCCCCGGTGGCCTCCCTTGCCGCCCTGCACGCTGCCGGCCAAATCCCCGCACCTTTGCTGCTGCAGGGCGTGCTCCTGGCCATCGGCGCCAACAGCCTGACGCGCATGGTGGTGGCCTGGGTGGCCGGTGGCTGGGTGTATGCCAGAAGGGTGGCGGCGGCCCTGGTGGGGAGCTGGGGGCTGGCGGCGGTAGCGGCTTGGGGTTTGAGCCGGCTCTGAAGGCATGCGGCAACCAGCGCTTGCCAAAGTCGCGCACCGGTTGCCTTTCTGCAGCATCTTGTGCCAAAGCGTTCTGTTCGCCATAAGACAAGCCGTCGATGGCAAGTCCACTGCCGCGGGGCTTCCGTAGCAGCTCTTCGGCCGTCAAGTCTTGGCTCGCGGTTCCCAGGGCTCGCTGCGTTGAGTGCCGGCCGCTGTCTGCGTGCCTTCGCCGGATGACTTCCACCTTGTTGCGTCCTGAAGTGACGCACCTCCAGCAGGCTCAATGGCTGGGCAGCATCCGCATGGCCTGTCCGCCCAGCTTTCCCTTTCTCACCGCGCTGCCGATCGATCTGGGCACGTACACCCGCAAAGTCACCTTGCCCGGTGTGCTGGTTCCAGAGGGCGGAGTCATGGATATCAGCAGCCCGCAGGGTGGCACCGTCACCGAAGTGCTGGTCATGGAGGGCGATGAGGTGCAGGCTGGCCATGCGCTGATTCGCCTGCGGGCCGAGCGCTAGTTGGCCGGATGCGAACTGGGCCAGTTGCGGGCCGCTGCTATGGCGCAGCGTCGCCCGAGCATGCAAGTCGAGCTACGACACCGGAGGCGCATGCGCGCCTGGTAGGTCTGCACCTCCAGCAGGCCGCGCAGCCACGGCGGGCGTCAACGCCGAGGCGCAGAGGTAGTGATCGCTCTGCGCCAGGGCAGTCGTCATCTCAGGGGGTTTGACCGGCCTTGCGCAGCTGCCCCAGGCGCTCGCCCAGGGTGATGACCGCCAGCGCGTAATAGGCCGAGCGGTTGTAGCGCGTCAGCACATAGAAGTTGCGGCTGCCCAGCACATAGGTGGGAGGCGCCACGCCGCCGTTCTCCAGCTGCACCAGGGCCCAGGGGCCGGGGTGGGGCAGGGCTTGTGGCGGCGTCAGGCCGGCGGCTTCCAGCGTGGCGGCGCCCCAGGTGGGGTCGATGTCCGGTGCCAGCAGGCGCGCGCGCTCGGTGGCGTCGGCCGGTGGCTCGGTGTAGACATGCGTGGCCAGGCCGGCCTGCCAGCCATGGCGGGCCAGGAAATGCGCCACCGAGCCGATCGCGTCGGCCGGGTTGCCCACCAGGTCGATGTGGCCGTCGCCATCAAAGTCCACCGCATAGCTGCGCCAGCTGCTGGGCATGAACTGACCGTACCCCATGGCGCCGGCAAAGCTGCCCTTGAAGCTGAAGGGCTCGCGCGCCTCCTGGCGGGCCAGCAGCAGGAACTCGACCAGCTGCTCGCGGAAGAAGGGCGTGCGGTCGCTGCGGCCGCCGGGGAAGTCGAAGGCCAGGGTGGCCAGGGCGTCGAGCACGCGGAAGTTGCCCATGATCTGGCCGTAAAAGGTCTCCACGCCCAGGATGCCCATGACGATCTCGGCGGGCACGCCGTAGTCCTTCTCGGCGCGTGCCAGCGACTCGGCGTTCTGCTCCCAGAACTGCAAGCCGGCCTGCAGGCGACGCGGTTCCACGAAGCGGTCGCGGTAGGCGGCCCAATCCTTGGCCTGGCCGGGGGGCGCGGGCAGGATGAACTGCGCGGCGCGCGGCTGGTACTGGGCCTGACCCAGCAAGGCCAGAAGCTCAGCCTCGTTCCAGCCGGCCAGCGGGGCACCTGGGCGCGCTTGCGTTTGCAGCCATTCGCGCACGTCGCTGCGCTCGGCGTAGCGGCCGGGCTTCATGCCGTGGGCGGGCTGTGCGGCAACGGAGAGCGGGGTCGGAGTCCGGGCGGGGGCGGCTTTTTTCTTGGGCGCCGCCAGAGCGGGGCTGAGCAGCAGGGCGCCGGCAAGGGCAAGGGTGAGGGCGGGTGCCAGGGGCAGGGCAGGGAACACGAAAACGATCAGGAAGACGGCGAGGAAGGGGGCGGAGTGTCGCCCAGGCCTCTGGGCAGGCTGCGCTGCAGGCCCCGCCACCAGGCCTGGCGCCAGCGCAGCGCCTGCCAGGGGCCGAGCTCGGCCTGCGGGCCGTAGCGGCGCTGCTCCAGCTGGGCCAGCTGGGCCTGCAGCGCGGCGGCGCGCGCGCCCCAGTGCTGGCCGGCCAGAGCGGCCCAGCGCAGTGGGGCCTGATGGGGCTGGGCCTGCGTCAGGCCCGCGCGCTGCAGCGCCTGCAGCGTGCGCTGGTGCAGCCGCACCCAGGGGTTGTGCTCGTGGGCGCGCCAGCGCATCCAGGCCAGGGCACCTAGTGCCAGGCTGCCGATGGCGATGGCCACCGCGTGGCCCAGCGCCGTCCAGTCGGCCTCCTCGAAGCCGAGGCGGCGCAGCAGGTCGAACTGCTGGTCGCGTGCATAGCCCAGCACCCACTGCTGCCACTGCAGGTCCAGCGCCTCGCCGATGCGACGCATGCGCGCCCACAGGGTGGGGTCGATGGCGTCCAGCGCACCCTGCAGGGCACCTGGCGGCGGGCTAAGTCGAATGCCGCGTTCCACTCGCTCGGGGGCCACAGCAGCTGTGGGGTCCGCGCGTTGCCAGCCCACCAGGGGCTGCCAGTACTCGATCCAGGCATGGGCGTGGCTGTTGCGCACTACGGCCCAACCGTCCTGCAGTTGCGGGTCCACGCCCTGGTAACCCGTCACGATGCGCGCCGGCACCCCGGCCGCACGCAGGGCCACCACGGTGGCGGCTGCGTAGTGTTCGCAGAAGCCGGCGCGGCGGTCGAACCAGAATTCGTCGATCAGGTGCGGGCTGAGTTCGCCGTATACGCCAGGGGTCAGGGTGTAGCGGAAGGGTTCGTGGCGAATGTGCGCGAATAGCACCGCTACCAGCTTGTCCGGGCTGCGGCCCTGTGCCTGTTCGCGCGCCCACGCCGTCATGCGCGGGTTCAGCCCGGGCGGCAGGCGGCGCGCCGGGCGCAGGCTGGCGTGCTCCTCAAAGGGGCCGAGTCGGCTGCCGCGCGCGTAGGCCTGGTGCTCCAGGCGCAGGCGTTCGGTGATGGGGCGGTTGGCGATCCAGCTTAGCTCCGCGCTGCGGCGCAGGCTCAGGTTCGGCGCGTTGGGGAGCTGCCAGCGTTCGCCAGGCTGGCCGGGGCCGTGCTCCAGCACCGGCAGCAGAGCCACCCGCTGGGGCTCCACCAGCATTTCGTAGCGCAGCGCGGGCTCGGGGCCTGGCTGCCAGGCCTCGGGGGGCAGGGGCACGGCGCTGGGAGGGAGGGCGCGCCAGGTCAGTCCGTCGAAGTCAGTCAGAACTGGGCCGCGGAAGTAAACCTGCTGCAGCGGCGGCAGGCGCTGGTTGTCCAGGGTGCGTAGGCGCAGGTTCACGGCTTCATCGCTGGCCAGGGTGGCGACTTGGCCGAACTCCATCTGGTCAGACAGTCCGGTACCTGCCGAGGCGCCGGGCACGCCCCACAACGGTGCCATGCGCGGGAACAGCAGGAACAGCAGCACCATCACCGGCAGGCCGTACAGCGTGGTGCGGGCGGCCTCGCGCGCGGCGATCTTCAGATGCGGCTGGCCCAGCGGCATCTGTGCCAGCACCAGGCTGGTCAGCAGGCCCCAGACCGTGGCCACCGTCCATAGCGCCACCCACAGCGCCTGCGAGTGCAGGAACTGCGTCAGCACCAAAAAGAAGCCGAGGAAGAAGACCACGAAGGCGTCGCGCCGCTTGTGCATCTCCAGCAGCTTCAAGGCCATCAGCAGGGTCACCAGGGTGAGGCCCGCATCCCGGCCAACCAGCACGCCATGGCTGATCTTGGCCGCCGCACAGGCGCTCGCCAGGATCAGCATCAGCAGCCAGCGGTTCGGCAGCGGCCGCGCGCCCCAGGCCAGCCAAACGCGCCAGCCCAGCAGCAGCAACAGGCTGGCGCCGGCCCAGAGCGGGATGCGCAGCAGGTGCGGCGCCACGGTCATGGCCACCACGCCGACGAGGAAGAGCGTGTCGCGGGCGTCGCGGCTCAGGCGCTGCATATCAAACCAAGGCCAGGCGTTCCAGCGCCTGACGTCGTTGCTCGGCGCCCTGACCGGGTGGCAGTTCGTAGCCGGGCAGGCGCAGGCCCCAGTCCTGGCCGTGGGAGTCGGCTGCCAGCACCCAGGCTGTCAGGCGCTGCCAGCGCTTCTCGGTCTCCAGCCCCTGGGTCTGCGCAGCTTCCAGCCAGCGCTGGCTGCCGCGCAGTGCGGCGCCGCGTTCCACCACCCAGAGCGGGGCATTCGGGTCGCTGGCCTGGGCCTCGCGCTTCCACAGCACATCGCGCAAGCGGTCGCCATCGCGCCAGCCGCGCAGCTGGTGGAAGTCTTCATCACCCTGGCCGCTGCCGGCCTGCGGCGGGCCTTCGATGGCGCTGCCGGTCGGCAGGGGCGGGCAGGGAGTTTCCGCGGCCGGGTAGACCCATTGCTTGCTGGCCGGGCGCCAGTAGCTCCAGGCCACGAAAAGGCCAAGCGGGAAGCGGGTTTCGATGCGCAGCAGCGGCAGCTCGTGCAAGCCGCGGGCCGGCGCACGCCAGGCCAGGCGCAGCTCGGCGTGCCCTTCGGCCGGCACATCCACCCAGGCCAGCGTGGCGTTCTCGGCCTCGGCCAGGCGCAAGCCCACGCCAAAGCGCGCTCGGTCCGGGTTGTGCAGGCGCACCGCCAGCGGCAGGTCCTGGTCGGCATGGCCGGGCTCGGGCGGCTGCAGGGCCAGGCGCAGGCCGCGCAGGTTGGCGTGCGTGGTGTGCATCGAGGCCAGCCCGGCGCCACAGAGCAGGAAGGTCAGCGCGTACCCGAGGCTGAGCTGGTCATTGATCGAGGCCACCAGCAGCACGGCCTGCGTCAGCAGGAAGGCCGCGCCGACCCGGGTGGGCACGATGTAGAGATTGCGCTGGGTCAGCAACTGGTCGTCGCGGGGCGGGTGGCGGGCGCTCCACCACCGCTTCCACCGTTCTCGCCAGCGCTGCTGGATCCAGTTCACGGCAGCGGCACCGCCTCGACCAGGGCGCGCACCTGCTCCACGCTGCCGCGGCCCGAGCCGGCGCGCGCCTTCAGCCGGTGCGCCAGCACCTGCACGGCCACCGACTGCAGATCCTCGGGAGACACATGCGCGCGCCCGGCCAGCAGGGCCTTGGCACGCGCGGCGCGCAGCCAGGCCAGGCCGGCGCGGGGCGAGAGCCCCTCCACGAACCACTGTCCACTGCGCGTCGCGTCCAGCAAGGATTGCAGGTAGTCCAGCAGCGCCGGGCTGACATGCAGCCCCCGCGCCAGTGCCTGGGCGGCCTGCAGCTGGGTGGGGCTCATCACGGCCTGCAGCTCGGCCAGCTGCTCGCGGCTGTCGCGCCCGCTCAGCAGCTCGCGTTCGGCCGTGCGGTCCGGGTAGCCCAGGCGGATGGTCATCAGGAAGCGATCCAGCTGCGACTCGGGCAGTGGGTAGGTGCCCAGCTGCTCGCTCGGGTTTTGCGTGGCGATGACGAAGAAGGGCGAGGGCAGGGCGTGGCTCTGGCCTTCGATGGTGACCTGGCGCTCCTCCATCGCCTCCAGCAGCGCGCTCTGGGTCTTGGGGCCGGCGCGGTTGATTTCATCGGCCAGCAGCACCTGGGCGAACACTGGGCCGGGCTTGAAACTGAACTGGCCGGCACTGCGGTCGAATACGTTCACGCCCAGCAGGTCCGAGGGCAGCAGGTCGGCGGTGAACTGCACGCGCGCAAAGCGCAGGCCCAGGGTCAGCGACAGCGCCTGCGCCAGCGTGGTCTTGCCCACGCCGGGTAGGTCTTCGATCAAGAGGTGCCCACCCGCCACCAGGCAGGCCAAGCAGTCGGCCACCTGGGTCGGCTTGCCCTTGATCACCGTGCTAATCTGGTTTTGCACCTGCTGCAGCAGGGCCGTATCCAATGAGGGTGAGTGCATCGCCCGCACCTTAGCAAAGTCTTGAGCACCGCGTTCTTCACCCATCCGTCCTTCCTTCTGCACCAGATGGGTTCAGGGCACCCGGAATGCCCTGAGCGCCTGGAGGCCATTGCCGAGGCGCTCGAAGCCACCGGCCTGATCGAACACCTGGCCCTGCAGCAGGCCCGGGCCGCCAGCTGGGACGAGCTGGCCCTGGCGCACGACCCGGACTACCTTGCCGAGCTGCGCGAACGCCTGGCGGCCGTGACCCAGGTGGTGCAGCTGGACCCCGACACCGCGGCCAACCCGCACACGCTCACCGCCGCGCTGCACGCCGCCGGCGCGGCACTGCAGGCCACCGAGCAGGTCATCAGCGGCCAGGTGCGCAACGCCTTTTGCGCCGTGCGCCCGCCAGGCCACCACGCCATGCGCGCGCGCGCCATGGGCTTTTGCTTCTTCTCGAACCTGGCGGTGGCAGTGCGCGCCGCGCTGCGCCGGCACGGCCTGAAGCGCGTGGCGGTGATCGACTTCGACGTGCACCACGGCAACGGCACCGAGGACGTGCTGGCCGACGACCCCAGCGTGTTGATGGTCGGCCTGTTCGAACACCCGCTGTACCCCTTCAGCGGCGTGCCGCCCCGGGGCGGCAACATGCTGAACCTGCCGTTTCCGGCGCACACCGGCTCGCAGGAAATCCGCGAGGCCATTCGCGCGCACTGGCTACCGGCGCTGGAGCGCTACAAGCCCGAGATGCTCTTCATCTCGGCCGGCTTTGACGCCCACCAGCTCGACCCCCTGGGCCTGCTGCGGCTGACCGAGGTGGACTACGCCTGGATCACCGAGCAGCTGGTGGATGTGGCCGCGCGGCATGCGCAGGGCCGCATCGTCTCCTGCCTGGAAGGCGGCTACCACCTCCATGCCCTGGCGCGCAGCGTCTGTGCCCATTTGCGCGTGCTGGTGCAAGCCGGCGGCGTGTCGATTTGATTGAGAGCTTATGAATGATTGGATGAACCAGCTGGACCACCGCGGCGTGGGGCTGGAAGCCCTGGCCCTGGCCCTGCTGCTCGCGGCCGTGGGCCTGCTGGTGTGGCTGCTGGCGCGGCGCTACCGCGAAAGCTCCCAGGTGCTGGTGGGCCAGCATGGCTTTGACGGGGCCCTGTTCCCGGTGCTGGCACTGGGCGGCGCTTATGCGCTGAACAAGCTTTGGCCGCTGCTGGGCGCCAAACCCGTGCTGCTGAAGCTGGCCCTGCCGGTGCTGATCAGCCTGCTGGTGATCCGCGTGGTGGTGCGCATCCTGCGCGCCGCCTTCCCGAGTTCGCGCTGGGTGCATGTGGGCGAGCGCTGGGTCAGTTGGTTGGCCTGGGGCGGCTCCATCCTCTGGATCACCGGCCTGTGGCCGGCGGCCATGGAGGAGCTGGAGGCCATCAGCTGGAAGCTCGGCGGCAGCACGGTCAGCCTGCGCAGCCTGCTGGAGGCCGCCGTTTCAGTCGCCTTCGTGCTGGTGGGTACGCTCTGGCTGTCGGCCGTCATCGAGGCGCGCCTGCTCAAGGCCGCCACGGAGGACCTGAGCGCGCGCAAGATCATCGCCAACCTGGTCAAGGCGGCGCTGCTCTTCGTCGGCTTGCTGCTGGCGCTCTCCAGCGCCGGCATCGACCTCACCGCACTGGGCGTGCTGGGCGGCGCGCTCGGCGTGGGCCTGGGCTTCGGCCTGCAGAAGCTGGCCAGCAACTACGTCAGCGGTTTCGTCATCCTGGCCGAGCGCTCGCTGCGCATCGGCGACATGGTCAAGGTCGATGGCTTCGAGGGCCGCATCACCGACATCAAGACCCGCTACACCATCGTGCGCGCACTCAATGGCCGCGAGTCCGTGGTGCCCAACGAGCTCTTGATCACGCAACGCGTCGAGAACAGCTCCTTGGCCGACCCCAAGGTGGCGCTGACGACCCAGCTGAGCATCGGCTACGACTCGGACGTGGATCAGCTGCTACCCCGGCTCCAGGCCACCGTGCAGGCCGTGCCGCGCGTGCTCGCCGACCCGCCGCCCGCCGTGCAGCTCAGCAACTTCGGCGCCGACGGCCTGGATCTGCAAGTGGTGTTCTGGATCGGCGACCCGCAAAACGGCAGCGGCAGTGTGCGCAGCGACGTCAATCTGGCGCTGCTGCGCCTGCTGCGGGAGCAGGGCATCGAGATTCCCTTCCCGCAGCGGGTGGTGCACCAGCGTTGAACGTCGGGCTCAATAGGGCCGCGAGGTGCTCGCAGCAATCAGCAGACCAGAGGGGCCTGGCTCGCACAAACCCGGAGCGCGCCGCGCGGCCGCTTGTGGTGGGATGCGGCATGGTTTTGGGACCCCTTCTGTGCTGCGCCGGTACCTGCTGATCCTGTTCCTGCTGTTCGGTTCTACGGCCCATGCGGAAACCATCGCCTGGGCGGTGGCCGATGGCCCGCCCTTCCATTTGCCGGGTAGCGTGCCCAAACCGGCGCGCCCGGTGGAGCTGGGTGAGGGCGTGAACGACCTGCTGATCGCCTACCTGGCCGAGGAGCTGCCGGGCTTTCATCACCGGTTGGAGCACCTGTCGCGCCCGAAGATGTGGCGGCTGATGCAGGCCGGTGAGCCGATCTGCTATGTCGATGCCTTCAAGACGCCCGAACGCCTAGGCTTCGCCTATTTTTCGGCCGTGACCGTCGGTGTGCCCCAGGTGCTGGTGACGCGGGCCGGCACTCCGGGGCTCGAAGGAGAGCAGGTTCTGAAGGAGCTGCTGCAGCGCAAGGATCTGCGCGGCGTGTTCGAGATGGGGCGCAGCTATGGCGCGCACCTGGATCCGATGCTGGAGGCGGCGAAAGTCTCGCGCCAGCCGCTGCCCAGCTCCGCCCAGGTGCTGCGCATGCTGGAGGCCGGGCGCATGGACTATCTGGTCGAGTACCCGATGGCGCTGCAGTACTACGTGGAGCGCCTGAGCCCGGCGCCGGAGCTGGCGTTTTTCGATCTGTTCGAGGAGCGCGACCCGCCACCCGCCTACGTGGCCTGCACACGCTCCGCCTGGGGCAAGGGCGTGATCGAGGCTGTGGATGGCGCCATTCGCCGCCTGGCCCTGCGCCCGGAGAGCCGGCGCGCCTTCCTGCGCTGGCTGCCGGCGGATGTTCGCCAGGCCCATGGCGCGCGCATCGAGCGCTTCTACCGTGAACGTGCGCTGCAGCGTGATGTCGAGTAGCGCAGCGTCTGGGCCAGCGTCTGGGACAGCTCGGGCGGCCCGGTCCGGCGGGCTGAATGCCACCGTCTTTCACATCCCCGTCTGCCCGTTCTCGCAGCGGCTGGAGATCCTGTTGCAGCTCAAGGGGCGGCCCGATGCGGTGCGCTTCGAGCGCGTGGACATCACGCGCCCGCGCTCATCCGAGCTCTTGGCGCTCAGCGGCGGGAGCAGCAAGCTGCCGCTGATGCGCCTGGAAGACGGCACCGTGCTGCGTGAGAGCCTGGTGATCCTGCGCTACCTGGAGATGGCGCTGCCCGAGCTGCCGGTGGCACGGCAGGATGCGCGCGCGCATGCGCTGGAGAACCTGCTGGTGTGCGAGGAAGGGCGCCTGGGCGATGCCGGCTACCGCTACGTGATGAACCAGGACCCGGCGCGGCGCGAGGAACTGCGCCTGGCACTGTTGGCCGTCTATGCGCGCCTGGACGAGGCGCTGCGCCAGCACAACCCGGACGGCCTTTGGCTGTTCGATTCCTTCGGCTGGGCCGAGACCGTCTTCACGCCCTTGCTGCAGCGCTTCTGGTTCCTGAGCTACTACGAGGGCTTCGAGCTGCCGACGGACCCGGCCTATGCACGCGTGCGCCGCTGGCAGGACGCCTGCCGGGCTCACCCCGCTGCCCACCAGGTCAGTGAGGAGGAGATCGTGAAGCTCTATCACGACTACGCCCGCGGTGCTGGCAATGGCGCGCTGCTCCCCGGGCGTGAGCGCTCGTCCTTCGTCTTCGAGCCCGATTGGCGCAGTCGCCCCTGGCCGCCCCGAGACAAATGGGGCCCTGCGCCCACGGACGCCGCGCTGGGCCTACTGACCTGAACCGCTGGTCAGCCCGCGGCGGGCACGATCAGCACCACCCGCCGGTTCTGGGCACGGCCGGCGTCGGTCTGGTTGCTGGCAATGGGGCGGCGCTTGCCGAAGCCCTGCACCTGCAGGCGCTCGGGCGGCAGCCCGGCCGCCAGCAACACCCGCGCCACGGCTTGGGCGCGCCGCTCCGAGAGCTGCTGGTTGAAGGCCTCGGAGCCAATCTCGTCGGCATGGCCCTCGATGCGGCAGTGGGCGAACTCCAGGCGCACCAGCGCGCGGCCGATGCGGTGCAGCTTGATCATGGCCTCGGAGCCCAGGCTGTCGGAGCCGAACTCGAACTGCGATTGCGCGCCCAGGTCCAGCAGCCAGCCTTCCTCGGTGCGCTGGAAGCCGAGCTGGCGTAGCGGCTCGTAGACCTCGACCGGCGCGAGCGGCAGGCCGGCGCCGGTGGGCTCGGTCGGCAGCGGGGTGCTGCAGGCGCCCAGAGCCAGCAGCAGGGCGGCGCCCAGCGGGCGGAGGGTGCGCAGGCGCAATTCAGGCCGTGGCTTCATCGGTCAATTCCCTGGGCGAGGCCCGGCGGGCCCGCTTGTTGGCATACATGGCTTCGTCGGCGCGCGCCAGCAGGGCGTCGACATCGGCGCCATCACTGGGGTAGATGGCCCAGCCGACGCTGACGCTGGGCTGCAGGCTGAGCTGCGCATCCACCGGCAGGGGCGCCTGCATGGCGGCCTGGATCTTGGCCACCAGCAGCGGCAGGTGCTCGCGTTGCAGCAGCGGCTCCAACAGCACCGCGTACTCGTCGCCGCCCAGGCGGGCCACGCAGTCGCTGTCGCGCAGCGCCCCACGCAGGCGCGCTGCCACTTCCTGCAGCAGGCGGTCGCCGATCGCATGGCCGTGCAGGTCGTTGACGCGCTTAAGGCCATCGGCGTCGATGAAGAGCACGGCCAGTTCGTGTTCCCCGGCGGCGCGTTCCAGCGCGCCGGCCACCTCCTGGCGGAAGCGGGCGCGGTTGGCCAGGCCAGTCAGCGTGTCGCTGAAGGCCTCGCGGCGCAGCAGCTGGTTGTGCTGCGCCAGCAGCTCCTGCTGGCGCAGCAGCGCCGCCTCGTGCGCCTGCACCATGCCCAGCAGGGCGTTGAAGTCCTCGGCCAGCGCGTGGAACTCTTCGATGTCGGCGCCGGGGGCGCGGCGGTCGAAGGCGCGGTCGGCGCGGATGCTGCGCGTCAACCGCCGCATGGTGTCCAGCGGCGTGGTGATCTGACGCTCGACCCGCCGCGCCAGCGCCAGCACCAGGCCGGCTGTGCCGGCCACGGTGGCCAGGGCCACGCCCAGGTAGGCGGCCAGCAGCCAGAGCAGGGGGGCGGCACTGGTCTGCACATGCACGCGGCCGCGCCCCGGGTCTTCGGGCAGCACGGGAGCCTGGGCCTGCAACGGCAGCCACTGCGCCAAGCCGGCCTCCAGGCTGCTGGACCAGCCGCCGGCGCGCTCGACCGCAGCGAACACCCGCCCATCGCCCAGCTCGATGCGGATGGCGGCCAGTTCCTCACGGTTCAGCACCGCCTGCATGGCCTCGCGTGCCGCTTCGGCATCGCGGAAGGTCACGGCCGCCTCGACGCTATAGGCCACGGTGCGGGCCAGCAGATCGAGATGGCGCTTGGCCTGCGCCTGCAGCACCGCCAGCGAGCCCAGCGCCCCCAGGCCGCCCACGCACAGGGCGGTCCACAGCGCGGCGCTGCGCAGGCCGCGGTGCAGGGTCTGTTCGAGCGTGCGCCTCATGCCGTTCTCATGCTGCCGGCTTGCGCGCCCGCGTCAGCAGCAACACGCGCGGATTGACGCGCAGGCCGCTGCGCGCCAGCGCGTCGGTATTGATCTCGAAGGCGGGCTGGCCGCGCCCCTCGCCGAAGCAGACGGCGCCGCCAAGGGTGCAAAAGCCTGCCCCGAGGCCCAAGGTCAGCACGGGACGCTCGGCGTTCTCCCGCAGGGCCTGGGCCTGGCGCTCCTCGGTCCAGCCTTCGAAGAGCATGGCGTCACAGCTGGCCGGCAGCTCGGCGTCCACCGCCACTTCACGCAGGCTCAGGCGACTACTGAGCGGGTGCTCGGGCAGGGCGGCCGCCAGCGCCTTGGCTTGCGGGCCGCCGGCACTGACGCACAGCAGGTCCGGCGGGCGCGGCCAGCGGGTGAACTCCAGCAGTCCGAGGGCCAGCGCCGCCACGCCAGGCCGATCGGGCGCAGCCGCCTCGGCGGCTCGCGCCGGGCCCAGGGCCAGCGGGCCCAGCAGGAAGCTGACCTGCAGGCCCAGCAGGAGCGTGACGCGCCGCATCAGCAACCGACGGGAGCGACTCCTCAGGCGCTGGCGATGGGAATGCCGGCGAACTCGCCCTTGGCGATGCGTTCCTTCCACAGCGCCGGCGCGGTGTTGTGGACGGATTCGCCCGTGGCATCCACCGCCACGGTGACGGGCATGTCCTGCACCTCGAACTCGTAGATGGCTTCCATGCCCAGGTCGGCAAAGCCCACCACCTGGGCCTGCTTGATGGCCTTGGCCACGAGGTAAGCGGCGCCGCCCACGGCCATCAGGTAGGCGCTCTTGTGCTTGCGGATGGCGTCGATGCCGGCCGGGCCGCGCTCGGCCTTGCCCACCATGCCGATCAGGCCGGTCTTGGCCAGCATCATCTCGGTGAACTTGTCCATGCGCGTGGCGGTGGTGGGGCCGGCCGGGCCGACGACCTCGTCGCGCACCGGATCGACCGGGCCGACGTAGTAGATGACGCGGTTGGTGAAGTCCACCGGCAGGCTCTCGCCCTTGGCGAGCATGTCCTGAATACGCTTGTGCGCGGCGTCGCGGCCGGTCAGCATCTTGCCGTTCAGCAGCAGGGTCTCGCCGGGTTTCCAGCTCGCCACTTCCGCCGGCGTCAGGGTATCGAGGTTGACCTTGCGGCTCTTGTTGTAGTCGGGCGCCCAGTGCACGTCGGGCCAGAGGTCCAGGCTCGGGGCATCGATGAAGGCCGGGCCGCTGCCGTCCATGGTCACGTGGGCATGGCGGGTGGCGGCGCAGTTCGGGATCATGGCCACCGGCTTGCTGGCCGCATGCGTGGGGTAGGTCGCGATCTTGATGTCCAGCACCGTGGTCAGGCCGCCCAGGCCCTGGGCGCCGATGCCCAGCGCGTTGACTTTCTCGTACAGCTCGATGCGCAGTTCCTCGAGCTTGTTCTGTGGGCCGCGGGCCAGCAGCTCGAACATGTCGATCGGCTCCATCAGGCTCTGCTTGGCCAGCAGCATGGCCTTCTCGGCCGTGCCGCCCACGCCGATGCCCAGCATGCCCGGCGGGCACCAGCCCGCACCCATCTCGGGCACGGTCTTGAGCACCCAGTCGACCAGGTCGTCGCTGGGATTCATCATCTTGAACTTGCTCTTGTTCTCGCTGCCGCCGCCCTTGGCGGCGACGTCGATGCTGAGCTTGTCGCCCGGCACCAGGGTCATGTGCACCACGGCGGGTGTGTTGTCCTTGGTGTTCTTGCGCGTGAAGATGGGGTCGTCCAGCACCGAGGCGCGCAGCTTGTTGTCGGGGTTCAGATAGCCCTTGCGCACGCCCTCGTTCACCGCGGCCTCAATGCCATCGTCAAAGCCCTCGAAGCGGCAGTCCATGCCGATTTCCAGAAAGACGTTGACGATGCCGGTGTCCTGGCAGATCGGACGGCGCCCTTCGGCGCACAGGCGGCTGTTGGTCAGGATCTGCGCGATCGCATCCTTGGCGGCCGGCGAGGCCTCGCGCTCGTAGGCACGCGCCAGGTGGGCAATGTAGTCGGCCGGGTGGTAGTAGCTGATGTACTGCAGGGCGGCGGCGACGGTTTCGATCAGGTCGTCGCGGCGGATCACGGTGGGCATGCGAGGGCTCCTGGCGGGGCATGACTGGGGTAACCCCGGGAGTTTAGGTGGCGCCCTGTGCAGGCCCCGTTCAAACCCCTCGTTCAGAGGTTTAGCTGCATCAAGCCTGGCCCCTCAAGCGGCCACCGCGGAACCGGCTTTGCCGGGCCGCTGGCGGCGCCCCCTGGGGGGAGGCGCCGAAGGCGCTTCGGGGGGCATGCCCAAAGCCCGACAGCCTCCTACACCCCCGCGCCGGCTTCCTCGTGCTCGCTGCGTTCGGGCGCCGCTTTGGGCAGGCGCAGGCGCATCAGCGCGCCTTGGTTGGGTTCGCTCACCACGTCGATGAAGCCGCCCAGCAGCTGGGTGACGATGTTGTGCACGATGTGCATGCCCAAGCCGGTGCCGCCGCGGCCCAGCTTGGTGGTGAAGAAGGGGTCGAAGATGCGCTTGCGCGTGTTCTCGTCCATGCCCCAGCCGTCGTCGCGCACGGTCAGCTCCACCCAGTCCGGGTTGTCCGTGGCGTGCACGCAGGTCACCTGCACCTGGCCTTCGGGGCGGTCGTGCAGGCCGTGCACGCGGGCATTGATGAGCAGATTCGTCAGTACCTGGCCCAGCGAGCCAGGGAAGCTGTTCATCTTCAGCCCGTCCTCCAGCTCGGTGTGGATGACGAAGGGGGTGTGCTTGAAGCTGGGCTCAACCATCACCAGCACGTCCTTGACCATGCCGGCGAGGTCGAACTCACGGCGGGCGTCCTGGGTCTGGTCGATCGCGACCTGCTTGAAGTCGCGCACCAGCTCGGCGGCCTTGCGGACATTGCGCTGAAGAATGTCTTGGCCGCGGCGTGTGTCGGCCACCAGGTTCTCGAGCTGGCTGCGGCGCAGCGGCTGGCCGGATTTCATGGCCGAATCCAGCTCACCCCAGCGGTCTTCGAGCGAGGTCACCACCGTCATGGCATTGCCGAGCGGCGTGTTCAGCTCATGCGCCACACCGGCCACCAAGCGGCCTAGTGAGGCGAGTTTTTCCGACTCGACCAGTTCCTTCTGCGCCGTCTTCAGCTGCAGCATGGCGCGGGTCAGTTCCTGGTTGGTCTTGGTCAGCTCGGCGGTGCGCTGCGAGACCTGGTCTTCGAGCGTGTTGGCATGCTGACGCAGTCGGTCGAAGGCCTCGATCAGCGCCAGGCGCATGCGCTCCATGGCCTGGCCCACGCGGGCGATCTCATCATTGCCCTCCACCGTCACCGGCGTGCCCATCTGACCCGAACCGAGCTCGAAGGCGGCCTTGGACAGGCGCTCCATGGGGCCCAGCACGCGGCGGCGTAGCAGCCACAGGATCATGGCCATCGAAAGGGCGGCCACCAGCAGGGTGCGGCCGGCGGCCTCGTAGAGCTCGCGCTGGGCGCGCTCCAGCAGGGGCGCCGCGCTCATCGTCACGCTCAGCTGGCCGATCTGGCGGCCCTCGCGGTCGATCGGCTTGGTCAGCGTGCGGGCCAGTTCGGGCTGCGGGTTGGGGCGGTCCCGCTGCACGAAGGCCTTGGTGTTGTTGGCTTCGGTGACGATGACGGCGATGAAGCGCGGGTCGTCGAACTGCGCTTCGACCATCGGCGTGGCGAGGTCGGGCGAGACCTGCCAGATCGGCTCGGCCAGCGAGAGCGAAAGCACCTGGGTGCTGCGCTCCAGGTCGCGCTTCAGGTCTTCCATCACCGTGCGGCGCGTGACCTGGAAGTCGTAGAACAGCACCAGCGCGCTGGGCGCCAGCAGACCCAGCAGGAGGGTCAGGATCACGGCCCAGCGGAGTGAATTGGAAAAGGGCATGCGGCTTGACGGGTGGCTGCGCGCGATGTTGCCAGTATTCACCTTCGCGACGACACCAGGATACCCGCAGCGATCAGGGCAAACGCCAGGGCATGAAAGGCGCGCGGCATGCTGCCGATCAAGGCAGCGCTGAGCAGGGCGGCGAACAACGGGGTCAGGTTGATGAAGAAGCCGGTCAGGTTCGGGCCGGCTTCGCGTACGCCCAGGCCCCAGCAGCGGTAGGCGATCAGGCTGGGGCCCACAGCGATGTACAGCAGACCCAGCAGCACGGTGCCACTCCACTGCACGGGAGGCGCGCCGGCCGCCTGTTCGGCCACGCTGCCCAGGCCGGCGAAGACCAGCCCGAACAGCGCCTGCGCGGCCAGCAGATCGGCCCAGTTCCAATGCGCCAACCCCTTGGGCGCCCGTGCCAGCAGCCAGGAATAAAGCGCCCAGGCCAGATTGGCCAGCAGCATCAGCACGTCGCCCTGCACGAAGGCGACCTGGTGCAGGCGTTGCCACTCGCCCTGGCTGATGACCACCGCCACGCCCAGCAGCGAGAGCAGGGCGCCCAGGCCCTGGCGCAGCGTGGGCCGCACGCCGAAGGCCAGCAGCCCCACCAGCAGCATGGAGAGCGGCAGGCTGGCGGCGATCAGGGTCACGTTCAGCGGGCCCGAGCTGTGCAGGGCGCGGTAGAGCAGAGCGTTGTAGAGCCCCATGCCCAGCAGGCCGGTGCCGGCCAGCCAGCGCCAGTGCTGAGCCAGCAGGCTGCGTTCGCGCCACAGCTGCTGGGTCAGCGGCAGCAGCAGGGTCAGGGCCAATGACCAGCGCAGCAGGTTGAGCAGGGCCGGGGGCATGGCCGGCACCAGCAGCTTGCCCACCACGGCGTTGCCGGCCCATAGCAAGGGCGGCAGGCTAAGCAGCAGGGCCAGGCGGGGGGTCAGGGCGTGCGGGGCCGTCATGGGCCCGCACTGTGCCCTTATTCGCCGGGCTCCAGCAGCCAGACCTGCGCGCCCCAGGCTGGCAGCACGCCGGCCGGCAGGCTGGGCGCGGCCTCGGGCCAGACGCGCACGGCGCGGGCGTCGCGCTCAGGCCGGTTCAGGCTCTGCGGCTGGGCGCTGTAGTTCAGCGCCACGAGCAGGGTTTCACCGCCGCTGCGCCGCAGGTAGCTGAGCACCGGCCCTTCCACCTGCACGCCCTCGTAGCTGCCTGAGCGCAGCGCGCGCTGCTGCTGGCGCAGGGCCAGCAGGCCGCGGTAGTGGTGGAAGAGCGAGTTCGGGTCCGCGCGCTGGGCCGCGGCGTTCTGGGTCGCGGCATTGGGGGCGGTGGGGCGGAAGGGCGCGGCGGCGCGCGTGAAGCCGGCGTTGGCGCTGCCGTCCCAGCTCATCGGGCCGCGGATCGGGCCATCGCCAGGCAATTGCGTCACGCCGCCCAGGCCGATTTCCTCGCCGTAGTAGATGAAGGGAATGCCGGGTTGGAGCAGGTAGCTCGCGGCGGCGAGCTTGTAGCGCGCCTCATCGCCCTGCAGCTGATCCCAGATGCGCGCACCGGCAAAGATGTCGTGGTTGGCCAGCATGGTGGCCATGCGGTGCGGGCGGGTCTGGAAGAAGCGGCCGATCTCGCCCACGGTCTCGGCCTTGCCCTGCACGGCCTGCAGGATGGCGCGCTCCAGCCCGAAGGCAAAGGCCGAGCCGCAGACCTCCGGCCGGCTGTAGGCCTGGGGTTCGGCGGTGGCCTCGCACACCGTGTAGCGGCCCGGGTAGGCGCTGATGGCGTCGAACAGGCGCTTGGTCAGGCGGCGGCTCTCGGGCTGGTCGTTCCAGTCCTTGGCGTTGTTCTCCACCAGATGCGGCACGGCGTCGAGGCGGAAGCCGTCGAGGCCGCGGTTGAGCCAGAAGCGCAGATTGCTCAGATGCCAGTTGAAGACCTCGGCCTTCTTCAGGTTGAAGTCCGGCATGTGCGGGCCGAAGGTGCCGAAGTAGTGCCCCTTGGCGTCCGGCGGGGGCTTGGGCAGGTCTTTCAGTTCGCCCGGCCACTCCCAGGGCTTGGCGGCTGCCCAGTACCAGGGGTTCTTGCCCCAGATGTCCCAGCCCTGCGGCGCCTCCTCGCTCCAGACGAACCAGTCGCGATGCGGACTTTGCGGGTCGGCCCGTGCGGCCTGGAACAGAGGGTGCTCGTGCGAGCTGTGGTTGACGACGTAGTCGATGATGACGCCGATGCCGCGCGCATGGGCCTGACGCAGCAGCTCGTCGAAGTCTTCGAGCGTGCCGTAGTCGCGCTCGATGGCGCGGAAGTCGGTGGTCGCGTAACCATGGTCGTGGTCGGCGCTGGCCGTCACCGGCATCAGCCACAGGCCGGTCACGCCCAACTCCTTCAGATAGTCCAGCCGGCTGGTCAGGCCGCGCAGATCGCCCACGCCGTCGCCGTCGCTGTCCTGGTAGGCGCGCACGAAGATTTCCATGAAAGCGCCCTGGTGCCAGTCGGTGGCCAGGCCGCTGGGGCGCGGCTGCGGGGCCACGGCGCTCAGGTCCACCGCCCGGGGCGGCGCGGGCTGCTGCGGCGTTTGCGCGCAGCCGGTCAGCAGGGCCAGCGCGATCAGGCAGGGGCGCGGATTCATGGTTGCTCCTTCAGAACCAGCAGGCTCTGCGGCGGCAGGCTGAGGCTGATGCGGCCATTGGCATCGGCCTGCAGATCGGCCCCGCCGGCGGGCCACAGGCTGCGCAGTGTGGCGCCGGCGCGCGCGCCGCTCCAACTGGGGTTGACGCTGCTGCGACCGAAGTTCAGCAGCACCAGCACCCGCTCGTTGCCCTGCACGCGCCAGTAACCCAGTGCCGCGCCCTGGGCCTGCGCCTGTTCCTGGCGCCCCAGCAGCAGCGCGCTTTCGCTGCGGCGTAGGGCCAGCAGCGCCTTGTAGTGGTTGAGCAGGGAGGCCGGATCGGCCTGCTGCAGCGCCACGTTGTGCGTGGCGGCGTTGGCCGCTAGTGCGCGGTAGGGGCTGCGGGTGGAGAAGCCGGCCGCCACCGGGTCCGCGCTCCAGCTCATCGGGCTGCGCAGGCGCGGGTCCCCGCTCAGCCCGGCGCCGCCTGCCATGCCGACTTCCTCGCCGTAGTAGATGAAGGGTGTGCCCTCGCGCAGCAGGTGGCTGCTGGCGGCGAGCTTGAGGGCCGGCAACTGGCCGCCCAGTTGGTCGTAGGTGCGCTGGCCGGCGAACTCGTCGTGGTTGGAGAGGAAGGAGGCGACCTGGGTGCCGCTGGGGTAGGCGGCGATGCGTGCCACGGCGGCGGGGTCGGACTGGCTGACGGCGCGCATCAGGTCGGTGCTCAGGTCAAAGGCAAAGGCGCGCCCGCAGGATTCGGCAAAGGCACGCGACGCGGCGGGCGCTTCGCAGACCATGAAGCGGCGCTGGTAGCCGCCCACCAGGGTGGCGATGTCGCGCATCAGTGCATGGTTCTCCGGCTGGTTCTCCCAGGCACTGGGGCCGTTCTCCACGAGCAGGCCCACGGCGTCGAAGCGGAAGCCGTCCACGCCGCGGTTCAGCCAGAAGCGCAGGTTGTTGCGGTGGAAGCCCAGCACCTCGGGGTTGCGCAGGTTCCAGTCGGGCATCTGGTCCCAGAACGGGGCGTAGTAGGCGCCGTTGGCGGTCAGGCGCCAGGGGTTGGCGCCGAACACCTGCCAGCCGCTGGGGGCGGGGTTTTGCCAAAGGTACCAGTTGCGTGCGCCGGCGGCCGGGTCTGTGCGCGCCTGCAGGAACAGCGGGTGCTGCGCGGCGCTGTGGTTCAGAACGTAATCCAGCACCACGCCGATGCCGCGCGCGTGCGCCTGGCGCAGCAGCTCGTCCAGGTCGGTCAGGCTGCCGTAGGCGGCTTCGATGTCGCGGTAGTGCGTGACGGCATAGCCATGGTCGCCGTCCTGGCTGCGCGCAATCGGCATCAGCCACAAACCGCTGATGCCGAGTTCCTTCAAGTAGTCGAGCCGGCTGATCAGACCGCGGAGGTCGCCGATGCCGTCGCCATCGCTGTCCTGGTAGCTGCGCACGAACACCTGCATGAACCCCCCTTGGGTCCAGGCGGCGGGCAGGGGGCTGCCGGGGTCGGCGGTGGTGACCTCGCCCAGGTCGGGAGCCTGCGGCAGGGGCGGTGGGGATGGGGCAGGGCTGGGCGCCGGGGCGGGTGGGGGGGCTGGAGGGGGCGTGCTGCCGCCTCCGCCGCCCCCGCAGGCGGCCAGCAGATGGAGCAGGGCCAGCAAGGCCGGCAAGGTGCGATGTACGCGCCGCAGCGGGGTGTTGGATGGGCTCATAAGTAGCAAAACTACATTTATGGGCGGGAGTATCCAGATCGGCAGATAGAAGGCAAGCGGGCAATTGCCAAGGAACGTTTGGCGCCACTCGGTGGCAAGATGTAGTGCAAATACATGTGCTGGGGCAGTCATGAGAGTGAATGGGATCGTTGGAGGCCTGTGGCTGATGGCCAGTGCCGCCGCGCTGGCGCAGCCTGACTTGCAGGCCTGCGAAGACTCGGCGCCGTGGGCACACACGCTGGAGGCGGCCAAGCGGCCGGCCGGCGATGCGCGGGCGCACTGGCTCGACGCCCAGCGTCTGTGGTGGCCAGGCGCCGGCGGGGCGGCCCGCTTCGAGCTGCAACACCAAGGCCAACCCGTGCTGGAGCTGCAGCGGTATGCCGAGGCCTGGCCCGCCGAGCTGCAGGCCCGCACCCGCCACCTGGGCGCCGGGCAGGCCCTGCGCCTGCCTACGGGCTGGGGCCCTGAGCGCGCGCGCGAACTGCTGCGCGGCGAGCTGCAGCTGGTGCTGCGCGATGCCCAGGGGCAGGAGCTGGCGCGCAGCCGCGTACAGAACCCGCTGGCCATCGATGCCCTGTTCCCGGCCGCCAGCGTACGCAGTTACGGCGTGAGCTTGAGCGCGCATGCCACCGCCGGCCGGCTCTGGGCGCCGAGCGCGCGCCGGGTCGAGGTTTGCCTCTATCCCGGTGCCCAGGCGGAGGCCGCACGGCGCCTGGATGCGCAGTGGGAACCCGAGTCCGGCAGTTGGCAGTGGCAGCTGCCCGAGCGCCTGGGGCGGGGCTGGACCTACCGCTATCTGGTCGAGGTCTGGGTGCCGGGGCAGGGCTGGGTGCGCCAGCGCGTCACCGACCCCTACAGCGTCAGCCTGACGGCGGATTCGGCACGCTCCGCCGTGCTGGACCTGAACGATCCTGCCACCCAGCCGCCGGGCTGGGCGGCGGCGCAAAGCCAACCGCGTCCGGCCAAAGCTCTGCATGAGCTGGTGATCTACGAACTGCATGTGCGCGACTTCTCGCTCCAGGACGCCCGGGTGCCCCTGGCTGAGCGCGGCCGCTACCTTGGCTTCACCCACCCGCGCAGCCACGGCATGCAGCATTTGCGCCAGCTGGCGCGGGCCGGGGTGACGGATGTGCACCTGCTGCCGGTGTTCGATCTGGCCACCGTGCCCGAGCAGGGCTGCGTGCAGCCCGTGGTGCCGGCCGCTGCGCCGGACAGCCCCGCGCAGCAGGCGGCGGTGATGGCCGTGAGCGCCCAGGACTGCTTCAACTGGGGCTACGACCCCTTCCACTTCAACGCCCCGGAGGGCAGCTTTGCCAGCGATGCCATGGACCCCGCCGTGCGGGTGCGCGAGTTCCGCGCCATGGTGCTGGCCTTGCAGCGCGCGGGCCTGCGCGTGGGTATGGACATGGTCTACAACCACACCGCAGCCAGCGGGCAGCACCCGAAATCGGTGCTCGATCGCATCGTGCCCGGGTACTACCAGCGCCTGAATGCCGTGGGCGAGGTGGAGCGCAGCACCTGCTGCGACAACACCGCCACCGAGCACCGCATGATGGCCAAGCTGATGAGCGACTCGGTGCTGCTGTGGGCGCGCGCCTACCGGCTCGACTCCTTCCGCTTCGACCTGATGGGCCACCAGCCGCGTGCCGAGATGCTGGCCCTGCGGCAGCGCCTGCGCCGCGAACTGGGGCGCGAGATCCAGTTCATTGGCGAGGGCTGGAACTTCGGCGAGGTGGCGAATGGCGCGCGCTTCGTGCAGGCCAGCCAGCTCAGCCTCGCCGGCGACGGCATCGGCACCTTCAGCGATCGCGCCCGCGACGCTGCCCGCGGCGGCAGCTTCGGCGCCGTGGCCGAGATCATGCGCAGCCGCGGCTGGGTGCATGGTCTGGACGACGAGGCGGCGCGGCGTGCTGCCAGCCTGCTGCGCCTGGGCCTGGGCGGCACGCTGCAGGACCTGCAGGTGCCCGATGCGACCGGGGCGCTGCGCCGCGGCGCCGAGATCGACTACGGCGGCCAGCCGGCGGGCTACGCCGGCCAGCCCGGCGAGGCCGTGGCCTATGTGGAGAACCACGACAACCACACCCTGTTCGATGCCCATGTGCTGAAGTTGCCCCTCGGCACGCCGATGGCCGAGCGCGTGCAGGTGCAGACCCTGGCCAGCGCGCTGGCGCTGTGGAGCCAGGGCGTGGCGTATGTGCATGCCGGCCAGGAGCTGCTGCGCTCCAAATCCCTGGACCGCAACAGCTACGACAGCGGCGACTGGTTCAACCGCCTGGACTACAGCCTGCAGGACAACGGCTTTGCTGCCGGCCTGCCGCCCAAGCCGGACAACGGCGCCGACTGGGAGGCCCTGGCGCCCCTGCTGCGCGACCCCAGCGCCAAGCCCACGCCGGCCGACATCCGGCAAGCGCGCGACCAGTTCCTCGATCTGCTGCGCATCCGTGCCAGCTCCAGCCTGTTCCGCATCGGCAGCGCCGCCGAGTTGCAGCGGCGGCTGCGCTTCCCCGCCGCACCGGCGGGGCAGGAGGGCCGGCTGATCCTGGTCGACCTGGACGGTCGAGACTGGCCCGGTGCGCGCTTTGCAGGCCTGCGCCTGGTCTTCAATGCCGGGGCGGACGCCGCCGAGCTTGCCGATGACTCAGGCTGGCGCCCGCATCCGGTGCACCGCCGGCCCGAAGCGGGCGACCGCCGCATTGCACTCGAAGCGAGCAGGGCGCCCGCCGGCCGCCTGCGCGTGCCGCCGCGCAGCGCCGTCGCCTTCGTGCGCTGAGGGTTTGTGCCAGCCGGTGCCGATGCCTTCCGCCACTCGGCAAGGCGAAGGGGGCGGCCTATGCTGGCCCGATGTCCTTGACTACCCGGCCCCTGGCACGCCGCCAGCTGCCCTTGTTGCTGCTGGCCGCTTGCAGCACGGCCCCGCAGGCGCCTGAGGCCGCGCTGTTCGATGACGCGCGCTTCCGGCCCGCCACGCTGCGCACCGACCGCGCGCAGGTCTTTGAGCTCAGCGCGGCCATGCGCAGCTTCCTGCAGCGCGACATGGCCAGCTCGCTGCGCCTGAACGGCCCGCGCCGCGGCCTCTTTCTGGCTCTGCGCGACCATGGCTACCTGCAGCTCGACTACGACGCCAGCGTGACCCGCAACGCCGCCGAGGCCTTCGAGGCGCGCGCCGGCAACTGCCTGTCCCTGGTGGTGATGACCGCCGCCTTTGCGCATGAGCTTGACATCAGGGTGGGCTATCAGTCGGTGCAGATCGACGAAGTCTGGAGCCGCAGCAGCAACTTCGTGCTGCTCAGCGGCCATGTGAACCTCACCCTGGCGCCGGGCATGCGGGAGATCGGCAGCAGTCACTCAAGCGGCGGCACCATGGTGATCGACTTCGTTCCAGTCGACGAGGACGCCAGGGTGCGCGCGCAGAACCTGAGCGAGGACACCATCGTCGCGATGTTCATGAACAACCGCGCCGTCGAGCGCATGGAGCAGGGCGACCACGACAACGCCTATCACCTGCTCAAGGGCGCCATCCGCGCCGATCCGGGTTATCTGAACGCTTACAACACCCTGGCCGTGCTGTACCGGCGCCTGGGCGTGAACGAGCTGGCCGAGCGCAGCCTGCGTTTCGTGATGCGGCACGACCCGCGCAACGTGCAGGCGCTCTCCAACCTGGTGCTGGTGCTCAAGGCCCAGGAGCGCAAGGTCGAGGCGCAAGCCGCGGAAGTTGAGCTGCAGCGCCTGCAGCCCCGCACCCCCTTTGCGGATTACGAGCGTGGCCTGGCGGCCGCCAAGCGTGGCGACTGGCTGGCGGCACGGCGGTACTTCGAGCGCGAGCTCAGCCAGGTGCCGCATTTCCACGAGCTGCACTTCTGGCTGGCACGCACCTACTACGAGCTGGGCGAGCGCGAGCTCTCGGCCAAGCACATGAAGGAAGCGCACGACCAGGCGCTGACGCTGGAGAGCCGCCAGCGCTATGCGTACAAGCTCGAAGTGTTGCGGCGACCACGGCCCCAGCCCACGCTGCGCGGCGGGGAATGACATCATGCGGCCCTCGCACAGGAGGCCCCATGTTGAAAGCAATGCTGAGCACCCCCCTGCTGGCCCTGGCCTTTTCGGCCACGGCGGCGGATCTCCAAGTGTGGGTGCTGGATCGCGAGGGCAAGCCCTTGAAGGATGCCGTGGTTGTGCTGGAGAGCTCGGCGCCGGGCGCGCGTCCGCCGGCCAAGGCCGAGATCACGATCAGCCAGGAAAAGATGAAGTTCGTGCCCGCGGTCAGCGTGGCCCAGGTCGGTACCAAGGTGACCTTCTCCAATCTGGACCGCTGGGACCACCATGTGCGCGGCGGCTTGGCCGGCCCGGGTGGCGTGTACCTGGACCCGACGCAGGGTTACGCCTTCCGGCTGGCCGGTCAGAAGGCCGGGCAGCCCCCTTCATCTCACCAGCGCAGCTACACGCAGACGGGTCCGCAGTTGCTGGGCTGTCATTTGCATGGCTCGATGCGCGGCCACCTCTACATCACCGATTCACCCTGGGCGGCTGTCAGCGACGAAGCCGGCAAGGCCCAGCTGAGCCAGCTGCCGGCGGGGCCGGCGCGGCTGCGCGTCTGGCACGGCGACGAACTGGTTGAGACACCGCCGCAGACGCTCACCGTCGCCGAGGGCATGGCTCCCATCAAGGTGGCGACCCAGGTGCAACCCAAGCGCGCCAAGGCAGCGGAAAAGAGTCCTTACGACTATTGAAACAACAAGGGCGCCTGAGGCGCCCTTGTTGTTTCAGCCGATGCGGCCGATCAAGAGCCACTCCATGAGTGCTTTCTGCACGTGCATGCGGTTCTCGGCTTCGTCCCAGACCACGGACTGCGGACCGTCGATCACTTCTGCTGTGACCTCTTCGCCCCGGTGCGCCGGCAGGCAGTGCATGAAGAGCGCGTCGGGCTTGGCCGCCGCCATCATCTCGGCGGAGACGCACCAGCGCGCGAACGCGGTCCGGCGGGCCTCGTTCTCGGCCTCATAGCCCATGCTGGTCCAGACGTCGGTGGTAACCAGATCGGCGCCGCGGCAGGCTTCGAGCGGGTCGTCGAAGACCTTGTAGCAGTCGTCGCGGCTGATGCCGGCCACTTCGCGATTCACCTCATAGCCGCTGGGCGTGCTGACATGCACGGTGAAGCCGAGCAACTCCGCCGCCTGCAGCCAGGTGTTGGCCATGTTGTTGCCATCGCCCACCCACGCCACCACCCGGCCCTTGAGGGCGTCCATGTCCACATTGCCGCGCGCATCCATGCCGCGCGCTTCCAGCAGCGTGAACAGGTCAGCCATGATCTGGCAGGGGTGGTATTCGTTGGTCAGGCCGTTGATGACCGGCACCCGCGAATGCGCGGCAAAGCGCTCGATCTTGCTCTGCTCGAAGGTGCGGATCATCACCAGGTCGACCATGCGGCTGATGACGCGCGCGCTGTCCTCGATGGGTTCGGAGCGGCCGAGCTGGCTGTCGCCGGTGGTCAGGTGCACCACCGATCCGCCCATCTGATACATCCCGGCCTCAAAGCTCACACGCGTGCGCGTGCTGGCCTTCTCGAAGATCAGGGCCAGCGTGCGGTCCTGCAGGGGCTGGTATTTCTCGTAGTTCTTGAAGCGGCGCTTGATGATGGCGGCGCGTTGGAACAAGTAGCCGTAATCTTCGGCCGTCAGGTCCTTGAACTGCAGGTAGTGGCGCAGGGCGGTCTTGATCATTGCGACGCCTCCGCGCAGAAGTCCTTGATCAGCGGAATCAGGCGGGCGGCAATGTCGTCCACTTCGGCAGCGCTGACGATCAGCGGGGGCAGCAGGCGCACCACGCGCTCGGCCGTCACCGAGATCAGCAGACGGCTTTCCAGCGCCCGCGTCAGCAGCACGCCGCAGGGGCGCTCCAGTTCGATGCCCAGCATCAGGCCCTGACCGCGGATCTCCTTCACACCCGCCACGCCAGCCAGGCCTTCGCTCAAAGCGGCTTTGAGGCGTTCACCCATAGCGCCGGCATGCGCACACAGGCCGTCGGCCTCCATGATGGCCAGGGTTTCCACGCCGGCGCGCATGGCCAGCGGGTTGCCGCCAAAGGTGGTGCCGTGGTTGCCGGCGGTGAGCACGCCGGCCGCGCGCGGGCCGCAGACGATGGCGCCCACGGGCACGCCCGAACCGAGGCCCTTGGCCAGCGGCATCACATCGGGCTGGATGCCCGCCCATTGGTGCGCAAACCACTTGCCGGTGCGGCCGATGCCGCACTGCACCTCGTCCAGCATCAGCAAAAGATTGCGCGCATCACACAGGCGACGCAGACCTTGCAGGAACTCGACGCGGGCCGGGTTGATGCCGCCTTCGCCCTGAATGGTTTCCAGGAAGATGGCGCTGATCTGCGGATGGGCATCCAGCAGCGCCTCGACCTTGACCAAGTCATTCAGCGGTGCGCGCACGAAGCCCGGCACCAGGGGCGCGAACCCCTCCTGGATCTTGGGATTCGCCGTGGCCGAGAGTGTGGCCAGCGAGCGGCCATGGAAGGCGCCCTCGAAGACCATGGTTTCGGGCTTGTCGAAGCCGCGCTGGTGGCCGAACTTGCGCGCGATCTTCAGCGCGCCTTCGTTGGCCTCCAAGCCGGAGTTGCAGAAGAACACGTTGGTCAGGCCCGACAACTCCACCAGCTTGGCGGCCAGCTTTTCCTGCAGCGGCGCCTGGTAGTAGTTGCTGGTGTGGATCAGCTTGGCGACCTGATCCTGCAGCGCCGGTACCAGGCGCGGGTGGCCATGGCCCAGCGTATTCACGGCGATGCCCGCGAGCGCATCCAGATACTCCCGGCCCTCGGTGTCCCACACTCGGCAGCCCAGCCCATGCGACAGGGCGATGGGCAGGCGACCGTAGGTCGGCATGACGGGGGGCGGCGCGGCGGACATGGGCAACTCCTGTGAGGGAAAGCAAAAGAGGGGCGCCGATTATGGGGTGCTGCACCGCAGCAACAAGATGCGGGAAGGCACAATCCCGCCCTTTGTGCGACCGCGCAGCAGTACGCCCCCATGAGCGCCAAACCCCGCGAAATCTTCATCCAGGGCATCACCCTGGATGGCCGAACTTTCCGACCCAGCGACTGGGCGGAGCGTCTGGCCGGGGTCATGTCCTGCTTCCGGCCGCCCGGCAGCCGTGCGGCGCTGGGTTCGCACATCCGCTACTCGCCGTATTGCGTGCCGCGGGTCATCAACGGCATCAAGTGCGTGATCGTCAATGAGGCCCTGAAGGACGTGGAACCCAAAGCCTGGGAATTCGTGCTCAGCTTTGCGCGGGACAACGGCCTGAACGTGGTGGACGCCTGTTTGTTGCCGGAAGATCGCGACAGCACCACCTGACCCACCCGCCATGGCCGAGAGCTTGTCCGTACCCCAGGAAGCGCCGGACAGCCGGTGCGATCGCTTGTCGCCCACGCTGCCTCGCAATTGGGTGCTGCTGGGTGGGGTCGGGCGCGAGTGCGCCCGCTGGCCCGAGGCGCCGCAGGTGCTGCTGCAGCAATTGCGGCGGCTGGAGCCCGCAAGCCAGCTACGCCTGCTGGACCTGCCCGGTACCGGCCGGCGCTGGCAGGAGCGCAGCCCTTCGCATGCGGGCGAGTTGGTGGACGGCCTGCGTGAGCGGGTGCAGAACCTGGAGGGGCCGATCGGGCTGGTGACGAGTTCGGTGGGCGCGGCGCTGGCCACCGAGTGGGCGCGCCGGCATCCGCAGGATCTGGCGGCACTGGTGCTGGTCAGTCCCGTGCTGCGTCCGTTCACGCCGCTGCTGCGGGCGGTGCGCCCGAGCCTGTGGCCGACGCTGGCGGCCTTGCTGATGGGGCGCCGCTCCCCCTGGGCGCTTGACGAGCGCCTCTTTGCCAGCACCACGAACCTGCGCGCCGACGTCATCGGCCTGGACAGCGAGTGGCGCCGCCTGCGCGACGAGCACCCCGTCAAGCTTCGCAATGTCTGGGCGCAGGGCCTGGCGGTGTGGCGCTACGAGGCCAGCCGTCGTCGGCCGCATGGCCGCGTGCTGCTGCTCGCGGGCCGTGCCGATCAATGGTTTGATTGGCGCATTTCCCAGGCCATCAGTCGCGCCTGGGGTGCCGCACTGCGCGTCCACCCGGAGGCTGGGCACGATTTGCTGCTGGATGACCCGGACTGGGTGGCGCGCTCGCTGGCCGAATGGCTGCAGCCCGTGGGTCAGGCCGGCTGAACTAACTGGGCGCCAGAAACAAAAAAGCCCGCCAGAGGCGGGCTTTTTGCTTGCACCCGGTCGGGACCGTGTGGTCAGGCGCCGAGCGCCTTGATCTTGGCCGACAGGCGGCTCTTGTGACGGGCAGCCTTGTTCTTGTGGAAGATGCCCTTGTCAGCGATCGAATCGATCACGTTCTGGGCCAGCTTGAACAGCTCGGCAGCCTTGGGCTTGTCGCCGGCGACCACAGCCTTCTGAACGTTCTTGATGACGGTGCGGAAGTGCGAGCGCAGCGCGGTGTTCTCGGCATTGCGCTTGACGTCCTGGCGGGCGCGCTTGCGGCCAGAGGCCAGGCGGACGGTCTTTTTCTTGGCTTTGGACGAAGTTGCCATTGCTGTATTTCCGGTTGATCCGTAGGGTGCAAAGCACGCGAGTATAGCAAGAACTCTGGGCAAGGCCAGGTTTTCCATGTCGTCCAGACATAATCCGCGGCCCCATCGGGTGGATTTGAAACCTTTCGCGCGGATTTCCGCCTCCTCAATGAATTTGTTGCGCGCCGCCGGCTCCGTTTCGGCTTTGACCCTGGTTTCCCGCATCACCGGTCTGATGCGCGAGCAGATGGTGTCCATCCTGTTCGGAGCCAATGCGCTGACGGATGCCTTTCTCGTGGCCTTCCGCATTCCGAACATGCTGCGGCGCCTGTTCGCGGAAGGGGCCTTCTCCCAGGCCTTCGTACCGGCCCTGGCGGCCGAGCGCGCCGCCCAGGGCGACGAGGCGACCCATCGGCTGGTGGACGCGACGGCCACCGTGTTGGTCTGGGCCCTGCTGGGGGTCTGTGTGCTGGGCGTGCTGGGGGCGCCGCTGCTGGTCTGGCTGATGGGCGGTGGCTTGAAGGGCGAGGCCCGTCTGGCCGCGATCGACATGACGCGCTGGATGTTTCCCTACATCGGCTGCATGTCGCTGGTGGCGCTTTCGGCCGGCATCCTCAACACCTGGAAGCGCTTTGCGCTGCCCGCCTTCACGCCGGTGCTGCTCAATGTGGCGGTGATCGCCTGCGGCTGGGGTCTGGCAGGCCCCCTGGAGGCGCGCGGCTGGCCCGGCATCTATGCCATGGCGGTGGGGGTGATGGTGGGCGGCCTGCTGCAGCTGGGGGTTCAGCTGCCGGCACTGAAGCGCCTGGGCATGCTGCCGCGCATCGCCCTGCGTCCCGCGGGCCTGCGCGCAGCCTGGTTGCATGCCGGCGTGCGCAAGATCCTGGCGTTGATGGCGCCGGCCCTGTTGGGCGTGGGCGTGGCCCAGCTCTCGCTGATCATCAACACGCAGATCGCCACCCATATCGGACCGGGCGCCGCCACCTGGGTCAGCCTGGCCGATCGCCTGATGGAGTTCCCGATCGCCCTGGCTGGCGTGGCCTTGGGTGTGGTGTTGACGCCCTTGCTGTCCGATGCCAAGACCAATGGGCAGGGCGCGGAGTTCTCGGGTCTGATCGACTGGGGTCTACGCCTGGTGCTCCTGCTGGGTCTGCCCTGCGCGCTGGCTATGGGCTTGTTTGCCGAGCCCCTGGTGGCTGTGCTCTATCACTACGGTGACAAGTTCAGCGCTGCCGACGTGGCGCAGACCGCCCACGCGGTGCAGGGCTATGGCATCGGCCTGCTGGGCCTGCTGGCCATCAAGATCCTGGCGCCGGGCTTCTTTGCTCGCCAGGACACCCGCACGCCGGTGCGCATTGCCGTGGTCGTGCTGGTCTTCACCCAACTGATGAATGCAGTCTGGGTGCCGATCCTGGGCGCTTCGGGTCTGGCCCTGTCTATCGGTCTGGGCGCGCTCCTCAACGCCGTTTGGCTGCTGATCGGACTGCGCCGCGCCGGCGCCTACCAGCCTGCGCCGGGTTGGCTCGGCTTTGGCCTGCGCCTGCTGCTGGCCACGGCCGGCATGGGCCTTCTGCTGGGGGCGCTGGCCTGGCAACTGGATTGGATCGGCATGGGCAAATGGCTGCGAGTGGGTTGGATGGCACTCAGCCTCGCGGGCGCGGCCCTGCTGTATTTCGTTCTGCTCTGGATGCTGCGCCTCAATCTTCGTGAGTTGATGGCGCGGCGCGCTTCCTAGAATCCGCGGCCTTTTTCAGGAGCGCCGATGAGCACCATGCCCCTCAAGCTGTCCCCAGCGCAGCGCCGTGTGCTGGCCTGGCTGGGCCTGGGGGCCTTGCTGATCCTGCTGCTCTGGCTGCTCGCGCCGGTGCTCTCGCCCTTCGTGGCGGCAGCGGTGCTGGCCTATGCGCTGGATCCGCTGGTCGATCGCCTGGCACGGCGCATGCCGCGCGTGCTCGCGGTGGTGCTGGTGGAGGTGGTGGTGATCCTGCTGCTGCTGGCGGTGGTGCTGCTGATCGTGCCCATCCTCTCCAAGGAGCTGCCGCTGCTGAAGGCGCAGATTCCCGCGCTGGCTGCGCGTCTCAACGAGCAGCTGGCGCCGCTGCTGCAGCGCTGGGGGCTGTCGGCCAGCCTGGATGTGGCGGCGATCAAGGAGTTTGTCATCAAGCACCTGGGCGCCAACGCGGACGACATCGCCGGTGCGCTGCTGGGTTCGGTGCGCATCGGCGGCTCGCTGCTGCTGGCGCTGATCGGGAATCTGGTGCTGATCCCGGTGGTGCTCTTCTACTTGCTGCTGGACTGGCCGCAGCTGCGCGAGCGCGTCTGGGCCCTGGTGCCGCCGCGTGCGCGGGAGTCAGCCGCTTCCTTCATGGGCGAGGCCGACGAGATGCTCGGCCACTACCTGCGGGGCCAGCTGCTGGTGATGGGCGCGCTGGCGCTGTACTACACGGTGGCGCTGGCGATTGCCGGCTTCGATCTGGCCTTGCCGCTCGGGGTGTTCACCGGCCTCGCGGTCTTCGTGCCCTATGTGGGTTTCGGCCTGGGTCTGGTGCTGACGGTGCTGGCGGCCGCCCTGCAGTTCACCAGCTGGTATGGGCTGCTGGCGGTGGCCGCGGTGTTCGGCATCGGCCAGCTGCTGGAGAGCTTTGTGCTCACGCCGCGCCTGGTGGGGGAGCGCATCGGTCTCTCGCCGCTGATGGTGATCTTCGTGCTGCTGGCCTTCGGGCATTTGCTGGGCTTCGTCGGCATCCTGGTGGCCCTGCCGCTCAGCGCCGTGGGGCTGGTGGCCTTGAAGCGGGCCCACCACAGCTACCTGGCCAGCGGCCTGTACCGCGGATGAAGCAGCTGCCGCTGGACCTTGGCCCCGAGCCCGACCAGCGCCTGGCGCGCTTCGTGGTCGGTGCCAATGCCGAGCTGCTGGCGCACCTGCAAGGCCTGAGCCCGGGCGAGCCGCCCACCCTGATCTGGGGCGGGGCGGGCAGCGGCAAGACCCATCTGCTGCATGGTCTGGCGCGCCAATGGCGCGAGCAGGGGCAGGCCGTGGCCGCCTTCGACGCCGGAGCGCGTGGGCGCTGGGAGCTGGCGCCGGCGGTGCGTCTGGTGCTGATCGATGACGTCGACCGGCTGGATGAGACCCAGCAGCACCAGGCCTTCGCGCTCTTCATCGAGGCGGTGGGGCAGGGCGCCACCGTGGTGGCCACCAGCCGCGCCCCGGCGGTGGATCTGCCGCTGCGCGAAGACCTGCGCACCCGCCTGGGCTGGGGCCCGAGCTTCGCGCTGCAGCCGCTCGATGAAGGCGCCTTGCGCGAGCTGCTGCTGCAGGACGGCCTGCGCCGCGGCCTGCAGCTGCCGGCCGAACTGCTGGACTACCTGCTGCTGCGCTTCGCCCGAGACCCCGCCCACCTGATCCCGCTGCTGGACCGCTTGGACCAGTACGCGCTGCGCCTCAAGCGCGCTCCCACCGTGCCGCTGCTGCGGCAGATGCTGAATGAACCTGACCCTGTTTGACCTGGACGGCACGCTGCTGCCGATCGATTCCGACCATGCCTTCGGCGAGTTCCTGGCCGAGCAGGGCTGGGTGGATGGCGAGCGCTGGCGCGCCCGCAATGACGGCTTCTACCGCGACTACTGCGAGGGCCGGCTGAACCTGCACGAGTACGTCGAGTTCACCACCGGTGGCTGGCGCCACCGCCCGCTGGAGGAGGCCCTGGCGCTGCGCGCGCGTTTCATGGCCGAGGTGCTGGAGCCGGCCATGCACGACAATGCCCGCTCGCTGGTCGAGCGCCATCGTGCGGCCGGCGACCTGATGGCCCTGGTCACGGCCACCAATGTGTTTGTGACCGAGCCGATTGCGCGGGCCTTCGGGCTGGAGCACCTGATCGCCGTCGAACTGGCCCGCGATGCCCAGGGTCGCTACACCGGCGCGGTGGCCGGCGTGCCCTCGTTCCAGGACGGCAAGATCACCCGCGTACAGCAATGGCTGGCGGGGCTGGGCCACCGCTTCGAGGACTTTGCCGTGACCACCTGCTACAGCGACTCGACCAATGACCTGCCGCTGCTGGAGGCGGTGAGCCACCCGGTGGCCACCAACCCCAGCGCCACGCTGGAGGCCCTGGCGCGCGAGCGCGGCTGGCCTGTTTTGAAGCTATTCGAATGATCAAGAAGTTCATCAACAAGCTGTTCGGGAAGAACGACACCAAGATCACGCCGCTGGGCAAGCGAGTGGAGGTGCCGGTGGCCGAGCACGGCATCGACCGCAATCTGCTCGACGAGCGCGCCGTCAAGGTCGTCCAGACCCTGACCGACGCCGGCTTCGAGGCCTATGTGGTGGGCGGCGCGGTGCGCGACCTGCTGCTGGGTCGCCGGCCTAAGGACTTCGACGTGGCCACCAATGCCACACCGGAGCAGGTGAAGCAGCTGTTCCGGCGTGCCTTCATCATCGGCCGGCGCTTCCGCATCGTGCACGTGGTCTACGGCCGTGGCCGTGAGCACGAGGTCATCGAGGTCTCGACCTTCCGTGCCCTGCTGGCCGAGGCCAGTGCCGAGCGCGTCAGCGGTAACGAGAAAAGCAGTAAGCACGAGCTGGCTGGCAAGTCCCATGTGGTGGACGCCGAGGGGCGGGTGCTGCGCGACAACGTCTGGGGACCCCAGGTCGAGGATGCCGCGCGGCGCGATTTCACCGTCAATGCCATGTACTACCAGCCGCAGAGCGAGCTGCTGGTGGATTACCACGGCGGCCTGAAAGACCTGCGCGCCCAGCAGTTGCGCATGATTGGTGACCCGGAGACGCGCTATCGCGAGGACCCGGTGCGCATCCTGCGCGCCATCCGCTTCGCCGCCAAGCTGGGCTTCACGGTGGAGCCGGCCTCGAAGGCACCGCTGCGCGCCATGGCGGCCCTGCTGCCCAATGTGCCGGCCTCGCGGCTGTTTGACGAGATGGTGAAGCTGCTGCAGACCGGCCACGGCCTGGCCAGCCTGGAGCAGCTGCGCCTGCAGGGCTTGGGCCGCGGGGTGTTCCCCATCCTGGATGCGGTGCTGAACCCCGATGGCAGCCTGCCCGAGGGCCCGCGCGGTGAGTTCGTGCGCCAGGCCCTGCAGGACACCGATGCCCGTGTCGCCGACGGCCGCAGCGTGGCGCCGAGCTTCCTGCTGGCCTGTCTGCTGTGGCACGAGGTCAAGCAGCGCTGGCAGGCCCTGCGCACCGCGGGCGAGCCGCCGGTGCCGGCCCTGCAGCAGGCCATCGACCAGGTGTTCGATGCCCGCGTCGGCGACATCTCCGGCCGCGGCAAGCTGGCCGCCGACATGCGCGAGATTTGGCTGATGCAGCCGCGCTTCGAGCGCCGCGGCGGCTCCGGCCCCTACAGCCTGGTGGAGCAGCCGCGCTACCGCGCCGGCTTCGACTTCCTGCGCCTGCGCGCCGACGTGGGCGATGCCGATGCCGCGCTGGCCGACTGGTGGGAAGACTTCGCGCTGGGTGACGAGGAGGAGCGCCGCGCGCTGATCGAGGATGCGCGCCAGCAGGAGCGTCGCAACCCGCGCGCCGCCAAGCCGGAAGCCGAAAGCCCCGAGCCGCTGATCGATGCGCCGGCCAAGAAGCGCCGCCGCCGGCGCCGCAAACCGGGCACGCGCAGTGACGGCGACGCGCCCGCCGCCGCGGAGTGAGCGGCACGGCCTTCATCGGCCTTGGCGCCAACCTGGGCGACGCGCCCGCTACCCTGGGCTGGGCCTGGCTGGCCTTGCAGAGGCTGGGGCCGGCGCGCGTGTCGTCGCTGTACCGCAGCGCACCCCTCGAAGCCCAGGGACCAGACTTTTTCAATGCCGTGGTGGCTTTGCAGACGGCCGAGCCGGCTGAGGCCCTTCTGGAGCGTCTGCTGGCCTTGGAGCTGCAACAGGGGCGCGAGCGCCCCTATCGCAATGCCCCGCGCACGCTGGATCTGGACCTGCTGGCCTTGGGCGGGGAGCAACGCATGGGTACGCGGCTGCAACTGCCGCACCCGCGCCTGCAGGAGCGCGCATTTGTGCTGTTGCCCCTGCTGGAGCTGGCGCCTGAGCTGGTGTTGCCCGGCCTGGGCGCGCTGCAGGCCTATCTGCCGGCCGTGGCCGGCCAGGGCATCGAGCGCCTGGGCGATTTCGAGGCGCTCACCCGCCCGCAGCTTCCGCGCTGAGCTCGAAGTAGCGCTGGGCGCTGAAGGCGATGGTGGCCATCAGTGCCGTGCCGCCCAGCAGCAGGGCCGCCACGGCGGCCAGCACCGGCAGCCAGCGAGTCGGTGCGGCCGGCTGCTCAGGGTTGTGGCGGGCGTTCCAACGCTCATCGCTGCACAGGCCGTAGACGATGGCGCAGAGCGCGCCCTGCGCCAGCATCAGCCCCAGCAGGGGCAGGGTCCAGGCGGCCATCGCATCGTGCTGGCCGATGGATTGGAAGCGGTTCAGGCCCGCCAGACCGATCAGCGTGGGCAGCGGATGCAGCCACAGCCAGCCGTCCCGCAGACCATACAGATAGGCGCGGTGCACGCCCAAGCTGCCCAGCAGCAAGGCCAACCAGGCGGCCACCCCTTTGTGCTTGATGCTCATGGCGCCGGACTCCCGGCGCCCGGGCCCAGTTCGCGCTGCATCAGCACCACGTCCAGCCAGCGGCCGAACTTCCAGCCGGAGGCCTTGAGGATGCCGGCGTCGGCAAAGCCCAGCGCGCGGTGCAGGCCGATCGAGCCGGCGTTGGCGCTGTCGCCGATCACCGCCAGCATCTGCCGCGCACCCGCCTGCGTGCAGCGCGCGATCAGCTCGGCCAGCAGCAGGCGGCCGACGCCCTGCCCCTGCGCGTCGGGCGCCAGGTAGATCGAGTCCTCGATGCAATAGCGGTAGGCCCGCCGCGGCCGGAAGTAGTTGCCGTAGGCATAGCCGAGAATGCGCCCCTGCTGTTCGGCCACCAGAAAGGGCAGGCCGCGCTCCAGCACCTCGGCTCGGCGGCGTGCCATTTCCGATGCCTCGGGGGGCTCAAGTTCGAAGGTGCCGGTGCCGTGCAGCACGGCATGGGCATAGATGGCGGTGATGGCTTCGAGATCCGCTTCCGTGCTGGATCTCACGCACACACCGGACAGGCCGGACAGGGCAGGGGCCACGCTGGCTTCCTCAGGACTGGTTGACTGGACGCAAAAGTTTATAATCGCCGGCTTTTCGCACTGGTCGCCTGGGAACGGGCGGCGTATCTTCAGTGCGAACAACTGGTGGAGTGGCTGCTGAGCAGCTGCCCGCCGTCCGGTTCAAACGCCCCTGACGTGTCCCTCGGAGCGGTGGAACCTACAACTGATTGAACCGAAGGAATTCCCATGGTCGTGATCCGTCTTGCTCGCGGTGGCTCCAAGAAGCGCCCGTTCTACAACATCGTCGTCGCCCCCAAGCAGGAGCGTCGTGACGGCCGCTTCATCGAGCGCGTCGGCTTCTACAACCCGGTGGCCTCGGGCCAGGCCGAGACCCTGCGTCTGGCCCTGGACCGCGTGAGCTACTGGGCCGGTGTCGGCGCCCAGCTGTCGCCGGTGGTCGAGCGTCTGGTCAAGCAGGCCCAGAAGGCCGCTGTGGCCCCGGCCGCTGCCTAAGCTGAGGCGTGGACCAAGCGCAAGCTTGGCCTGAGGACGCGGTCGAGGTCGGCCGCATCCTCGGTGCCTTCGGCGTGAAGGGCTGGATCAAGGTCCAGCCCTTTTCCTTTGATGCGTCCGCTTTGGCGGCCAGCACGACCTGGTGGCTGCACCTGGAGCGCCCCGGCATGCCGACGCGGCAGGCCCTGAAGGTGCTGGCGCTGCGCGACCACGGCGAGGGCTTGGTGGCCCAGGTCGAGGGTGTGGACGGCCGTGACGAGGCCGAGCGCCTGCGCGGTGGCCTGCTCAGCGTGCCGCGCGCGGTGTTCCCGAAGACGCCGGACGGCGAGTACTACTGGATCGATCTGATTGGCCTGCAGGTCATCAATAGCCAGGGCCAGGATCTGGGCCGGGTGATTGATCTGATCGACACCGGCCCGCATTGCGTGTTCCGCATCGCGCCTCCCGGAATCGAGCAGCCCAGCCCCAAGCAGGAGCGCCTGATCCCCTTCGTCGGCGCCTATGTGTTGGACGTCGATCTGGCGGCCAAACAAATCAAGGTGGACTGGTCGCCCGACTGGGAATCCGAGGCCTGAACCGGCCGCTGGCCCATGCGCTTTGACCTGCTGACCCTGTTCCCGGAGCTGGTGGCGCCCTTCCTGACGCAGGGCATCACCCGCCGGGCCTATGCCTCCGGCCAGGTGCAGGTGCAGTGCTGGAACCCGCGCGACTACACCGAGGACAACTACCGGCGCGTGGACGACCGCTGCTACGGCGGCGGACCCGGCATGGTGATGCTGGTGGAGCCGCTGGAGCGCGCGCTGGCGGCCGCGCAAGCCGCGCGCGCCCAGCCGGGCCTGGTGATCCACTTCAGCCCGGCGGGCCGGCGCATTGACCAGGCCTTCGTGCAGGAGCTCGCGCAAGGGCAGGGTGCGGTGCTGGTGTGTGGGCGCTACGAGGGCATCGACCAGCGCTTCATCGACCGCCATGTCGATCTGGAGCTGAGCCTGGGTGATTTCGTGCTCTCGGGCGGCGAGTTGCCCGCGCTGGCCTTGCTGGATGCCGTGACGCGTTTGCAGCCCGGCGTGCTGGGTGATGCCGCCTCGCACGAGCAGGACAGTTTTTCCGACGGCCTGCTGGACTGCCCGCATTACAGCCGCCCCGAGCAGCTGGGCGCCGACGCCGTGCCGCCGGTGCTGCTCAGCGGCCACCACGAGCAGATCCGTGCCTGGCGGCGCGAGCGCTCGTTGTGGCTGACGCTGACGCGTCGGCCTGATCTGATCGCCGCCGCGCGGGCCGACGGCCGCCTGAGCCGCAAGGACGAAGCCCTGCTGAGTGCCTGGTCGGCCGGTGCCCCCGGGCCGGTCTGAAAAATCTGTCTATAATCGGAGGCTTTTCGTCGATCCTCTGCGGGACAGGGTGAGTCGGTGGCTACATGCCAGCGCATGCCCACGAACAACAAGCGTCCCTGCACGATCCTTAGGAGAACCCTGTGGACCTGATCCAAACCCTTGAGCAAGAAGAAATCGCCCGTCTGAACAAGACGATCCCCTCGTTCATGCCCGGCGACACCGTGATCGTCAGCGTGAATGTGGTGGAAGGCACCCGCAAGCGCGTGCAGGCTTACGAAGGTGTGGTGATTGCCAAGCGCAATCGCGGCCTGAACAGCAGCTTCATCGTCCGCAAGATGTCCAGCGGCGAAGGTGTCGAGCGTACGTTCCAGCTGTACAGCCCGCTGATCGCCTCGATCGAAGTCAAGCGCCGTGGCGATGTGCGCCGCGCCAAGCTGTACTACCTGCGCAGCCGTTCGGGCAAGAGCGCTCGTATCAAGGAGAAGCTGGCCTGATCCAGCGGCACCGATCCTCTGTGGATCTGCCCTTGAACCAAAGCCGCCTCCGGGCGGCTTTGTCGCATCTGCGGCCCTGGTGGCTGCGCCCTATGCTGCGGGCCATGAGTGGGGCAGGTTTTGATCCGCGTGAGGTGCCGGTCAGTCAGGTGGATGAGCACCTGCCGGTGCTGCCACCGGACTGGTTGCAGCCGGCGGCGCTGCGTCAGCACTTTGCCGAGGTGCCGCTGGCCCTGCCCGAGCGACCCGGGGACGGTGGCCGCTTTGCCGGCCGAGAGCCAAGGGCCGCTGCCGTGCTGGTGCCCCTGGTGATGCGCGAGGGCGGCGTGCAGGTGCTGCTAACGCGTCGCACCGAGCATCTGCGCGATCACGCGGGGCAGATCAGTTTTCCCGGTGGCCGGGTGGAGGAAGGCGACGCCGACGCCTGGGCCACGGCCCTGCGCGAGGCCGAGGAGGAGATCGGCCTGGCTGCAGAGTGGGTCGAACCGATCGGTCAGCTGCCGCGCTACCAGACCGTGACGGCCTACGAGGTGCAGCCCTGCGTGGCCCTGCTGCGCCCGGGCTTCGTGCTGCGCCTGGACGAGGGCGAGGTGGCGGAAGCCTTCGAGGTGCCGCTGGGCTTCCTGATGGACCCGGCGCGGCACCAGCGCCACCGGGTGCGCCTGCCCGGAGTCGACCGCGAATTCCTCTCCATGCCCTGGCAGCACGAGGGGCGCGAGTACTTCATTTGGGGCGCCACGGCGGCCATGCTGCGCAACCTCTACCACCAGCTTCGGCAGGGGCGCTGAAGGGCGCGGCTAACATGCCGCGCCATGAGCTTTTTTGCAGTGCTGCTGGCCTTGTTGTGTGAGCAGCTGAAGCCCCTGCCGCATGGGAATGCGGTGCATCAAGGGGTGATCGGCTGGGCGCGTTGGAGCGGGCGCAATTTCGATGCGGGGCGCGAGCACCACGCCTGGGTGGTGTGGCTGGTGACCGTGCTGGCGCCCAGCCTGCTGGTGCTGGGCGTCTACCTGCTGCTGCGCCACTACTCACTCTTCCTGGCCCTGGGTTTCGATGTGGTGGTGCTGTACCTGACGCTGGGTTTCCGTCAGTTCAGCCACTACTTCACCGACATCCGCCTGGCGCTGGAGCGCGGTGACGAGCAGGAGGCGCGCAACCTTCTGGCGCAGTGGCAGCACCTGGATGCGAGCGAGCTGCCGCGCGCCGAGCTGCTGCGCCATGTGATCGAGCATTCGCTGCTGGCTGCGCACCGCCATGTGTTCGGCGTGTTCTTCTGGTTCGTGCTGTGCTCGGCCCTGGGGCTGGGGCCGGCCGGCGCGGTGCTGTACCGCCTGGCCGAGTTCGCCAGCCGCTATTGGGCCTTCCGCAACCAGGCGCTCGACACCCACACCCACGAGGGCCTGCGCGAGCGCTCGCGCCAGTGCTTTGAGTGGATCGACCACCTGCCGGCGCGCCTGACCGCGACGGGTTTTGCCATCGTGGGCAATTTCGAAGAGGCGGTGAACGGCTGGCGCCGCGATGCCGGGCTGTGGCTGCACCCGAATGAGGGAATCATCCTCGCCGCTGCAGCCGGTGCGGTGGGCGTGCAGCTGGGCGGCGCGGCTGCGCCGGGTGTGACGCCCGACCGCAGCAAGACCTTCGCCGCCGGCGCTGCACAGGACGCCACCGCGGCCGATGGCTCCACCCCTGGTGAGCCGCCGCAGAGCAGCCATCTGCAGTCCGTCGTGCGCCTGGTCTGGCGTTCGGTGGTGCTGTGGATGCTGCTGCTGGCGCTGCTGACGCTGAGCAATTTGATCGGCTGACAAACAGGAAGGCCCTGCATCGCAGGGCCTTCTTGCGGGTGCGCCGCACTAACGCAGCAGACCCATCACACGCCAGCGCGCTGCAGCTTGGCCTGCAGCGCCAGGTCCAGGGTCTCGGCCACGTCCTGCAGATGGGCGCGAGCCTCGGCGGAGAGCGCCGGCTTGCCCGCACTGGCCTGCACACGGGCCAGCAGGGCCTTGGCCTCGGCGCGCATCAGGCTGCGCGTGTCGGCGCGTGCCGTGGGGCTCGGGCGTAGCAAGGCGGTGGCCAGGCGATTGGCGTGCTCGCGCTGCAGTTCGCGGCGGGGGCGTGGGATGTCCGCGCCGGCGGCCAGCTCGCTCCAGAGGTCTTGACCCAAGCGGCGGTAGAGCTCCGAGAGGCGGAAGGCCTCGCCCTTGGCCAGCTTGGCTTCGCTGTCCAGGATGCGCCCGGCCACGCCGTCGCTCAGCAGCTGGGCCAGCATGGCCTTCTGCAGGTCCACCATCTGGCCGGAGAACGAGTACTCGGTGGCCGGCACGCGGGTGCCGGCGAAGACCGCGTCGGAGCGTTCCTCGAAGTCCGGCGCCAGGCGGCGCTCCAGTGCCGGGCTCAGGGCATAGGCCCCGGCGGAGAAGAAGTGCTTGCCCAGCACGTCCAGGGCCTCGCGCTGCACCGCCGCGGGGTTGGGTTGCAGCGGGTCGCGGCCGGAGCCCGGGAAGTCGCGCAGGGTCTTCACGCCGCCGATCTGGCGCACCAGCACGCCGGCCGCGCGCCCCAGATCACCGGCCACGAAATTCAGCGTGCGGCGCAGCACGGCGTAGTCCTCGGTGGGCTTGAGCTGGCGCTTCTCCTGCTTGGCGATCATGTCGCGGGCGATCTCCACCCGCGTGCGGGCGAAGGCGACCGGGTCGTCGCCCAGGTCATCGGAGAGGGTCTCGGGGTCGATGCCCAGCGCGAAGTCCTCGTCGGTGCCGTAGGCCAGCCACTTCTCGGCACTGCGGGCGGCAATGCGCTGCAGGCCTTCCGCCTCTTCGTCCTTGCTCAGCGGCTTGTAGCCGTACTCGATGGCCCAGTAGTCGTAGGGGCCCAGGGCGGGCCGCACACGGCCGTGATGGGCCAGCAGGGGCTGGCCCGGGGCGGGCAGGTGGGTGCCCGGGTACTCCATCACCGAACCGGAAATGCCGTTGACCGAGGTGAAGGCAGGATCGTTGATCTGCGCCCAGGTGTAGGCACGCGAGGAGCGGAAGTTGTGGCGCAGGCCCAGGGTGTGACCTACCTCGTGCATGGCCACGCCGCGCAGCACGTTCAGCACGAACTGCTTGGCCTCGGGGCCGTCGGGCTGGATGTCGCCGCGCGAGGCCAGCACCTCCAGGCCGTAGTGCAGCTGTTCCATCGCCCGGTCGGCGTGCTCGCAAGCTTCGCCGTGCACATGGGCGGCCGCTTGGCTCTCCTGGGCTGATGGCACCAGGCCCTCGCGCAGGGCGTCATGCGCCTGCAGCAGTTGGGCCCAGTCGGCCACACCCTGCAGGGTGGCCGAACGGAACCAGCGCTGGTTGCGCGAGGACAGGCCTTCGAAGGCGATGTCGGCGTCCAGGATCTCACCGGTGCGCGGGTCCACATGGCTGGGGCCGATGGCGCCGAAGCTGGGGTCGATGTTGACCATCCAGCGCACCGAGGCGACGTTGCCGTCCAGGGTGTCGAAGTTCGCGTCATCGGGCTGGATCTTGGCCACCACGGCGTTCTTGAAGCCGATGCGCTCGAAGGCTTTGTTCCACTCCAGGATGCCCTCGATCAGGGTGTCGCGGTATTCCAGCGGCACGTTCTTGTCCACCCAGAAGGTGATGGGCTTGACCGGCTCGGACAGCGCGGCCGAAGGGTCCTTCTTTTCCAGGCGCCAGCGATTGATCATGCGCTGGCGCGGCGTGCGCGCCAGGTCGTTGCTGAAGTCGTCCACCGAGGTCTGGAAGTAGCCCACGCGCGGGTCGGCCTTGCGCACCGCCGCAGGGGTGTCGGGCAACTTCATCAGCGTGTAGTGGATGCCCATGAACAGGCTGCGCGCATCCGGCAGCGTGCCCGGGGTGCTGGGCTGCGGCCCGGCCGGCGCGCCCGGTGGCAGGGGCTGGGGCGCGGCCAGGGCGGGGGCGGCGAAATGCTGGCTCACCTCCAGCATCACGCCCTCGGCTTGGGCGCGCGCGGCCACGATGCTGGAGTTGCCGCGATCCAGGGCGTAGTTCTGGCGGTAGATGCGGCCCAGGTTCATGCCCAGGCCCTGCAGGTCGTTCAGGAAGATGCCGTTGGCCTCGATGAGCACTGATTTGCGCTCGGGGTGCGGCTGCGACACCACCGGCACGCTGCCCAGCAGGCTGGGCGAGTAGCTGGCCTCCACCGCGCGGGCACTGGGCGTGCCGGCGTCGGCCCGCACCAGGGTGTTCTGCGCCACCAGCTGCACCTGGTTGTGCACGCGGCGGAAATGGACCAGCTGCTGCTTGCCCACGCCGCTGCCCCAGCGAGAGGCCATCAGGCCGGCAAAGAGGCTGTTTTCTCCAATGCCTCGGCTGATCTTGGGGGATAGCAGCATGGGCTTGTTCAAGTCTTCCGGGCGGAGCTCGATCCAGACCTTGTCGTCCTTCTGCCAGAGCGTGAGCAGGCCGTCGATGCGCTTGGCGTCCTTGGTGAGCGCAGCAAAGGGCTGCGGCGCTCCTGCGCCGGCCGGCGCCGCGGCGGGGGCGCTGGGTGCGCCGGGTGCCGCGTTGGCGGGCGGGGTCTGCGCGGAGGCGGCGGTCGTCAGCGCCAGGCTTAGGGCCGCGAGCGAGAAGGCGGAAAGGGTGTGCTTCTTCATGGGAATCTCCATCACAGACCGGTGCGCTGCAGCTTGGCCTGCAGGGCGAGTTCCAGGGTTTCGGCCACGTCGTCGAGGTGGGCGCGGGCTTCGGCGCTGAGGGCGGCGCGCGGGCTGGCCTTCACGCGGGTGAGCAGGGCGCGAGCCTCGGCGCGGATCAGGCTGCGCGCATCGGCCCGCGAGCCTGCGGCGGGGCGCAGCAAGGTGCTGGCCAGGCGGTTGGCGTGTTCGCGTTGCAGCTCGCGGCGCGCCAGCGGGATGTCGCTGCCGGCGCTCAGTTCGCCCCACACGTCCTGGCTCAGACGCTGGTAGAGCTCCGAGAGCCGGAAGGCCTCGGCCCTCTTCTCGAACTTGCCCTCGCTGTCGAGGATGCGGGCGGCCAAGCCGTCGCTCATCAGCTGCGCCAGCAGCGCGCGCTGCAGCTCCAGCACCATGCTGGTGAGGCTGAAGTCGGTGCTCACCGGCTGGCCGCTGCCCAGCGCGTCGCCGCGCTCCAGGAAGTCGGGTGCCAGGCGGCGCTGCAGGGCGGGCGAGACCTTGAAGGCATCGGCGGCCAGCAGGCTCTTGCCGATCAGGTCGAGCGCCTCGCGTTGGCGCTTGGCCTCCACCGGCTGCATCGGGTCGCGCCCGCTGCCGGGGAAGTCGCGCAGGGTGCGCAGACCGCCGATCTGGCGGGCCAGCACGCCGGCGGCGCGGGCCACGTCGCGCACGCCGTAGCTCACGGCGCGGCGCAGCACGGCGTAGTCTTCACTGGGTTTGAGCGTGCGGGTTTCCTGGCGGGCGATCAGGTCACGCGCGATCTCGATGCGCTTGCGGGCGAACACCACCGGGTCCTTGCCCAGATCGAATTGCAAGGCGTCGGGGTCGATGCCCAGGAAGCTGTCTTCGTCCGTGCCGTAGGCCAGCTGGGGCTCGGCGCTGCGCGCGGCGATCTTCTGCAGCTCGGCGGCCTCCTGCTCCTTCGGGAAGGGCTTGTAGGCGTACTCGATGGCCCAGTAGTCGTAGGGGCCCAGCGTGGTCTGGAAGTAGGTGCCGCGCGGCTGCCCGGGGGCGGGCAGGTTGATGGGCGCGTACTCCATCACCGAGCCGGCCAGGCCGGTGGCGGTGGTGAAGTCGAGCTTGGAGAGCTGGGCGTCGGTATAGACCTGCGAGGAGCGGAAGTTGTGGCGCAGGCCCAGGGTGTGGCCCACCTCGTGCATGGTCACGTCCTTGATGTACTCCATCACGAAGGTGCGGGCCTCGGGGCCGTCTGGGTCTAGCTCGCCGCGGCTGGCCAGCACGTCCAGCGCCAAGCCCAGCTGCTCGGTGGCGTGGGCGCCGTACTGGCAGGCCTCGGTGTGGGTGTGTGCGGCGGGTTTGCCGAGCAGGCCTTCGCGCTGCGCATCGCGCGCCTGCAGCAGCTCGCCCCATTCGGCCGGACTGGTGTTCGGCAGCACCTGGGCACGCAGGGCGCGCAGATTGCGCGACGAAAGGCCCTCGAAGCCGATATCGGCGTCCAGGATCTCACCGCTGCGCGGGTCCACATGGCTGGGGCCGATGGCGCCGAAGCTGGGCTCGATGTTGTTCATCCAGCGCAGCGAGGCGACGTTGCCGTCCAGGGTGTCGAAGCCGTCCTGCTCGCCCTGCACTTTCACCACCACGGCGTTCTTGAAGCCGGCACGCTCGAAGGCCTTGTTCCACTCCAGCACGCCGGCCGTCATGGCCTCGCGGTACTCGTGCGGCACGTTGCGGTCGATCCAGTAGGTGATGGGCTTGATCGGTTCCGACACCGCGGCTGCCGGGTCCTTCTTTTCCAGGCGCCAGCGCTGCAGCAGGCGCTGGGCCGGCGTGCGGGCCAGGTCGTCGCTGAAGTCGAAGCGCAGGGTGCGGAAGTGGCCGAGGCGGGAGTCGGTGCTGCGCGCCTGCATGGGGGCGTCGGGCAGCTTCATCAGCGTGTAGTGCACGCCCATGAAGAGGCTGCGGGCGTCGGGCACGGCGCGCGGCGTGCTGGGCTGGGGCACGGGAGAGGGCGGCGCGCCCGGTACCGGCGGCTGCGCTGCGGCCAGGGTGGCGGCGGCGAAGTGCTGGGTGGTGTCGATGAACACCCCTTCCGCGCTGGCGCGTACCGAGACGAAGCTGGTGTTGCCGCGGTCCAGCGCGTAGTTTTGCCGGAAGGCCCGGTTCAGCGCCACGCCCAGGCCCAGGGTGTCGGCCAGGAACAGGTTGTTGGCCTCGATCAGGATGGACTTGCGCTCCGGGTGCGGCTGCGACGCCACCGCCACGCTGCCCAGCAAGCTGGGCGAGTAGCTGCGCTCGATGCTGCGCGCATTGGGCGTGCCAGCCTGGGCAATGAACTCGGTGTTCAGCGCCACCAGCTGCACCTGGTTGTGCACGCGGCGGAACTGCGCCAACTGCGCGTTGCCGAGCTGCGGGCCCCAGGGGCTGGTCATCAGCCCGCCGTAGAGCATCTTTTCGCCGATGCCGCGCGAGAACTTGGGCGAGAACAGGAAGGACTTGTTCAGGTCCTCGGGCGCGAGCTCGATCCAGACCTTGTCGTCCTTCTGGTAGACGGTGAAGAAGCCCTCGATGCGCTGGGCGTCCTTGACGACGGCGGCAAAGGGCTGAGGCTGGCCCGGCGGGCGGGCCGCAGCGGCGGGTGCGGCCGGGGCCGCTGCAGCGGTGCTGGCGGCGGCGGGGGGCGCCGCAGTGGGCTTGGCCTGGCCGGCGGGACCTGCCGGCGTGGCGCAGCCGCTCAGGGCCAGGCCGGCGGCCAGGGCCAGCAGGGAAAAGCGGAGGGGAGAGCCGGTGGAATTGCCGGCCCGAGGGCGAGCCATGGGGTTCATCTGCAGTCCCGACGGCGCGCCGGGTCAGAGTGCTGAAGTGGCGGCGATTATGGAAAGCCCGGGATCGGCTGCGCCCCCGGATTCGTCCTCTGTGCCCAAGGTCATTGCGCGGGCGCTGGCGAGGTGCAGGGCGGCTCAGAAGGGTGCGGGGCAGTGCAGATCAAGCCCTTCGGCCGCCAGCCGCTCGGCATGCAGCAGCAGGCGCGGCGCCGGCCGTGCGGGGTCGTACAGCGCATCGCCCACGATGGGGTGGCCCAGCGCCAGCAGGTGCACGCGCAGCTGGTGGGCGCGGCCCGTCACCGGGCGCAGTTCGAGCCGACTGTGGCCGCTGGGGCAGGGGCCGGGGGCGCTGCGCCAGTCGGTCTGGCTGGGCTTGCCCTGCGCCAGGTCGATCTTTTGCATCGGGCGATTCGGCCAGTCGGCCAGCAGCGGCAGGTCGATGCGTTGCCACTCGGGGCTGGCGAGCTCGCCCCACACCTGGGCGATGTAGCGCTTTTCCACCTGGCGCGCGGCAAAGCGCATCGACCACTCGCGCTGCGCCGTCGCCCCGCGCGCGAACAGCAGCAGGCCGGAGGTGGCCATGTCCAGGCGGTGCACCACCAGGGCGTCGGGGAACTGCGCCTGCACGCGGCTCCAGGCGCAGTCCTGCTTGTCCGCGCCGCGGCCGGGCACGCTCAGCAGCCCGGCCGGTTTGTCGATGACGATCAGCTCGTCGTCGCGGTAGACCAGCTCAAAAGACATCCAGCAGGCCCGACTGCAGGGCCGATTGCGGGTTGGAGCCGGCGGCGCGCACCTGTTGCAGGGCGCTGGCGGCATCCAGCCCCAGCAGCTTGAGCACGCAGGCGGCGGTGGTGCCGGTGCGGCCGATGCCGGCGGCGCAGTGCAGCAGTACCGATTCGCCCTGGCGCAGCGCGTCGGCGATCTCGATCACCCCCAGGCGGAAGCGCTGCGCGTCAGCGTGCAGGCCGAAGTCCTGCATCTCCAGGTGCTGCCAATGCCAGGGCGTGCGATGGCCCAGGGCCACGGCATAGGCTGGGGCCAGGCGCTCCACCTCGTCCCAGGGCGTCAGGCAGACTATGCGGGTCAGGCCGGCGGCTTCGGCCAGGGCCTCGAACTGGGCCCAGGGTTCCAGGCGGCCGGGCATGGAGTGCAGCCAGAGGCGGCCGGGGATGCTGGCGGGCAGGGGCAGGGAGCGCATCGGCATGCAGGGGATTGTTCCGCAATGCTCCAATCCGGCGCATGAGCAGCGAACCTTCCCACCCCGCCGTCGAGCGCGTGCAGCAGGCCCTGGCCGCCGGTGGCGCCAGCGTGCGGCCGCAATGGCTTGCCGATGGCGCGCACACCGCCGCCCAGGCGGCCGAACAGCTGGGCGTGCCGCTGGGCGCGATTGCCAAGTCCGTCATCTTGCGCTGTGGCGACGCCGCGGTGCTCTGCATCACCGCGGGCGACCGCCGCGTGCAGGCCGAGCGCCTGCCGCCCGAGCTGGGCGCGCCGGGCCGCGCCGATGCCGACTTCGTGCGTCGCCACACCGGCTTTGCCATTGGCGGCGTGGCGCCGCTAGGCTTCGCCCCGGCAGAAGCCGCCAGCGCCCCTCGCGTGCTGATGGACCCCAGCCTGTGGCGCTTCGACACCGTCTGGGCCGCGGCCGGCCACCCGCGCACCGTCTTCGGCCTGCCCCCCGATCAACTGCAGCAACTGGCCGCAGCCACCGTGCACCCCTTCACCGATGAGTCCTGAGTCCTTGCCTTCCCCTTGCATCAACGTCTGCAAGATGGACGCCGCCGGCCGCTTCTGCCTGGGTTGCGCACGCCGCATCGATGAGATCGCCGGCTGGGGCCAGGCCAGCGAGGCGCGCAAGCGCGAGATCTGGCAGCAGTTGCCCGCGCGCCGCGCGGCGCTGGGGCTTGAACCGGTGCCGCTGCCCGAGGGCCTGTGATGCACGCGCTGCGCTTCTACTTCGACCCGATCTCGCCCTATGCCGCGCTGGCGTTCTGGAACCTGCCCGAGGCGCTGCAGGGCCGCAACCATGTGGTCGATTACGTGCCCGTGCTGTTTGGCGCCATGCTCAAGGCCAATGGCCAGAAGGGCCCGGCCGAGATCGAGAACAAGCGCGCCTGGACCTACCGCCAGGTGCTCTTGCTGGGCCGCGCGCAGAGCCTGAGCCTGCCGGCCCAGCACCCCTTCAACCCGCTGGCCCTGCTGCGCCTGGCCTGGGCCTGCTGCGATGAGGGTTCCACGCCCTCGCGCTGGGTGGTGGAGCAGCTGCTGAACCATGTCTGGCAAGGGCAGGGCGCGGACGCCAATGAGCCCGCCCGGCTGCAGGCCTTAGCCGAGACCCTGGCGCCGCAGCGCCGCGCCGATGAAGAAACCGCCAAGCGCCGCCTGCGCGAGGCCACCGACGCCGCCCTGGCCGCCGGCGTGTTCGGGGTGCCGACGATCGAGTGGCAGGGCAAGTTGTTCTGGGGCCAGGACGCGCTGCCCATGCTGGTGGCGGCGCTGGACGGCGACCCCTGGTTCCGGTCGGGCGCTTGGGAGGACGCCGGCAAACGACCGGTCGGCATTCAGCGCAGCTGACACACTGCGCGGCTTCACAGCCTCAGCAGCCCTGTCATGCCGCGCACCCTCAAGCCCTTTGATGTCGATGCCCTCTGGGCCCTGGCCCGCATCGGTGAGCCCAGCCTCAGCCCCGACGGCGCCCAGGCCGTGGCCAGCGTCACCCGCCACGACATGGAACAGAACCAGGCGCGCAGCAGCCTCTACCTGTTCTCCACCCTGGGCGGCGAGCCCCGCCGCCTGACGGAGGCCGGCGACAAGGACGGCCAGCCACGCTGGAGCCCCGATGGGCGCTGGATCGCCTTCACCGCCAAGCGCGAGCAGGGTGGGGTGAAGGACGAGGAGCCGCAGCTCTACCTGATCGCCCCCGATGGCGGCGAGGCGCAGCGGCTGGGCAGCGTGCCCACCGGCGTCGATGCCTTCCGCTGGGCGCCGGACAGCCGCAGCATCGTCTTCATCTCCTGGGTCTGGCCCGAGCTCAAGGGCATGGAGGCACAGGCCAAGGCGCTGAAGGACTTCAAGGCCCGCAAAGAGAGCGCCTATGTGACCGACGAGGCCCTGTACCGCCACTGGGACCACCACATCCCCATGGGCCGGCAACCGCAGCTGCATGCCATCGATGTGAAGACCGGCAAGGTGCGCAACCTGATGCAGGGCAGCGGGGTGTCGCTGGATTGGCGCGAGCCCGGCGTGAACAGTTTTGCCTTCGCGCCCGATGGCCGCCGCATCGCCTTTGCCTTCGACCCGGCGGCCGAGAAGCACCCCGACAACTGCTTCGCCCTGGCGGAGCTGGAGCTCAAGACCGGCGCCATCCGCACCCTGCTGCAGGAGGCCGATTGGAGCTTCGACGCGCCTGCCTACAGCCACAGCGGCCAGCATCTGGCCTTCGTGGCTGCCCAGCAAGGCAAGCGCCACACCGCACCGGCCCAGCTGGCGGTACTGGACACGCAGGGCCAGTGGGCGGTGCTGAGCGCCGCGTTCGACCGCGAGGTCGAAGCCCCGCTGCGCTGGCGTGCCGACGACCTGGCGATCCGCTTCGCCGCCGAGGACCAGGGCCGCCGCCATCTGTGCGAGTTCGACCTTCAGACCCGCGCCGAGCCGGCCCTGCTGTTCGAGGGCGGCCATCTGGCCGCCTTCGACGCGCAGGCCGATGCCGTGGTGGTGCTGCACGACGCCGTGCAGTTCCCGCCCCGACTCTCGGTGCTGGGGGCGGACGGCCCGGTGCGCATCGAGCAGCTCAATGACGCCCAGCTGGCCCAGCACGCCTTCGGCACGCACGAGGAGGTGTGGCTACAGGGCGGCCAGGGCGACGCCGTGCAGATGTGGCTGGTCTACCCACCGGGCTTTGATCGCAAGAAGAAGTGGCCGGCGATGCACGTCATCCACGGCGGCCCGCATACGGCCTTTGGCGACAGCTGGCACTGGCGCTGGAATCACCAGGTCTTCGCCAATCAGGGCCAGGTGGTGGCCTGTGTGAACTACCACGGGTCGTCGAGCTTCGGCTTCGCGTTCAAGGACAGCATCACCCACCGCTGGGGCGAGCTGGAGCTGCAGGACGTGGAGGCCGGCACCGACTGGCTGCTGCAGCAGCGTTGGGTGGACAAGAAGCGCATCACCGCCACCGGCGGCAGCTATGGCGGCTACATGGTGGCCTGGATGAACGGCCACACCGGGCAGGGCGTGCCAGCGGGCCGCTACCGCGCCTATGTGTGCCACGCCGGCTGCTACGACTGGCAGGCCATGTTCGCCACCGACGGCTACACCTGGTTCCCGCGCGAGCTGGGCGCCGCCTACTGGGACGACCCCGCCAAGGTGGCGGCCCAGAGCCCACACGCCTTTGCGCAGCACTGCCAGACGCCCACGCTCGTCATCCACGGCCAGCTGGACTACCGCGTGCCCGATGCCCAGGGCCTGGCCTACTACAACACCCTGAAGGCGCGCGGCGTGCCAGCCCGCCTGGTGTGGTTCCCGGATGAGAACCACTGGATCTTGAAGCCGCGCAACTCCAAGCTCTGGTACCAGGAGTTCTTTGCCTGGATCGCAGCGCATACCGCCTGAAGCCTTGCGCCGACCGAGGAGGGTTCTGCCGTGAGCGACACCAAGAAGCCGCGCATCCAGATGGCCGACCTGGCCCGCATGGCGGGGGTCAGCAAGGCCACGGTGAGCCGCGCGCTGGCCGACAGCCCGCTGATCAATGCGGAAACACGGCAGCGCATCCAGCAGCTGGCGCGCGAGCACCAGTACGCGGTGAACCTGGGCGCGCGCAACCTGCGCCTGCAGCGCAACCAGACCATCGCCGTGGTGGTGCCCTACGAGGGGCAGACGCACCAGCAGCTCAGCGATCCCTTCTTCCTGGGCATGATCGGCGCGCTGGCCGATGCGATTTCGCTGCGCGGCTGCGACATGCTGCTCACGCGCATGGACGCCGCCGAGCTCGGCCGCTGTGCCGAGCTGGTGCAGGGCGGCCGGGCCATGGGTGTGGTGCTGATCGGCCAATGGCACCAGCACGAACTGCTCAACCAGATGGCCGAGGCCGGGCTGCCGATGGTTGTCTGGGGTGCCGACATGGGCCCCGGCCAGCGCTACCCCAGCGTGGGCGGCGACAACATCGAAGGCGGCCGCTTGGCCGCCGAGCACCTGCTGGCGCAGGGCCGGGCGCGCATCGCCTTCTTGGGGGACCCGGAGTTGCCGGAGGTGGCGCAGCGCTGGCAGGGCCATGTGCAGGCGCTGGCGCGGGTGGGCCTGCAGCCCGACCCGCAGCTGCTGCTGCGCGTGCCCTTTGACAGCACGCGCGCCGCCCAGGCCCTGGCCGCGCTGCTGGACGCCGGCACGCGCTTCGACGCGGTGCAGGCCTGCTCCGACCTGTTGGCGCTGACCGCCATCCAGGTGCTGCGCGCGCGCGGCCTGCAGGTGCCGGCGGATGTCGCCGTCATCGGCTTCGACGACATGCCGGTGGCCGCCCTGGCCAACCCGCCGCTCAGCACCATTCACCAACCGGTGCCGCAGGCCGGCGCGGCGCTGGTGGAAAGCCTGATGGCTCTGCTGGATGGCCAGGAGCCGCCGCACCGCACGCTGCCGGTGCACTTGGTGGAACGCCGCTCCAGCCGCGTGACGGCCCCCGCCTGAGGGTTGCTTGCTGGCCCGCCGCAGACCCGGTGTTAGCCCTAATGCAATCGATTGCATTCGCGTCACAATGCGGCCCCGAAGCAGACATCAACGACCTGCCGGCCGAGCACTCCCCGCGGAGCGCCGGACCGGCCGGCGCCCCGACACAGCCCGCCCCATTCCGGCAGCCACCCGGCCTGACGACCCGGTTGCGATGCCCCGCTCGCCCCGCGAGGAGACCCGCATGTCCCGTGCCCTCAAGCCCTGCAGCCTGGCCGCCAGCCTGCTTTGCCTCGGCCTGTCCGTCCAGGCGCAAACCCAGACCGCCACCCCGGCCGTCAACGAACCCGAAGCCCAGGCTGCGGCCGATGCCGGCCTGCAGCTCGAAAAGGTCGTCGTCACCGGCACCACCACCGGCCGCAGCAAGATGCTGCAGTCGGTCTCGGTGTCCACGCTCAGCGCCGACAAGATCGCCAAGAGCGGCGCCGCCAGCAGCGCCGAGCTGCTGCGCACCGTGCCGGGCCTGCGCGCCGAGAGCAGCGGCGGCGAGGGCAATGCCAATATGACCGTGCGCGGCGCCCCCATCAGCGCGGGTGGCTCGCGCTACCTGCAGCTGCAGGAAGACGGCCTGCCGCTGCTGCTGATCGGCGACATCAGCTTCGCTACCGCCGATCAGTTCCTGCGCGCAGATGCGATGGTCGATTCGGTGCAGGTGGTGCGCGGCGGCTCGGCCAGCACTACCGCCACCAACGCCCCGTCGGGCATCGTCAACTTCCTCAGCAAGACCGGCGCACAGCCGGGCGGCAGCCTGGCCGTCAGCGCCGGGCTGGACCACCGCCAGGCGCGCGTGGAATTCGACGCCGGCGGCAAGCTGTCGGACAGCATGAGCTACCAGCTGGCCGGCTACTACCGGCTGGGGGAGGGCGTGCGCCCCAGCGATGTCGACCTGGAGGACGGCGGCCAGCTGCGCCTGAACCTGACGCAGCGCTTTGCCGGCGGCTTCCTGCGGCTGCACCTGAAGAACCTGGACGACCGCACGCCCACCTACCTGCCGGTGCCGGTGCAGCTGAACGGCAACCGCATCGAGCGCCTGGCCGGCATCGACCCCCGCACCGCCTTCTTCTTCAACAGCCGGCTGCCGCAGGACGTCACGGCCGACCGCAACGGCAACCGCGTGGTCAGCAACCCGGCCGACGGCCTGCAGGTGAAGAACCGCTCGGTCGGCCTGGAGCTGGACGCCGACGTCGGCAATGGCTTCCGCCTGAACAGCAAGCTGCGCCGCAGCGAGATCAGCGGCCGCTTCATTGGCGCCTTCCCGGCCGGGAGCGCCCCCACCGCCGCCGCCAATGGCGCGAACCGCTACACCGGCAGCGCGCCCGTGTTCAGCATGCATGTATTCAACAGCGCGCTCGACGACATGGGCAATGTCTTCAGCGACACCCGCCTGGCCCGTGTGTTCGACCTCGGCGCGGGCCTCCAGCTCACCGGCACCGCCGGCCTGTTCTGGGGCCGCCAGACGGTGGCGCAGACCTGGTTCTGGAATCGCTACAACGTCGAGCTCAAGGGCGAGGGCGCACGCATCCTGGACAACGCCGGCAACCCCACCACGCTGCCGGTCGGCCTGGGCACCACCACCTGGGGCGGCTGCTGCGTGCGGGCGATGGATGTGGACGTGACGGCCGCCGCGCCCTATGCCGCGGCCACGCTGGACATCGGCCCCTGGTCCATCGACGCCAGCCTGCGCCGCGACCGCCTGCGCGGCAGCGGCTGGACGCAGGAAGACAACACGCCGGCCGCCGATGGCAGCTTCACCGGCTGGAACCCGGCCAGCCGCGCCAATGTGGCCTGGAGCAGCAGCCACAGCAGCTACTCGCTGGGGGCGAACTACGCGGTGTCGCGCGATCTGGCGGTGTTTGGCCGCGCCAGCAAGGGCGTCAGCCTCTCCAGCCCCGACCGTCAGTTCGGCAGCGCCGCGATGACCGGCGGCCAGCCCTATCCCGTCAACGAGCTTCAGCAGCTGGAGGCGGGCCTGAAACTGCGCAGCGGCAACTTCAATGGCTTCTTCACGCTGTTCGACGCGAAGACCCGGGAGAACGGCGGCTTCGAGGTGACGACGCGCAGCTACCTGAACGACAACTACCGCGCCCGTGGCCTGGAGGCAGAGCTGAGTTATGCGCTTGGCCCCGTCACCCTGAACGGCGGCGCGACCTGGACGCGCGCCCGTATCGAGGGCGGTGCCAATGACGGCAAGACCCCGCGCCGCCAGGCCGATCTGAGCTACCAGCTCGGCCTGAACGCGCAGCTGGGCGACTTCGACCTCGGCGCCACCCTGGTGGGCACCACCAAGAGCTATGCGCAGAACGACAACCGGGTGCTGCTGCCCGGCTACTTCGTGGTCAACCCCTATCTGAACTGGCAGCTCAGTGAGCGCCTGTCGCTCTCCTTCAGCATCAACAACTTGTTCGACAAGCTGGCCTACACCGAGGCCGAGGGCCAGGGCAATCTGGTGGACAACCCGCTCTATGTGGCGCGGGCGCTGAACGGCCGCAGCAGCAAGGCCGTGCTGCGCTACAGCTTCTGAGCATGAAGCCCGCCGCCCCCTGCCTGCTGCTGCTGGGCGAAGCCCTGGTCGACCGCCTGCCCACCGGGCCCATCGCCGCCGGGGCGCCGCTGAACGCGGGGCGCCACCTGCGCCGCTTCGGCTGCGCGCCGCTGCTGGTCAGCCGCATCGGGCGGGACGATGAAGCCGGTTGCCAGGTCGAGGCCGCGATGCGCGCGGCCGAGCTCTCGCTGGTGGGCCTGCAGCGCGACCCGCAGCACGCCACCGGCGTGGTGGAGGTGCAGATGCTGCCGGGCGGCGGGCACCGCTTCGAGATCGCCGCCGACGCCGCCTGGGATCACCTGGACGCCGCCGCGGCCCTGGCGCCGCTGGCGGCCGTGCAAGCCCAGCTGCTGTACTTCGGCACGCTGGCCCAACGCAGCCCGGCCAGCCGGCAGGCCATTCGCGCGGTGCTCGAAGCCTGCCCGGCGCCGCGCTTTCTGGACCTGAACCTGCGCGAGGGTGTCGGCGCCGAGCTGGCGCTCGAATCGCTGCGCCTGGCGCATTGGCTCAAGGTCAACGACGAGGAGCTGGCCCAGCTGCTGTCCTGGACCGGTCTGGCCGATGTGGCGACGCTGGTCCAGCACTTCAGCCTGAAGCGGCTCATCGTCACGCGCGGCGCGGCGGGTTACGCGAGCTTCGATGCCAGCGGCCGCCTGGAGGCTGAAGGCGCGGGTGAGCGCATCGGCCAGCTGGTCGACACCGTCGGCGCGGGTGACGCCTTCAGCGCCTGCCTGCTCGCCGCCCATCTGCAGGGCAAGGCCTGGGCGCCCGCCCTGGCCTTGGCCAACCGTTTTGCGGCCGCGCTTTGCGGCCAGGCCGGTGCGTCCCCGTCAGACCCGGCCTCTTTCTATCCCCCGTGGCAGGCCGCCTTGCAGGCGCTGCCGGAGCCTGCGCCATGAATGCCAAGCCGCTGCTGTCGCCCTGGCAGATCGTCAACATGAATGTCGGCTTTCTCGGCATCCAGTTCAGCTTCGGTCTGCAGCAGGCCAATATGAGCCCGATCTACCAGATGCTCGGCGCCGGCGGCAAGGAGCTGCCCCTGCTGTGGCTGGCCGGGCCGGTGACCGGCCTGATCGTGCAGCCGCTGATTGGCGCGCTGAGCGACCGCTGCACCCACCCGCGCGGGCGGCGCACGCCCTTTTTCCTGTGGGGCGCACTGCTGTGCTCGCTGGGCCTGCTGGCCATGCCCTTCAGCCCGGCGCTGTGGTTTGCGGCCTCGCTGCTGTGGATCCTGGACGCGGCCAACAACATCACCATGGAGCCCTACCGGGCCTATGTGAGCGACCGCCTGCGGCCCGAGCAGCACCCGCCGGGCTTCCTGACGCAGGCGGCCTTCACCGGCCTGGCCCAGACCCTGGCCTACCTGATGCCCAGCATCCTGGTGCTGCTGGGCATGAACAAGGACCAGCTCGGCAGCAATGGCATCCCGGTGGTCACCACCACCGCCTTCCTGATCGGCGCGCTGCTCTCCTTCAGCACCGTGTACTACTCCATCCAGCGCGTGCCCGAGTTGCCGCTGAGCGCGGCCGAGCGCGCCGAGATCGCCGCCCGCCCGCGCGGCTGGGGGGCGACGCTCAGCGAGATCGGCAGCGCGCTGCGCGAGATGCCGCCCACCATGCGCCGGCTCTGGTGGATGGCGCTGTGCCAGTGGTACGGAATGATGTGCTACTGGATCTACATCGTGCCCACGCTGGCGCGCACGCTGTTCGGTACGGACGACGCCCACAGCGGCGGCTTTCGCGACGCCGTGCTCGCCAACGGTCAGCTGGGCGGCTTCTACAACGCCGTCGCCTTCGTCGCCGCCTTCGCGATGGTGCCGTTCACGCGCCGCTTCGGGGCCAAGTGGGTGCACGCCTTTGCGCTGGCCTGCGCGGCCGTCTCGATGTGGGCCATCCCGGCCCTGCATAGCAAGGCTTGGCTGCTGCTGCCCATGCTGGGCATCGGCCTGGCCTGGGCTTCCATCATGGGCAATCCCTACGTGCTGCTGGCTGGCTGCATCCCGCCCGCGCGCGCCGGGGTCTACATGGGCATCTTCAACATGTTCATCGTGATCCCGATGCTGATCCAGATGCTGACCCTGCCGCTGCTGTACGACAGCCTGCTGGGCGGCCGCCCCGAAAACGTCATCCGCCTGGCCGGCGTGCTGCTGGCCTGCGCCGCGCTGGCCGTCTGCTTCGTGAAAAGCGAGAAGTCGTCGTGAAGAACCAAGTCCAACTGATCACCTATGTCGACCGCCTGGGCGGCGGCGACCTCAAGGCCCTGCACGCACTGCTGCGCGACGGGCCGCTCGCCGGCCTGTTCGGCGGCGTGCATCTGCTGCCCTTCTTCCACCCGATCGACGGCGCCGACGCCGGCTTCGACCCGATCGACCACCTCAGCGTCGATGCGCGCCTGGGCGACTGGAGCGACATCCAGGCGCTGACGCAGACCGTCGACGTGATGGGCGACGTCATCGTCAACCATATGAGCAGCCAGAGCCCGCAGTTCCTGGACTACCAGGCGCGCGGCGCCGCCTCGCCCTACGCCGGCCTGTTCCTGCGCATGGACACCGTGTTCCCCAAGGGTGCCACCGAGGCCGATCTGCTGGCCATCTACCGCCCGCGCCCCGGCCTGCCGTTCACGCCCTACGCCACCGCCACGGGCCGCGAGCTGCTGTGGACCACCTTCACACCGCAGCAACTGGACATCGACGTCACGCACCCGCAGGGCAAGCTGTATCTCAGCAGCATCCTGCGCCGCTTTGCCGAGGCCGGCATCCGCATGGTGCGGCTGGACGCCGTGGGCTATGCGCTCAAGAAGGCTGGCAGCAGCTGCTTCATGGAGCCGTATACCTTCGACTTCATCGCCGCCTTCGCCACCGAGGCCCGGCAGCTCGGCATCGAGGTGCTGGTCGAGATCCACAGCTACTACCGCCGGCAGATCGAGATCGCGCGCCAGGTCGATTGGGTCTACGACTTCGCGCTGCCTCCGCTGGTGCTGCATGCCCTGACCGCGGCCGACGCCGAGCCACTGAAGCGCTGGATCGCCCAGCGCCCGGCCAACAGCCTGACCGTGCTCGACACGCACGACGGCATCGGCATCATCGACATCGGCGCCGATGCCGCCGACCGCAGCGGCTCGCCCGGTCTGGTCAGTCCGGCGCAGCTGGATGCCCTGGTGGAGCGCATCCACGCCAACAGCCAGGGCCAGAGCCGCCAGGCCACCGGCGCGGCGGCCAGCAATCTGGACCTCTACCAGGTCAATTGCAGCTTCTACGACGCCTTGGCCCGTGACGACGAGGCCTACCTCGCGGCACGTGCCATCCAGTTCTTCCTGCCCGGCGTCCCGCAGGTGTATTACGTCGGCCTGCTGGCCGGCACGAACGACATGGAGCTGCTGGCGCGCAGCCGGGTCGGCCGCGACATCAACCGCCATCACTACACGCCGGCCGAGATCGAGGCCGCGCTGCAGCGCCCGGTGGTGCAGCGCCTGTGCGCATTGATCCGCCTGCGCAACCAGCACCCGGCCTTTGGTGGCCGTTTCGAGCTGCTGGAGTCGAGTGCCGAGGAGTTACAGCTTCGCTGGGTGAGCGAGGCGGGTGGGGCGCTGACCCTGCGGGTGAACCTGGCGCAGCCGGCGTTCGAGATCCACGACGAGCACCAGGGGCTGCTGCCGATCTGATGCCGAAAAGCAAGAAGGCCGGTCCAGGACCGGCCTTCCGCATTCAGGGGCAGAGGATCAGTGACCGGAAGCGCCGGAGGCACCCAGGCCAGTCTCCGAGCGCACCTGCTGGGCGTCGAAGGCGGCGCGTTCCTTGGTGGCTTGGGCCGAACGGTCCAGCAGCGAAACCAGCCAGATCACCAGGAAGGCGGCCGTCATCGAGAACAGCGCCGGCGAGGTGTAGGGGAACAGCGCCGAACCCTTGGGGTTGCCGAGCGTGGCTTCCCACACCGAGGGCGAGACCACGGTCAGCGCCACCGAGCTGATCAGGCCGACGAAGCCGCCCGTCACCGCACCCTTGGTGGTGCAGTCCTTCCACAGCACGCTCATGAAGAGCACCGGGAAGTTGGCGCTGGCGGCGATGGCGAAGGCCAGGCTCACCATGAAGGCGATGTTCTGCTTCTCGAAGGCGATGCCCAGCACCACGGCCACCAGGCCCAGTGCCAGGGTGGTGATGCGCGAGACCTTGAGTTCGGCGGCGGAGTCTGCCTTGCCCTTCTTCAGCACGGTGGCGTAGAGGTCGTGGCTGACGGCCGAGGCGCCCGAGAGCGTCAGGCCGGCCACCACCGCCAGGATGGTGGCAAAGGCCACCGCCGAGATGAAGCCGTAGAACACATTGCCGCCCACCGTCTTGGCCACCAGCACCGCCGCCATATTGGCCGTGCCCGCACCGCCCTTGATGACGCCCTTGGCCGTGTCGGCCATTTCCGGGTTGGTCAGCACCAGGGTGATGGCACCGAAGCCGATGATGAAGATCAGGATGTAGAAGTAGCCGATCCAGGTGGTGGCCCACAGCACCGACTTGCGGGCTTCCTTGGCGTCCGGCACGGTGAAGAAGCGCATCAGGATGTGGGGCAGACCGGCGGTGCCGAACATCAGCGCCATGCCGAAGCTGATGGCCGAGATCGGATCCTTGATGAAGCCGCCCGGGCCCATGATGGACAGGCCGGCGCTGGCCGCCGCTTCGGCGTCCTTGCCGGCTTGCGCGGCGATGCCGGTCTTGACCTGCACGGCCTTGGCGAACAGGGCTTCGGGGCTGAAGCCGTACTGCGCCATCACCATGAAGGCCATGAAGGTCACGCCGCTGAGCAGCAGCACGGCCTTGATGATCTGCACCCAGGTGGTGGCCGTCATGCCGCCGAACAGCACGTAGACCATCATCAGCGCGCCCACCAGCACCACGGCGACCCAGTACTCCAGGCCGAACAGCAGCTTGATCAGCGCGCCTGCGCCGACCATCTGGGCGATCAGGTAGAAGGCCACGACGACGAGCGTGCCGCTGGCCGCGAAGGCGCGGATCGGCGTCTGCTTGAAGCGGTAGCCGGCCACGTCGGCAAAGGTGAACTTGCCGAGATTGCGCAGGCGTTCGGCCATCAGGAAAGTGATGACGGGCCAGCCGACCAGGAAGCCGATCGAGTAGATCAGGCCGTCGTAGCCGCTGGCCATCACGGCCGCCGAGATGCCCAGGAAGGACGCGGCCGACATGTAGTCACCCGCAATCGCCAGGCCGTTCTGGAAGCCGGTGATGCCGCCCCCGGCGGTGTAGAAGTCCGCCGCCGAACGGGTGCGCGCGGCGGCCCATTTGGTGATCCACAGCGTGCCCAGCACGAACAACGCGAACATCGAGATCGCGGTCCAGTTGGTGGCTTGCTTGGTCGTCTGGCCGAGGTCGGCGCCGGCCGCGAGGGCAGCGCCACCGATCAGGCTGCTGAGCAGCACAAGGAGCTTGGCGTTCATGACTTGGCGTCCTTCAGGATGGCTTGGGTCAGCGCGTCGAACTCGCGGTTCGCGCGGCGCACGTAGATGCCGGTGATGACCACGGTGAACACGATCACCGCCATGCCGATCGGCACGCCCAGCGACGTCACCCCGGTGCTCAGGGGCTGGGCCAGAAAGGCCTTGTTGAATGCGATCAGCGACACGTAGCCGTAGTACACGGCCAGCATCAGCACCGTCAGCAGGGCCCCCAGGGCATTGCGCTTGCGCTTGAGCTCCAGGTACTTGGGGTGGTTCTTGACCTTCTCGACAACCGAATCGCCCATGGCAGTCTCCTAATGGCGGTGGGAATGCCGCGGATTCTTTGGAGATGGGCTGACCGAGCTCTGACGCCTAGCTTGCGCGAATCTTTCAAGCGGCCCAAAAACAAGCGCCGCCCATAGGGGCGGCGCGGGCTTGGGGGGACTTTCCCTTAGTGGGCGTCCGACGCGCTGGAGGCGGGGTGCAGCAGCCGGTCGGTGTAGGCAATGGCCAGGGCCGAGAGCAGGAACACCGCGTGGATGATGGTCTGCCACATCACCACATGCGTCGAGTAGCTCTGCGCGTTGATGAAGGTCTTGAGCAGGTGGATGGACGAGATGCCGATGATGGCCGTGGCCAACTTGACCTTCAGCACCGAGGCGTTCACATGGCTCAGCCACTCGGGCTGGTCTGGGTGGCCTTCCAGGTTCATGCGCGACACAAAGGTTTCGTAGCCCCCGACGATCACCATGATGAGCAGGTTGCTGATCATCACCACGTCGATCAGACCCAGCACGACCAACATGATCAAGGTCTCATTCAGTGCCGGCGGCAGCGGCACCCCGTTCATGTCCTTGGCGATGTAGCCGGTGCTGGTGATCAGGATGTTGAGCGCTTCCTTGTTGCCGAAGGCGGCCTCGATCAGGTGGACCAGCTCGACCCAGAAGTGAAAGACGTAGACCGCCTGGGCCAGGATCAGGCCGAGGTAGAGCGGCAACTGCAGCCAGCGGCTGGCGAAGATCAGATTAGGCAGGGGACGCAGGTTGGACATGGCTTGCAGTGGGCGGAAAGGCGCGCGATTCTAGGGATCGACCCTAGTGCAGGCGCGAATCGAGGTAAGCACATCGTCAGCGAGGATGCGCACCATTCGTGTCAACCCTGTTTCGCTTCCATCGGAGAGACCCATGAGCACGCTGTTCCCGCCCCTCACCCAGGCCCGCATCCAAGGCATGGCCGCCTACCAGGCGTTGTGCGACGAGGCCGAGCGCGATTACGCCGGCTACTGGGCCCGCCTGGGCCGCGAATACATCAGCTGGAAGCAGCCCTTCACGAAGAGCCTGGACGACAGCCAGGCCCCGTTCTTCAAGTGGTTCGAGGACGGGTTGCTGAACGTTTCCTACAACTGCCTGGACCGGCATGTGGAAGCCGGCCGTGGCGACCGCACCGCCATCATCTTCGAGACCGATGACGGCCAGGTGCGCAACACCAGCTACAGCCAGTTGCTGGCCCTGACCTGTCGCCTGGCCAATGCGCTCAAGGCCAAGGGCGTGAAGAAAGGCGACCGCGTCGTCATCTACATGCCGATGTCGGTGGAGGGCGTGGCGGCCATGCAAGCCTGCGCGCGCATCGGCGCCACGCATTCGGTGGTGTTCGGCGGCTTCTCCGCGCAATCCCTCCGTGACCGTATCCAGGACGCCGGCGCCGTGGCCCTGATCACCGCCGATGAGCAGCTGCGCGGCGGCAAGGCCCTGCCGCTCAAAGCCATCGTCGACGAAGCCCTGGCCGATGGCGTGTGCCCGACGTTGAAGGACGTGATCGTCTACAAGCGCACCGGCGGCGCCATCAACTGGACGGCGCACCGCGACCACTGGCTGCACGAACTGACGGAGGCCCAGCCCGAGACCTGCGAACCCGAGTGGGTCGAGGCCGAGCACCCGCTGTTCCTGCTCTACACCTCGGGCTCCACCGGCAAGCCCAAGGGCGTGCAGCACAGCAGCGGCGGCTACCTGCTGCATGCGGCGCTGACCACCAGCTGGACCTTCGACCTGCAGGATTCCGATGTGTTCTGGTGCACGGCCGACATCGGCTGGGTCACCGGCCACAGCTACATCGCCTATGGCCCCTTGGCCCTGGGCGGTACCGAGCTGGTGTTCGAGGGCGTGCCCACCTACCCGGATGCCGGTCGCTTCTGGCAGATGATCCAGAAGCACAAGGTCAGCGTCTTCTACACGGCGCCCACCGCCATCCGCTCACTGATCAAGGCCGCCGAGGGCACGCCCAGCACGCACCCGAAGAATTACGACCTCAGCAGCCTGCGTATCCTGGGCAGCGTGGGCGAGCCCATCAACCCGGCGGCCTGGCTCTGGTACTACGAGAACGTGGGGGGCAGCCGCTGCCCCATCATGGACACCTGGTGGCAGACCGAGACCGGCGGCCACATGATCACCCCGTTGCCGGGCGTGACGCCGCAACTGCCGGGTTCCTGCACCTTGCCCTTCCCGGGCATCCAGGCGGCGATCGTGGACGAGACGGGGCACGATGTGCCGAACGGGCAGGGCGGCATCCTGGTCGTCAAGAAGCCTTGGCCCAGCATGATTCGCACCATCTGGGGCGACCCCGAGCGCTACAAGAAGAGCTACTTCCCCGAGGAGCTCAAGGGCTACTACTTGGCGGGCGACGGCGCCAGCCGCGCGGCCGACACGGGGTACTTCACCATCACGGGCCGCATCGACGACGTGCTGAACGTCAGCGGCCACCGCATGGGCACGATGGAGATCGAGTCGGCGCTGGTGTCGCACACCGAGCTGGTGGCCGAGGCCGCCGTGGTGGGCCGCCCTGACGACCTGACCGGCGAAGCCATCTGCGCCTTTGTGGTGCTCAAGCGCAGCCGCCCCACGGGCGACGAGGCCAAGGCCATCGCCAACGAACTGCGCAACTGGGTGGCCAAGGAGATCGGCCCGATCGCCAAGCCCAAGGAAATCCGCTTCGGCGACAACCTGCCCAAGACCCGCAGCGGCAAGATCATGCGCCGCCTGCTGCGCTCGCTGGCCAAGGGTGAGGCGGTCACGCAGGACACCAGCACTTTGGAAAATCCCGCCATCCTGGAGCAACTGGCCAAAGCCAACTGAGGCGCCAGCGCCAGAGCAAACGGGCCCCGCGGGGCCCGTTTTTCATGGACGCGTCGGCGTCCGCCTCACTTGGTCGTCAGGATCCAGGTGGCCAGCTTCTTGGCTTCGTCAGCGGTGACCTGATTCGGCGGCATCGGCACCTCACCCCAGGCGCCCTTGCCGCCCTTGATGATCTTCTCGGCCAGCATGTCGGCAGCCTTCTTGTCCTTGGCGTACTTGGCGGCCACGTCCTTGTAGGCGGGGCCCACCACCTTCTTGTCCACGGCGTGGCAGGCCATGCAGTTCTTCTTCTGCGCCAGTGCCAGATCGGCCATGGCGGCGTTGGCAGTCATCAGGCCGGCGGCGGCCAGCAGAACGGAACGCAAGATCGTCTTCATCGCGAGGTCCTTGTCAGGGGGAGGGAGGAGGGGAGTGGCCAGGATTGTGCGGGCAAGCGGGCCGTTCGAGACTACAGTGATTGCGGACTGAACAGCGAGGTTTGCCATGTGGCTGGTGATCGTGGGCGTGTTGTTGATTCTGCTCAAGTTTGCGGATGTGTCGCCGGTGGCGGGCTGGTCCTGGCTCTGGGTGCTCTCTCCGCTGGTGGGTGCCGCCGTATGGTGGGCTTGGGCCGACAGCTCCGGCTACACGCAGCGCAAGGCCATGCAGCGCATGGATGAGAAGAAGGAAGAGCGCCGCCAGCGCGCCCTGGAGGCCATCGGTCAGGCGGACCCCCGCAAGCGCAAGAAGTGAGCGGCGCAAGCCTGGCTGGCGCTTACTCGAACTTGTCCAACACCGCGCCGCTGCTGGCCGAGCTGGCGTTGAAGGCGAACTTGGCCAGTACCCCGCGCGTGTAGCGCGGCGCCGGGCGCACCCAGGTCGCCTTGCGGCGTGCAATCTCTTCGGCCGGCACGTTCAGCTGCAGCAGCAGTTGGTGGGCGTCGATGGTGATTGAGTCGCCTTCCTGCACCAGGGCGATGGTGCCGCCCTCGTAGGCCTCGGGCGCCACATGGCCGACCACCATGCCCCAGGTTCCACCGCTGAAGCGGCCGTCTGTGATGAGGCCGACCGATTCCCCCAGGCCCTGGCCGATTAGCGCGCCGGTGGGGGCCAGCATCTCCGGCATGCCGGGGCCGCCTTTGGGGCCGAGGTAGCGCAGCACCATCACGTCACCCGCCTGGATCTTGCCGGCCATGATGGCGGCCAGCGCCGATTGCTCGTCGTCGAACACCCGCGCCGGGCCGGTGATGACTGGGTTCTTCAGGCCGGTGATCTTGGCGACACAGCCCTCGGGCGAGAGATTGCCCTTCAGGATGGCCAGATGGCCCTCGGCGTAGATCGGCTGGCTGACCGGGCGGATGACGTCCTGGTCGGCGCGCAGGTCCGGCACCTCGGCCAGGTTCTCGGCCACCGTCTTGCCGGTGATGGTGATGCAGTCGCCATGCAGCAGGCCATGCTTCAGCAACTCCTTCATCACGGCCGGGATGCCGCCGGCGCGGTGCAGGTCGATGGCCAGGTACTTGCCGCTGGGCTTGAGATCGCAGAGAACGGGCGTGCGGCGGCGCACACGTTCAAAGTCGTCGATCGTCCATTCGACGCCCGCCGCGTGGGCAATTGCCAGGTAGTGCAGCACGGCATTGGTGGAGCCGCCCGTGGCCATGATGACGGCCACTGCGTTCTCAATGGCCTCCTTGGTGACGATGTCCTTGGGCTTCAGGTCCGCCTTGACGGCTTCGACCAGGATGGCCGCGGCCTGCTTGACGTTCTCCACCACCTCGTCCTCGACGTTGGCCATCGTGGAGGAGTAGGGCAGGCTGATGCCGAGCGCCTCAAAGGACGAGCTCATGGTGTTGGCGGTGTACATGCCGCCGCAGCTGCCGCTGCCGGGGATGGCGCGCTTCTCGATCTCGCAGAAGTCCTCCTCGCTCATCTTGCCGGCGCTGAACTGGCCGACGGCCTCGAATACCGAGACGATGTTCAGGTCCTGGCCTTTGTACTTGCCGGGCAGGATGGTGCCGCCGTAGACGTAGAGCGAGGGCACGTTGGCGCGCAGCATGCCCATCAGGCCGCCAGGCATGTTTTTGTCGCAACCACCGATCACCAGCACGCCGTCCATCCACTGGCCGCCCACGCAGGTTTCCACGCAGTCGGCAATCACCTCTCTCGAGACGAGCGAGTACTTCATGCCCTCGGTGCCCATGGCCATGCCGTCGCTGATGGTGGGCGTGCCGAAGACTTGCGGGTTGGCGCCGGCTTCTTTGAGTCCGATCACGGCGGCATCGGCGAGCTTCTGCAGGCCGGAGTTGCAGGGCGTGATGGTCGAGTGGCCATTGGCCACGCCGATCATGGGCTTGCCGAAGTCGCCCTCCTGGTAGCCCATGCCGTAGTACATGGAGCGGTTGGGCGCGCGGGCCACGCCTTCGGTGATGTTCTTGGAGCGGCGGTTGGCGGCGGTCATGGTGCGGTCCGGTGCAACAAATGGGAGGGCAGTATTCCAACCCGAATCCATTCGATCAAGACGGCTTACTGCGCGTCAATAATTCCAAAATGGAATCAATAGACCCGCAGACCGCGCGCCTCTTCCTGGTGCTGGCCGAGGAGCTGCACTTCGGCCGCGCAGCCGAGCGCCTGGGCTGGCGCCAGCCTCAGGTGTCCAAGACGCTGCAGGCGCTGGAGGCGCGCTGCGGCGTGGCCTTGCTGGAGCGCAGCAGCCGCCGCGTGCGCCTAACCGCCGCCGGCCAGGCCTTGCGCGAGCCCTTGGCCGAATGGCTGCGCCAGGCCGAGGCACTGCCACAGCTGGCGCGCGCGGCGGCCAGCGGGCTGCAGGGGCGGCTGCGTGTGGGCCTGGTCTCGCCAGCCGGTTTCGGCCCCTTGCCGCAGTGGCTGCGCAGCTTTCGCGATGCCCACCCCGGTGTGGAACTGGTGCTGCGCGAGGCCACGCTGGACCTGCAGCTGCAGGCCCTGCAGGCCGGCCAGATGGACGTCGGCCTGGTGCTGCAGCCCGCGGGCGCGCCGCCGCTGGGCCTGGCCCATCAGCGGGTGGCCAGCGAACCCTTCGTGCTGGCCCTGCCCAGCGCCATGTGCGAACGGCTGGGCGAGCGCCCGGTGCTGGCCGAGCTGCTCGCCCAGCCCCTGGTGCTGTTCCCGCGCGAGATCGCCCCGGCGCTGCACGACGCCGTGCTCGACTTCTACCGTTCCCAGGGCGTGCAGGTGCAGCCCGTGCAGCGGGCGGTGCAGATGGCCACGCTGATCCATCTCGTGTCGGCGGATTTCGGTCTGGCCTGGGTGCCGGCCTCGTTGCAGGCCCTGCAGCGCGACGGCGTGGTGTACCGCCCGGCACCGCGCGGTGCACCGGCCTGCGAGACCTGGCTGATCTGGCAAGAGCCGGCCGCGCCGGTGGTGCAGCGCTTCATCGACCATCTGCCGCTGCGGCGATGATGCGCGCCGTCCTGGGCTACCCCGGTCAACCTCGGCCCCCCAAGCCCCCGTTCTCGCCTGCCTCTGTCACTCCTCGCGCCATGCGGACCCTGCTCCTCACCCTTGTGCTGACCTGCTCCAGCCTGCCCGCTGCCGCGGCCCTGTTCCAGGATGCGGCGCTGCAGCGCCTGTTCGATCAGGGCAAGGATGACGAACTGCTGCGCGAATCGCGCAGCCGCAGCGGCGCCGACGCCTGGGTCGGGCAGGCCTTGGCCCAGGCCCTGCCCAACGACGCCGCGGCGCTGGCCCGCGCCGGTCAGGCCGCCGAGCGATGCGTGCAGCTGCACCCGCAGTCCGCCCCCTGTCAGGTGGCCCAGGGGGTGGTGCTGGGCGTGGAGGCCTTGCGCGGCGGTTGGCTGCGGGGCCTGGGGCTGCTCGGGCGCATCCGCGGCGCCTTCGAGAAGGCGGTGGCGCTGGACCCCGCGCTCTTCGAGGCACGCAGCCATTTGCAGCAGCTCTACCTGCTGGTGCCTGGCCTTGCGGGCGGCGGGCGCGATCGAGCCGAGGCCCTGGAGCGTGAGATCCGGGAACGCCACCCCGAGCAGGCGCGCCTGCTGCGCGCCCGTCTGGCCTCGCGGGACAAGCGCTGGGAAGAAGCCGAGCGCGAGCTGACGGCCATCCAGCTGGGTGACTCGCTGAGCTTCCAGAACGATGTGCTGCAAGCCTGGACCACGCTGTCCCGCCAGTGGATGAAGGCCAACGACCACGCCCGCGCCCGCGCCCGCTTCGAAGCCCTGGCCAGCCAGCTGCCCGGGCTGGCCCAGCCGGTCTACCTGCTGGGCCGTGTGGCGGCTGATGCCGGCGAGCACGAGGAGGCCATCAAGCACTACACCCGTGCGCGCACCCTGCTGGGCGCGGAAGCGCTGCCGCTGGACCATCGCATCGGGCTTGCGCTGGAGGAACTGGGCCGCAAGGAGGCCGCGCGCGAGCATCTGCTGCGCTTCCTGAACGACCGCCACGCCGCGCCCAACGCGCTGGAAGACGCCCGCAAGCACCTGCGCGCGCTGGAGAACTGAAAGGGCCGGCTGACTACACTGCCGCCCCGTTTTCCTCATTCCCTGCCGCCCATGTGGGTCCATCCGCAGTTTGATCCCGTGGCCCTGCGCCTGGGGCCCCTGGCCATCCACTGGTATGGCCTGAGCTACCTGCTCGCCTTTGCGCTGTTTTTCTATCTGGTGCGCCGCCGCATGGCCGCCGCGCCGCAGGCGGGCTGGCAGGCGCGCGACGTCGACGACCTGCTGTTCTTTGGCGTGCTGGGCGTGGTGCTGGGCGGACGCCTGGGCTATGTGCTGTTCTACAAGCCGGCTTATTACCTTGCGCACCCGCTCGAAGCCTTGATGGTCTGGCAGGGCGGCATGTCCTTCCACGGCGGGCTGCTCGGGGTCATCGTGGCCCTGGCCCTGTATGCGCGCTCGCGTCAGCGGCCATTCCTGCAGGTGACCGACCTGGTGGCGCCCTGCGTGCCCACCGGCATTGCCGCCGTGCGCCTGCTGGGCAACTTCGTCAACGGCGAGCTGTGGGGCCGGGTGGCTGCGGCGGACGTGCCCTGGGCGATGGTCTTTCCGCAGGCCCCCGACCGCCTGCCCCGCCACCCCTCGCAGATCTACCAGGCGCTCGGCGAGGGCCTGCTGCTCTTCGTCATCCTGTGGTTCTATGCGCGCAAGCCGCGGCCCCTGGGGGCACTCAGCGGCCTCTTCCTGATCGGCTACGGCTGCCTGCGCTTCGTGGCCGAGTACTTCCGCGAGCCCGATGACTTCCTGGGCCTGCGCTGGCTGCAGCTCAGCCAGGGCCAGTGGTTGTGTGTGCCCATGGTGCTGGGTGGGGTGGCGCTGATGCTGTGGAGCGCACGCAGGGGGAACAAGGCTTGAGGCAGATCTTCTTCGACACCGAAACCACCGGCCTGGAAGCCGAAGGCGGCGACCGCGTCGTCGAGATTGGCTGCGTGGAGATGGTCAACCGCCAGCTCACCGGCCGGCACCTGCATCTCTACCTGAACCCTCAGCGCGACATGCCCGAGGAGGCCTTCAAGGTCCACGGCCTGTCTGCCGCCTTCCTGGCCGACAAGCCCCTGTTTGCCGACAAGGCCGACGAGGTGATGGACTTCCTGGCCGGCGCTCAGCTGGTGATTCACAACGCCGCCTTCGACATCGGCTTCATGAACGCCGAGCTGCGCCGCTGTGGCCGCCCGCCCGTGATGGAGCGCGTGGCCAGCGTGCTCGACACCTGGCAGTTGGCCAAGGAGCTGTTTCCGGGCAAGGCCAATTCTCTCGACGCCCTGTGCCGCCGCCTCGAAGTGGACAACAGCGGCCGCACCTACCACGGCGCCTTGTTGGATGCCGAGCTGCTGGCGGAGGTGTACGTACGCCTCACGCGCGGCCAGCACAGCCTGCTGGGTGACGAGCAGCAATCGAGCAGCCAGGGCGAGGACGAGCAGTTGGAAGCGTTTGACTTCGCCAGCCTGAACCTGCCGGTGCTGAGCGCCACGGAGGCCGAGCGCCAGGCGCACGACAAGCTGCTGGTCGGCCTGGACAAGGAAAGTGGTGGCAAGACGATTTGGCGGAGCTTGCAGGAAGCCGCAAAAGCCGTGGCATAATGGCGAGCTTTCCCGGACACAGCGATTCAGCCGCTGAAAACCGGGCGGTTAGCTCAGCGGTAGAGCACTGCCTTCACACGGCAGGGGTCGCAGGTTCGAACCCTGCACCGCCCACCAGATTTCCCCTTGTGCATCAAGGGTTTAGGCTGAATCAAGATTTCCGTACTGGCCCCGGTACGGAAAAAGTACGGAAAAGCGGTCTTCAGACCGGGCGGTTAGCTCAGGGGTAGAGCACTACCTTCACACGGTAGGGGTCGCAGGTTCGAAACCTGCACCGCCCACCAGACACCCAGCACAGACCCGGCCTTGCGCCGGGTTTTTGCTTTCTGGCTCGGGCTGGCAACATTGGCGCACTCAACCCCAGGGAGCCCACCAGATGCCCGCCGACGCCCCCGCTCACCTGTCCTTCGACATCGTCAAGCGCATTGGCATGTTCAGCGAGTCTCAGGCTACCCACGATGCAGGCGCCGTGGCCCAGCACCTTGCGCATGGCCATGTTCTCGAACTGGGAACCGGCGCGCCATGGGACGAAGCAGACTCGGCGCCGCTGGCCGACTCACCTGCAGGGCTGAGCGGGGCACTGATTGCCGCCCTGTTCGATCCCAAGCTGTTGGTGGACTTGGTTGAGGCGAGCAGGGATCCGATACCGGGGCTTGAGGTTACGGAGTCGGACCTCCCGCCACAGGGCTAACGGGGCGGGATCCTTCAAATTGAGGAGCGCCGACGCTGGCAACATCACGGTGACTTGCAAACCGAACTGAGGCCGGAATTTGGCGCTACTCGAAAACGCAGCATTTATTGGGCCGGACCGGTCGGCGGCTTTGCCCCCGGGTACTGACGCAATGAGCATCTACGACCTCAAGGGGCTCCGCGAGTCCGCCGCCGCCGTTGGGTTCAAGGGCACCGACGAGGAGCTGATCCTCGAATACTCGCGCCGGACCAAGACGGACCCCGTCGATAACGCCCGCTACTTCGGCTACGACCTCGGCGGCAAGTGGGGCAACCGCGCCAGCGCGTCTATCGACAGTTACCAGGCCGGGCTCTATGGGGTCGCTGAGTCGGTCACGGGTTCTGACTGGGCACGGCGCGGGCGGATGGAGAACGAGGCCGCCGCAGACTTGCGCCGCGGCATCGCCCGCGAGCAAGGCGCCATCTCCTCCTACCAGGACATCGACAGCGTCGGTGACTTCCTCGACTACGCGGGCGGCCTGGCGGTAAACATTTCGCCCCCAGTTGCCGTCATCGCTGTACCTGCGGCCATTGTTTGGTTTTCGCGCCGACGGCAACGGATTGCAATGAGTGAGCAGCAGACTTCGCTTAGGGGTGATCGCATGCCTGGGCAAAGTTCTGGCTATTGGGATTGGGATGGGAGCATTGCAAGAGTGCCGTTTTTTGCGCGGCTTGTCGTATTTCTGCTGGTGTACTGGTTGGCACTTATGGCAGGACAGGCAGCGCAAGAAGGAGTTGGCGATCCTAGTCAGGGTCCGTCATTTGGACCGTTGGCGTTGGGTGTGCTTCTTCAGTTGGCGCTACTTCCGGCTGTGGTCCAGCGGCTGAACCATATCGGTTGGTCGCGCTGGTTGGCTGCTTTGGGTTTTGTGCCCTTGCTGGGCGGAGTCTTGAACTTGCTGCTTGTCATGGTGCCTGGGGCGCGCCACAAAGCGGTTCAGGAGCCGGACTTGAAAGGAGCCCTCAAGGTCGCATCCGAAGCTCAGGAACCTGGGGTCGCGCAGGTTGCGGCCAAGGGTGATGCGCCTATCACTGGCGTGCAGGACAGCAGTGATGCCCTGTATGCGCAAGCGTTGGATGAGGTGGACGCAGGTCTCCAAGAGCGTGCTTTGTGGGCTCGCGCCTTGGCCGCCACGGATGGAAGCACGGACAGGGCCAAAGCCGAATACATCAAGCTGAGGGTTCAGCGGCTTGAGGCCAAGTCTGGCGGTGCTTAGTGCGTCGCAAGCCCTCGCAGGTCCGGCAAATGCCAATCCCGGATAGCCAGAATCGCCGCGAGTGCGGTCTCGTCGCCTTCACAGCGCAGGGCCAGCCCGTCTAGTAGTCCAGTGATGGCCGCGACGATGGCCCGGGCGTCGTTGCCTTCGCGCTCCGTTGCCAGTTCCATGCGGTCGATGGCCGTCAGGTCTGGGGTGCAGCGGGTAGCCAGCGCGTGGCCGCTGAGGCACTTCAAGGGGGCGGTGATTGGGTCGGCGCGGTGCCCAGGCTCTAGGTCTTGCAGGTCGGCAGCGGTCAGCAGGTGCAGGTTTGGCATGGGGGCTCCGGTGTTTGGGGCGCGGATTCCACACCTGATGGCCGGCGCTGTGCAAGCTCCGCCGCAATGCCCGAGCGCCACGTGCGCTAATGCGTTAGCGCGTTTGAACGAATCAACGTAGGGCACACCCCGCGCCGTGGGACCACGCACGCGGAGGGGGTGGCGGGGTCCATCTCGGGCACTCAGAGGAAACCTGATTTCCTGGCCCGCGCCTACTCAATACCCAGCGTGAAAGCGACGCCCTGGTCGAGCACGCGGGCCGCCTCGTCAAACAGCTCACGGGCACTTTTCCCGGCGTGGCGGGCGTCGCCTTCCTGTTGAGCTTCGAACTGCTCAGCCAAGAGCCCACCAGCGTCCGCCGCGTATCGAACGAGCGCTTCCGCCGGCGTGAATCCCTGGGCGGCCATGGCGAGACTGAGTGACGGGGCCAAGTTGGTCCACTGGCAGGTGAAACGCACCAACACCTTGAGTTGTTCGCGGATCAAGGACAGATTGGGGGCGTGCGGATCGGCCTTGGTGGCCGCGTCAAGGGCGTTCTGGAGATGTGCCAGGGCACCCGTGCGCACATAGACCGCGCCCCCCGCCGACTCGTAGGTGGTGATGCTTTCGTCCCAAGGCTTTTCGTGTTGGATGTACAGGCTATGGCCCCGGCCATCCACGAAGCGCTCGGCAAGCATTCGGTTTGCAAAGTCCTGGAGGTAAGGGGGCTGATCGGCCCAGCGTGCGGCGCGGAAGTGCTGAGCTTGGTCCAAGAGTTGGTTCGCGGCCGAGGCAAGGTTGGCCTCTGAAGCCGGCGTCCTGAGCTTGTTCGTCATGCGCTGCATCCAGCGCGGATCGGGATGCGCGGAGCAAAGTGCTTGCCAGGCTTGTTTCTCCCAATCGCGCACCGGGATGTGAACGGCGGCGCCGTCGGGAAATTCAATGGTGGCGATGCTGAGTGCGCGGGGGGATGTCGTGACTTCGAACATGGTGGTTCTCGCTTTCTTCAGGTTGCGGAAACAGTGCGTTTGCTGGCCATGGCAGCGCCGCTGCGAACATCGACGTGCGCTCCGGTCAGATCGGCACGTACGAGGGTGATAAATAGGGGGAGCTGAGCGGAGGCATCGGTGGCGCCGGCGTCCAGCTTCTCGGCGTGCTCGATGACCCGATGCAGCAAGGGGAGCGCCTTGACGGCATCGTCGAAGTCGGCGTTGGGTCCGTCCATGGTGGTCTTGATGACTGCGACGCAGCGCTGAGCGGCGCCCAGGGCTTCGGCCACAAGGCCGGTGCGGATGGCCCGGTCCAAATCAGCGGTGAGGGTGCTGATGGCGGCGCCAGGGGCGGGCTGCTCGACTGCTGGAGTGTGTTCGTTGCTCATGGCTTGCTTTCTGACTTGGGCGGGCGGCCCACAGGGCGGCGCGGGTCCGGGGTGCCGGGCGGGTTCCAGCGGTGTTCCTGGGGGCCGCTGGGGGCGCGGATGCGGTGGCATGTCCAGCCTGCCTGGCGGAGCGTGCGACCGAGGGTGGGGGCGTCCAGGTGGGGGATGGCGGCTTGGATCGTTTCCATCGTCAGCCCCGGCGGATCAACGGGCAGCGGCGCGAGCGCTTGGGTGACACGGGCGATGCGGCGCTGATCACGGGCACTCAGGTTGGGCACAGCGGTCGTTTCTGTCATATCCCCTCCAATAAATGAGTGAGGCCAGCCAGCCATGCCACCCCCATAGGGGGTGTGGCTTGGCATGGCAGGTGCTGGCGTGCCAAAAGGCTGGTTTTTGGCTTGGCTGGCAGCCCTCATTCGTTTCCCCCTGGCGCGCGACGACTGACCCAGCCGTCATCCTTGCCGCCGGTCAGCGCGCCGCGCTCGATCAGGTCGGCCAAGGTCCGGTGCGCGGAACGGTGGGCATCCTTGCCACCGATGTGAGCTTTGAGCCGATCCACTGCTGCGGCGTACGGCAGCTGCACGTTGGGCTCAAGGGCCAGGGCTGTGAGACGGGATTGCTGCAGGCCGGTAAGCACGGCAGTGGAGGGCGCCGGCGCCATCTCCGTGACCACGCAAGATGTGATGGGGTCGCCGTCGTCGTCGGTGCCCAGTTCGATGACACGGAGCCCAAAGTCGCCGGATGCACCGTCTGCGCCGTCCTTCGACTTGCGTAGCGTCCAGGTGCGGCGGGGGCCGTCGCGGCTGATCTCAATGGCCCAATCGACGGCACCGAGGAGCACCGAGGAGCCACGCATGCCGCGCGACACGTCTTTGCCGGTGTGGTGGACGAGGACGACTGACCCCTCGATCGCTTCGGCGAGCCAGTTGATGCCAGCGACCGCAAGCCCCATTTCTTGGGCGGAGTTCTCGTCCGCGCCGGCACTTGCTGCGGCCAACGTGTCGATGACCACCATGCAGCCGCTCAGTCCTTCTTCGTTGATAGAGGCTGCCAGAGCCGCCAAATGATCCCCGGCGCGAATGTTGAGCTGGCCGGTGGTGATGAACCGGAGCGAGTCAGGGGTCGGGCCATGCGCTCGCTCCATCGCTTCAGCGCGTTTTTTGATTCCCCCGCGGCCCTCTAGCGAGAAGATGACGACCGGCGCCATTCGCACCCGACGACCGCAAAAGGCGATTCCCGTCGTGATGTTGCGGGCCATCCACCCGGCAAAAAAAGACTTCCCACAGTTGGGTGGGGCGTAGATAACGCCAATCCCGCGCGCGGGAACCATGCCCTTGATCAACCAGGCCGGCTCATCCTGCTGCATGAGTTGGGCTGCGGTCTGAAGGACGTAGCGCGCTGCGGTCACGGCGGCGCCGGCCGCGACAGCGGCAGGCACGCACGCAGCCTCCATGCTGCCCAGCACGATCGGACTCTTGATCTTGCCCCGATGCGGGCACGACGCACAGGCGCTCGGGTTCTCGCCCGCGAAGGTCTCGCAGGTGGAGGGGCCAGCGGTCCAGCGGTGGAATTTGACCTCGGTCTCCCCGGCGTCGTACTCCGGGTGGCCACGGGACAGCAGGTGCGCCGCGTCCACGCCTTCGACGGTGTGCTTGGCCACACCCAGCGCCGCGCGCCAGTAAGGCTCGGGCACGTCCCCTTGGGCGTTGGCCACATGACCCATGGCCGCGCAGGCGGCGACGATCTTGTGGATGCTGCGGGGGATGGTGATGGCCGGGGCGCTGAGGATCTCGTCGTTCAGGCGCCGCTTGGCTGGGCCCGGGGCGCTGCGCTGGGCCGCCGGGAACTTGGCCGCGACTTCCTCCGGGGAGTAGGTCTGGGGCAGCTCCCGCAGGACGCGCACCGGCTTGCCTGACTTGTGCAGGGTGCCCACGGGGCGCAGGATGCGCACGAAGTCGCCGGTGACTTGGGCGTCGATGCGCAACCCGTCTGCCAGGGCTTTAGCCTTGACGGCTTCGGCCAGGGGCTTCCACTCGTCTTGGGTCAGGTCGCGGTCGAGCTTGAAGTAGACGTGCAGCCCGTTGCCGCTGGAGACCACCCGGTGGGGGATGAAGTCGTTGCTGGCGCACCAGCCGGCCAGGGCGTCGGCGGCCAGGCGGGCGGTCTCGTACACGGTGTCGCCGTGCTTCTCGTACTTCTCCTTGCCGGCGTCGATGTCGAAGCACAGGGTGTTGCGCAACAGGGCGTTCTCGGCCTTGCGGTTGTCCTCGTCGCCCAGGGTGCAGGTGGCGAAGTAGATGTCACCGCGCCTGGACTCGGCGAGCATCTCGGTCTTAAGCGCTAACGCGTCGAGGGTGTCGAAAAACAGGTGCTGCTTGCGGTCGCCAAGGAACAGCGCATACCGCCCCGTGGCTGGCAGGACAGCCGCGTAGAACTGACGGGGCATCAATTACTTGCCCTCGCTCTTGTGGCGCTCCGCGCTGCGGGCTTCGATCCAGGCGTCGACCTCGGCCGCATCGAAGGCGATGCAGCGAGTCGGCGTGAGCTTGATGGGTTGCGGGAACTGCCCGCGCGCGATGGCGTTGCGCAGCGGGGTGCGGCTCAGGCTGGTGAGGCGCAGGACTTCGGCCTCACGCAGCAAACGGCGCAGGGTCTGTGCGTTCTGAGGGATGGCCGATTCAGGGGGCTGCTTCTGGGGCATTCCGGGTACCTCATGGGTAGTTGCGGGATGCCCAGATGGTCAGTTTTTGGCTTGCAGCCCAGGGGAATCAACCCCCGTTGGTTTCAGCGGGGTTCTTTCCCTTTCGCAGCTTGCCGCGCGCGGTCTTGACGCTGCCAGCCACTGAGGCCGGTTCCAGAACAGAGGATGGAATCGACTGTTCGATCAGCTTCCACCTGGCCCGAGGTGGGACTTCTGCTCTTTCCAGGCTGCCGAAGAGCGCGATCATCAGCAAGGGGCCGCCAGGCTTTCTCGGTTGCCCACTTCGACGCTGAATTGCGCACTGCTCAGCAGCGGTGATCGCACTGTCGATCAGCTGTGCGACACCCACATAGGGGTGAAGCAATCCAGCGCGGGGGGCGTACCTCTGCAATCTCGCTGCCGCCTTCTTGGCTGCGGCCAGTGAGTCTTGCAATGCTTCTTGAGCTCTGATCTCTTCTTCTTTTTCGGCTTGACGGGTTTTGTCCGCTGCGATCAGTTTCAGGGCTGCGAGAACGGCGGGGGACTGCTGAATCTCCTTGGCAGCTTCCTGCGGGACCAGCCGCCGAAACTCTGCTGCAATCAGCTCCCGTGCCTTTTCTGCGTTCACAGCGCCAGCCCAGCCAACGCCCGGGCCGCGTGATCTTGGCGGAGCTGCCCGTAATGCCGCTCGATCATCGCAATGCTGGTGCCGCTGATTTGGGCCACGGTCAGCAGATCCAGGCCACCGGTCACAAGGTCAGTGATGACGCTGTGCCGCAGCGTGTAGGCGCTGGTCTCGGCTGGCAGACCGGCCTTGGCGGCGGCCAGCTTGAGCGGCTTCTTCCATGCGTCCTTGTCCCAGGCGGCGCCGTTGGCGCGGGCCAGTAGTGGGGCGCTGGGCAGCTTGTCCTTGGCCTGCTCGCGGAAGAACTCGACGGTCGCGGGTGGCAGCTTGAGCGCGCGATCCTGGCCGGCCTTGTCCTTCTGGACGGTCAGCACGCCCAGAACCTTGTCGAACTGGCCCACGGTCAGCGCGGCCAGGGCGCCGGGGCGCAGGGGTAGCAGGGCCAGACCAGTGACGAAGGCGGCCAGATCGGAGGCGGCGGCGTCGATCAGGGCGCGGCGCTGGGTGCGCTCCAGGTAGAGCGTGCGGCGGCCATCGGCGCGTTCAAAGGGGCGAAGCGACTCCAGCCAAGCCAGATCAGACGGGGCGGCGCCGCTCCTGCGGGCCAGATTCAGGGCCGCGCGCAAGGGCGCCATGTCGCGGTTCACGCTGGAGCGCGTGCGGGGGCGTTGCTGGCGGTCGGCTTCTGCGGCGTGGGGGTTCACGGTGACGCGGGTGCTCGACAGGGTCTTGCGCCAGGTCTTGAGTTGGGTGGCGGTCAGCTTGCTGACCTCGGTGGCCGCCAGCTTCTTGTTCGGGTAGACCCAGCGCTCGAACCGCGCCGCTGCGTCCGCAGCGGGTGCCGCGCCTTTCTCAGTCTGAAGATGTGCAACGTAGCGTTCGCAGGCATCGCGCACGGTCACCTTCTCGCTGGTGCCTCCGGCGCCCAAGTGCTTGAACCAGTCTTCGGCGGCCTTCTTGGCGGCATCGTGTCGCTCGTTCAGGGGCAGGACTTCGAAGGCCCCCAATGCACGCAGCCGCTGCCGACCGGTCTCAGGATCGCGGCTGCGGGCAATCCACGTCCCCTCGCTGTCAGCGGCCATTTTGCGGAAGCCGAGGTAGTTGCCGCTGGCCTGCGCCTGCCAGTACGGCTCTCGGTTGGGCTTGAGCTTGGCGCGGTCGGCAACCTTCTTGAGTTCGGGCATGGTGGCGAGTACGGAAAAAGTACGGAAACTCTACCGGTGCGCCAAAGAATCTCAAAGCATTGATTTCATAGAGGATCTGTGTGCCGCAAGGTGCCAGAAAGTGCCAAAATCCGTCCTTCACACGGCAGGGGTCGCAGGTTCGAACCCTGCACCGCCCACCAAAAACAAAGCGCGACCCCCAGATGTCTGGCGGTCGCGTTTTTGTTTGCTGAGCTTCATTCCTGTGCCGCATAAGCAATGCCGGGAAACTTCGTTGGCCGGAGCAAGCTGCTTGCGCACACTGCGCGGCTCAGCGCAACTCCGTGGCTTCCATGAACTTCCAGCAACTGCGCTCCGTCCGCGAGACGGTGCGCCAAGGCTTCAACCTGACCCAGGTGGCTGATGCCCTGCACACCTCGCAGCCCGGCGTGAGTCGCCAGATCAAGGAACTGGAGGACGAACTGGGCGCCGAGCTGTTCGTGCGCGCGGGCCGGCGCTTCCTGGGCCTGACGCCCACCGGCGAGCTGGCCCTGCCCATCATCGAGCGCCTGCTGCAGGAGGCCGAGAACCTGCGCCGCGTGGCGGCGGACTTCGTCCAGTCCGACAGCGGCATGCTGACCGTGGCCGCCACCCACACCCAGGCGCGCTACGCCCTGCCCACGGCGGTGCGTGATTTCCGCGATAGCCACCCACGTGTCTCGCTGCATCTGCAGCAGGGCTCGCCGCGGCAGATTGCCGAGATGGTGGCCAGCGGCGCGGCCGACCTCGGCATCGCCACCGAGGCACTCTCTGACTACCCCGACCTGGTGACCCTGCCTTGCTACCGCTGGAGCCATGTGGTAGTGGTGCCGCGCGGCCATGAGCTGGCGCAGTTGCAGCAACCGCTGACGCTGGAGCAGCTGGCGCAGTTTCCGCTGGTCACCTACGAACCCGGCTACACCGGCCGCCGCCACATCGACGAGGCCTTCGAGCGCGCCGGGCTGGACATTGACGTGGTGCTTTCCGCCATGGATGCCGACGTCATCAAGACCTATGTGGACCTGGGCATCGGCGTGGGCATCGTGGCCTCGGTGGCCTTTGATGAGGCGCGCGATGACCACCTGGTGGCGCTGGACGCGCGCCATCTGTTCGCTCTCAACACCACGCGCGTCGCCATCAAGCGCGGCGCCGTGCTGCGCGGCTTTGTGCTGGAGTTCATCCAGACCTTTGCCCCCACGCTGACGCGCGAGGTGGTGGCCAGCGCCATGGCGGCCAAGCCGGGTGAAGAAGTCGAGGGTTGAGCCTCAGCCCCAGACCAGGAAACCGGCGAAGCGCTCGGCGGCCAGCGAGGCCGCGAAGAGCGTGATGCCCATGATGAAGCTGCCGCGCAGGAAGCCGCTGCGCCAGCACAGATGCCCCAGCCACTCCAGCGCCAGCAGCACGCCAAAGACCGAGAGGATGCTGCCGATGACCTTGAAGTCGGCCAGGTGGTAAGCCGCCAGCGCGGCCAGCAGCACCAGCAGGAACAGCGCCAGGTAAGTGAGCCGGCGCGGCATGATTCGGAAGGGCGAGGCGCCGATCAGGAAGCCCGTGCCCATGGCGATGGTGCAGTAGTACTGCAGGCCGGTTTCGAACACCACGGCTGGCGCGGGCCAGTGGCCGCTGAGCCGGGTGGCGCTGTAGGCCAGCAGCACCAGCAGGTGGCCGAGCACCACCGCGGCCAGCGCCTTGTCGCGCACGTGCAGGGTCAGCAGGCCGGGGCTGTAGCTCATGCCGAAGCTCAGCATGGAGGAGAGGCTGACCGCCGCGAAGAAGCCGAACACTTGCGATTCGTAGGCCAGCGCCAGCGCGCCGAAGTACAGCAGGGCCAGCGTGGACGACAGCGCGGTGGCCAGCAGGCCGGTGCCGAACCAGCGCTGCAGCACCTCGCGCAGGGCGGTGTGGCTCTCGATGATCCAGCCCAGCACCATCAGGTTGCCGAAGGCGCCGAACAGGGCCAGGTAGAAGGCCTGGCTGGGCCAGATCCAGTCCGGCCGGATTGTCAGCACCAGGCCCAGCAGCAGGAAGCTGGCCTGGTAGACCTCCTTGGGCAGCAGCGCCACCAGGTACCAGAGCCCGGCCGCAAAGCGCCTGAGCATGCCGCGCGCCCAGATGAGCAGCAGGATCACCGCCAGCAGCTTGAAGAAGTTCGCCAGGGTGACGAAGCGCTGCACCAGCCCGGGTTCGTTGCTGCTGCGGGCCTGGCTGGCCTGCGGCCCCAGGTACTTCAGCCGCACTTCCTGGGCCTGGGCAGGGCTCAGATAGCCATCGCGCTCCAGCTGGTCGATCAGCTCCTGCCGCGCCTGCTCGGGCGCCGCCTCGGTGGCGTGGGCGGCAGCGCCGATCAGCAACAGGCACAGGGCCAGGACGCGCAGCAGGATCTTCATGGGCCTCCGGGGCAGGCGGTGCCCCGAAGGGCGGTCGGCGATTGTTGCGGCCGCTGTGCCGAACGCTGGCCGGTCAGACGGCGTGCCCCTCAAACCGGGTGATGCGCCGCGCCCGCAGCCAGACCTTGCTGCCACGCGCCAGCGCCAGGCGCTCGCGCAGGGCGCTGAACTCGGCGCGCGGCAGCTCCACGTCCAAATAGCCGCCCTCGCCATCGCGCTGGAACTCGATGCGCGTCTGCGCGCCCACCGTCAGCGTCTGCGACAACGTGGCCGGCCAGGCGCCTTCGGCCGGCTCGGCCAGGATCTCCAGCTCGTGCGGGCGCACGTAGACCACATCACTCGGCCCGGCCACGCCACCGGGCGCGTGCACGCTGCGGCCGTGGAACAGGTTCACATCGCCCAGGAACTGCAGCACGAAGGGCGAGGCCGGGTGGTCGTACACCTCATCCGGCGTGCCCACCTGCTCGATGCGGCCCTCGTTCATCACCACGATGCGGTCGGCCACTTCCATGGCCTCCTCCTGATCATGGGTGACGAAGACCGAGGTCACATGCACCTCGTCGTGCAGGCGGCGCAGCCAGCGGCGCAGCTCCTTGCGCACCTTGGCGTCCAGCGCGCCGAAGGGCTCGTCCAGCAGCAGCACCTTGGGCTCCACCGCCAGCGCGCGGGCCAAGGCAATGCGCTGGCGCTGCCCGCCGCTGAGCTGGTGCGGGTAGCGCTCGGCCAGCCAGTCCAGTTGCACCAGCTTCAAGAGCTGCATCACCTTGGACTTGATCTCCGCCTCGCTGGGACGCTCACTCTTGGGTTTGACACGCAGACCGAAGGCGACGTTCTCGAAGATCGTCATGTGGTTGAACAGCGCGTAATGCTGGAACACGAAGCCCACATTGCGCTCGCGCACATCGGTGCCCGTGGTGTCTTCGCCGTGGAAGTGCACCGTGCCGGCGTCCGGCACCTCCAGCCCCGCCAGGATGCGCAGCAGCGTCGTCTTGCCCGAGCCCGAAGGCCCCAGCAGCGCCACCAGCTCGCCCGAGGGGATGTCGAGATTCAGCTGGTCGCAGACCACGGTCTTGCCGAAGGCCTTCTGCAGATTGCGAACTTCAATGCTCATGGACAGACCTCAATTCCTTCTTCACGCGCTGCTCCACCAGGTACTTCAGCACCAGGGTCACCAGGGCCAGACCGGCCAGCAGCGAGGCCACGGCAAAGGCGGCGGCGAACTGGTACTCGTTGTAAACAATCTCGATGTGCAGGGGCATGGTGTTGGTCTGGCCGCGGATGTGACCACTGACCACCGACACCGCCCCGAACTCGCCCATGGCCCGCGCGTTGCACAAGATCACGCCGTACAGCAGCGCCCACTTCACGTTGGGTAGGGTGACGCGGCGGAAGATCTGCCAGCCATTGGCGCCCAGCACCCGCGCGGCTTCTTCCTGTTCAGTGCCCTGCGCCTGCATCAGCGGGATCAGCTCGCGCGCCACGAAGGGGAAGGTCACGAACACCGTGGCCAGCACGATGCCGGGCAGCGCAAAGATGATCTTCAGATCGTGGTCGCGCAGCCACTCGCCAAACCAGCCTTGCAGGCCGAACACCAGCACATAGATCAGGCCGGCAATCACCGGGCTGACCGAGAAGGGCAGGTCGATCAGGGTCAGCAGCAGGTTCTTGCCGCGGAACTCGAACTTGGCGATCGACCAGGCCGCTGCAATGCCGAACACCAGGTTCAGCGGCACGCTGATGGCGGCGGCCAACAGGGTCAGCTTGATGGCCGAGACGGCGTCCGGGTCCACCAGCGCGGCCAGGTACACATCCCAGCCCTTCTTGAAGGCCTCGAAGAACACCGTGGCCAGGGGCACGAACAGGAACAGGGTCATGAAGCCCAGCGCCAGGCCGATCAGCGTGCGGCGCACCCAGGGGGCTTCGGTGGTGGCTTGGCGCAGCGGCCGCGGCGTGGCGGTGGCCGGGGCTGAGACGGCGGCGCTGGGAGTCAAGGCGGCGGTGTTCATGCAATGCCTCCCTGGCGGCGGCGTGCCCAGGCCTGCAGCAGGTTGATGGTCAGCAGCATCACGAAGCTGGCCACCAGCATCACCACCGCGATGGCGGTGGCGCCGGCGTAGTCGTACTGCTCCAGCTTGGTGATGATGAGCAGGGGTGTGATCTCACTGATCATGGGCATGTTGCCGGCGATGAAGATGACCGAGCCGTACTCGCCCAGCGCGCGGGCAAAGGCCAGGGCGAAGCCGGTCAGCAGGGCGGGTGTCAGGATGGGCAGCACCACCAGGCGCACCGTCTGCCAGCGCGTGGCGCCCAGAGTGGCGGCGGCTTCTTCCAGCTCGCGGCTGAGGTCTTCCAGCACCGGCTGCACGGTGCGCACCACAAAGGGCAGGCCGATGAACACCAGGGCCACCCACACCCCCAGCGGCGTGAAGCTGACCTTGAAGGGCAAGTACTGCCCCAGGCTGCCGTTCTGGGCCCAGATGGCGGTGAGTGCAATGCCGGCCACCGCCGTGGGCAGGGCAAAGGGCAGGTCCACCAGCGCATCCACCAGGCGCTTGAACGGAAAGCGGTAGCGCACCAGCACCCAGGCCACGATCAGGCCGAACACCACGTTCAGCAAGGCGGCCAGGAAGGAGGCGCCGAAGGTCAGCCGGTAGGAGGCCAGCACGCGCGGCGTGCTGACGGCCTCGACGAACTGCGGCCAGCTCAGCGTGAAGGTCTTCAGAAAGGCCGCCGAGAGCGGCACCAGCACGATCAGGCTGAGGTAAAGGATGCTCAGGCCCAGCGCCAGGTCGAAGCCGGGCAGCACGCTGTGGCGCTTGAGCAGGGTGCGGGAGAGCAGCATGGTGGGCCTGGCTGCCTCAGCGCTTGGCCGCGCCAATGATCTGGTCGTACAGGCCGCCGTCGTTGAAGTGCTCCTTCTGCGCCTGCGTCCAGCCGCCGAAGACCTCGTCCACGGTGAAGGTCTCGACCTTGGGGAAGCGCTTGGCCTGCTGGGCGAGCACCTTGGGGTCGCGCGGGCGCAGGTGGTGCTTGGCGGCAATCTCCTGGCCCACCGGGCTGTACAGGTACTGCAAATAGGCCTCGGCCAGCGCGCGCGTGCCCCGGCGGTCCACCACCTTGTCCACCACGCTGACGGGGTTCTCGGCCAGGATGGTGCGGCGCGGGTACACCACTTCGAAGTGGTCGCCGAACTCCTTGGTGATCAAGGGCGCCTCGCTCTCGAAGGTGACGAGTGCATCACCGAGATTGCGCTGCGCGAAGGTGGTGGTGGCGCCGCGGCCGCCGCCGTCCAGCACGGGCACATTGGCAAAGATGCGCGTCACCAGGGCCTTGGCCGCGTCGTGGCTGACGCCGTTCTTCACGGCTGCGCCCCAGGCTGCGAGGTAGGTGTAGCGGCCGTTGCCGCTGGTCTTGGGGTTGGGAATGATGACCTGCAAGCCCGGGCGGCCCAGGTCGGTCCATTCGCGGATGTTCTTGGGGTTGCCCTTGCGCACCAGGATGACCGACACCGAGGTGGTGGGCGCGCTGTTGTGCGGCAGGCGCTTGGCCCAGTCGGCCGGCACCAGGCCGCCGCGCTGGGCCAGCAGGTCGATGTCGTTGTGCTGGTTCATGGTGATGACATCGGCCTCCAGGCCGTCCACCACCGAGCGCGCCTGCTTGCTGGAGCCGCCATGGCTCTGGTTCAAGGTCAGGCTCTGCCCCTTGCGTTGCTTCCAGTCCGCCGCAAAAGCGGCGTTGAGGTCCTTGTAGAACTCGCGGCTGACGTCGTAGCTGACGTTGAGCAGGGTGGTCTGCTGGGCCTGGGCGGGCAGAGCCAGGGCCAGCGCAAAGGACGCGATCAAGCTGCGGCGGGTAGGGAACACGGGAACTCCAGATCAGCAAGGGGCTGGCGGCACTCTAGGGAGGGGGTGCCTGCGCAGGAACGAAGCGATTCGGGGTTGCTGATGCGAAAAACAAATGAAGAAGGGCGAGCCCGTGCAGGCTCGCCCTTCTTCAAGCTGGGCGCGTCTTACTTCTTTGTGTAGATCTGGTCGAACACCCCGCCGTCATTGAAGTGCGCGGCCTGGGCCTTGCTCCAGCCGCCGAACACCTCGTCAATGGTGAAGAGGTTGATCTTCGGGAAGTTCTTGGCGTAGGCCGAGGCCACCTTGGTGTCGACCGGGCGGTAGAAGTTCTTGGCGGCGATCTCCTGGCCCTCGGGCGAGTACAGGTAGTCCAGATAGGCCTGGGCGGCGGCGCGGGTGCCCTTCTTGTCGACGTTCTTGTCCACCACGGTCACCGGCGGCTCGGCCAGGATGCTGACTGGCGGGTAGACGATGTCGAACTTGTCGGCGCCGAACTCCTTGAGTGCCAGGTGGGCCTCGTTCTCCCAGGCCAGCAGCACGTCGCCGATGCCGCGCTCGGCAAAGGTCACCGTGGAGCCGCGCGCGCCGCTGTCCAGCACCGGCACGTTCTGGAACAGCTTGGCCACGAAGTCCTTGGCCTTGGCCTCGTTGCCGCCGGGCTGCTTCAAGGCAAAGCCGTAGGCGGCCAGATAGCCCCAGCGCGCGCCGCCGCTGGTCTTGGGGTTGGCGGTGATGACGGAGACGCCGGGCTTGACCAGGTCGTCCCAGTTCTTCACGCCCTTGGGGTTGCCCTTGCGCACCAGGAAGATGTAGGTGCTGGTGTAGGGCGAGCTGTTGTGCTTCAAGCGCTTCTGCCAGTCGGCCGGGATCAGCTTGGCCTTGGCGGCCAGTTCATCCACGTCATAGGCCAGAGCGAGCGTCACGACATCGGCGTCCAGGCCGTCGATCACGGAGCGGGCCTGCTTGCCCGAGCCGCCGTGGCTTTGCTTGATGGTGACGCTGTCGCCCGTCTTGGCCTTGTAGTGGGCGGCGAAGGCCTTGTTGAACTCGGTGTAGAGCTCGCGGGTCGGGTCGTAGCTCACGTTGAGCAGCGTGATGTCCTTGGCCCAGGCGGCAGAGCTCAGCAGGGTGGCGGCGGCCAGGGCGTAAAGGCGACGGGTCAGGGTGGCGGGCATGGTGTGGTGGGCAGTGATGAACTGACCGCCACTGTGAAAGCGAAGGCGCTTGCGGGGAACGAAGCAATTCGCAGCAGCTGATGCGCCGGCCGCACGGGCGCGCAGGCGGGCGTGGCCTTAGCCGCGCTGCCAGCTGCCGTTGCGCAGCACCTCGTGGGGCTGGAAGCGCGACTTGTAGGCCATCTTGGGGCTGGCCTCGATCCAGTAGCCCAGGTAGAGGTTGGGCAGCTTGAGCTGGCGCGCCTGCTCGATCTGCCAGAGCACGTTGTAGGTGCCGTAGCTGGTGTCGGGCTCGGGCTCGTAGAAGGTGTACACGGCCGAGAGGCCGTCAGTCAGCATGTCCAGGATGGACACCATCTTTAGCGCACCCTGCTCGCGGAACTCGATCAGGCGGGAGTTCACGCGGCTCTGCAGCAGGAACTGCGAGTATTGGTCGACGCTGTCGTGGTCCATGCCGCCGCCGCTGTGGCGCGCGGCCTGGTAGCGCAGGTAGAGCTCGTAATGCTCGCCGCTGTAACCCAGGCGCATCACGCGCGCCTGCAGGTTGCGATGCTGCTTCCAGGCGCGGCGCTGGCTGCGGCTGGGCTGGAAGCTGGCCACCGGAATGCGCAGCGGCACGCAGGCCTGGCATTGCTCGCACTGCGGGCGGTAGGTGAAAAGGCCGGAGCGCCGGAAGCCCTGGGTGACGAGCTGGGAGTAGGCGTCGGCGTGGATCAGATGGCTGGGCGTGGCCACCTGCGAGCGCGCCATCTTGTTTTCAAGATAGCTGCAGGCATAGGGTGCAGTGGCATAGAACTGCACCTGGGTGAAGGGCAGGTCTTTGAGTTGCGTCACGGCCGCTCAAGCAGGTGGGTCCAGGCGTCGGGATCATAGGACCAGGGCGGCAGCGCCGGCTGATCCACGGTCGCGCTCAGGTGCGCCAGAAAGCCGTCCAGCGGAACCTCGGCCGCGCCCAGGCTGGCCAGGTGGCGGGTGTTCTGCTGGCAGTCGATCCATTCGATGCCATCGCGCCGGCACAGGGCCACCAGGTGGCACAGAGCCAGCTTGGAGGCATCGGGCCGGTGGGCGAACATCGATTCGCCGAAGAACATGCGCCCCAGGCGCAGGCCGTAGAGCCCGCCCACCAGCTGCCCGTCCACCCAGGTCTCGACCGACTGCACGATGCCCCGGCGCGCCAGTTCGGCGTAGGCCTGCTGCATCTCCGGCACGATCCAGGTGCCGTTCTGGCCCTCGCGCGGGGTGCTGGCGCAGGCACGGATCACGGCCTCGGGTGCGTGATTGACGCGGATCTCGCAGCCCGGCGTGCGCAGGAAGCGCTTCAGGGTCTTGCGCAGCGAGGGGTGGAGCTTGAAATCCGCCGTCTTCAGCACCATGCGCGGCGCAAGGCACCACCACAGGATGGGTTGGCCCGGCCCGAACCAGGGAAAGATGCCGTGGCGATAGGCCTCGACCAGACGTTCAGGGCGCAAATCGCCCCCCACGGCCAGCAGGCCGGGCGCGTCGCTCTCGGGCCCAAGGGCCTGGTGCGGGTCGGGGAACTGCAGGGACTGGGGGTGCAGACGGAGAATCACGGCCTCATTCTCTCGGCTCCCCCATGCAGCTCTACGGCATTCCCAATTGCGACACGGTCAAGAAGGCCCGCACCTGGCTGGACCAGGCCGGCCGCCCGCACGAATTCGTCGACTTCAAGAAGACCCCGCCCACGGTGCCCCAGCTCAAGGCCTGGGCGGCCCAGCTGGGCTGGGAGAAGCTGCTGAACCGCGCCGGTACCACCTGGCGCAAGCTGGACGAGGCCACCCAGGCCCTGGCGGCGGACGAAACCGGCGCCCTGGCCCTGATGGCCACCCAGCCCAGCCTGATCAAGCGCCCGGTGGTGGACTGGGGCGACGGCCGGCTGAGCGTGGGCTTCAAACCGGAGCAGTTCGAGGCGCTGGCGGCGGAGGGGCGCTGATGTTCACCGGCATCGTCCAAGGCGTGGCCAGGGTGCGCGCCATCGAAGCCAAGCCCGGCCTGCACACGCTGACCCTGCAACTGCCGCCGGGCTTCGATGCCGAGCTGGCGATCGGCGCCTCGGTGTCCTGCGACGGCGTGTGCCTGAGCGTGACCGAGCGCCCGGCGCCCGACCAGGCCTGCTTCGACGTCATGGCGCAGACCCTGAGCCTGACCACGCTGGGCGGCTTGGGAGTTGGTGCGCAGCTGAACGTCGAGCGCGCCGCCAAGGAAGGCGCTGAAGTGGGCGGCCATCCGCTCTCCGGCCATGTGGACATCAGCGGCCACGTCACCGAGCTGCGCCGGCCCGAGAACAACCATGTGCTGCGCATCGCCCTGCCGGCGCCCTGGATGCGCTATGTGTTTGCCAAGGGCTATATCGGCGTCAATGGCTGCAGCCTCACCGTGGCCGAATGCCAGCGTGCGGCCGATGGCTCGGGCTGGTTCGAGGTCTGGCTGATCCCCGAAACCCTGCGCATGACGACCTTCGGCGCCAAGCAGCCGGGCGACGCGTTGCACATCGAGATTGACCGCAGCACCCAGGTGGTGGTGGACACGGTGCGCGAGGCGGTGGCCGAAAAGCTCGGCCCCCTGCTGCCCTTGCTGGAAGAGTTGGCACGCGAGCGCGGCATCGCCTGGGAAGCGAATCTTCTGAAATGAACGAGTTGCGCGTGCTCCCCGGCGTGGCCACGGTGATCCGTGACCCGCTGCGCTTCAAGGCCCGGCTGGCCATCGGCGAAGACGCCTATGCCGAGCTGCGCACCACCAAGTCCCTGCGTCAGTGGTGGGACGTGCTGGGTGCAGCCGGCACCGGCGCGGCGCTCACCAAGGGCGCGCTCGCGGCCGCGGTGGGAGCCAGCCCGATCGGCTGGGTGATGCTGGGCGCGCTGGCCAGCGGCGGCGCCTGGTACGGGCTGCACCGCCACCTGGCCGGCCAGCAGGCCGAGCGCGTGACGGTGATTCCCAACTGCATCCAGACCCCGCTGGACCTGCTGGGCCTGATGCTGTTCGACCTGGTGGCCCCGCTGAGCCTGAAGCTGGCCGCGCTGGATCGCCAGCTGGATACCGACACGCGCCAGCGCCTGAGCGACTGGCTGGTGGAGGGCTGGGGCTACGAGCCCGCCTTCGTGGCGCAGGGCCTGGCCCTGCTGGAGCCGCAGCTGCAGCAGGTGCAGATCCGCGACCTGGCGCAGGCCTTGGCGCAGCTGCTGCACGGCAACCCCGACTGCCAACCCGAGGCCATGGCCAAGGAGCTGCTGCGCTTTCAGCGCGAACTGCTGGGCCCCACGCCCACGGAGATGCAGGAGCTGGCGCTGGCGCATGTCGAACAGGTGCTGCGGGCGCCGCCGGCAGGCAGCCTGGGCGCGGCACTCAGCCAGGCCGGGCAGGGGCTGGGGCAGGCGGCGCGCATTGGTGCCCAGGAGGTGAGCGAGCTCGCTCGCCAAGGCCTGCAGGCCGTGCGTGAGCGCGCGCCCGGCAAGGAGGAGCTGCGCGAACTGGCGCAGCGCGGCCTGCAGCAGGCCCAGCGCCTGGGCGGTTCCCTGGGGACACAGGCGCGCGAGCGCCTGCAGCGGCTCAAGCGCCTGCGCGATCGCTGAGCAGGCGGGGCGTGAGTTCGGCGGCCGGCAGCGGCCGGCCCACCAGATAGCCCTGCACCTCGTCCACGCCCATGGCGCGCAGCTGGGCCAACTGCTCCTCGCTCTCCACGCCCTCTGCGTTCACGCGCAGGCCCAGGCTGTGGCCCATCTGGATGACGGCGGCGGCGATGGCGCGGTCGTCGGGGTCGCTGATGAGGTCGCGCACAAAGCTCTGGTCGATCTTGAGCTTGCCGATCGGGAAGCGCTTCAGGTAGGCCAGGCTGGAGTAGCCGGTGCCGAAATCGTCCACCGCCAGCCGCACACCCAGCGCGTGGATGGCGGATAGGCTGGCATTGACCTGCTCGACGTTCTCGGCCAGCAGGCTCTCGGTCAGCTCCAGCTCCAGCAGGCTTGGGTCCAGCCCGGTCTGGGCCAGCAGCTCGCGCACGCGCTCGTGCAAGGCCTGCTTCATCAGCTGCCGGGCCGAGACGTTCACGGCCACGCGCAGGCTTTCGATACCCTGATCCGCCCAGGCCTTGGCCTGGCGCATGGCCTGCTCAAGCCCCCAGTCGCCCAGTGCGGCGATGAAGCCGGTCTGCTCGGCCACCGGAATGAACTTGGCGGGTGAGACGCTGCCCAGATGCGGGTGGCGCCAGCGCATCAGCGCTTCCACGCCGCGGATCTGGCCGTCGGGCATGCGCATCAGGGGCTGGTAGTGCAGCTCGAACTGGCCGGCCGGCAGGCCCAGACGCATCTCGTGGTCCAGCAGCGCGCGCTCCTGCACCGCCTGGTCCATCTCGGGGGTGAAGAAGCTCGGCTGGTTGCGACCGCCTTCCTTGCTGCGGTAGAGCGCGGTGTCGGCCGCCTTCAGCAGTTCGGGGTAGCTGCTGCCATCGGCCGGAAAGAGGGCGATGCCGATGCTGGCGGTGAGCGTGAACTGGGCGTTGTCCACCTGCAGGCGTTCGGCCAGCGCGGCCTGCACGCGCTGCACCAGGGCGGCCAGGGCGCCGGCTTCGTTGGTGCGCAGCAGCACCAGGAACTCGTCGCCGCCCAGGCGGCCCACCAGTTCATCGGCCCGCACCAGGGCGCGCAGGCGCTGCGCCACGCCCTGCAGCACGCGGTCGCCCATGGCGTGGCCGAGCGAGTCGTTGATGTGTTTGAAGTGGTCCAGGTCTAGGAACATCAGCCCGAACTGGCCCTGGCCGCGGCGCGCCTCGGCCAGCAGGGCTTCGGCGCGTTCCTGCAGCTGGGTGCGGTTGGGCAGCTCGGTCAGCGGGTCGAAGTAGGCCAGGCGGCGGATCTGCGCGGCGGCCTGCTGCTCCAGCGTGATGTCCTCCAGCAGGGCCACCAGGTTCAGCACCTGCTCGGCCTCGCCGCGCACGGCCAGCAGGGTCATGCGGGCGGGGTAGGGCGCCTCGCCCTGGCGCCGCACCCAGACCTCGCCCTTCCAATAGCCCTGGCGCTGCACCGCCTCCCAGCGGCCGGACCAATCGACGCGCGTGCCCGCCGGTGCGGCCTCCAGGCCTTCCAGCGCCTGGCCCTGCAGCTCGGCCTCGCGCAGCCCGGTGCTGTGCTCGAACGCGGGGTTGACGCGCAGGATGCCGCCCTCGGGCGCGGCGATGACGATGGCCTCGTGGCTGACCTCGAACACCGAGGCGGCCAGGCGCTGCTCGGCCTCGCCCTGCTTGAGGGGACCGATGTCGGTCAGCGTGCCCAGCAGGCGCAGGGGCCGGCCGTCGCCGTCGCGCTCCACCAGGCGCGCCTGGGCCAGGGTCCAAGTCCAGCCGCCTTCGGGCTTGGCGAGCCGGAACTCGGCGCGGAAGCCTTCGGCCTCGCCACGCAGATGGGCCTTGAGCGCGGCCCAGGTGGGCTCGCGGTCGTCGGGGTGGATCTGTTCCAGCCAGCGCTGGCGCAGGCTGGCGCCGCTCCAATGCGGGCGCAGGCCGTCGCTGAGCCATTGCGCGTCCAGGCGCGGCTGGCCGTTCACCCATTCCAGCCCCCAGGTGCCGGTCTGGCTGCCCTCGATGGCCAGGCGCCAGCGCAGGTCCTGGCGGCGCATCTCCGCCGTGCGCACGCTCACGAACCAGCTGGTGATGTAGAGCCCGGTGATGAACAGACAGGTCTGCAGCGTCGTGGCCGGGTTGTCCTCCCCCGTCAGCATGGGGCTGCCTTGGGCGGCCGCCAGCACGGCAAGCCAGGCGGTGACAAAGAGGCTCAGCGAGAGCAGGCGCTGGCTTGCACGCAAGGCCAGCCAGACATGCAGCAGCAGCGGCGCAAACAGCAGGGTGTGCGGCCAGCCGCGCGTCAGCGGGGAAAGCAGCAGGAAGGCGCTGCCGCCCACGCAAAGCAGCGCCAGCGGCAGGCTGCGCAGCGTGGAGATGGGCCGCGCCCCGCGCGCGCTGGCGGGCTTGGCAAAGGCCAGAAGCACGGGCGCCACCACCATCACGCCCAGCGCATCGCCCAGCCACCACACCAGGCCGGCGCCCAGCGTGCTGTGGCCATCCAGCTGGTGGTGCAGCATCAGCTGGGTGGCGCCGTTGACGGCGCTGATGAGCGAGCCGCCCAGGCAGCCCACCAGCAGGAACAGCAGCAGGTCGCGCGCCGAGGCCAGGGGTTCGTGAATGCCCAGGCGCTGCAGGCTGCGCGCCGCCATCCAGGGCCCGAGGGTGTTGCCCAGCGCAATGCCCAGCACCAGCTCGGGCTGCGGGTTCACGGTGCTGTTCACCGCCGCCGAGGCGGCAAAGATCGCTACCGCCTGCAGCGGGCCCCAGCGCAGCAGGGCCGCCAGGGCGATGCCGGTGGGCGGCCAGATCAGCGCGACATGCTGGCCCAGGTAGGGATTGCCCAGAGCCAGATAGCCCGCGCCGAAGTAGGCCAGGCCCACCAGCAGCCAGCGCAGCAGCAGGCGCAGCGGGTCGATCGCCCCCTGGCCCAGGGGGCGGCGCAGCAGAGCGGGCAGATCGAGGGCGGGCATGCCTTCAGAAGCTCCTGACGCGCAAGGGCGCGAAGGGCGACATTCTGGTGGCGCCCAGGCCCGTGGTCCGGGGGCGCGGCGCGAACAAAGTCACTCGTTGGCGGGGCTTGCGCCCTCACCCTGCAGCGGCGCCACGCGCGGCAGGCGCAGCTCGAAGCGCGCGCCCTGGCCGGGCTGGCTGTGCGCCGTGATCTGCCCGCCCAGCACCGTGGTGGCCAGGGTGTGTGAGATGTGCAGGCCCAGGCCGGTGCCGCCCTGGCCCAGCTTGGTGGTGAAGAAGGGCTCGAAGATGCGTCGCACCGCCTCGGGCGAGAGGCCCACGCCGTCGTCCTGGTAGCTCAGGCCGACCTCCTCGCGCTCGCCGTGCGCCTCGATGCGGATGCAGCCCTGGGCGCGGCCCTCGAAGCCGTGCACCAGGCTGTTGCTGATCAGGTTGGTGAGGATCTGCTCCAGCGCGCCGGGGTGGCTGTTGAGCGTGATGCCCTGCGGGATGGCGATCTCGAAGCGGTGCTGACCGCGCCGCAGCGTATGGGCCATGGTGGCGCAGACCTTGCGCACGGTCTCATCCAGCAGGAATTCGCGCCGGCGCATCGAGGTCTGGTCCACCGCCACCTGCTTGAACGCGTCGATCAGTTCGGCCGCGCGGGCCAGGTTGTCCTGCACCAGGCGCGCGGCCTCGCGCGAGAAGTTCAGGAACTCGTCCAGCACCGAGCGGCGCAGGCCGCTGCGTGCCTCGGCCTCGAACTGGGCCACGCGGTCCAGGAAGGTGGAGGCCGCCATCACGCTGTTGCCGATCGGGGTGTTGAGCTCGTGCGCCACGCCAGCCACCAGCTGGCCCAGCGCCGCCAGCTTCTCGGATTGCGCGAGCTGGTCGATCGCCTGCGAGAGATGCGACTGCGCGGTGTCCAGCGCCGCGCTGCGCTCGGCCATGCCGGCGGCCAGCTGGTCGTTGGCGCGGCGCAGTGCCTGCTCGGTGGTCTTCTGCGTCGTGATGTCGGTGTAGGTGGTGACGAAGCCGGCCAGGCGGCCATCGAGCTGGATCGGCCGGCCCTCCACCAGATGCGTGCGGCCATTGGGTCGCGTGCGCTCGAAGCGGTGCGCCTGGAACTGGCGCGCGAGCGCCAGGCGTTGCGCCACCTGCTCGGTCGGGTCGCCCGGGCCGTAGTCGCCGCGCCGTGCCATCAGGCCCAGCAGGTCTTCGAAGCGCGCGCCGCGGAAGACAGCCTCGGGCGGGAACTCCAGCACCTCGATGAAGGCCTGGTTCCACAGCTGCAGCACCAACTGCTCGTCGAACAGGCTGATGCCCTGCGGCAGGTGGTTGACGATCTGCGTGACCAGGGCGTCGTGGCGGTGCAACTCGGTTTCCAGCCGGTGGTGCTCGGTCACGTCCACCCAGGTGGTCACAAAACCGCCCTCGGCGATGGGTTCGCCGCGAATCTCGATCACCCGGCCGTTCGGCCTTACGCGGGTGAAGGCATGCGCCTCGAAGCGCAGCGCGCGCTCGACGAAGCCGGCCACCAGCGCGTCCGGGTCCTGCACCGGGCCGAACTCGCCGCGCGCGATGTTGAAGTGCCAGAGCTGCGGCAGGCTGATGGACTGCGCGAACAGTTCGGGCGGCAGCTCCATCATTTCCAGGAAGCGGCGGTTCCACAGACGCAGGCGCAGCTCGTGGTCCATCACCGTGACGCCACCGGGAAAGTGGTCGCACAGGGTCTGCAGCATGCGCGCCTGCTCCTGGGGGCCGGAGTCCGGGCAGGCGGGGGGGGGCAGGGTTTCGGGGGCTGACATGGGCCGGCCGAGTGTGGCCCTGCCTCTGGGGCCTCACAAGCCAGCGAAACCCCAGTGCGGGCCGGGTGGGCGGTCAGATGCCACGCCGGGCCAAGAAAAAAGGCGCCCGAAGGCGCCTTTTTGAATGCTTGCGAGACCGATCAGGCAGCCAGCAGCTGACGCAGCACGAACGGAAGGATGCCGCCGTGGAAGTAGTAATCCACCTCGATGGCGGTGTCGATGCGCAGCTTCAGGCTGACTTCCTGTTTGCTGCCATCGGCACGGGTGATGACCATCTTGGCGTCGCCCTGGGGCTTGATCTCCTTGGCCAGTTCGATGTCGATGGTCTCGTCACCCTTCAGGCCCAGGCTCTCCCAGCTGTCGCTGCCCTTGAATTGCAGGGGCAGCACGCCCATGCCGATCAGGTTGGAGCGGTGGATGCGCTCGAAGCTCTTGGCCACCACGGCCTTGATGCCCAGCAGCTGCGTGCCCTTGGCGGCCCAGTCGCGGCTCGAACCCGTGCCGTACTCCTCGCCGGCGAAGATCACCGTGGGCGTGCCCTCGGCGATGTACTCCATCGCGGCGTCGTAGATGGCCTTCTTCTCGCCGTTCTTCAGCGTGTAGCCACCCTCTTCGCGGCTGCCATCGGCCTTGGCCGGCAGCATCAGGTTCTTCACACGCACGTTCGCGAAGGTGCCGCGCATCATCACGTCGTGGTTGCCGCGGCGCGCGCCGTAGCTGTTGAAGTCGGCCTTCTGCACGCCGTTCTCGATCAGGAACTTGCCAGCAGGCGTGGTTTCCTTGAACGAGCCGGCCGGGCTGATGTGGTCGGTGGTGATGGAGTCACCGAACAGCGCCATCACCTTGGCACCCTGCACGCCGGTCGTCACGGCCTTGGGCTCCATCTCGAAGTCGCCGAAGAAGGGCGGCTGGGCGATGTAGGTGCTCTTGGGCCAGTTGTAGACCTGGCCCTTGACGCCCTTGATCGCGTCCCACAGCTTGCCGGGTTTGTTCTTGACCTTGTCGTAGTTCTCCTTGAACGCCTTGGCGTTCATGGCGTGCTTCATCAGCTTGTAGACCTCGTCGCTGGTCGGCCAGATGTCGCCCAGGAACACGTCCTTGCCGCCCTTGCCCTTGCCCACGGGCTGGGTCATCAGGTCCTTGGTGACGTTGCCGGCAATGGCGTAGGCCACCACCAGGGGCGGGCTGGCCAGGAAGTTGGCCTTCAGGTTCGGGTGGATGCGGGCCTCGAAGTTGCGGTTACCCGACAGCACGGCCGCGCACACCAGGTCGTTGTCCTGGATGACCTTGTTCAGTTCGGGCGTCAGGTCGCCGGCGTTGCCGATGCAGGTCGTGCAGCCGTAGGCGGCCACATTGAAGCCGAGCTTTTCCAGGTAGGGCAGCAGGCCGGCCTTCTCCAGATACTCGGTGACGATGCGCGAGCCCGGGGCCAGCGAGGTCTTGATGTGCGGGGCCACCTTCAGGCCGGCTTCCACGGCCTTCTTGGCCAACAGGCCGGCGGCCAGCAGCACACCCGGGTTGCTGGTGTTGGTGCAGCTGGTGATGGCGGCGATCAGCACGTCGCCGTTCTTCACCTCGATGCCGTTGTCGGCCTTGAAGGTCTGGGCGAGCTTCTCGGCCGGCTGGTTGAAGCCGTTCTCAGCGGTGGGCTTGCTGAACAGCTCGCCGAACTTCGAGCTCAGGTGCGTGATCTCGATGCGGTCCTGCGGGCGCTTCGGGCCGGCCAGGCTCGGGGCCACGGTGCTCAGATCGAGCTTCACAACGCTGGTGTAGTCGATCTCGCCGGCCTTGGGCACACCGAACATCTTTTGTGCCTTCCAGTAGGCCTCGAAGGCTTCGATCTCGGCCTTGGTGCGGCCGGTGCCCTTGAAGTACTCGACGGTCTTCTCGTCCACCGGGAAAAAGCCCATGGTGGCGCCGTACTCGGGGGCCATGTTGGCGATGGTGGCGCGGTCCGGCAGGGCCAGGGTGCGGGTGCCTTCGCCGAAGAACTCGACGAACTTGCCCACCACCTTGTGCTTGCGCAGGATTTCGGTGACGGTCAGCACCAGGTCGGTCGCGGTGACGCCCTCGCGCAGCGCGCCGGTGAGCTCGAAGCCCACCACGTCCGGGGTCAGGAAGTACACCGGCTGGCCCAGCATGCCGGCCTCGGCCTCGATGCCGCCCACGCCCCAGCCGACGACGCCGATGCCGTTGATCATGGTGGTGTGGCTGTCGGTGCCGACCAGGCTATCCGGGTAGTACACGCCGGCCCTGGTCTTGTGCACGCCGCGCGCCAGGTACTCCAGGTTCACCTGGTGGACGATGCCGAAGCCCGGGGGCACGACGCCGAAGGTGTCGAAGGCCTGCATGCCCCACTTCATGAATTCGTAGCGCTCGCGGTTGCGCTCGAACTCCAGCTTCATGTTCAGGTCCAGGGCCTTCTTGTTGCCGAAGTGGTCGATCATGACGCTGTGGTCGACGACCAGATCCACCGGCACCAGCGGCTCGATGGCCTTGGGGTTCTTGCCCATCTTGGCGGCGACGTTGCGCATCGCGGCCAGGTCGGCCAGCAGGGGCACGCCGGTGAAGTCCTGCAGCACCACGCGGGCGACGACGAAGGGGATCTCGTCGCTGCGCTCTGCGGTCGGTTTCCAGTTGGCGAGCTGCTCGACGTGCTCCTTGGTCACCTTCTTGCCGTCGCAGTTGCGCAGCACCGACTCCAGCACGATGCGCATCGAAACGGGCATGCGGCTCACGTTCGGGAACTGCTTGGCCAGCTTGGGCAGGCTGAACAGCTGACCTTCCTTGCCGGAAGCGGTCTTGAAGCTGGCCTGGGTCTTGGCGAAGGGGTGCGAGGGCGCGCGGGTGGGCTTGGCCATGGGGTGTTGTCCTAGGGAAAAAACGGCGGCCGAGACGATACCGCGTTTATCCCAACGCCCAGCTGACAGCGCCTAGAGGCTGTGGTGAAAACGCGAGGTTTGGCCCCTAGGGCGCTGCATATAGTGGCCCGACCCACCCCCAGCCTTCGCGAGGATGCGCCTGCCCTTCGTGTTGCATGTTGCGCTTGTTGCTTCACCGTCCGCCTGGGCGCAGCCCGCGGCTGATGGCGCGGCCGCAGCCTGGGCCGCGCCCCTGCTGCTGGGCCTGGCCCTGCTGCCGGCAGCGGCCTGGGGCCTGCGCAGCGCCCGGCGGGCGCGCAGCCTGCGGGAGGCTCTGGCCCAGGCGCAGGCCCGGCTGGGCCAGCACGAGGCGCAGGCCCTGCGCCGCCACCAGGCGCAGGAGATCGCCGCCCATATGCAGCAGGCCGATTCGCCGCAGGGCCTGGGCGAGCGCTTGCTGGCCGGCCTGGCGCCCATCCTGGGCCTGGGTGCGGGCCTGGTGGCGCGCTGGGACGCCGAGCAGCAGCAGCTGCAACCGCTGGCGCGCTGGGCCGGCGCGGGTGCGGATCTGCAGGCCGCCAGCGCGTCCAGCCTGGGGTTGATGAGCGATTGCGCGCGCCGCGGCGAGCCCCTGGTGCTGGGGGCGCAGGAAGCGGGCGGGCTGCGCATCCAGTCCGGCCTGGGCGGCATGCCGGCGCGCACCCTGGTGCTGCAGCCCGTGCGCCAGGGCGGGCGGGTGCATGCCGTGCTGGAGCTGGCCGCCACGCGCGACTGGACCGAGGGCGATCATCAACTGCTGGCTGATCTGGAACCCCTGATCGCGCTCAGCCTGGCGTTGCAGGCACGCGCTCAGCGCGGCCTGGTGGGCGGCGAGGACCAGAAGGACCAGTGGCTGCTCGATGCCCCGAGCGCGTTCACCGCGCAGGACGCTGCCGGCGCGCTGCACTACGCCAACCGTGCGTTCGCACAGCTCATCGGCTTGGAGCCGCAACAGCCGCTGCCCGGCCATCTGCGCTCCACCTGGGCCGATGTGGAGCAGCTGAACGAATTCCTGCACAAGGCGGCCGAGCAGCCCGAGCTGCGCGGCTTTGCGGCGCAGCTGTTGCGCCAGGACGGGCGCCGCCTGCAAGTGCTGATCGACGCCCGCTGGTCCCATCACGAGGGCCGGCGCAGCCTGCTCGCCGTCTACCGATGCGTCTAGGCCGCCTGCACCGCTGGACCACCGCCGGCCTGGCCCTGCTGCTGAGCTTGCAGGCCCTGGGGCTGAGCCTGGCCTGGTGGAGCGGCCAGCGCGCCGAGCAGGCGCAGCAGCAACTGGCCGGCGTGGCGCAGGGCCATCAGCGCTGGCTGGAGGGCCTGGCGCGCATGCAGGCCGCGCTGCGGGCCCTGGGGCAGGGCGCCCCCGCCCAGGCCGACGCGCTGCGCCAGTTCGACGCCGAGGCCCATGTGCACCGCCGCCGTGAGCAGGCGCTGGGCCTGCTCCAGGCCGCCGGCCTGGAGCCGGCCGAGCTGGCGCTGCTGGAACAGCTGCGTGAAAAGGCCGAGGGCCTGCAGGAGCGCCAGTTCCTGGCCCTGCGCCAGGGCCAGGGGGGCGACGAGACCGCCGCGCTGGATGCGCTGCAGCAAGACCTGGCGACGCTGAGCACCCGCCTGGAGCAGCGCCTGCAGGCCGAGCGCGACCGCTGGCAGAGCCTGCGCGGGCGCGTGGAGCTGGGCCTGCTGCTGATGCTGCTGGGCAGCGCGGTGCTGGCCTTGCTCTGGGTGTTCGGGGTGCAGCGTCGCCTCGTGCTGCGGCCCTTGCAGCGCCTGAACGAGCAGGTGCGCGCCATGCTGGCCGGGCAGCTGGAGGGCAGCTTGGAGGGCCAGGACCAGCCTGGCGAGCTGGGCGAGCTGGCGCGTTCGCTGGCCGCCTACCGGGACATGGCGGCCAACCTGGCCGATCAGCAGTGGATCAAGAGCGAGCAGGCGCGCCTGGCCGCCGAGTTGCAGGGCGCGGCCGATTTCACCGAGCTCGCGCGCCGCGTGATGACCCAGCTGGGCGCGCTGCTGCACCTGGGCCACGCGGTCTTCTACATCCACCATGAAGACGAGCGCCAGCTGCGCCTGCTCGCGCACTTCGCGCTGGCCTGCCGCAAGGCGCTGCACCAGTGCGTGCGCTATGGCGAGGGCCTGGTGGGCCAGTGCGCGCTGGAGCGCGGCCCGCTGCAGCTCACCGAGGTGGCGGCCGACTACGTGAGCGTGCAGTCCAGCCTGGGGCAGGCGGCGCCCACGTTGATCCTGGCGCTGCCGGTGCTGGCCGGGCCGCGCGTGCTGGCCGTCATCGAGCTGGCGCGCTTCGCCCCCCTGCAGCCGCGCGAGCAGGGCCTGCTGGATGCCCTGATGCCGCAGCTGGCGGCGAGCATGGAGATGCTGGAGCGCCGCCGCAAGACCGAGCGCCTGCTGGAAGCCAGCCAGGCCCAGGCCGAGCGCCTGCAGGAGCAGGCCAGCCTGCTGGGCACGCAGACGCGCGAGCTGGCGCAGCAGCGCGAGGCCATCGCCGGCCTTCTGGCCACGCAGAACGCGTTGTTCGACAACGCGCCGCTGGGCATCCTGCACGTCGTCGAGGGCCATGTGGAGCGTGCCAACGCGCACCTGCTGGCTCTGATCGGCAGCAGCCTCGAGACCCTGCGCACCGCCGGCGTGGTGCGTCTCTTCGCTTCCGCCAAGGAGCAGGTGCGCTTCAGCACCGCCATTGCCAACGACCTGGCGGCCGAGCTGCCGGCGCAGCGGGAATGGCAGCTGCGCCGCGCCGATGGCAGCCTGTTCTGGGCCAAGGTGGCGGTGCGCGAGCTGCAGGGTCTGGGCGACCAGGCGATCTGGATCGTTGAGGACATCAGCGAGCGCCGCCGCACCGAGGCGCTGGTGAGCCAGATGCTGGACGAGCAGCAGGCCATCTTCGAGGCCGTGGGCAGCGGCATCGCGCTGGTGCGCGAGCGCGTGGTGCAGAAGTGCAACCGCCAGCTCGAACTGCTGTTCGGCCAGCCGCCCGGTGCGCTCGAAGGCCAGCCCACCCGCTTCTGGTACCGCGACGACGCCACCTACGAGCGCATCGGCGCCCAGCACGCCGGCATGTGGCGCGGCGAAACCGTGCGCATCGAGGAGGAACTGCTGCGCCTGGATGGCTCGCGCTTCTGGTGCCGCCTCAGCGGCCGCGCCATCGACCCCGCACGCCCCGAGCGTGGCAGCGTCTGGACGCTGGACGACATCAGCGCCGAGCGCGCCAGCGCCGATGCGCTGCGTCAGGCCAAGGAACTGGCCGAGCAGGCCACGCGCACCAAGAGCGACTTCCTGGCCAATATGAGCCACGAGATCCGCACGCCCATGAACGCCATCATCGGCATGGCGCATCTGGCCCTGCGCACCCAGCTGGACCCGCGCCAGCAGGAGTACATCGGCAAGATCCAGCAATCGGCCCAGCACCTGCTGGGCATCATCAACGACATCCTCGATTTCTCGAAGGTCGAGGCCGGTCGTCTGGACATCGAGGCGATCGAGTTCAACCTCGACGAAGTGCTCGACAACCTGGCCAATCTGGTGGCCGAGAAGGCCCAGGCCAAGGGGCTGGAGCTGATCTTCCGCGTCGCTCCCGACGTGCCGCGCGCCCTGCGTGGCGACCCGCTGCGCCTCGGTCAGGTGCTCATCAACTACGCCAACAACGCCATCAAGTTCACCGAGAAGGGCGAGGTCGAGATCGACCTGCGCCGCCTGCCGGACGAGGGCGACACCGTGCACCTGCGCTTCGCTGTGCGCGACACCGGGGTGGGCCTGAGCCCCGAGCAGATCGCGCGCCTGTTCCAGAGCTTCAGCCAGGCCGATGCCTCCACCACGCGGCGCTACGGCGGCACCGGGCTGGGGCTGGCCATTTGCAAGAGGCTGGCCGAGCTGATGGGCGGTGAGGTGGGCGTGGAAAGCCAGCCCGGCCAGGGCTCCACCTTCTGGTTCACCGCCCGGCTGGCACGCGGCAGCCAGAACCTGCCCCTGCTGCAGCCCGAGCCCGATCTGCGCGGCCGCCGCGTGCTGGTGGCGGACGACAACGCCCAGGCACGCCAGGTGCTGCAGGAACTGCTCGAATCCATGCACTTCCGCGTCGGCCTGGTGGAGGACGGCGAGGCTGCGCTGCACGCCGTGGCGGCGGCGCAGGGGCGGGGCGAGCCCTTTGACGTGGCCCTGCTCGACTGGCGCATGCCCGGGCTGGACGGCGTGGCCGCCGCACGGCGCCTGCGCGAGCTCCCCGGCGCGCCGCGCTGCATCCTCGTCACCGCCCATGGCCAGGGTGAGCTGGGCGGTGCCACCGAGCAGGCCGGCCTGAGCGCCGTACTGCACAAGCCCGTCAACGCCAGCGAGCTGTTCGATGCCCTGATGCAGGCCCTGGCCGGCGACGGCCGCTGGCGTGCCGCCCCGCAGCGCCGCGCCGCCACGGCAGCGCCCCTGCTGCGCGGCCTGCGCGTGCTGCTGGTGGAGGACAACGAGCTCAATCAGGACGTGGCACGCGGCCTGCTGGAGGAGCTGGGCGTGCGCGTGGAGCTGGCGGCCGATGGTGCGCAGGCGCTGGCCAGCCTGGCGCAGGGCCCGCTGCCCGATCTGGTGCTGATGGACATGCAGATGCCGGTGATGGACGGCCTGGAGGCCACGCGGCGCATCCGCGCCCACCCCGAGTGGCAGGCCCTGCCCGTCATCGCCATGACGGCCAATGCCATGGCCCAGGACCGTGCCCATTGCCTGGCCGCCGGTATGAACGACCACGTGGGCAAGCCCATCGCCCCCGAGCATCTGCTGCAGACCCTGCAGCGCTGGGCGCCTGCCGCCTTGCGGCCGCGCGCGCGTGCCGCGGCGCCGGCGGGCGAGCGCCTGCAGGTGCCCGGGCTGGACCTGGACGGCATGCGCGATCGCGTGCGCGGCAGCGAGTCGCATCTGCGCGAGCTGCTCGGCAAGTTCCTGCGCGGCCAGGCCGACGCGCTCGAACGCCTGCAGGCCGCGGTGCAGCAGGGCGCGCTGGGCGAGGCCGAGCGCATGGCCCACACCCTGTGCGGCCTGGCCGCCACCATCGGCGCCCCGGCGCTGGCCGAGAGCTGCCGCAGCCTGGAGCAGCAGCTCCAGGCCGGCCACACGCCCGACGCGGCCACGCTGGCGCAGGCCCAGGCCGAACTGGCTGCGGTGTGCGCCGCGCTGGCTCAGGCCCTGCCGGCCGCAGCGGCGCAGGAAAGTGCGGCCCTGGCGCGCGAGCAGGCGCTGCCGTTGCTGCATCAGCTGCAGGCCCTGGTGGCTGACGACGACGCCGAGGCGCAGCAGTTCTGGGCCGAGCACGCCGCCGGTCTGCGCGGCCTCCTGGGTGAGCAGGCCGCCGCGCTGGAGGGCGCGTTGCAGGGCTATGACTTCGACCGCGCCCTGCAGCTGCTGACGCAGTGGCTGGAAGCGGCCGGCACCGGGGAGGGCGTGGCATGAGCCGGCGCGGCGCTGCCGATCTGTTGCAGTCACACCGGGCCTGGCTGCGCGTGGGCGTGGTGCTGGCCGCGCTGCTGGTGGGCCTGCTGGCGGCCGCCCTGGCCTGGGAATGGGAGGCGCGCAAGGCCTCGGCGCAGTTGGCGGTGCAGACCCAGCGCGAGGCCGATGCGCTGCAGGCGCGCACGCTGGGCGGCCGGGCGATGGGCGCGGTGCTCATCGCCGGCCAGCTTGACGTCACCGTGCAGGAGGCGGCGCGCGCGCGCGAGGTGCTGCGCGGCCTGGCCAGCGAACGCCTGCGCGAGGTGCTCGAAACCCTGGCGCGCGGGGTGGAGGCCGATGGCGCCTTCGTCGTCAATGACGAGGGCCGCGTCGTCGGCCAATGGGACAACGGCGTGCGTTCGCTGCTGGGGCAGGATTTGCGCCAGCAGCCCTATGTGCAGATGGCACGCGAGCGCGTCGAGAACATCTACGCCGCCGTCTCGGCCAGCGGCGCCGAGCGCTTCATCCTGCTGGCCGCGCCCATCTACGCCGAGCAAGGCAACCACGGCGAGGTGCGTGGCGTGCTGGTGCTGCGCCTACTGATGGGGCAGATCGACCGCGCGCTCGCCGTCAGCGCCGATGAGGCGCTGCTGCTCTCCCCCCAGGGCGTCGTCTATTCGGCCAGCCGGGCCGACTGGCTGTTCGCGCTCACCCCCGCTGGGCAGCGCCAGGAGCGCCTGCAGACCCTGGCAAAAAGCGGCCAGTACGGCCGCCTGTTTGAGGGCGGGCGCGAGGTGCCCGAGCTCGGCTTCCTGGCCCAGGGTGAGCGCGTGTGGGTCGATGGCCGCCCCATGCTGCGGGGCCAGGCGCCGGTGCAATGGAACGATGTGGACGGCGACTGGCAGGTGCTGCTGCTGCGCAGCGCCGGCCTGCCCTGGCCCGCCATGCTGGCCGCCGACGTGCTGGGCGCGGCGCTGACGGCCCTGCTGCTGGCCGCGCTGTGGCGCGCCGCCGCCCATGAACTGGCGCGCCGCGGCGTGGTGGAAGAACAGGCCGCCACCGCCGCGCGCATGGCCGAGCAGGCCGAGTGGCAGACCCGCGTGGCCGCCCTGGGCGCCAGCCTGCAGTTGACGCGCGACGTGCCCACGCTGGCCCAGCGCTTTTTCGACGGCCTGGCCACCCTGATGCCCGTGCACCAGGCCACGCTTTACGCCGGCGGCACGCCCTTGCGCCTGCTGGCTGAATACGGCGCCAGCGGCGCGCCCCAGAGCATTGAAATGGGCAGCGGCCTGGTGGGCGCCTGCGCGCGCGACCGCACGCCGCTTTGGCTCGACACCCCGCCCGAAGGCTTCTGGCGCGTGCGCACCGGCCTGGCCGAAGGCAGCGCCCAGGCCCTGGTGCTGCTGCCCGTGCTGCGCAGCGACACCCTGGTGGCCGTGCTCGAACTCGCCAGCCTGCAGCAGGCCCTGCTGGCCCAGCGCGCCACCCTGGAAGCCCTGCTGCCCGTGCTGGCCCTGAACCTGGAAGCCGCGCTTAACCAGACGCCCCATGCAACCGATCTGCAATCACCCCAGGGAGGACCGGATGCTGCCCAAGCCCACCGTGCTCGTGGTCGATGACACCCCGGACAACCTCAGCCTGATGAGCGCGCTCTTGCGCGACGAATACCGCGTCAAGGTTGCCAACCACGGCGAGAAGGCCCTGCGCATCGTGCAGGAAGACCCGCCGGATCTGATCCTGCTCGACGTCATGATGCCGGACCTTGACGGCTACGAGGTCTGCCGCCGGCTCAAGACGATGCCGCAGGCGCGCGAGCTGCCGGTGATCTTCCTGACCGCCAAGAGCGAGGTGGCCGACGAGACCCTGGGCTTCTCGCTCGGCGCGGTGGACTACATCACCAAACCCATCAGCCCGCCCATCGTGCTGGCGCGCGTGCGCACGCACCTGCTGCTCAAGCAGAGCCAGGACTTCCTGCGCGACAAGGCCGCCTACCTGGAAGCCGAGGTGGCGCGCCGCGGCGCCGAGCTGGCCGCCATCCAGGACGTCACCATCCTGGCCATGGCCAGCTTGGCCGAGACGCGCGACAACGACACCGGCAACCACATCCGCCGCACCCAGCATTACGTGCGCGCCCTGGCTCTGCAACTGCGCAGCGACCCACGCTACGCGCCCCAGCTCAGCGACGCTGCCATCGAACTGCTCTACAAATCCGCCCCGCTGCACGACATCGGCAAGGTCGGCATCCCCGACCACATCTTGCTCAAGCCCGCGCCCTTCACGCCCGAGGAATTCGAGGTCATGAAGCGCCACCCGCGCCTGGGTCGTGAAGCGATTGAAGCGGCCGAGCGCCAGCTGGGGCGCTCGGTGCCCTTCCTGTCAGTCGCCAAGGAGATCGCCTACAGCCACCAGGAGAAATGGGACGGCAGCGGCTACCCCGAAGGCCTGAAGGGCGAGGCCATCCCCCTGAGCGCGCGGCTGATGGCGCTGGCCGACGTGTACGACGCCCTGATCAGCGCCCGCGTCTACAAACCCGCCTTCAGCCACGCCGAGGCCAAGGCCATCATCCGCGGCGGCAGTGGCAGCCACTTTGACCCGGCGGTGGTGGCGGCGTTTGAGGCGATTGAGGGGGAATTTGTGGGGATTGCGGGGAGGTATCGGGATTGAGGGCTTTGGGATTCTCAACGTTTGACATTAGAGACATGACCCGGCTTGCCGGAGCATGTCCTTTTGATGGAATAGGTTAAGCGTCTCAGAGCCACCAGCCAATGGGATCGCCGTTGTCTGAGTAAACATTGCCATACTCCCAAACTGATCCCGGGGTTCTGGCCACCAGATCGTTGAAGACAGTCTCGATACTTTTGAATCCCGCTTCAATCGGAACTGTGTAGGCGAGTCCTCGTAGCATCTTTCCGTCAAGCCGCCCGTGAAGCTCAGTTTGAACTCGAGTTGTCAGCTCTTTTTCAATCCCTACGGCCGGATGCTCGGTGAAGACTCGAACTGCGACATTTCCTCCCCGGGAAAGCACCTTGTACGAACCGTCGTCTTCAACTTCAAGTAAATCACCAGCAGCCACGCCATATGCAAGGCCGGGCGTATACAGCAGAGCAAAGCGCCTCTGACCTAAAGATTCGACGTGAACTGGCTCGTAGGCAGGCTTCCCCTGGCTCTCGCCTACGTGAAGATGTATGTGCATCGATGCTGTGAGGCTTAAGGTGCTGTCACCAGTCTGGTGAAAACCGGTGCTTGATGGATAAAAGCGAAGCCGCCAGTGCGTTCAAGTTCTTTTCCCGCTGTGGCTTTTCGTACTTTGGTGGACTGTGAGCAGTGCGTTGGATGCTGAATAGTCGGCCCTGAACAACTCAGTTCGCGCCGACTGGCACCATTGGGTCGGGCGCTAATCGCGAGCTGAGCAGGCACTCGGCCAGTGTCACGACGCCGAACAAGCCCAGCAAAAGCACCCGCAGGTGC
>NZ_JAYRMO010000006.1:0-182864 GCF_041912635.1 Inhella sp.
GATTTCGCCCCGGCAGGCGACCCCCTTTTCTTTGCTGCGCCAAAGAAAAGGGGGGAAAAGAAAGGCGCTGAATGCCGCCTTCGGTCTAGGACCTTCAGGCGATTGCACGGCCAGCTCACATGGCTCCATCACCGCTTCTCTGCCTACCTCGGGCAGGACTTCGAAGGCGCCCGGAGTACCGGTCGTCCCGACCAGAGAGGACCATGGCCGCCAAGCACCGAAGAAGAGACCCCCAACCCGCATCAGCCACCCACAAGCCTCTCGTTGGGGGTCTCGTCATCGCAGAGAGCCCGTGATGGTTTGCAGTGGTCTAGTCGGCCGGTACTCCGGCCAGCTTAGTGCCCGGGTTTTCGCAGTCCCAGAAGGGCTGTGGGAGCCATGTGAACCAGCCGTGCAATCGCGCGCCGCCCTAGGCGGCGTGCGTGCACTGGCGCCTTTCTTTGCCCCGCGTTTCTTTGGCGCCGCAAAGAAATGCGGGTCGGGGTACGGGGGTGAAGCCCCCGAGGGCTGCACCGAAGAAGAACAAGTACATGGCCGCGCTTGACCAACTGATCGACGCCCTGCGCAAGCTCCCCGGCGTGGGCCCGAAGAGCGCCCAGCGCATGGCCTATCACCTGCTGCAGCACGACCGCCTGGGCGCGCAGCAGCTGGCTGCGGGGTTGACCGAGGCGCTGGCGCGGATCCAGACCTGCACGCGCTGCCACAGCTTTGCCGAGGCGCCGGTCTGCGCCGTGTGCAGCGACAGCACGCGCGACCCCGCGCTGCTGGCCGTGGTCGAAAGCCCGGCCGACCAGGCGGTGCTGGAGCGCAGCGGCTCCTACCGCGGCTACTACTTCGTGCTGGGCGGGCGTGTCAGCCCCATCGAGGGGCGTGGCCCCAAGGACATCGGCGCCGAGGCGCTGCTGCACCGGGCCACCGACGGTCTGGTGCGCGAGGTCATCCTGGCCACCAGTTTCACCGCCGAGGGCGAGGCCACGGCCTATCTGCTCGGTGAGGCGCTCAAGGCCCAGGGCCTGAGGGTCAGCCGGCTGGCGCGGGGTGTGCCGGTGGGCAGCGAGCTGGAGTTCGTGGACTTGGGCACGCTGGCGCACGCGCTGGCGGATCGGCGCTGATGGCGCTGCTCGTTCGGGCGCTGAACCCGCAGTCGGCGGCCGAGATCGACCGCGTGGCGCAGGGCATGCAGGCCACCTTGGTCGAGGTGGAGGGTGAGGCGGTGGGCCTTGCACTGCACAGCCTGGACTGGTTGCGCGCGCGCGTGGTCTGGCATCTCGAACACCCCTGCGCGGCGGTCTGGCTGGCCGTGGAAGGCGCCAGCATCCTCGGCCACAGCCTGGTCCGCGCCGAGCCGGCGGGGCCGGAAGAGACGCTGGCGGCCGGCCATTGGGGCCTGGTCACAACCACCTACGTCTGGCCGCCGGCGCGCCGTCGCGGCATCGCCCGGCAACTGCTGTTGCACGACGAAGCCTGGATGCAGGCCCAGGGCCTGAGCCATTCGCGCACCTGGACCGGTGCGAACAACCACCCCCTGATCGCGCTCTACGAGCGCCAGGGCTATGCCATCACGCAGCGGGCCGCGCATGCGAGCTCCGGCAGCCCGATGGTCTGCCTGAGCCGGGCCTTGGCCGCGTCTTGATGCCGTCCCCACGCTTGCCTTGGATTGAACTGGAGTTGCCTGCATGACCACCCTTGCCAACCTCTGCATCCTGACGGCCTGCGCACTGCCCATCGTCTGCGCCGGCCTGGCCAAGTCCAGCGGCTGGGGCCGCCGCCCCAAGGACGGCGGCTACAACAACCGCGATCCGCGTGCCTGGCTGGCGGCCCAGACCGGCCGCGCCGCCCGCGCCAATGCCGCCCAGGCCAACAGCTTCGAGGCCCTGCCGCTCTTCATCGCCGGCGTGCTGATTGCCCAGCAGGCCCATGTGAACCAGGCCACGGTGGATGCGTTGGCGCTGGGCTTCATCGCCGCGCGCCTGGTTTACATCGTCTGCTACATCGCCGATCAGCACTACGCCCGCAGCGCCATCTGGGCGGTGGGCGTGGCCTGCAGCGTGGCGCTGTTCTTCGTTTGAATCAGCTGGTCTTGGCCCGCCGCGTGCTGGCCTTGACCGCCGCCTTCACCGTCTTGCCGGACTTGGCAGCCACCGCCTTGGCGCCGGCCTTCTTGCCGCTGGCGAGCTTGGCGGCCGGGCGGTTCGGCACGTAGCTGGTCAGCTTGGCGCCGGGCTTGACGCGGGCGGTCAGGCTGAGCTGGTTCCACTCGGCGAGCTGGGCCACGGTGACGCCGTTGCGGCGCGCCACGGAGGCCAGGGTGTCGCCCTTGCGCACGGTCACCTTGATGGCACGGCGCGCCGGCGCATCCGGCGCCAGGGCCAGGGCGGCGGTTTCGGCCAGGTGCTCGCTGACATCGTGGTCGCGCTTGGCGGTGCGCGGCACCAGCAGGGTGCTGCCGGCCTTGATGGTCATGCGCGGCGGAATCAGGTTGATCTCGCGTAGCTCGGCTTCGCTCATGCCGGCCCATTTGGCGGCCTCGGCGGGCTTCATGGTCTTGGGCAGCTGCAGCGCCGTCCAGCTGGCCTTCTGGCCCTGGTGCGCTTCTAGTGCCTGCACAAACTGGGCCGCGTTGTCGTACGGCAGCAGCAGCTGGGGCGTGGCGGCGGCCAGGATGATGGGCTTGTTCATCTGCGGGTTGAACTGGCGGAAGCGCTCCACGCTCAGGCCCGCCAGCCGGGCTGCCAGCTCCACATCGATGTCGCCCTCGATCTGCACGCTCAGGAAGTAGGGGTGGTTGGCCAGATCGGGCAGCTGCACGCCGAAGTCCTGCGGGCGCAGCACCAGGTTCTTCACCGCCTGCAGCTTGGGCAGGTAGTCGGCGGTCTCATTGGGCATGCGCAGGTTCGCGTAGCTGCGCTCTTTGCCCTCGCGGTCCAGGCGCTTGATGGCGCGGTCCACATTGCCCAGGCCCCAGTTGTAGGCGGCCAGAGCGAGCTGCCAGTCGCCGCCATAGCGCTTGCCCAGCTGGGCCAGGTAGTCGAGCGCGGCGCGGGTGCTGGCCAGCACATTGCGGCGGTCGTCACGGAACAGGTTCTGCTTGAGCGAGAAATCTTTGCCGGTGGCGCTCATGAACTGCCACATGCCCACGGCCTTGGCGTGGCTCTGGCTTTCCGGGTTGAAGGCCGATTCGATGAAGGGCAGCAGGGCCAGCTCCATGGGCAGGCCGCGCTTTTCCACTTCTTGCACGATGTGGAAGAGGTAGCGGCCGCCGCGCTCGGTCATGCGGCCCACGTACTCGGGCCGCTTGGCGTAGAACTCCTCCCACTTCTGCACGCGCGGGCCGGTCAGTTCTTCGAGCTGCATGGCCGCGCGGATGCGCATCCACAGGTCCTTCTGGGCTTCGGGGGCCTGGAAGTCCACCGCGGGCTGGTCGGGGTTCAGGTCGTCCTGGGCCTTGGCGGTGGCGTGGTCGATCAGCGCAGGGTTGAGTTTGGGCAGCTCTGGCGCCGCGGCCGGGGCGGGGGGCACGGCGGCGGTTTGCGCCGCCTCCTGGGGCTGGGCGCGCAGGCTGCCGCTGGCGCCGTGGTCAGGGGCGGTGGCGCAGCCGCTCAGCAGGGCCAGCACGGCCAGGGTGCTCAGGGTCAGGGCATGTCGCAGGACGGGTTGCATCGGGGGTCCTTCAGAACTGGTTCTTCCATTGGCGCAAGGCGGTGAAGACCGCTACGGCGTCGTCGCTGGGAGCTGGCTGCGGGGCGCGCTGGCGCGCCGCATCACGCACGCCGGGCTCGCTCCAGCGCAGGAAGGGGTTGGTGGCGGCCTCCAGCGCGAGCGTGGAGGGCAGGGTGGGTTGGCCGGCGGCGCGGGCGGCCTCGTCGGCCTGCTGGCGCGCGGCCAGCGCGGGGTTGGCGGGTTCGACGGCCTGGGCGAAGCGCAGGTTGCCGAGCGTGTATTCGTGGGCGCAGCACACGCGGGTGGCGGGTGGCAGCGCCAGCAGCTTGGCCAGCGAGGCCTGCATCTGCGCCGGCGTGCCTTCGAACAGGCGGCCGCAGCCGGCACCGAACAGGGTGTCGCCGCAGAACAGGATGGGAGGCTCGCACTCGACCACAAAAGCAATGTGCCCGGCGGTATGGCCGGGCACATCGAGGACGCGGATGTCCTGCCCCAGCAGCTGCAATCGCTCGCCCTCGTGCACGCGCTGCGTCAAGCCTTCGATCGCCTCGCCGGCCGGCCCGATGACCGGGCCCTCGAAGCCGCTGGCCTTCAGCGCAGCCAGGCCGCCGACGTGATCGCCATGGTGGTGCGTCACTAGAATCGCCGCCAGACTCAGGTCCAGCGCCTGCAGGGCGTGCCGTACAGGCGCCGCCTCGCCGGGGTCCACCGCGAGGGCGTCCCGGCCGTCGTGCAACAACCAGATGTAGTTGTCCGCAAAGGCGGGCACGGGAAGCAGAGACAGCACGGGTGACGGCGGTTCGTGAGAGCAATCAGCGGGGGCCCATTCTAGAAGTCGCCTCCTGGCTGCAGACCCCCTTGGGCCGCTACCTGCTCGATTGGGAGCAGCGCTGCCTGGATGAAGCCGTGGTCGACCTGTTCGGCTTCCATGCGCTGCAACTGGGCTGGCCGCAGCTGGCGGGCCTGCGCGCCAGCCGCATGCCACAGCGCTGGCTGGCGCTGCAAGGTGAGGGCCAGGCCGCCCTGCATTGCGACTTCGACGACCTGCCCTTCGAGAACGACAGCCTGGACCTGCTGGTGCTGCCCCACACGCTGGAATTCGCCCCCGACCCGCACCACCGCCTGCGCGAAGCCGCGCGCGTGCTGCGCCCGGAAGGCCGCCTGCTGCTGCTGGGCCTGAACCCGGCCAGCCTGTGGGCCCTGCGCCAGAAGGTCTCTCCCTGCCTGCCCCAGGCCGGCGAGTTCATCGGTTACTGGCGCCTGCGCGACTGGCTGCGCCTGCTCAGCTTCGAGATCGGCCAGGCCCGCTTCGGCTGCTACCGCCCGCCGGTGAACCGCGAGGCCTGGCTGGCGCGCGGCGCCTTCATGGACCGCCTGGGCCCCACCTGGTGGCCGGTGTTCGGCGCCGTCTACTTCATCGAGGCCATCAAGCGCGTGCACGGCATGCGCCTGATTGGCCTGGCCAAGCCCAATGGCCGGCGCCGCGCCGCACCGGCGGTGGCGCTGCCCTCCAGAACACACCGCAACGATTCGCCATGACCGACACCCCCAAGATCAAGAAGCCTGAGGTCACGCTCTACACGGACGGCGCCTGCAAGGGCAACCCCGGCCCGGGCGGCTGGGGCGTGTGGATGATTGCCGGCGCGCACCAGAAGGAGCTCTGTGGCGGCAAGCGCAGCACCACCAACAACCAGATGGAGATGACCGCCGTCATCGAGGCCCTGGCCACGCTCAAGCGCAGCTGCAAGATCACGCTCTATACCGACAGCGAGTACGTGCTCAAGGGCATGACGGAGTGGATGCCGGGCTGGGTCAAGCGCGGCTGGCGCACCGCCGCCGGCCAGCCGGTCAAGAACGTCGAACTCTGGCAGCGCCTGGCCGCGCTGGCGGCTTTGCACGAGATCGATTGGCACTGGGTCAAGGGCCATGCCGGGCATGAGGGCAATGAGCGGGCGGATCAGCTGGCGAACAAGGGGGTGGAGATGGCGTTGCAGGGCAAGGGCGCTGACTGAGCACCGCAGGGCAGAATCCGGCCCCCCGACCGGAGACAGCCCATGAGCATCAAGAGCGACAAGTGGATCCGCCGCATGGCGGAACAGCACGGGATGATCGAGCCCTTCGAGCCGGGCCAGGTGCGCGAGGTCAATGGCCGGCGCATCGTCAGCTACGGCACCAGTTCCTACGGCTACGACATCCGCTGCGCGCCCGAGTTCAAGGTCTTCACGAATGTGCACAGCACCGTGGTGGACCCGAAGAACTTCGACGAAAAGAGCTTCGTCAACATCGATGCCGAGGTCTGCATCATTCCGCCCAACAGCTTCGCGCTGGCACGCACGGTCGAGTACTTCCGCATCCCGCGCAATGTGCTCACCATCTGCCTGGGCAAGAGCACCTACGCGCGCTGCGGGATCATCGTCAACGTCACGCCCTTCGAGCCCGAGTGGGAAGGCCATGTGACGCTGGAGTTCAGCAACACCACGCCGCTGCCGGCCAAGATCTACGCGGGCGAGGGCTGCGCCCAGGTGCTGTTCTTCGAATCGGACGAGGTCTGCGAGACCAGCTACCGCGACCGCGGCGGCAAGTACCAGGGCCAGAAGGGCGTCACGCTCCCGAAAACTTGACCCCCCCGAAGCGCCTGCGGCGCCTCCCCCCAGGGGGCGCCTCCAGCCTGCACCCGCAGGACGGGTGCAGTCCTTCGGAAGGGGTCGGCCGGCTCGCCGGCCTCGCTCCTTCCTCAGCCAGCGGCCCGGCAAAGCCGGTTCCGCGGTGGCACTTGATCAGACCGGCTTCAGGCCTGCTTTGTGCTTCGTTGGCTCAAGGTGCACTGTCAGAAATGCCCAACGCGTAGCGCGTGTGGAAGCGGCGGCCGGCCGTGTCCACGGCGGTCAGCCAGATGTCGTGCCCCAGTTCGCCCTGGCCGGGCGTGAGGGCCACGCGCAGCACCGGGTCTTCGGTGACGTCCAGTACGTCCAGCGGCAGGCTGGCAATGCGGTCGGGGTAGCGCACCACCAGGCGGATCTGGGCCAGGCGCAGGTCCGGGTTGGCCTGGGCCCAGGTGGCCCATTTGAGCGTCAGGCCTCGGCCGAGCGAGGCGAGGGTCAGTGGCGTGGCGCTGGCCACACCATCCAGCACCGGGTGGCGGGCGGCGGCCACCTCGCTCAGCATGGCCGCATGCAGGTAGGCGCTGCGGGTCTCCTGCACCGCGCCGGTCACATTGCGCGTGAAGATGGCCTTGTAGGCGGCGCCATTGAGGCCGTCGGCATTGCCTAGCCAGCCCACCGAGCTGGCGCGCAGCTGGTGGTCCTGCGGGGCGCCGGTAGGCACCACGCCGGCCGCGCCGGTGGGCGCCACGCAGAGCTGGCGCTGGTTGCAGGCGGCCAGGGGCAGGGCGTAGCCGAGCGGGGTCTGCACCGTGCCGGCCAGCAGCAGATAGCTGGTGAAGGCCTCGTCGGTGGCCTGCAGGCGCACTTCCACGCCCGAGAAGGGGTTGGCGCTGGCGCTGCTGCCGCTGCTGCCGCTGCTCGTTTCTGACGAACCATCGCGCTTGAGCAGCTGGGTGCTGGAGGCGTAGGCCTCGAAGGACAGGGTGTGGCCGTTGCCGATCAGCGACCAGCGCTTGGCGGCGGTGTTGTAAGTGGCGGCGTCGAGCAGGCGGCGCACCGGCTTGCCGCTGCGGTCGCTGAGGGTGCTGGCCACCAGCACGCGCAGGCAGTCGCCCTTCTTGACGACCGTGTCGGCGCAGCCCAGCACCTGCAGCGGGCCGAGCTGCAGGCCGTCGGTGGCGGCTGCCGTCAGGCTGCCCACCAGCGCGTCGACATTGCGGCCGTCGTGCTTGTCGTAGCCCGTCAGTGCGGTGCTGGCCTTGTAGGTGGCGGCGCTGGTGCTGACCTGCGCCAGCAGCGGGTTCAGGGTGCTGACGATGCCGTCCAGCGTGGCCGCGTTCGTCACCACCGAGGCCGCGGCGCTGGTCACCTTCAGCGTGCTGGTGATGGCCGAGGCCGGCGTGCCGGTGCTGCCCTTGGCGAGCTCGGTCTTGGCCGTGGCCAGGCTCACCTCCACCTCGGGCGTGGGGTTGGCCAGGAAGCGCGTGCCCAGCAGCAGCTTGCCGCTGGCGCCGTCCACCTGCAGGCGCAGCCCGGCCAGCATCAGATCGGCAGCGCTCTTGGGCGTGGCCAGGCGGCTGTCGGTCAGCAGGTCGAAGGCGTCGAGGCTGGTGATCTTGGCGTCCGAGGCGGCGGTCTTGATGAGCGTCTTCAGGAACGTGCCGGCGCCGCTGATGAGCGGGGCGGTGTCGGTCAGCTTGGCCTCGGCCGGCTTGGCGAAGGCGGCCTGGGGGGCGGCACCGAGCGCCAGCGCGCTGACGGCCTGCGAGAGCGGCGTCAGGTGCACGGTGGTGCTGGCGTCGTTGGCGGCCGCGGGCACCAGGGCGTGCAGCAGCACGGGCAGGCCAGCGGAATCGATGCCGCGCGCCTGCAGCATCAAGGGCAGGCTGGGGCTGGCGGCCGAAAGCTTGAGGGTGTAACGCCCATCGCCCGCATTGCTGCTGGTGCTGCCCAGGGCCGTGCCCTTGGCGTCCACCACGCTGATCTGCGCCCCACCCAGGGGCACGCCGACCGACACCACGCCGACCAGCGTGGGCGGCACGGCGGGCGTGGTGGGGGTGGTGCCTCCGCCCCCGGTCGAACCGCCGCCCCCACCGCCGCCACCGCAGGCGGTCAGGAGCAGGACGAACAAGAGGGACAGGAGAGCGCGCATGGTCAGAACCGGGGGCAGGGTGTGCAAATTCTCGGCCGCCCCTTGATGCGGCCATGGCAGAACAGGCCGGTGTTCGCCACCCTGATTTGAAGACCCTAGGCCAGACGCTGCACCATCCACAGGCTGCCCATGGCGGCCGCCAGCGTGGAGCCCAGGCCCAGCACCCAGCGCGGGTAGCCGGCCCAGCGCCGCAGCACCCACAGCAGGCCCATGGCCAGCAGCACCAGGCCGACCTGGGCCAGCTCCAACCCCAGGTTGAACTGCAGCAGAGCCCAGGCCAGCGCGCCGGCGGGCAGCTCCAGTTCGGCCAGCACGCCGGCAAAGCCGAAGCCGTGCACCAGGCCGAAGCCCAGGGCCACGCCCCAGCGCGGGCCGGGCAGGAAGGGGCGCAGGTTGTCCAGCGCGGCCAGCACGATGCTGAGCGCGATGGCCGGCTCGATCCACTGCGGCGGCAGCTGCACCCGTCCGTAGGCCGCCAGGGCGAGCGTCAGGCTGTGCGCCAGCGTGAAGGCGCTGACGATGCCCAACACCGCGCCCAGGGCCTGGCCCGGGCGCTGCAGCGGCTTCCAGCCCGGCGCACTGCGCCGCCGCGCCAGCACCGCCGGCAGCAGCAGGCAGAGCAGGAAGAGCAGGTGGTCGTAGCCGGTGATGAGGTGGTGCATGCCCTCGCGCCAAAAAGAGACCGAGGCGGGCCGTTCGGCTGGGAGCGCGACGGCCTGCAGCGGCTGGGTCCGGGGCTCAAGCTGAGCTTGCAGCCGGGGCTGCGTCCTTGCTTCCAGCCATTCGCTCGGTTGCAGCGGGTGCAGCAGGCTCAGCTCCGTCGCCTGTTGTTCGCGCTCGATCCTCAGCAGGGCGCGATGGGTCGGGTCCAGCTCGCCCAGCAGGGTGTAGCGCAGCACCGCACCCACGCCGATCGAACAGGGCGCCTGCAGCCGCAGCGCGGCATACACACCATCGGCGCGCCGCTCCAGGCCAAAGCCCTGGGGGCTGAAGCCGGCTGCGCAGCCTTGCAGGCGCAGGCCGGCCAGGGCGTAGCGCTCGATGGCCGGTTGGGCGGCCTGCACCTCGCCCCAGCTGAGCCGGCCGTCGGCATTGGCGTCCAGGTCCAAGGCGGCGTCCAGATCGCGCAGTGCCAGATCGACGCGCAGCTGCGCGCCGCCTTCGCTGGCGCGCAGGTCCAGATAGGCCTGGCTGCTGGAGTGGGCGCTGGCCAGCAGCGGCAGCGCCAGGAAAAGGCTACAGAGCCAGGGTTTGCAGGCGTTCATCGCGCAGTCCGATCTGCTCACTGAGTTGTAGGGCCTGGCGCAGGGCTTGGGGCTGGCCGGCGGCCTGGGCGGCCTGGGCCAGCAGCAGCAGGTCGGCGCTTTCGCGCTGCTGCCGGGCGTTGCGCTGGGCCAGCGCCAGCGCCTGGCGCGGCGTCTGCTCGACCCACAGCGCGAACTGGGCCTGCTCGCGCAGATGGGGCAGGGGCTCGCGCGGGTCGGCGGCGTGGCGCTCGCGTGCCTGCGCGAAGCGCGCGCGCAGCTCGGCGGCCCAGGGGCCGGCGCGGGCGTCGCCCAGGGCCTGGGCCAGCGCGGCCTGGCGCACCGCCACGGCGTCGCTGCGGGCCTGGCCTTCCAGCAGGGTCAGGGCTTCACGCAGCCGCCCCTGGGCCTGCAGCAGGTCGGCCAGCGCGCAGCGGGTGTAGAGATCGTCCTGCAGCAGCAGGGCGGTGCGCAGGCCGGCCTCGGCCGGGCCGGGCAGACCGGCGCGCTGGGCCTGTTCGGCTTCCGCCAGCCAGAGCCAGGCCTGGGCCGATGCATCGCCGCGAACCTGGGCGCGCAGGCCCGCCCATTCGGGCAGCGACCGCGCCGGCTCGCGCAGGCCGCGCACTTCGAGCGCGCAGGCCTGCAGCAGCCAGCCCGGGGGCAGCTCGGCACAGGCGGCTTCACTGGCCTGCAACTGGCCCTGGGTGCGGCGCACGCCGGCCAGCAGCAGCGCGGCCTGGCTGCGCAGCCGGGCCTCCAGCGCCGGCCGGCCCAGCAGCGCCTGCAGGCCCTGGGCGCTGGCCTCGAAATCATGCAGGTGCTGCTGCACGCGCGCACGCAGCAGGGCGACCTCGGGCGGCGGCGCCGCCTCGGCAAAGCCCTGCAGTGCCGCCAGCGCGCGCCCGCCCAGCCGGGCATCGCCCTCGGCACGGGCGCGCGCCAGCAGGCTCTGGCCCAGGGCCAGCGCGGCCTGCTCGTCGCGCGGCTGCTGCTGCAGGCGGCGCTGCCAGCCGCGTTCGCGCGCGCGGCTGGCGGGGTCGCCGTCCAGCCGCTGCACGATCTCGGCCGCGCTGCGCGGCTGCAGCGGCGCCGCCAGGGCGCCGGCCGTGCAGAGCAGGACCACCAGCAGCAGGGCTTTCATGGCTCCTCGGGCTCCGTGCTGTCGCTGCTGGCCAGCTGCGCCTCGCCCAGCTCCAGCGGCTCGGCCGCCTCGCTGCTGCTGGCGGCGCTGCTGCGCACGAAGGCGGTGGCGGCGCTGGCGCTGGTAGCGGCGCTGCTGGGCACCTGGCTGCCGGGCTGCGGTGGGTCCGCGGGGGCCGGAGCCGGCGCGGGGGCGGGGGGCATGGGTGGGACGCTGTAGTCGTCGCCGCTGCCGCAGGCCGTCAGCAGGGCGGCGGCGCCCAGCGCGAGTAGATGCTTGTGCATGGTCGGCCCCCGCTCAGAAGTTCTTCGCGCCGGGCAGCGGCGTGTTCAGGTAGGGGAAGGCGCTGCGGTAGTCGGCCGCCTGGGTGCGGCTGCCGTCCACGAAGGGCACGGCGCCGGCCGGGGCGTCGGCGGGCTTGCAGCCCACCTTGAGCGCATCGGCCTCGCCGGTCAGCACGCACAGCGCGCCCATGGCCACGCGCAGGGCGACGTCCACCACGTCGTCACCGGGGCGGCGGCCGTTCGGGAAGCCGGCGTTGTCACCCCCCGCCACGCCCAGCGGTTTTTGCTGCGCGATTGGGGTGATGGCGATGCTGGTGTTCAGGCGCAGCATTTCGGCCAGCGGGCCGCCGGTGCCGAGGCCGGTGATGCGGGCCGGCCGGTTGACGCCGGGCAGGCCCGTCAGGAAGGCCGTCATCAGATCGGTGCGCGGGAAGTTGGTCGGTGCCTTGGCGCCGAACAGCACCTCGATGAGTGCCGGCAGCGTGGGATGGGTGACGTAATCGGCGAAGTTGGCGGCGTCGTCCTTGGGCTTGCTGGCGTTGAACTTGTCCTTGTCCTTGAGGCCGATGACGACCTCATTGACCAAGGGCATGCCCAGCCGTGAAACCTGTACCCAGGCGCCACCGGTCTTCTCGCTGGCCTGCAGGCCGGAAGCCGGCTTGCCATTCAGCAGCCGGGCCTGACGCAGGCTGGCTGTGGTCCAGGCGCCGACCACCGGGTCGCTGCCGGCGGTCAGGCAGGCCGCGGGCAGTTCCAGCGCCAGCGTGGTGACGTTCTTGTCGGCGATCGTGCCGGCGCCGAAGGCCGCGGCATTGGCCTCGTTGGTGATGACGGCGGCCGGGGCGTTGACGAGGTCGAAGATCGTGCCCAGGGTCACCGGGAAGGGGTCCTGGCGCTGGCCGACGAACACCTTGCCCGGCGTGCTGCAGCCGGGGATGCTGATCGGGTGCACATGGCGCTGCGCGTAGGCTTCGTAGCTGGCTGCATTGCCCAGCGTCTTCTCGCCGAAGTAGTCGATCGGCTTGGCGAAGCTGGTGGCGCCGCTGCCGGCGTGGGTGATGGCCTGGCGCTGGCCGCTGCGGCGGTCGCCACGCACCAGGCTGAGCTCGAAGCTCTCGGTGTAGGCCAGCGGGTCCGTGGCGGCGCCGCTCACCGGCCCGGCCTGGCGCAGCGGAATGGCGACCGACTTGCCACCCACGTTCAGCGCGATGCCGCCTCCGTTGGCCGCCAGCGTGTTCTTGAAGCGGAACTGGAAGCTCAGGTCTTCGACGCCGTCGCCGTTGTTGTCGACATGGATCTCATACAGCGCGTTCGGGTCCAGACTGAAGTAGTTCGGGCCGCCGTAGCCATCCTGCAGCGGCAGGTAGTTGGCGATCAGCGTGACGAAGCCCTCGCGACCGGATTCATACGAGCGGAACAGATAGAAGTCGGTGCCGTCCACCTTGGGGGCGGTGGTGATGAAGGGCGCCTCTCGGTGCGAAGAGGCTTGGGCCGCGGGCGTGACCAGGGCAGCCAGCAGCAGGGCGCTGGCCAGGGCGGTGGGCTTGAAAAGCATCGAGGGGCTCCGTGGGATGGCCGGGATTGGCCATGGCAACCCTTACGGCGGGGAACCGGGCGGTGGATTCGCGCCAGCGCTGCGGACATGCCCCTGCATCCAGCCCGGTGCCGCCCGCGTAGCGCGCGCCCGCCCCGGGTGCGGCGCCGAAATGGCGGGTTTTCGGGCCGCTTTTCCGGCTCAAGTCCGGCGCTGCGCCGCGGCAGCATGGCGGCCATGGTGATCGACCTCCGCCCCCAAGCCGACCCGGATGCTCCCGGCGCCTCCTGGTTCGATGCGCGCCTGGACGGCCTGTTTTCGCTCGGCAGCCTGGGCGCGCCGGCCCGCCTGGACGAGCTGCAGGGTTTTGCCCGCCTGATGCAGACCCAGGGCCAGGGCGTGGAGGCCACGCGCATGCTGTTCGACGCCCCTTACGCCCACACCTTGCTGCAGCAGGGCCGGCTGAGCGCCTGCGCGCCCCTGGCCGAGCTGGCCGAGGCGCTGTTCCAGCGCTACCAGCGCGCCGGGCAGTGGCTCGGCCTGGTGAACTGAAGGCGGCTGGGACGACAGGGACAATGGGCCAATGGCCCTCAAATCCACCATCTTCAAGGCGAACGTTGCGATCGCCGACATCGACCACGGCTACTACGCCGACCACAACCTGACCCTGGCCCGCCACCCGAGCGAGACCGACGAGCGCATGATGGTGCGCCTGGTGGCGCTGGCCCTGCACGCCCACGAACTGCAGACGCGCTGCAATGGCGATGCCACGCTGGCCTTCGGCGCCGGCCTGTGCGACCCCGACGACCCCGATGTGGTGCTGACCGACTACACCGGCGCCAAGCGCCTGTGGATCGAGGTGGGCCAGCCCGATGACAAGGCGCTCAGCAAGGCCTGCAGCAAGAGCGAAGCGGTGGTGGTGTACGCCTACGGCCCGGCGGCCGAGGTGTGGTGGAAGGGCATCGAGACCAAGCTGACGCGCCTGGACAAGCTGCAGGTCTGGCGCCTGCCGCACGAGGCCATGGCCGAGCTGAACCGCCTGGCCGAGCGCAGCATGCAACTGCAGGCCACCATCCAGGAAGGGCATCTGATGCTGACCAGCGGGCTGGGCAGCGTGGACCTTCAGCCGCTGCGCTGGAAGTGAGGCCGGAACGGCGGCGTGACGGGGTGATCCTCCTGGTCTGAGCGCCGGCGGCGGGGGGTGTTGGAGGCGGCCGCACGGGCCGCGGCGGGCCGCGTCGCTGGCAGGGCCTGTTCCTGCAGCAGCCAGCTCCCCAGCTCGGTCACGCTCGCGAAGCTGTGCCGGCGGCCGCTCAGCACATGTTCGATGGAGCCGGCCACGCCGTTGGCGGGGGTGCGGGCGACCTGGACTTGCAGGGCATACAGGTGAGGGGCAGGGCAGTTCATGGCGCAGGCCGGGGCAGCAATCAATGCCACCATGCTGGCAAAGCCCGCGCGCCAAGTCGTCAGGAAGCGGTTTGTTTCAGGTCGGGCTTCTCCACACGAGCCCCGGAGGCCATGCAACCCCTGCACTTCGAACCCTTCTGCCTGGACATCGCCAACGCCCGCCTGACAAGGGCCGGCGCGCCGGTCGAACTGCCGCCCAAGGCTTTTGCCGTGCTCGCCCATCTGGCCCAGCGGCCGGGCGAGCTGGTGCTCAAGGATCAGCTGCTGGATGCGGTGTGGGGGCGGCGCTTCGTCAGCGAGGGGGCCATCAAGACCGTGGTCAGCGAGCTGCGCGCCGCCCTGGGGGATGACCCCCGCGCGCCGCGCTGGATCGAGACCGTGCAGCGGCGCGGCTACCGCTTCGTGGCGGCGGTGCAGGGCCAGCAGCAGGAGCCTGCTGAAGCCGCGGCGCCGCAGCCGCCGCAGGGGCCGGAGCGCTCTCCGCCACGCCCCGGCAACCTGCCCACCGGCCTGGGCGCGCTGCTGGGCCGTGCGGACGAGCTGCGCACGCTCGCCAGTCTGGGCCGCGCGGCTCGGCTGATCACCGTGACAGGCACGGCCGGTGTGGGCAAGACCCGCCTGGCCCTGGAGGCCGCCGCCGCGCGCCGTGCCGCGCAGGCCGACGGCGTCTGGCTGCTGGAACTGGCGCCGCTGCAGGCGCCCACGGCGCAGATGCTGCGCGCCACCATTGCGCGGACCGTGCTGGGCAGTTCCATCGGCAGCGAAAGCGACGCGGGCCTGGTGCGGGCACTGCACGGCCTGGAGCTGCTGCTGGTGGTGGACAACGCCGAGCATGTGCTGGAGCCGCTGGCGCCGTTGCTGGCTCATCTGCACACCCAGCTGCCGGGCCTGCACCTGCTCGTCACCAGCCGCGAGCCGCTGCACATCCCCGGCGAACAGCTGCTGAACCTCGCCCCCCTGGCGCTGCCGCGCGAGGAAGCCGGCGGCACCACCCCGCCCGCCCCGGCGGACGGGGCGGCGTCGTTGCGCCTGCTGGTGGCCCGCATCGAGGCCCGACTGCCGGGCTTTGCGCCCGATGCCGCGCAGCAGGCGGCGCTGGCACGGCTGTGCCGGCTGCTGGATGGCCTGCCCTTGGCCCTGGAGCTGGCCGCCGCGCGCGTGCCGGTGCTGGGCGTGCATGGCCTGGTCGAGCACCTGGAGGCCGACGACCGAGCGGCCATGCGCCTGCAGCTGCTCACCCAGGGCCCGCGTACGGCCGTGCCGCACCAGCGCACGCTGCGCGCCACGCTCGATTGGAGCCATGCGCTGCTGACACCGGACGAGCGACGCCTGTTTCGCCGCCTGGCGGTGTTCCGCGGCGGCTTCACCCTGGCTGCAGCCCAGGCGGTGGCGGCGGACAACGGGGAGCCGCCCTGGTCGGTGCTGGACCGGCTGGATGCGCTGGTGGCCAAGTCCCTGGTGGTGGCGCAGCGCGCGGGCGATGCGGCCCCGCGCTTCGGCCTGCTGGAGAGCCTGCGCGAGTACGCGTGGGAGCAGTTGGACGCCGCGGGCGAAGGCCCCGGCACCGCGCGGCGGCATCTGGCCTGGGCCTGCGCCCACTGGCGCGAGGCCGCGCGCACGGCCCTGAGCGAGCCCGTGCTGCCCTGGAGCGAGCGCCTGCTGCCGGAGCTCGACAACCTGCGCGCCGCCCTGCGCTGGGGAGCCGAGGCCTGTGGCGCCGCCAGCGCGGAAGCCACCGTGGTGGACGACGTGCTGGGCCTGCTGGCTGCCTCGGCCCCGTTCTGGCAGCGGGTGGGCCTGAGCGCCGAGGGCGGGCGCTGGTGCCAGACGCTCGGCGAGTGGGCCGCCGGCCACCCGGACCCGCTGCGCCGCGCCGACCACGATCTGACGGTCGCCACGCTGTGTCGCTTCACCCCGCTGGGCACGGCCGAGGACAACCTGGCCCGCGCCCATCGGGCCGCCGCCGCCTACGCCGCGCGGGGCGACATCGACAACGAGTACCTGGCGCAGTACCTGTGCTGGGTGCTCGCTTTGGAAGTGAGCGAGGCCGTCGACCGCCAGGAGGCCTTGGCTCGGCTGCAGGCCCTCGTGCAGCCGCACTGGGGGCCGCTGGAAACCCGCTTCGTGCGCTCCATCGTGGCTCAGGAGGCGCGCCTGCGCGGCGACACCGAAGCCTTCCTGGCCACCAGCCGCGCGCTGGTGGCGGACCTGCAGGCGGCGGGTGCGCAGGTCGAGAGCTGGACCACCACCTTCATGCTGATGCTGGCCGAGCACGACCAGGGCTCCGCCGAGCGCGCGCTGGCGCTGGGGCAGGCGGCCTTGGATGACATCCGAGCCGCCGGGCTGCTGCGCAGCCAGGCCCAGCTGCTGTGCATGCACACCGCCATGCGGGCCGAGGCGGGTGACTGTGCCGGCACCCGCACGGCGCTGGTGGACGCGCTGCCGTTGCTGGGGGGCATGCAGGCCTGCGAGGTGCTGCTGCTGGCGCTGGCCTGGCTGGCCTGGCACGAGGGCCGTGCGTCGGATGCCGCGCGCGTGCTGGCCTGGTTCCGTTCGCCCCAGCGCCCGAGCGGCAGCTACGGCCCGCGCACCTTCACCCAGCGCACGGCCCAGGCCTTGGCGCAGCAGCTGGAAGCCCGGCTCGGCACGGCGGAATGCACCCGCCTGGCAACCGACGGCGCGGCCCTGGGCGACGCCGAGGCGGTGCGCCTGGGAACCCGCTGAGGCCTGCCCGCCCCGCAGCCGGGGGGGGCTTGGGCACCAAATCCTGACCAAAGCCTGACGACTCGAACGGGTGACCCGCAAACACTGCGGCCATCGCAATGCCCAGGAGTCGTCATGCATCCCACCGCTGCCCTGCTCAAGGCCGCCCGATGGGCACTGGTCTCGGCCGCCACCCTGCTCGGCGCGGGGGCGGCCACGGCCCAGCCCGTGCACCACCTCAGCGCCCAGCTGCTGCTCGGGCAGATCCAGCAGTTCCAGGCGCAGGGCGTGTTCGCAGACGCGCAGGGCGTCTCGATCAACCGCTACGGCGGTAGTTGGAGCGGCAGCGACCCCTCCTTCATCCGCTTCGCCGGCGCGCAGAACGGCGTGCTGCCCGGCAACCACAGCAGGTGCTCGTCCTTCCTGACGCGGCTGTTCCAGTACCAGTACGCCTGGAGCTGGAACCAGGAGGCCTATCGCTTCACCGACCCCAAGACCCAGGGCTCCGTAAAAACCGCCAGCCCCGAGGCCTATCAGTACGTGGGCCTGATCCAGCAGGGCAAGGGCTTCACCGAGATCCAGGCTCTGAACCTGGCGCAGCCGGGCGATGTGCTGGCCTGGTGGGTGGTGGGCAGCAGCTCGAACGACCACGCCATGCTGATCGACGAGGTGCGCTGGAACACCCTGAAGACCTACCCCGGCGGCCTGCCCAACAGCAACCCGGCCCTGGTGGGCACGCAGTACGTGGAGGTGCGGGTGATCGACAGCTCCAGCGACACCCACACCCAGGACACCCGCTTCGTCATGAAGGACGGGGAGCTGACCCACATCGCCGGCCTGGGCGGCGGCACCATCGGCCTGCTGCTGGACGCCAATCTGCGCGTCATCGGCCGCACCTGGAGCCTGCCGACCAGCGACTACTACGCCAAGCCCGACACCTGGGTGAAGAGCCTGAACGAGCGGCTCAAGCTGGCCCCCAGCTGGGGCTTTGCCATCGGGCGCCTGCAGGCACCCTGAGCCGACCCGGCCGCGCCGTCCGTCCCTGCCATTCCTTTCGTTTCCCCTTGAACCTTGGGAGCATCCCTGTGAAACAAGCCCTCCAGCAAGTTCTGGCCGCCACCGGCCTTTGCCTCAGCAGCTTTGCCTGCCACGCCGCCCTGACCGTGTACGCCGGAGGCGGTGGCGGCATCCCGGTGCAGGGCCTGGTCAATCCCTATCCGCTGGTCATCGAGGCCGGCGGCGGCACCATCGTCGATGTCGATGTGAAGCTCAAAGGTTTGTGGCACACCTACCCGGATGACCTGGACATCCTCTTGGTCGGGCCGCAGGGCCAGCAGGTGATGCTGATGAGCGATGTGGGGGGGCAGTTCGACGTGTTCGGCGTCCATCTGCTGTTCGACGATGGTGCGGCCGACTCGATTCCCGACAAGGATCAGTTGGTGTCCGGAACCTACAAGCCCAGTGACAACAACCTGCAGGTCGAGGTGCCCTTCGAAGCCCCCGCGCCGGCAGGCCCTTACGGCTCCATGCTGTCGGTCTTCAACGGACTGGACGCGGCCGGCGCCTGGTCGCTCTTCATCCGCGACGACACCAGCGGCGATTCAGGGGCCTTCAATGGCTGGGAGCTGCACATCACCACCGCTGACCCGGCCCGCGCGGTGCCCGAACCCGCCTCGGCGGCCCTGTTCGGCCTGGCCGGGCTCGCCGCCCTGGGCGTGCGGCGCCGGCGCGGCTGAGAGCCCGGCCAGGCTCAGCGCGGCAGGGTGTGCGGCACCAGCACGCTGGCATCCACTTCGCTGAGCTTGCGCCGGCCGCAGAAAGCCATCGTCAGGTCCAGTTCCTTCTGGATGATCTCCAGGCACTTGGTGACGCCGGCCTCGCCCAGCGCGCCCAGGCCGTACAGGAAGGCGCGGCCGATGTAGGTGCCGCGCGCGCCCAGCGCCCAGGCCTTGAGCACGTCCTGGCCGCTGCGGATGCCGCCATCGAAATGCACCTCGATCTGTGAACCGACGGCCGCCACGATGCGCGGCAGCACGGCAATCGAGCTCTCCGCGCCATCCAACTGCCGCCCGCCGTGGTTGCTGACGATCAGCGCATCCGCGCCGCTGGCTACGGCCAGGCGGGCATCCTCCTCGTCCAGGATGCCCTTGATGATCAGCTTGCCGCCCCAGCGCTTCTTGATCCACTCCACATCGCCCCAGTTCAGCGCGGGGTCGAACTGCGCGTGCGTCCACTCGGACAGGCTGGTGAGCGAATCCACCCCCTTGGCGTGGCCAACGATGTTGCCGAACTGGCGTCGTTTGGTGCCCAGCATGCCGAGGCACCAGCGCGGCTTGGTGGCCAGGTCGAGCAGATTGGCCAACGTGGGCTTGGGCGGTGAGCTCAGGCCGTTCTTCAGGTCCTTGTGGCGCTGGCCGAGGATCTGCAGATCCAGCGTCAGCACCAGGGCGCCGCAGCGGGCGGCCTTGGCGCGGTCGATCAGGGCTTCGATGAAGGCGCGGTCCTTCATCACGTAGAGCTGGAACCAGAAGGGCTGCGTGGTGACCGAGCGCACGTCCTCGATCGAACAAATGCTCATGGTGGAGAGCGTGAAGGGCACGCCGAAGGCCTCGGCGGCGCGTGCGGCCAGCATCTCGCCGTCGGCGTGCTGCATGCCCGTCAGGCCCGTGGGCGCCAGCGCCACCGGCATCGCTACAGGCGTTCCGATCATCTGGGCGGCGGTGCTGCGCTGCGTCAGGTCCACCGCCACACGCTGGCGCAGCTTGATGGCGGCCAGCTCGGCCTCGTTGGCGCGGTAGGTGCTCTCGGTCCAGCTGCCGGCATCGGCATAGTCGTAGAACATGCGCGGCACGCGGCGGCGCGCCAGCTGGCGCAGGTCTTCGATGCAGGTGATGACAGGGCTCATGGGCGGTTTGCGGGGCGGGGGGGCCTTGGAGAGATCAACGGCCATAGGCCGCCAGGATGCGCTGCAGCTCACCGTCGGCCACCATCTCGGCCAGCGCGGCATTCACGTCGTCCAGCTTGAGCGGGCTGCGCGGGGACAGCGCGCAGGGCGCGGTGTAGGCGTTCAGCACCACGTCTTCGCGCAGGCCGTCCTCGGGCCGGCGGCGCTGGTGCTCGCGCAGCACCAGGCGGTCGGTGATGGCGTAGTCCATGCGCCGGGCCACCAGCTTGCGCAGATTGGCCTGCATGTCGGGCGCGTCCTGGCGGCGCAGGCGCTCGCCCAGCGCGGCCTCGGCCTCGGCATAGCGGTAGCCCAGCACCGTGCCCACGGGGCGGTCGGCCAGGTCGGCCAGGGTGCGCAGGCGCGGCGCCTCCGGCCGCGCGGCCACCACCTCGGCGTTCGGAATCAGCGGCAGGGTGAAGCGAAAGTCCGGGCCGATCCACTGCGGCCGCGTGTAGCAGAGCAGATCGCCCTCGCCCTGGCGCAGGGCCATCGGGGCGCGCTTGCTGGGCATCAGCAGGTAGCGCGGGCGCAGGCCCATGCGCCTTGCCAACGCATCGCCCAGGTCCTTGATGATCCCGCCGGTGAGCTGGCCACGCTCGAAGCGTGACAGCGGCTCGGTGTGGTTGGTGGCCGTGACATAGACGATCTCCTGCGCCCACAGCGGCAGCCACAGCAGGCTCAGCAGCAGGAAAAGCGTCGGGGTTCGGCAGAGGCGCACGCGTCGAGGTCCTCGGGCGGCCAGGGGCTCACTGACCATGCCGGCGCAGGATAGCGCGCAGCTCCCCACTGCGCTGCATCGCCTCCAGCGCAGCGTCGACCTCCTGCAGGCTGAGGAAGGATTGCGGCGACAGCGCGCAGGCGCTCCGGTAGTTTTCGAGCACCAGTTCCTCGCGCAGCCCGGCGGCCGGGTGGCGGCGCTGCCACTCGCGCAGGGTGATGCGGTCGGTGAAGGCATAGGGCATGCGTCCGGCCAGCAGCTTGTCCAGGTTGGCACGCATGTCATTGGCCTCCAGCCGCAGGACCTCATCACCGAGCTGGCGCTCGACCGCCGGGTAGCGGTAGCCGCGCACGATGCCGACCGGCTTGCCGCGCAACTCGGTCAGCTGGTGCAGCGCCGGGGCATCGCCACGGGCGGCCAGCACCTCGGCGTTGTCGAACAACGGGCGGCTCCAGCGGAACTCGCCATCCACCCATTGCGGCCGGCTATGGCAGAGCAGATCGGCATGGCCATTGCGCAGCGCCGGCGCCACCCGCAGGCTGGGCAGGGGGATGTGGCGGGCCTGCAGGCCCAGCCGGCGCGCCAGTGCGTCTTCGGTCTCCACCAGCAGGCCGCCCTTGAGTTCGCCCGCCTCGAACAACACCAGGGGCGGGGCGTGGTTGGTGGCGGTGATGAAGCGCAGTTCGCCCTGCGGCCAGGCGCAAGTCGGCAGCAGCAGGCAGGCCAGCAGAACACGCAGTCGGGGCATCGCAGCGGGGCGGTGTGACCGGGGGCGCGCAGTGTCACTCAGACCGAGGCAGCAGCAGCCCGGTGCGAAGATGAAGCCATGCGCGACTCCCTGCCCGAGACCTTGCCGAACGGCCCGCGCGCTGCCGCTTGGCTGCGGCCGCTGTGGCTGGCCGCCGGCGCGGCCTGCCTGCTGCTGGGGGTGGCAGGCCTGGTGCTGCCACTGCTCCCGGGTGTGCCCTTTCTGCTGCTGGCGGCCTTCTGCTTTTCGCGCGGCAGCCCGCGCTGGGAGGCCTGGCTGGTCGCCCACCCGAAACTGGGCCCGGTGGTGCTGGACTGGCGCCGCCACCGGGTCATTCCGCGCCGGGCCAAGTTGCTGGCCTGGACCATGATGGCGCTGGGCTGCGCGCTGGCGGCCTGGCGTGCGCCCTGGTGGGCTGCCAGCCTGGCGGCCCTCACCTGCCTGTGCGTAGCCCTGTGGATGGCGCGTCAGGCCGAACACGCTCCGACCCCATGAACCCTTTGCCTTCCACCTGCGACCTCTGCGATGCGCGCAAGGCCGACAGCAGCGGTGTGCTGCGTGTATTTGCCGGCAGTGGCTGGCGCAACTACGGCGGCGCCGAGCGCATGGCCGGGCCCATCAGCACGGTGCGCTGCCTGGACGACAACAGCCAGGTCAAGGCCGCCGTCGAGGGGCCGGGCGAGGGCCGGGTGCTGGTGGTGGATGGGGCGGCCAGCCTGCGCCGCGCGCTGTTGGGGGGCAACCTGGCCGCCGCGGCGGCGCGCAACGGCTGGGCCGGGCTGTGGATCCACGGCGCGGTGCGCGACCTGGCCGAGCTGCGCGCCGTGCCGATCGCCATCTGGGCCCTGGGCCACCTGCCCATGCCCTGCGACCGCAAGGGCCAGGGTGAGCGCGACGTGGCGATCTGGATCGAAGGCCAGCCCATCCGCCCCGGCGAATGGCTGCTGGCCGATGCGGATGGGCTGCTGGTGCACCCCACGCCGCTGGGCTGATCACTCGGCGGGGCTGGCGGGCGCAGGCGGGGGCGCAGGCTTCGGGCCCAGCCCGTTGATGGTGGCCAGGCCGGAGCTGCGCCGGCTGACCTTGGCATTGCCCCAGTGGTCCACCGTGCCGATGCCGGAGATCGACACCTCCAGCTCCTGCTCCACCCACAGCTTGGCCTTGCCCAGGCCGCTGATGCTGACCTTGGCCTGCTGCACCTGCAGGCCCTGAGCGAGGAAGTCGCTGCGGCCGGAAATGCTGAGCGAGAGGCGCTGGACCTGGCCGGCGAACTGGCCATCGCCCGCGCCGGAGACGCCGAACTTCAGGTCCTCGGTGCGCAGCTGGTCGAAGCGCACCAGGCCGGCACCCGAGATGCTGACGCGCAGCTCCGGCAGCTGCACCGGCTCGGGCGCCTGGAAGTTCACCGAGCCGGAGACGCTCAGGCGCTTGAGCTCGCGCGCCATCACCTGTACGCGCAGCCGGGTGTCGCGCCAGAACCACCAGGTGCCGCGCGTGTGCAGGCTGAGCTGGCCGTCGCGCAGCTGCAGGCGCACGTCCTTCTGCACGTCCTCGTCGCCCTCGATGAAGAGCTCATCGCGGTCGCCCTGGCGGAAGCTCACCTGGGCGGCACCACTGAAGCTCAGGCTGTCGAAAGGCCCGGGCGTGTAGAGCTTGCCCACCGGCTGGGCTTGGCTCCAGGCCGCCAGCGGCAGCATCAAAACGAGGGAGAGGTAGAGCGGTTTCATAGCGAGTCGGCCCTCAGTTGCTTGGACACCTCGCGGCTGGCGGTGAAGCGGTTGCCGTCGCGCAGGTGCACGACGAGCTGGGAGCTCTCGTCCGGCACCAGGGCTTCGACGAAGTCCAGGTTCACGATGCAGCTGCGGTTCACCTTCAGGAAGCGCTGCGGGTCCAGGCGCTGCCCGAAGTGGCTGATGGGCAGGCGCACCAGGTAGGTACGGCCCTGCGTGACGATGGCGGTGTACTTGGTGTCCGAGCGCAGGTGCTCGATGCGCTCGACCTGCAGCGGCACGATGCGGCCCATGTCGCGCACCAGCAGGCGCTGCAGCGGCGCCTCGGGGCTCGCGGTGTGCACGGCCTCCAGCGCGGCCAGCTCGCGGCCGCCGCCGCTCTCGTCCTCGCTCGGGCGCACGGTCTGGGTCTGCAGCACATGGGAGATGGCCTCGTCGAAGCGCTCGCGCGAGAAGGGCTTGAGCAGATAGTCCACCGCGTGCAGCTCGAAGGCGGTGAGGGCGTGCTCGTCGTAGGCGGTGGTGAAGATCACGGCCGGCAGTGCGGCACCCGGGCGCTCCTGGCTGAGCGTGCGCAGCACCTGCAGGCCGGTCAGGCCGGGCATCTGGATGTCCATCAGCACCAGCTCCGGCTGCTGGCTGCGGATGGCCTGCAGCGCGGCCGGGCCGTCGCCCACCGCGCCCAGCAGCTCCAGCTCCGGGTGGGCCTGCACCCAGTCCACCAGGCCCTCGCGGGCCAGCAGTTCGTCTTCGGCGATCAGGGTTTTGAGCATGGCTTCAGCTTCTTGGAATGCGGAGTTCGACGGCAAAGCCCTGGCCCGGTGCGGTCTGCACCTGCAGCCGGGCCTGGCCTTCGAAGTCCAGCGCAAAGCGGCGCTGCAGGGTGCCCAGGCCCAGGCCCTGGCGGGCCGTGGGGGCAGGCGGCCAGGGGCAGCCGGGGCCGTCGTCGGCCACGCGCAGCAGCAGCCAGTCGCCTTCGCAGCGGGCCTGCAGGCTCAGCGTGCCGCCGCCCACCTGCGGGGCGATGCCGTGCTGGATGGCGTTCTCCACCAGCGGCTGCAGCGTCAGCGGCGGCACCGCCTCGGCCAGCGCGGCATCCTCGACCTGCCAGTCCACGCGCAGGCGCTCGCCCAGGCGCAGGGTCTCCAGCGCCAGGTAGTCGCGCACGAAGTCCAGCTCCTCGGACAGGCTGACGCGCTCCTCGTTGTTGCGCTTGCTGTCCAGCACATGGCGCATCAGGCGCGAAAAGCCCAGCAGCGCCTGCTCGGCGCGGCTGGCGTCGCGCCGCACCAGCATCAGCAGCGAGTTCAGGGTGTTGAAGAGGAAATGCGGGTTGAGCTTGCCGCTCAGGGCCGAGAGCTCGGCGCGCACGCGTGCGGCCTCGGCCTGTGCCGCCTGCAGCGCGGCGGCCTGGGCGCGCCGCGCATGCAGCACGCCGCCAAAGCCGAATACCAGCACGCCATAGGCCACGGCTCCGCCGGCACTGCGCCATACCAGGCCCTGCTCCAGCCGGGCGTGGGCGTGGTCGGCACTGAAGAGCAGGGCGGCGGCGCCGGCGTCCAGCAGCTGCCAGCTCAGGCCAAAGGCGGCGGCGCCCAGCGCATGGCCGGCCAAGCGGCGCCACGGGCTGACGGCCTGCAGCCGGCGCGTCCAGGGCAGCACGGCCGGCCCCAGGGCGAGGATGGGGCCGAGGTTCCAGGTGGCGTCGTACAGGCCCTCCCAGACGCTGCGGCTGCCGTACTGCCAGTCGGTGGCGGCAATCGCATACAGCGCCCAGCACAGCAGGCCCAGCCCGGCATAGGCCAGGGCGGTGCGGCGTGTGGCGGAGGGCAGGGCAGTGGACATGGGCGGCATCCTAGGCAGGCGCGGGCCGGAGGGCCGGCGCCCGGCGATGAACTGCGGGGCCAGGGTTGAGAACTGCGGCGCGGCGGGTTCTCAGCTGCCGTAGCGGGCCAGGATGCGGCGGATCTCGCCCTCCTGCACCATCGCCGCCAGCTGCTGGTTGATGCCCTCGAAATCCAGCCGCGACTGCAGCGACTGGGCGCACTGCGCGGTGTAGCGCGCCACCGTCATCACCACGCGCAGGCGGCTCTTGGGGTAGCGCCGCACGTAGTCGCGCAGCGTCAACTCCTCGCTGATGGCTTAGCCCATGCGGCCGGCGGCCAGCTTGTCGAGGTTGGAGCGGGTGTTCAGCGCGTCCTGACGGACGAAGGGCAGGGGCTGCCTGGGATCGGCCAGCAGGTGCGTGTAGCGGTAGCCGATCACGGTGCCGACCTGCCGGCCCTGCAAGTCCTCCAGGCGCTCGATGTCGGGCGCCTCGGGCCGCGCGGCCACCACCTCGGCATTGGGCAGCACCGGCACGCTCCAGCGGTATTCGCCCTCCAGCCAGCCCGGCAGCACATAGCAAACCAGGTCGGCCTCGCCCTTGCGCAGGGTTTCGGACACGCGCCGGCTCGGCACCGGAAGGTAGCGCGCCTTGCGCTGCAGGCGCTCGGCCAGGCGGTCGCCGATGTCCTTGAGGATGCCGCTCTCCAGCAGCCCGCCTGGGCCGAAGTACGCGATGGGCTCAGTGTGGTTCGTCGGAGCGACGAACACGATCTCCTGCGCCTGCGCAGTGGCGCACAGGCAGCTGGCGAGCAGGAGGGCGCGCAGGCGGGTCATCCGGCGTCCAGTGCCTCCAGCAGGCGCTCCAGCCCGCCGCTTTCGATCGACACGCGGGCCTGCTCACGCACCCGGGGCTTGGCATGGAAGGCCACCGAGAGCCCGGCCGCACCCATCATCGGCAGGTCGTTGGCGCCGTCGCCCACGGCCATGGCCTGCTGCTGGCTGCAGCCCAGGCGCTCGCAGTGTTCGAGCAGGAACAGGCGCTTCTGCTCGCCGTCCACCACATCGCCCCAGGCCTGCCGGCGCACCCGGCCGGTGAGCCGGCCGTCCACGACCTCGAGTTCGTTGGCGCGCACGAAATCCATGCCCAATTCGGCTGCGACGAAGCGCGTGAAGTGGGTGAAGCCGCCCGACACCAGGCCCAGCTTCAGCCCGGCCGCCTTCAGCGCCGCGCACAGCTCGCGTGCGCCCGGGTTGAAGCGCAGGCGCTCCTGCAGCACGCGCTCCAGCAGGCTCTCGGGCTGGCCGGCCAGCAGGGCCAGCCGGCGGCGCAGGGATTCACGGAAGTCGGTGATCTCGCCGCGCATCGCCGCTTCGGTGATGGCGGCCACCTGTTCGCCCACCCCCGCCAGGGCGGCGATCTCGTCAATGCACTCGATCGCGATCAGCGTCGAGTCCATGTCGAAGGCGGCGAAGCGGAAATCGGCCAGGCGCGGGCGGGGGCCGCGCAGGATCAGGCCGGGGGCGATCTCGGTCATGCGGTGGCTTTCGGTGGGCCGATCAGGCGGAGGACCTCGCGCACACAGTGCGCACGATCGGCCGGGTCGGAGAGGGATTTGTCGATGCGCAGCTTGTCGTTGCCGACCAGCTTGATGGACGGGTTCTTCTGCACCAGCTGAATCACCTTGATCGCCTCGATCGGCGGGTTGGGCTTGAACAGCACATTGATGACGCCCGGTGCGGCGTCGATGCGCGTCACGCCGTGGGCTTGCGCCAGCACGCGCAGGCGGTGCGTGTCAAAGAGCGTCTGGCCCTGCGGCGGCAGGGTGCCGAAGCGGTCGGTGATCTCCTCCAGCAGCGCGTCGATGTGCTCGGCCTTGCTGGCGCTGGCCAGGCGCTTGTAGAGCGACAGGCGCGTCTGCACGTCGCCGCAGTAGGCGTCGGGCAGCAGGGCGGGGGCGAACAGGTTGATCTCGGTGACGGCGGCCAGCGGGTTGGCCAGGTCCGGCTCCTTGCCGCTCTTGAGGGCACGCACCGCCTCGGCCAGCATGTCGTGGTAGAGCTGGTAGCCCACCTCCATCATGTTGCCGCTCTGTTTTTCGCCCAGCACCTCGCCAGCGCCGCGGATCTCCAGGTCGTGCATGGCCAGGTAGAAGCCGCTGCCCAGCTCCTCCATGGCCTGGATGGCCTCCAGGCGCTGGGCGGCCTGTTTGGTCAGGCCCTCCAGGTCCGGCACCATCAGGTAGGCATAGGCTTGGTGGTGGCTGCGGCCCACGCGGCCGCGCAGCTGGTGCAGCTGGGCCAGACCGAACTTGTCGGCGCGGCTGATGACGATGGTGTTGGCCGAAGGCACGTCGATGCCGGTCTCGATGATGGTCGAGCACAGCAGCAGGTTGTGGCGCTGGGCCACGAAGTCGCGCATCACCTTTTCCAGCTCGCGCTCGGGCATCTGGCCGTGCGCCACGGCGATGCGTGCCTCGGGAATCAGCTCTTCCAGCGCCTGGCGGCGGTTCTCGATCGTCTCGACCTCGTTGTGCAGGAAGTAGACCTGGCCGCCGCGCTTGAGTTCGCGCAGCACGGCCTCGCGGATCACGCCCTTGCCCTCGTTGCGCACGAAGGTCTTGATGGCCAGACGGCGCTGCGGCGCGGTGGCGATGACGGAGAGGTCGCGCAGGCCCTCCATCGCCATGCCGAGCGTGCGCGGAATGGGCGTGGCGGTGAGCGTCAGCACGTCCACTTCCGCGCGCAGGGCCTTCATGGCCTCCTTGTGGCGCACGCCGAAGCGGTGTTCCTCGTCAATGATGACCAGGCCCAGGCGCTTGAACTTGGTGTCGGGGCTGAGCAGCTTGTGAGTGCCGACGACGATGTCGATGCTGCCGTCCTCCAGCCCCTGCTGCGCAGCCTTGATCTCCTTGGTGGTGCGGAAGCGGCTCATCTCGGCCACCTTCACCGGCCACTGGCTGAAGCGGTCGCTGATGTTCTGGGCGTGCTGCTCGGCCAGCAGGGTGGTGGGCGCCAGCACGGCCACCTGCTTGCCGCCCATCACGGCCACGAAGGCGGCACGCAGCGCGACCTCGGTCTTGCCGAAACCCACGTCGCCGCACACCAGCCGGTCCATCGGCCGTGGGCTGATCAGGTCCTGCACCACGGCGTGGATGGCGGCGCGCTGGTCCGGCGTCTCCTCGAAGCCGAAGCTGGCGGCGAAGGCCTCGTAGTCGTGCGGGCTGTAGCGGAAGGCGTGGCCCTCGCGGGCGGCGCGGCGGGCGTACAGGTTCAGCAGCTCGGCGGCGGTGTCGCGCACCTGCTCGGCGGCCTTGCGCTTGGCCTTTTCCCATTGCCCCGAACCCAGTCGATGGAGTGGGGCTTCCTCGGCGCTCACCCCCGTGTAGCGCTGGATCAGGTGCAGCTGTGCCACCGGCACGTAGAGCACGGCGTCGTCCGCATACACGAGGTGCAGGAACTCCGAGTTGCCCTGCCCCAGGTCCATGTGCTTGAGACCCTGGTAGCGGCCGATGCCATGGCTGACATGCACCACCGGGTCGCCGATCTTGAGCTCGCTGAGGTCCTTGATCAGCGCGTCGACGTTGCTGACCTGCTCCTGGCGGCGCCGGCGGCGTGCGGCCGGCGCGGTGGCGAAGAGCTCGGTCTCGGTCAGCAGCTGTAGCTGCCGCTCGCCCTCGATCCAGAAGAAGCCTTCGGACAGGGGCGCGGCCAGCAGTGCGAACTTCTCGCCCGAGTCGTCAAACTCCTGCAGGGTCTTGAACGAAGGCGCGTCGAGCTTGTGCTCGCGCAGCAGGTCCAGCAGGCTTTCGCGCCGGCCTTCGCTCTCGGCCAGCAACAGCACCTTGTGCGGGGTGCTGTCCAGGTGCCGGCCCAGCTTGGCCAGCGGCTCCTGGGCGCCGCGCTCGATGCTCAGGTCCGGCAGGGGGCGCGCGAAGTCCACCGCCTCGCGCTGGTTCAGCGTCAGCACCGCCAGCGGGTGGGTGCAGGCGAACAGCTCCTCGGGGCGCAGGAAGATGGCTTCCGGCGGCAGGATCGGGCGTTCGGGGTCGGTGGCGAGCAGCTTGTGGCGCTCGCGCGTGTCCTGCCAGAAGCGCTGCAGCGCTTCGTCCACGCTGCCCAGCAGGGCCACGGCGGCCTGATTGCCGAGGTAGTCGAAGAAGGTCGCGGTCTGCTCGAAGAACAGCGGCAGGTAGTACTCGATGCCGGCGCCAGCCAGGCCTTCGCCCATGTCCTTGTAGAGCCGCGCCTTGCTCGGGTCGCCGTCCATCGCTTCGCGCCAGCGGCTGCGGAACAGCTGGCGCGAGGCCTCGGTCATCGGGAACTCGCGGCCGGGCAGCAGGCGCACCTCGGGCACGGGGTAGAGGCTGCGCTGGCTGTCGGGGTCGAACACACGGATCGAGTCGATCTCATCGCCGAACAGGTCGACCCGGTAGGGCACGGCCGAGCCCATCGGGAACAGATCGATCAGACTGCCGCGCACCGCGTACTCGCCGGGGCTCACCACCTGGCTGACATGCTGGTAGCCGGCCAGCAGCAGTTGGGCGCGCAAGGCCGCCTCGTCCAGGGCCTGGCCCTTCTTGAACTGGAAGGTCGTGCCGGCCAGGAAGCTGGGCGGGGCCAGGCGGGTCAGCGCCGTCGTGGCCGGCAGCAGCACGACGTCGATCTCGCGCTGGCTGGCCGGCTTGCCCTGCGACTGCAGCAGCTGCCAGAGCGTGGCCAGGCGCTCGGAGATCAGGTCATGGTGCGGACTGAAGCGGTCCCAGGGCAGGGTTTCCCAGTCCGGGAACACGGCCACGCGCAGGCCCGGCGCGAAGAAAGGCAGTTCGGCTTCCAGGCGCTGGGTGTCGCCAGGGTCCGCACACACGATGGCCGTGACGCGCTCCACCTGGCTCTGACAAAAGCGCGCCAGCAGCAGCGCGTCAGCAGCGCCAAGGGGCCGGGGCGCCTGGTGGCGTTTGCCCAGGGCAATCGAGGGGAGAAGGGTCATCGGGACAGCACAAACAACGAAGCCCCAGGACGGGGCGGGCGAATTGTCTCAAAGGGCTTGGACAACTCTCACCACGCTTCGTTCCCGATGAAAGCTTGAATCGCCAGGGGCGCGATTGATGAAGTTGGGGCAGGTGCGGCACATGCTCGGCGGCTGGTTCGAGAGAATTGCTTGCCGCAAATTGCGCAGCGTAGGTCCGGCCCACAGTCTGGGAAAGCTGTCTCCTGCTAACAAGTTGCCGATTTCCTGGATGCGGCAATCCGGATACGGAAACACGTCGCCCGTGCTGTTGACGTAGACGCTGTTGAACGGTTTGCGGCAGAAGGCGGTCTCTGCGCCGACGCTCGGAGAGTCGGGCGCAAGCTGGAGTTCACGGCTACCGATGCAGCCGATTGCGCCTCCCGCGGTCTTCGCCAGGACTTCCAGGCACACGGCGCCATGCAATTGGGCTGCCTGCAGTTCGGCGGATTCGAACCGGCAAATCCAGCCCGCGCGTGAAGACTGCGGGTAGCCCGGGCGGGCCAGGGCGACGTCTGGCCGCGAGCCGTGGATGCGTTTGGCCACCTTTTGCAGGCTGGTTCCTGCCGCTGTAGACAAACGAACCGTGACAGCGTCGATGCCGTCACGCGCCAGCGCCCACCCCGCAACATCTAGCGCCCCGCGCACCTCAGCGCATTGCGCGGCAGGCAAGTCAACGCAGCCGATGGGCTGTGGTTCCAGGTGGCGGAGAAGCGGCAAGCGGGTCCAGCGCGTCCAAGCCCAACACCGTGTGCGCGGCGACCGACCGAGTTCACTTCTCGATGGGTGGGACGGAATGGGCGGGCTGGTTTGATCTCCCGGGAAAAAATCCGGAAACGTGATCAATTGGACGGAGGGAGAGCGTTCCACGCGTCGCATGAAGCGTTCGAAATGCTGGTTCGCCTCATGCGGCATGTGCACCAGCGATTGCGCTTCCATGTCGAGGCCGGCATAGGGCATGAGCAGTCGACACCCAATGCGCGCGACACCAAGCGCCTCCGCCAAGTCGACAAACTCGTCGAGCTCTTCCAGGTTGTCTCGCATCAAGGTCACATTGAATTGCACCAGGGGCGTGCTTCGACCCAGTGCAGCCTTCATGTCGCGCAGACGCGCGAGATTGGTGGTCAAGCGCTCGAAGCTGGCGCCGCGCCGAATGCGTTCGTAGGTCTGCGCGCGAGCGCCATCGATCGATACATCGATCTGGGTGACCTTCGATCGCAGGATGGCGGCACACAAGTCCGTTGTGAGCTTGATGCCGTTGGTCAGGAACTTCAGTTCCTTCAGCGGCCATTGGGAGGCTCGATCCAGGATTTCTTGGAAATGAGGTGAGACCGTGGGCTCGCTACCCGCCGAGAGCACCACCGTGTGCGCGAAGGGGAAAATTTGCGCGGCAATCCGGTCGAATTGCTCCGGATTCAGGTGCTCCGCCGGGCGGTAGAAAAATTCATCAAAACTGAAGTGGCACATCGTGCAGCGCAAGTTGCACTTGTTGGACACATCGATGAGGACCTTCAATTGCCCTAGCCCCAGCGGGGGCGAAAGATCGGCAAGGTCCAGTTTCTGCATGTGTGTCTCCCATCGACAATCCGCGCCCATTCGGGATGGGTTGCTATCCCCAATCAGCTTGAGGGGCGGCGATTCTTGACTAACAAGGGCATTGGTAGCACCAACCACTTCACCTTTTTGCGCACGGCCGCGGCCTTGCTCGTTCTTTGGTCGCATCAGCATGCTCTGTCTGGCATCCCTGAAAGCGGCGTCTTGGGCGTGCACAGCTGGGGTGGGTTGGGCGTGTTGATCTTTTTTACGGTCAGCGGCTTCCTGGTGACCCAGAGCTGGCAGTCGGATCCCCACATGGGGCGGTTTGCGCTTCGGCGCCTGCTGCGCATCTGGCCGGCTTTTGCCGTCGCGATCCTGTTGAGCGCCTTGGTGCTCGGGCCAGCCCTGAGTGATTTGAGCCTGCGTGCGTATTTTTATGACCACCGGTTCACCGAATACTTGAACAACCTGGTCTTTCGCTTGCGTGGCGAGTTGCCACTGCGATTTGAGGGCAACGCGCTTCCGACGGCGATCAACGGCTCGTTGTGGACCATTCCGCTGGAGCTGCGCTGCTACGCGATCCTCGCGGTGGTCGGGGCGATGGGCCTGTTGAACCGACGGGCCCTGGTGCTGGCGATCACCTTGGGGCTGGCCCTCTTGCACGCGGGGGTTCAATTGCGCGGTGAGCTTTTCACCCAGTGGGTCAGCCCGAAGATTGAAGAGCTGTATTTCGTCGAGTTTGGTATTGCCTTCTTGATGGGCGTCTCGGTGCGCTTGTACTGGACTGAGCTGGCGCCTCGCATGCATTGGGTGCTGCTGGCGACGCTGGTGCTGGGCGGCGGATCTTGGTGGCTCGGCCGGCCGGTTCTGAGCATGCTCCTGGTGGTGCCCGTCGCGACCTTGATGTTTGCCACCCGCAGTTGGCTCGGGCTGCGGGACATGGACCGCGTCGGTGATTTCTCCTACGGCATTTACCTGTACGCCTTCCTGGTTCAACAGCTGTTGATCTGGGCGTTCCGGGACCATCTGGGGTGGTGGCCGCTGTTGGGGCTGACGATCTTGGTGACCGTGTCCCTGGCGGCTGCGTCTTGGTATGGCGTTGAGCGGCCGCTGCAGCGCTTCAAGCCCCGGGCGCGACGCGTTGCGGTGCCTGTGCCAGTGGCTCCTGGCGCAGGCGTGGTGCCCCTCAGCCCTTGACCTTGGGCAACCGCCCCATCACGTAGAACTCTGCGTTCGGCATCAGCGAAATGGTGTTCGCGATCCGGTTGCTCATGCCGAAGAGGCCGACGATGCTGGTGATGTCCCAGGCGTCCTCGTCGTCGAAGCCGGCGGCGTGCAGGGCGGCGTAGTCGGTCTCGCCGATGGACTGCGCGTCCAGGCAGACCTTCATGGCAAAGGCCAGCATGGCGGCCTGGCGAGGCGTCACCTCGGCCTTCAACGGATTGGTGGCGAGCTGGTCCGCCAGCAGCGGCGCCTTGGCGTAAATGCGCAGGATGGCGCCATGCGCCACCACGCAGTACAGGCAGCGGTTGGCGCCGCTGGTGGCCACGATGATCATTTCCTTCTCGGCCTTGCTCAGGCCCCCTTCCCGCAGCAGCAGGGCGTCGTGGTAGGCCAGAAAGGCACGCAGCTCGTCCGGCCGACGCGCCAGCGCCAGGAAGACGTTGGGCACGAAGCCGGTCTTCTCCTGCACCTCCAGGATGCGGGTGCGCAGGTCCTCGGGCAGTTCGGCCACGGCGGGCACGGGATAGCGGCAGATGGCGGTCATGGCGTGCGTCCTTTCGGCCGGGATTGTGGTCGGGGTCACAATCGCGCCCGCCTTCCCAAGCTGTACCGCGCATGAGCCTGAACCCCCGCCTCAACCGTCGCCACCTGTTTGCCGCCCTGGGCGCCAGCTGTCTGCCCGCCTGGGCGCAGTTCCGAGTCGAGATCTCCGGCGTGGGTGCCACCCAGCTGCCGATCGCCATCGGCGAGTTTCGCGACGAATCCCGCACCGGCGTGGCCACCATCGTGCGCGCCGATCTGGAGCGCAGTGGCCAGTTCAAGCTGATCGACGCCGGCCTCGCGCCCATCACCGAACTGAGCAGCCCCGCCTTCACCGAGTGGCGCACCAAGGCCGCCGACGCGCTGGTGGGCGGCTCCATCACCCGGCTGGCGGATGGCCGCTTTGATGTGCGTTTCCGGCTCTGGGACGTGGTCTCGGGCAAGGATCTTGGCGGCGAGAGCCAGTTGGTGATGCAGGACGATCTGCGCCTGGCAGCGCACCGCATGGCCGATGCCATTTACCTGAAGCTGACCGGGGAGCGCGGCGTGTTCGCCACCCGTCTGGCCTATGTGACCAAGGCCGGCCGCCAGTACGCGCTGCGCATTGCCGACGCCGACGGCGAGGGCGGTCAGGTGGCGGTGACCAGCCCCGAGCCGCTGATCTCGCCGGCCTGGGCGCCCGATGGCCACACCATCGCCTATGTGAGCTTCCACACCGGCAAGGCGGTGGTCTATCTGCAGGACCTGGCCACCGGCCAGCGCCGTACCTTGGCGGACTTCCGCGGCACCAACAGTGCCCCGACCTTCTCGCCCGACGGCCAGCGCCTCGCGCTCTCGCTCTCGCGCGACGGCGGCACCCAGCTGTTCATGATCAACCGCGATGGTTCCGGCCTACAGCGCCTAGCCAAGAACCTGGCCATCGACACCGAACCGGTGTTCACTCCCGACGGCCGCACGCTGTATTTCGTCAGCGACCGGGGGGGCGGCCCGCAGATCTACCGCATGCCGGCGGAGGGTGGCTCGGCCGAACGTGTCAGCTTCAATGGCCCTTACAACGTCAGCCCGGCCATCAGCCCGGACGGCCGCACTCTGGCCTATGTGGCGCGCCAGGACGGTGCCTTTCGCGTCTGCGTGATGGATCTGGCCAATGGCGGCGGCACCCGCGTCATCAGCGACACGGCGGACGACGAATCGCCCAGCTTCGCGCCCAATGGCAAGCTGCTCGTCTACGCCACCCGCTCGCAGGGCCGCGACGTGCTGATGACTTCGACCTTGGATGGCAAGGTCAAGGCCAAGCTCATCATCACCAGTGCCGATGTGCGTGAGCCCGCTTGGGGGCCGTTCGGGCGCTGAATGCCGCTGGGACATGCCGCATTGCCAAATCTGTGCCGGAATCGGCAGGGGCATGAATCCTGACGCCAAGCTAAACCGGCCAGGAATCCGCGACAATAACGGGTTTTCCGTCCTACCCACGCCGGTCCGCCGGCCTCATTCATTCGAGAGTTCGACATGACGATGTCCCGCTTTGCCCTGGCCGCCGTGGCCGCCGCTGTCCTCGCCGGTTGCAGCACCACCAAGCTGGAAGAGACCCCGAAGGCTCCGGTCGAAACCCGTCAGCCCACCCCGGCCCAGCCGACCCAGCCGAAGGCCCCGGAATCGGCCGTCAAGACCGTCGACCTGGCCGCCGAGCAGCTGGCTGCCGTGGCGGACAAGCGCGTCATCTACTTCGACTTCGACAGCTATGTGGTGAAGGACGAGTTCCGCCCCACCGTCGAGGCCCACGCCAAGCGCCTGAACCTGATCAAGACCCAGAAGGTCAGCCTGGAAGGCCATGCCGACGAGCGCGGCAGCCGCGAGTACAACTTGGCCCTGGGCCAGAAGCGTGCCGAGGCCGTGAGCCAGCAGCTGGGCCTGCTGGGCGTGGCCGCCGGCCAGGCCGAGCCGGTCAGCTTCGGCAAGGAGCGCCCGGCCGTTCAGGGCACCGGCGAAGCCGTGTGGGCCAAGAACCGTCGCGTCGAAGTCAAGGACAAGTGATGCAACAGCGCCTGCGTCAGCTCTGTGCGGTTCTGGCCCTGGCCGGCGCACTGCCGGCGCAGGCCGCGCTGTTCTCCGACGATGAGGCGCGCAAGGCCATCCTGGAATTGCGCGCCAAGGTCACTGCGCTGGAGGAGGCGCAAAAGCGCCTGGCCTCCAGCCAGGACGTGCAGGATCAGCTGCAGACCCTGCGTCGCAGCCTGCTCGAGATTTCCAACCAGAACGAGGCGCTGCGCGCCGAGATGGCCCGCCTGCGCGGCGCCAACGAGCAGCTCACGCGCGATCTGGCGGACACCCAACGTCGCCTGAGCGACCAGCTGCAGGGCTTTGATGCCCGCATCAAGCAGTTCGAGCCGCAGAAGGTCGCGCTGGATGGCCAGGAGTTCAAGGTCGAACCCGAGGAGCAGCGCCAGTACGAGGCCGCAATGGGCCTGCTGCGCCGCGGCGAGTTCGCCCAGGCCGCAAGCGCCTACGAGAGCTTCCTCAAGCGCTTCTCGGCCAGCGGCTATGGCGCGGTGGTGCGCTTTTGGCTGGGCAATGCTCAGTACGGTCAGCGTGCCTACGCGCCGGCCATTGCCACCTTCCGCGAGTTCCTGAAGCTCAACCCTCAGCACCCGCGCGTGCCTGAGGCCCTGCTGGCCCTGGCCAATTGCCAGATCGAGCTCAAGGACAGCAAGTCGGCGCGCAAGACCCTGGACGAGCTCATCAAGGCGCACCCAGGCAGCGAGGCTGCCCAGGCCGCGAAAGAGCGCCGCGCCAGCTTGAAGTGAGGCCTCGCGGCCTGATCCCCACCTGGCCCGCCGCCTCCGCCGCGGGCCTTCTTTTTTGGCAGCGATGAACGAAGCCGAGCTGTTGACGCGCACCCAGCAGGTGCTGGCCCTGGGCTTTGGGCTCGGAGCGCTTTTGGGCGCGCTGGCCCAGCGCACCCAGTTCTGTGTAATGGGGGCGATCAGCGACGCCGCCTTGCTGGGCGAACAGGCGCGGCTGCGCCAGTGGGTGCTGGCCATCGCCGTGGCGCTGATCGGCTTCAATCTGCTGGTAGCGGCCGGCTGGGTCAGCGCGGCACAGACCGTCTACGGTGCGCGCACGCTGCTCTGGGTGTCGCATCCAGTCGGGGGCCTGCTATTCGGCTTCGGCATGGTTCTGGCCTCGGGCTGCGGCACCAAGACCCTGGTGCGTGTGGGTGGCGGCAACCTCAAGTCCCTGGTGGTGCTGCTGGTGATGGGCCTGGCGGCCTTCATGACGCTGCGCGGGCTGACCGCGGTGCTGCGCCACCATGGGCTCGACCGCTGGGTGATCGAACTGCCCACGGGCCAGGATCTGCCCGGCCTGCTTGCGCAGGCGCTGGGCCTGCCGGTGCCACAGCTGGCATTGGGCCTGGGGCTTGGCCTGGGCGTTCTGCTGCTGACCTGGGTGCTCCGCCACCCCGAAGGCCGCCGTGCGGACGTGTGGGTTGGTGGGGCAGGCGTCGGATTGCTGGTGTGCGCGCTGTGGGCGCTGAGCAGCCGCTTCGCCTTCGTGCCCGAGCACCCGGCCACGTTGGAGCCGGCCTACCTGGCCACCGCGGGCAACCGCCCGGAGTCCTTTAGCTTTGTTTCGCCCAGTGCCGGCCTGCTGGATTACCTGCTGCTCTTCAGCGACCGCAGCAAGACCCTGAGCCTGGGCGTGGCGGTGCTGCTGGGGGTGATTGCGGGCGCGGCGCTCAGCAGCCTGCTTCGGCGCGAGTTCCGCTGGGAAGGCTTTCGCCAGACCGAGGATCTGGCCAACCACCTGGTGGGTGCGCTGCTGATGGGCGTGGGCGGCGTCACCGCGCTGGGCTGCACCTTCGGCCAGGGCATCAGCGGCCTGTCCACGCTCAGCCTGGGCAGCCTGCTGGCCACCGCGGGCATCGTGCTCGGTGCGCTGGGTGCGCTGCGTTACCAACTCTGGCGGGCCGACCATGCAGGCTGAGGACCTGGAGCGCCGCTTCGGTGGCCTGCGCCGGCTTTACGGTGCCCCCGGCTACGCGGCCCTGCGCGGGCTGCGTCTGGGGGTGGTGGGCCTGGGTGGCGTGGGCTCCTGGGCGGTGGAGGCGCTGGCGCGCAGCGGCGTGGCGGGGCTCACCCTGGTCGACCTCGACCATGTGGCCGAGTCCAACATCAACCGCCAGGTGCAGGCGCTGAGCAGCAGCCTGGGGCAGCACAAGGGTGAGGCCCTGCGCGCGCGCATTGCGGAGATCCACCCCGGCTGCGAGGTGCGCGTGATCGACGCCTTCGTCGAGCCTGGCAACTGGCCGGGGCTGCTCGACGGCGCGCCGCTGGATGGCCTCATCGACGCCTGCGACCAGGTGCGTGCCAAGGCCGCGCTGGCGGCCTGGGCGCTGCAGCAGCGCAGCGCGTTCGTCAGCGTGGGAGCAGCGGGCGGCAAGCAGCGCCCCGAGGCGCTGGAGCTGGCCGATCTGGCCGAGACCACACACGACCCGCTGCTTGCTTCGCTGCGCGCCCGTCTGCGCCGCGAGCAGGCCGCGCCGCGGCAGGGGCGCATCGGGCTGCGCTGCGTGTTTTCGCGCGAGGCGGTGGCGCGGCCAGTTCAGGAGGGCGAGGCCTGCGCCGTGGATGGCAGCCTGAATTGCGCCGGCTATGGCTCCAGCGTGATGGTGACCGCCGCCTTCGGCATGGCCGCCGCTGCGGAGCTCATCCGGCAAAGTTTGAAAGAAATTTCGACGGGCGCTTGAAGACTTCAAAAAGTATGCATATACTGACTGGCTTTCCTGACGCGGGTCGGTAGCTCAGTCGGTAGAGCAGCGGACTTTTAATCCGTTGGTCGCGAGTTCGAGTCTCGCCCGACCCACCACCGCCATAATGGCGGACGGAAAAATTCAGGGCTCTTAGCTCAGTTGGTAGAGCAGCGGACTCTTAATCCGTTGGTCGTAGGTTCGAATCCTACAGGGCCCACCAAATACCTGAATGAAATCAACGGCTTGCACCGGAAACGGGGCAGGCCGTTGGTCCATTTTCGGCTTGCAAACTGCGACCCGGACGAATTGCCGCGGCAAAGTGCATGGGCAGTCCGGGCTTGCGAAAAGCGCGCCGGAAAGGCTCGGCTAGAGTCATCCGCTTTGTGCGCGCCTTCTGGTGCGCGTGGGCGCCTTGCGGGCGCTTTGTGCAGAGCGATCGCGATGTCTGAATCCGAACTTTTTCAGCGCCACCTTGACCACATGCGGGCGGCCGCCCAGCCGGTGGCCGAGCAATGGCTGGCGGCCTGCGTGCGCAGGTTGGCAGAACCTGCGATGGACCGTGCTGCCGCCCAGCCGGTGTTGGTCTTGATCCGCTCCGCGCACGCGCGCTGGGTGGGTGATCTGGCGATGCGCATTCGGCAGGGCATCACGGCTGCGCAGCTGAAGCGGCGGCCCGCCCCCGCGGCTGCGCGCCCGGCCGCACCGCGCAGCCTCAGCGATCTGACCCTGGTCGACGAGGACCAGGCCGAACGCGAGATCGAGGTCTCGCGCGTGATCCAGGTGGTGGACCTGGAGGCCGAATGGGTATTGCGCGAGCTGGTGGGCCTGGCGAGTGCCCTGCAGGTGGCGCATGGCGAACCGATGGGCCTGGCGCAGTACCCGGCCGGCCCGGCGGTCTACGCCCGCGCCTTCGGCGAGATGGCCCAGGCCATGCAATTGACGCCGGTGCAACGCGCCGCCCTGATGCGGGCCGCCTGCGCGGGTGCGGCCGAGGTGCTGAAGGCCGCCTATACCGAGGCGGCGCAGCAGATCCGCTCCTGGGGTGTACAGGAGGCGCGCTACCAGCGCAGTGCCGCGCCGGGGTCGAGCCAGGAGGCCCGCTTGTCCCTGGGCCCCTCGATGCAGCGTTTGCTGTCCAGCCCGAGGCTGCAAGCGGGTGGGGACGACCCCAGCGTGGCCCTGCTGGCGCGCCTGTTTCAGGAGATGCTGACCGACCCCCGCCTGAACGGCCCGATGCGCCGCGTGGTGGCGCGCTTGCAGGGCACGGTGCAGCAAACCGCGCAGCGCGACCGCAGCGTGCTGGCCAGCCAGGATCACCCGGTGTGGCAGCTGATCGAGCAGATTGCCAGCTATGCCGAGGAGCACGGCCAGCCCGAGGACGCCGCGGCCTCCGATTTCATGCAGTTCGTGGAGCCGCTGGTGGACCGCCTGGTCGCCGGCCCTGCACCGGGCCGCGAGGCCTATGACCAGGCCTTGGGCGAGCTGCGCGGCTACGTGGCGCAGGACGAGGCGGCCGAGCTGGCACGCGAAGCCGAAGCGCGCCGCCTGCTGGACCAGGCCGAGCATGAGGATGCGCTGCGGCCGGTGCTGCGCGAGCAGGTGCAGCTCTCCCTGCGCAAGGCACCCCAGGTGGGTGAGAACCTGCGGCTCTTCCTGCTCGGCCCCTGGACGGATGTGATGGTGCATGCCGTCGTGCATCTCGGTGATGGCCACGCGGAGACGCAGGGCATGCTGTCCGCGGTGGACGAGTTGCTGTCCAGCCTGCAACCCCTGCAGGACGCCGCGCAGCGCCAGCAGCGCATGCGCGAGCTGCCCGGGCTCGTGGCCCGCCTGCAGCGTGGCATGCAGCTGGTGGGCATGTCCAAGGCGCGCGCCGAGGCCATGCTGGACGAACTGATGGACGTGCATCGCAAGCTGTTGCTGGCTCCCACTGCGGCACCGACGCCGGAACCTGCTGCGCCCGCAGCGCCGGCCGCGCCGGACACCGACATCCAGTGGGACGACGACGACGCCTATTTGCGCGAACAGCCGACCGACCGCTGGGGCCACAGCGACACCAATCTGGGCCATCTGCCCACCGTGCCCATGGGCCTGGACGCCGAAGCCGCCGGTGCGGCGGTGGCGCAGTGGGTCAAGGGCCTGCGCGAAGGCCAGCGCTGCAAGATCTTCCTGCAGGGTCAGTGGGTGACGGCGCGCCTGATGTGGCAGAGCGAGAACGGCGGCTTCTTCATGTTCTCGTCGCCGCTTGAAGGCGGCTCGCACTCGCTCACGCGCCGTGCGCTGGAGCGCCTGCGTGCGGAGGGCCTGGTCACCGATTTGGCCGAGCCCAGTCTGCTGCAGCGTGCGGTGGACAGCCTGATGCAGGATCTTTAACTGACGCTGGGCTCCAGCAACTGCAGCGTGCCAGCGTCGGCGTCGATCTCGGCCAGCGCCCCCACCGGCACGGTGAACTTGCGGCGGATGTGGCCGATCATGGCGCCGCGGTAGACCGGTACGTTCAACGGCAGGAAGTACTCGTCGAACAGCTCGTCGAGCGTGAGCGCGCCATAACCCTCGCCGGGCTCGCACTTGGTGAACTGGCCCAGCACCACGCCGGCCACCTGGCCCAGCGCGCCCGTCAGGCGCAGCGTGGAGAGCATGCGGTCCACGCGGTAGATGTACTCGTTGATGTCTTCCAGGAACAGGATGGCGCCGCGGAAGTCTGGCCAGTAGGCCGAGCCGGCCATGGCCGTCAGCACCGCCAGGTTGCCGCCCACCAGGCGGCCGCGCGCACGGCCGCCGCGGATGGTCTGGATGCGGTCATTCGTCTGCACCAGGTGCTCGCCCAGCTCGCCCGTGGGGTTCTTCAAGAGCGGCGTGCCGGCCTGCATCACCAGGGCCTTGAAATGTTCGACGCTGAAGCCGTTCCATTGCGACAGCGCGGTGGGGCTGTGGAAGGTGATCAGCCCGGTTTGCTGATGAATGGCGTTGACCAGCGCCGTGAGGTCCGAGAAGCCGCCGAAGAACTTGGGCGTGCGGCGGATCTGCGCGTAGTCGATGGCCGGCAGGATGCGCGTGCCGCCGCTGCCGCCGGTGAGCGCGATCAGGCCCTGCACGCCGTCGTCGGCAAAGAAGCGGTTGATGTCCTCGGCGCGCTGGGCGTCGGTGCCGGCCAGGTGGCCGTGGCGGGCGCGCAGGTGCAGCCCGGGCTTGACCTTGAAGCCCAGGGCCTGCAGGGCCTCGGTGGCGATCTGGAAGGGCTCGCGCTCGTAGGTGGCGTGGGCGGGGCTGATCAGGCCCAGGGTGTCGCCGGGCTTGAGGCGCGGGGCACGCAGCACCGGTTTGGTTTCCGCAAAGGCGGGCAGGGCGGCGCTGGCCGCGGCCAGGCTCAGCAGATGACGGCGCGAAACGCTCATAGCACGCGGGGCAGTTGGGCGCGCACCAGGGTGCGGTCGCCGAAGTCGAAATGCCACCACTCGGTGGTGATGGGGTGAAAGCCGGCCTGGCGCATGGCCGCGCGCAGCCAGCCGCGCGCCTGCAGCTGCGCGTGCGTGAGACGCCCCTGCGCCAGCAGCTCGGCCTCGAACTCGGGGTGGGAGAGGGCGTCCATCTCGTCGAAGCCCGAGCCCATGTCGAGTTCCTGGCCTTGCGCGTCCAGCAGGGTCACGTCCACCGCCATGCCGAAGCTGTGGATGGAGCCTCGCTCCGGGTGGGCCAGGTAGATGGCCAGCGGCGTGCCGGCCAGCTCCTGGTAGAGCGCCTCCTGCACGCGCTGCGGGCGCAGGGCGTCGAGCACGCGCAGGCGCAGGCCCGGCTGGTGGGCAGCAAGCCAGGCGGCGGCCTGCTGCAGGCCGGTAGCGGCTTCGCGGCGCAGCCAGGCGCAGTCCAGCCCGCCGTAGACGGCGCGGCCGACGAAGTTGTCGCGCGTGGCGTAGCGCAGGTCCAGATCCAGTTCGGGCAGGCTGAGCAGGTGCACGAAGTCCGGGTGGCCGGGCACGTCCTCGCAGAGCAGGGTGAGCGGCGCGTTCATAGCGTGGCCAGGCTGGCGCGCGTGGCGTCGGCAATCTGCTTCACCAGCTTGCGGCCCACCTGGGGCAGGGGGGCGTTGGCGGCGCTCAGCAGCACCAGGTTCACCGGCGCGCTGGGCTTGAGCGGGCGCACACGCACGCGGCTGCGGTCGGCCGCGGTGGCGGTGAAGGGGTCCACCACGGAAAGGCCCAGTCCGGCCTCGACGAGCGAACGTGCCAGCTGATAGGTCTGCACGGTGAAGCGGCTGCGCGGGTGCAGGCCGGCCGCTTCGAAGCCGGCCATCAGCTGGCTGCCCAGCGGGTCGTCCTCGGCCATGGCGATCAGCTCGGTCTCGATCTCGGCCAGCGCCAGCGGGCCTTCGGCCTGGGCCTCGGGGCTGCCCAGCGGGCACAGGGCCATCAGCGGGCCGCTGGCCAGCACCTCGGCCTTGATGCCGGGGTGGCGCGGGTCCTGCAGGCTCAGGCCCAGGTCGGCCTCGCCCACCAGCAGGGCACTGACGATCTCGCGCGTGTGGTGCGTGGCCAGCCGGCAATGGTTGTTTGGAAATGCCTTGGCCCAGGCGGACATGGCGGCCGGCAGCACCGAAGCACCCAGTGCTGGCGTGGCCATCACGCGCAGGCTTTCCGATTCCCCCGCGCGCAGGCTGGCGGCCAGGCGGCGGATGCCGATCAGGTCGCGGTTGAGCTTGTCCACCTCGACGAACAGGCGCTGCGCCTCGGGCGTGGGCACCAGCTTGCCCTTGACGCGGTCGAACAGCGGCAGGCCCAGTTGCAGCTCGGCGTGCTGCAGCACCTTGGTGACGGCGGGCTGCGAGATGTGCAGCACCTGGGCCGCGCCGCTGATGGAGCCGGCCTGCATGATGGCGTGGAAGACTTCGATGTGGCGCAGTCTCACTCTCTGTAAACCCCCTCGAAATCGACGCTGCCATTCGGCGCCATCGTGAAGCCGCGCACGTCCTGGCGCACGGGAATGTAGATCGTCGAGTGCGCCATGGTGATCCAGGGCCGCTCGCGTTTGAAGATCTCCTGTGCCTGCTCGTACAGCTGCTTGCGCGCCTGCGGGTCGGTGGTGGCGCGGGCCTGGTCGATCAGGCGCTCGAACTCGGGGTGGCAGAACTTGATGCCGGTTTTGTTGGCCGCGCAGCTCAGGTTGGGCGTGAGGAAGTCGTCGGCATCGCCGCTGTCGCCGCTCCAGCCGCTCATGTAGACATCGTGCTCGCCCTTGTTGGCACGCTTCAGGTACTCGCCCCACTCGTAGGTCTTGATGCGCGCGCGCACGCCGATGCGCGCCCAGTCCTGCTGGATCAGCTGGGCCATCAGCTGGCCGTTCGGGTTGGTGGGCCGCGCCACCGGCAGCGCCCAGAGGTCCAGCTCAAAGCCCTGGCCCAGGCCGGCTTCGGCCAGCAGCTGGCGCGCCCGCTCGGGGTTGAACTCGTTCTTCAGGCCCTGGTGGAAGCCGGGGATGACGGGCGGAAAGGCGCTGACGGCCTGCAGCGCGTCGCCGCGCGGGAACAGGGCCTTGAAGATGGCATCGCGGTCCACCGCGATGTCCAGGGCCTCGCGCACGCGGCGGTCGGTCAGCGGGGCTTTCCTCAAGTTGAAGGCCAGGTAGGAGATGTTCAGCGCCTGGATCTTTTCCAGCCGCACGCCGGGCCGCCTCATCACCGAGGCCACGTCCACGTCGCGGATCGGGCTGGTGACCTGGCACTCGCCGGCAATCAGCTTTTGCACCCGCACCGCCGGCTCGCGGCTGATGCTGTACAGCAGCGCGGGTGTGCGCTGCGCCCCGCCCCAGTAGCCGGGGTGGGCCTGCATGCGCACCACATGGTCTTTCTCGTAGCGCTTGAACTGGTACGGCCCGGTGCCCACCGGCAGGCGGTTGATCTGCGCGGCCTGCCCTTGCTTAAGAAGCTGCGCACCGTACTCAGCCGACTGGATGCCGGCAAAGCTCATCGCAAAGGTGCTGAGGAAGGTGACGTTGGGCGCGCGCAGTGTGAAGCGCACGCGCAAGTCATCCAGTTTCTCGATCGACGCAATCTGCCGGGCCAGGCCCAGGTTCTGCGGGTAGATGAAGTTGGCCGCAAAGGCCTGGTTGAACGGGTGCTGGGGGTTGATGAAGCGCTGGTAGGTGAACAGCACGTCATCGGCATTGAAGGGGCGCGTGGGCGTGAACCAGGCGGTGCGGTGGAACTGCACCCCGGGGCGCAGCGTGAAGGTGAACGCCGTGGCGTCGGGCGAGACCTCCCAGGCCGTGGCCAGCTTGGGGATGAGCTCGGTGCCGCCGCGCTTGAAGCCCAGCAGACCCTGGAACATCTGGTTGTTCACGTTGCTGGTGCTGCTGCTGTCCCACAGGCCGGGGTCGAAGCCCTCGGGGCTGGCGTCGGCGCAATAGACCAGGGGCTTGGCGGCCAGGACGGGGCCGGCCAGGGCCAGTAGCAGGAAGAGAAGACGGGGCAACTGCATGCGCGCGATTGTGGTCAGGCACCGGCTCCGTTTCGCTGCCAAGCACCGCGCGGGCCATAACCCCAGGCTATGTAGGGAATGGGGCTTGACCTTGCACCGGCTCCAGGCTTTCCAATCGGCTTCCCTGACTTGATCTGCAACAGGGTCATCCCTCCCGCCCTCGATAGACTGCGACCCCTGATGAAGCGCCTGCTGCTGCTCCTGCTCACCCTGCTGCTGCCCCTGCAGGTCAGCTGGGCCTTGCTGGGCCCCTACTGCGGGGATGAGCACGAAGGCGCGACGGCCCATGCCCTGCATGCCGAGCAGGGCGGCCACCATCATGCCCAGGTCGATGCCACCGACGCGGACGACCCCGGCGCCAGCCTGGACTGCAGCCATTGCCACGGTCACATGACCCTCTTGCCGCCCGCCGAGGGCCAGGCGCCGCAGGTGCAGCTGCCTATGCCCTGGCTGGAAGAGGGCGGCACCGCCACGCCGGCCCGCGCCGGCCCGCGGCCCGAACGCCCGAAGTGGACAGCCCTCGCCTGAACGGCGAGGGACTGCCGAACTGATTCCGCCCGCGGGCTGCAGCGCAGCCCGCCCCTCGCCGATCGCCCCCGTGGTTTGTTTCCACCCTGGAGCATCGGATGCATTCGATTTTTCAAGCCCGGCTGCTGCCGTTGGCCCTGCTGTGCGCGGCCATGGCGGCCGCCAGCCCGGCCCCAGCCTCGGCCGGGCCTGAGCCGCTGAGCCTGCCGCAGGCCTTTGAGCGCGCCTGGGCACGCCAGCCCGAGGCGCAGGCCCTGGCCGCGCGCCGCGAGGCTGCGCAGGCGTTGCGCGCCGCGGCCGACGCCTGGACCCCCGAGCCCGCCGCGCTGGAGGCTTCGCTGCGCAGCGACCGCTTCAACCGCCGCCAGGGCGCGCAGGAACTGGAGCTGGGCCTGGCCCTGCCGCTATGGCTGCCGAACGAGCGCGCGCGCAGCCAGGCGCTGGCGGCGGCGCAGGCGCAGAGCGTCGAAGCCGAGGCCCTGCGCGCGCAGTGGCAGCTGGCCCAGCAGTTGCGCGAGCACTGGTGGGCGCTGGCCCTGGCGCGCGAAGAGCAGCAGGCCGCGCAGGAGCGCTGGCAGGCCAGCCAGGCCCTGGCGGCCGATGTGGCGCGCCGCACCCAGGCCGGCGAGCTGGCCCGCGCCGACCAGCACCAGGCCGAAGCCGCCGCTGCGGGCGCGCGCGCCGAGCAGTTGCTGGCGCAGGCCCGCAGCACGGCCGCCGAGCAGGATTTGCGTGCCCTGCTGGGCCTCGCGCCCGATGAGCCGCTGCCGCTGGCGGAGGCCCCCGAGCCCGAACCGGCCGAGGACAGCAGCGCCCACCCGCTGCTGGCCGCCCTGGCCGCCAAGGCCCAGAGCGCGCGCAGCGCCGCCGCCCTGGCGCAGGCGCAATCGCGCGCCAACCCCGAGCTGACCCTGCTGCAGACCCGCGAGCGCGGCGCCCGGGGTGAGGCCAGCAACGGCACGCTGAGCCTGGGGCTGCGCATCCCGCTGGGTGGCGGGCAGCGCCAGCGCGCCGCGCTGGCCAGCGCAACGGCCGAGCAGACCGAGGCCGAGATCGCCTTGGCGCGCGAGCGCGAACGCGTGCAGGCCCAGGTGCTGAGCGCCCGCGCCGCCCTGACCGCCGCCCGTGCCGTGCTGCAGCTTGCCGCCGAGCGCGCCCGCCTAGCCGGCGAAACCCGCGCCTTCTTCGACAAATCCTTCCGCCTGGGCGAGACCGACCTGCCCACCCGCCTGCGCGTCGAACTGGAAGCCGCCCAGGCCCAGCGCGAGCAGGCGCGGGCGCGCATCGCCCTGCACCAGGCCATTGCCCAAGTGCGCCAGGCCCTGGGCCTGCTGCCGCAGTGAAGTCACCGAAAGATTGCTGATGAACCCCAAACACCTGTTGATCGCGCTGGCCCTGCTGCTGGTGCACCCCGCCTGGGCTGGCCCGGGCCATGACCACGACCATGACCACGACGCCCCGCTCGCCAGCGCCCCGGCCCAGCCGCGTTTCGTCGCCAGCTCCGAGCTCTTCGAGCTGGTGGGCGTGCTGGATGGCAAGGCCCTGACGCTCTACCTGGACCGCGCCGACAGCAACGAGCCCGTCACCGCCGCCACGCTGGAGCTGGAACTGGCCGGTGCCAAGCTCAAGCCGCAACCCCAGGCCGACGGCAGCTTCCGCGCCGAGCTGGCCGCCGTGCCGGCTGCCGGCGTGCACCCCATTACCGCCACGGTGAGGGCGGGCGAGGACGCCGACCTGCTGGCCGGCGAGCTGGACCTGCATGCCGACGGGCATGACGAGCACGAGCACTTCAACTGGCAGCGCGCGGGGCTTTGGATCGGCCTCGGGCTGCTGGGTCTGCTCGGCGCCGTTGCAGGCTTGCGTCTGCGCCAGAAGGGCGGTGCCGCATGAAGCGCGCCCTTCTGCTGCTGAGCGCCAGCCTGCTGCTCATCCCCGCCTGGGCCGGCCCCGGGCACGACCATGGCGATGAAGCCGCCCCGGTCACGGCCGGCGGCCCGCGGCGCCTGCCCGATGGCTCGGTCTTCCTGCCCAAGCCGGCGCAGCGCCAGCTGGGCCTGCGCACCCAGGCCGTGGCAGCCGCCGAGCTGCCGCGCAGCCAGGAGCTGCAGGGCCAGGTGGTGATGGACCCGAACGCCGGCGGCCCGGTGCAGGCCGCGCAAAGCGGCCGCTTGATTGCGCCGCCGCAAGGCCTGCCCACGCTGGGCCAGCGCGTGCAGCGTGGCCAGCTGCTGGGCTATGTGGAACCGCTGGCCGGTGCGCTGGAGCGTTCGGCCCAGGCCGCCCAGCTGGCCGAGTTGCGCGCCGCGCTGCGCCTGGCCGAGCAGCGCGCGCAGCGCCTGCGGGAGCTGGCGGACACCGTGCCGCGCCGCGAGATTGAGGCCGTGCAGGCGGAAGTGGAGGGCTTGCGCGCGCGCATTGCCGCGCTGGGCCAGGGCCTGAGCGGGCGCGAGGCCCTGCACGCCCCGGTCAGCGGCGTCATCGCCTCGGCCCATGCCGTGGCGGGCCAGATCGTCGAGGCGCGCGAGCTGCTGTTCGAGGTGGTGGACCCGCAGCGCCTGCGCATCGAGGCGTTGGCCTATGACATCTCGCTGGCGAACGACATCGGCGCCGCCTTTGTCGCGGGCGAATCGGCGCAGCCGCTGCGCTTCCTGGGTGCCGGCAGCCGCCTGCGCGAGCAGGCCTTGCCCTTGAACTTCAACGGTGCCCAGGGTTTGGCCCTGGGCCAGAGCGTGCGCGTGGTGGTGCAAAGCCGCAGCCGCATCCAGGGCCACGCCGTGCCCGCGCAGGCGCTGGTGAAGAACCCATCGAACCAGACCATCGTCTGGGTCAAGCAGGCGCCCGAGCGCTTTGTGCCGCGCGTGGTGCAGGTGCAGGCGCTGGATGGTGCGCGTGTGGCCGTGACCCAGGGCCTGAACGACGGCGAACGCGTCGTCACGAAGGCCGCCACCTTGCTCAACCAGGTGCGCTGACATGTTCGAGTTCCTGGTTCACAGCAGCTTGCGCAACCGGCTGATGGTGATGGCCCTGGCCGCCGCCCTGATGGTGCTGGGTGCGTTGACGCTGACGCGCACGCCGGTCGATGTCTTCCCCAGCCTGGATCGCCCGCAGGTGACGCTGCAGATCGAGGCCGGCGGCATGGCGCCCGAGGAGGTGGAGCAGCTCGTCACCCTGCCGCTGGAGCAGGCCATGAGCGGTCTGCCCGGTGTCACGGCGGTGCGCTCGGTGTCCTCGGTCGGGCTGGCCTTCGTCTACGTCACGTTTGACTGGGGCACCGACATCTACCGCGCGCGGCAGATCGTCAACGAGCGCTTCACCACCGCGCGCGATGCGCTGCCGGCCGGCGTGCAGCACGCGGCCATGGGGCCCATCAGCTCCATCATGGGCGAAGTGATGCTGGTCGCCATCCCCATCGACGAGGCCAAGATCAGCGCCATGGCCACGCGCGAGTACGCGGACTTCGTGCTGCGCCCGCGCCTGCTGGCCATCCCCGGCGTGGCGCAGGTCATTCCGATTGGCGGCGAGGTGCGCCAGGTCCAGGTTCAGCCTGACAGCGCGCGCATGGCCCAGCTGGGCGTCAGCGTGGAGCAGGTGCGCACCGCGCTGCAGGGCCATGCCGGCAACAGCAGCGGTGGCTTTGTGGAACTGAATGCGCGCGAGTACCTGATTCGCAATCTGGGCCGCACGACGCGGCTGGAAGATCTGCAGCAGCTGCCGGTGGCGTGGAAGAACGGCCAGTCCATTCTTCTAAGTCAGGTCGCCGCCGTGCGCTTCGCCCCGGCCATCAAGCGCGGCGATGCCGGCTTCAACGGAGTCCCCGCCGTCATCCTGGGCGTGCAGAAGCAGCCCGATGCCGACACCGTGGCGCTGACGCGCACCATTGAAACCGCGCTGGCCGAGCTCAAGCCCGGCCTGCCCGCCGGCATGCAGACGCCACGCGTCACCTTCCGCCAGGCCAGCTTCATCGAGGCCAGCATCGGCAATCTGCAGGGCAAGCTGATGGCGGCGGCGGCCATCGTGGCGGTGGTGCTGTACCTGTTTCTGGCGAATGTGCGCACCACCCTGATCTCGCTGGCGGCCATGCCGGCCTCGATCCTGATCACGGTGCTGGTGTTCCGCCACTTCGGTCTGTCCATCAACACCATGACGCTCGGCGGCCTGGCGATTGCCATCGGCGAGCTGGTGGACGACGCGGTGGTGGGCGTGGAGAACGTGCTGCGGCGCCTGAAGCTGAACCGCCAGCATGCGCATGGCCTCGGCCCGGTGGAGCTGATCGCCAAGGCCACGCTGGAGGTGCGCAGTGCCATCGTCGTGGCCACCTTGATCATCGTGCTGGTGTTCGTGCCGCTGTTCGTGTTGCCGGGCATCGAGGGGCGGCTGTTCGTGCCGCTGGGCGTGGCCTACATCACGTCCATCCTGGCCTCGATGCTGGTGTCCATCACGCTCACGCCCGTGATGGCCTACTACCTGCTGCCCAAGCTCAAGAGTCTGGACCATGGCGATCCGAAGCTGGTGCAGTGGCTCAAGGGCCGGTACGCCCGCGCCCTGGCCTGGGTGTTCAACCACACCCGCGCCGTGCTGGCGGCGGGGCTGCTGGCGGTGCTGGGTGCGCTGGCCCTGCTGCCTTTCTTCCCCACCACCTTCCTGCCGCCCTTCAACGAGGGCTCGGTGCTGGTGGGCCTGCGCCTGAACCCGGGCACCACCTTGCAGGAATCGGTGCAGCTGGCGCGCCAGGCCGAACGCCTGCTGAAAGAGGTGCCCGAGGTCGTCTACGTGGGCCGCCGCTCCGGCCGCGCCGAGATGGACGAGCACGCCGAGGGTGTGCATGTGTCCGAGCTCGACATCGGCCTGCGCGAAAGCCAGCGCCCGCTGGAGGCGGTGTACGCCGACATGCGCCAGCGCCTGGCCCATCTGCCCGCCGCCATCGGCCTTGGGCAGCCCATCAGCCACCGCATCGACCACATGCTCTCGGGCGTGCGCAGCGCCATCGCCATCAAGCTGTTTGGCGAGGACCTGGACACCCTGCGGGGCCAGGCCGAGGCCCTGCGCGCCCGGCTGGCCGGCATCCCGGGCATTGCCGACCTGGAGGTGGAAAAGCAGGTGCTCACCCCGCAGATCCAGGTGCGCGTGGACCACGCCGCCGCCCGGGCCTACGGCCTGGCGCCAGGGCAGTTGCTGGCCGAGTTGCAGCAGCTCATCGACGGCGAACGCATCACCCAGGTGGTGGAGGGAAACCGCCGCTTCGACCTGGTGCTGCGCCTGGCCGAGCCGGCGCGCAGCCTGCAGGCCCTGCCGCAGCTCTTGATCGACACCCCGGCCGGCCGCGTGCCCTTGGCCAAGCTCGCGCAGATCGAGGAGGGCGATGGTCCCAACCAGATCAACCGCGACGACGGCAAGCGGCGCATCGTGCTCTCGGCCAATGCCTCCCAGCGGCCGCTCTCAGACGTGGTGGCGGACATTCGCGCCGTGCTGGCCCAGCACCCGCTGCCCGAAGGCATGTTCGTTACCTTGGGTGGCCAGTTCGAGGCGCAGGAACAGTCCAGCCGGCTGATCGCGGGCCTGAGCCTGGTCTCGGCCGCGCTGGTCTTTCTGGTGCTCTACAGCCGCTACCAGAGCGGCCTGCTGACCCTGCTGATCATGGCCAACATCCCGCTGGCCCTGGTGGGGGCGGTGATTGGCCTGAAGCTCAGCGGCCAGCCGCTGTCGGTGGCGGCGCTGATCGGCTTCATCACCCTGGCCGGCATCTCCGTGCGCAACGGCATCCTCAAGCTCAGCCACTACATCAACTTGTGCGCCTTCGAGGGCGAGCGCTTCGACACCGCGATGCTGACCCGCGGCTCGCTGGAGCGCCTGAGCCCCGTGCTGATGACCGCGCTGGTGGCCGCCTTTGCGCTGGCGCCGCTGCTGTTCGAAGCCGGCCAGCCCGGCACCGAGGTGCTCTACCCGGTGGCCGTGGTGATCTTCAGCGGCCTGATCAGCGCCACCCTGCTCGACAGCTTCCTCACCCCGGCGATGGTCTGGCGCTTCGGGCGCGTCCCCATCGAGCGCCTGGCGGCCGATGCCGGCGGCCAGGTTTACTGATTTCCCCACCCCACAAGGAGTTCCCCATGAAGAAGTTCAGCCTCATCGGCAGCCTGCTGCTCGCCCTGACCCAACCCGCCTGGGCCAGTGGCGACCACGACCACGCCCACGAACACAAGCCCCTGCACGGCGGCATCGTCGTCGAGGCCGCCCACATGGACTGGGAGTTGGTGGCCAGCCCCGAGCGCATCGTCATCCATGTGCGCGACCACGGCAAAAAGGCCAGCACCGCCGGCGCCACCGGCAAGCTCACGCTGCTGAGCGGCGGGCACAAGAGCGAAGCGGTGCTGAAGCCCGCTGGCGAAGACCGCCTGGAAGCCCAGGGCCCCTTCACCCTGGGGCCGGGCACCAAGATCGTGGCGACGGTGCAGTTGCAGGGGAAGAAGGGGGCGAATGTGCGCTTCAGTTTGAAGTGAGCCTTAGAACCCCGCTGCCGCCGCCTGCGCCAGGAAGTCCCCCACCGCCCCCACATCCTGCAAATTCCACTGCCTGCCGTTGTGCAGCACCATGCGCGCGCCATCGCTGCCCAGGTAGTTGCCGGTGGCAGGGTAGTAGCGGTAGCTGTAGGGCGCGTAGGTACCGCGCGTGGCGCCGCGGGGGAAGAGCTGGGGGTAGACGTACTCGGCCCAGTTCATCACGCGCTCCATGGCGCTGCTGGGCTGGGCCTGGTCGGCGCCGTAGTCCACCTGGCCGCCGCTGCGGGGCTGGCGGTCGATGTCTTCGTTGACCTGGGGCAGGGCGGGGGCCTGGTTGCTGGCCGGGCTGCCGGGGGGCAGGTGGCCGTCGGGGCTGGTGGCCACGGCACCGCTGCGGCTGCTGCGGTCGGCGTTCAGGTGCTGCTGCCGCTCGGTCAGGCTGCCGCCGTCCTGGATCGGGCTGCCGGGGCGGCCATCGAAGAAGCGGCATGCGCTTTGCGCCTGCAGCCAGTTGTGCTCGCTGCCCGGGCTGCCCACCAGGCCGTAGACGCCGGCGGCGCTGATCTCATTGGCCCAGCGGATGCCGATGCAGGCGCCGCCCTGCTGCAGCACCAGGTTGTTGCGCAGCGTGGGGTTCACCGAGCCCGGGCGCTTGGCCACGGGGTCGAAATCTTGCAGGGTGACGCCGAAGTACAGCGCGGCGTGCCCCAGGCGGGCGGTGTCGATGATGGTGTTGTGGGCCACCAGCGCGTCCTGCGCGGCAAAGAGGCCGATGCCCGCGTAGCCGGTCTCGCGCACCACGTTGTTCACCACCACGCCGCGGATGCTTTCGTAGTAGTTCGGGTTCAGTGCGGTGTCGAAGAACTCGGGGCTGGTGTCGTAGCCGACCATGATGCCGCCCTCGCCGGTGCGCTCGATGCGGTTGCGCTGCACGCGCACATCGGCCGCGCCACCCTTGAAGTACAGCCCGTTGGTGGCGATGTCGTGGATCCAGTTGTCCTCCACCACCATGCGGCTGCCATTGACGTTGTCGATGCCCTCGGCGTTCTTCTCTTCGAGCGGCGTGCCGGCGGGGTAGATGCGGCCGCTGTTGTAGATCTCGCAGCGGCGGATGGTGATGTCGTCGCTCTTGGGGGTGATCTTGATGGCGTCGCGCCCGGTGTCGTGGATGCGGCAGTCCTCCACCAGCACGTTGGAGGCGCCGCGGCCGCTGCGGTTGTTGCGGGAATCCCAATCGGTCTGGAAGAACAGGCCGTAGAGGTTGCCGCCCATCACCTCCAGGCGCGAGATCGTGCTGCCGGAGGCTTCGGGGTCGATCTGGATGCAGACCCCGTCTTCCAGGTTCAGCGGGCAGCGGATGACGGCCCATTCGCCGGGGTAGGAGCGCAGCGTCAGCGGCAGGCGCAGGCGCACCTCGGTTTCGTCGAACACATTGGCGCCCTCGGGGCCGCGCAGGGTCACGGTGTCGCCCGCGCGCACCAGGGCGCGGGCGGGGTCCAGCAGATGGCCCAGGGTGCGGTAGGGCGCGGCCAGGCTGCCGTTGCCGGTGGTGTCACTGCCGCTGGTGGCCACGAACCATTCAGCGGCTGGTGTTGCCATTGGCGTGGCGGCCAGCGCCAGGGTGGCGATCCAGTTCCAAACGCTTCTTGCCATGCGGCCCCCTTTTGATGTGGGCCGCATGGTGCCGGCTTTCGATGGCGCGCGCGAGCCCCCCGTTCAGGGCCGTGGTGAATGCGCCAAGCGCGCGCACAGATACGACCACACCGCATGCGCCGCCGCCAGGCTGGTGAGCTGGGCGTGGTCGTAGGGCGGTGAAACCTCCATGCAGTCCAGCCCGACGCAGTTCAGCGTGGCCAGGTCCTCCAGCAACGTGAGCAGCTGGCCGCTGCTCAGGCCGCCGGGCTCGGGGGTGCCGGTGCCGGGGGCGCAGGCGGGATCCAGGCAGTCGATGTCCAGGCTGATGTAGACGGGCGGGTGGCCGAGTGCGGCCATGCGTTCGCGCACGGTACGCAGCAGCGGGGCCAAGGCGGCGCCTTCCAGCCCGCGCAGGCTGCGGCCGTCGAACACCAGGCCGCCGACGGCGCTGACGCGCTCGCGCGCGGCGCGCTCGGCGGCCGAGCGGATGCCGATCTGCACCACGCCTTCGGGGCGCAGCAGACCCTCTTGCAGCGCCTCATGCACCCAGGTGCCATGGCCGCTGGGCTCGCCGAAGTGCTCGGTCCAGGTGTCGCAATGGGCGTCGAAGTGGACCAGCGCCAGCGGCTGCCCCAGGTGCTGGCGGTAGGCGCGCAGCAGCGAAAGGGTGAGCGAGTGGTCGCCGCCCAGCCACACCATGTGGTGGCGCGCCAGCAGCGCCGGCACTTGCGCGGCCAGGGCCTGGCGTACGGCGGCCAGGCTGGTGTTGGGCAGGGGCAGGTCGCCCAGATCGGCCAGCTGGCCTTGCGGGCTGGTGTCGAACAGGGGGTGGGTGCCGTCGCACAGCAGCTGGCTGGCGGCGCGGATGGCGCCCGGCCCCAGGCGTGCGCCGGGGCGGTTGGTGGTGGCGCCGTCCCAGCACAGGCCGGCCAGGGCGAAGGGCTCGTCGCCGCGCGGCGGCGGGCACTGCAGGAAGTGCGGGTGGTGCTGGAAGGGGAAGGTCATCGGAGCTGGCCCAACAGGGTTTCAAGGACGAGTTCCTCGCAGCGGCTAAAGCTGGAGTGGCGGCCGCGTTCGGGCTGCGCCAAGGTGCCGTTGAAGGCGTAGAGCAGGCTCCAGCCGGGCTGCTGCCCGTCGGCCGGTTGGAACAGCAGGCCGGAGAGCAGGCCGTAGGCCTCGCCCAGGTGACCGTAGGCGCGCCAGCCACCACGCGGGTGCAGGCGGTCGCCGCCCTCGGCGTCGTGCACGTCGGCAAAGATCTGCAGGCCCAGGCCCCAGGCGCGGAACAGGCCGCCCAGGGTGTCGGCACCGTCGCCCGCGCGGTGCACCCAGCTGGGCTGCAGCAGGCTCGCAAAGCCGGTGGGGCTGATGAGCGCGTGGCCCTGCCACCGGCCGCGCTGCTGCAGCAGCTGGGCGATGCGCGCCAGCTCCGGCAGGTTGATGCGCAGGCCACCTTGCGGGGCGAAGCTGCTGCCGTTCTGGCCGGGCTGCTGGTGCCGGCTCCAGCGCGGCTGCGTGGGCAGGGGCCAGTCGTCGGTCTGCGGCTCCCAGCCCTGCGCGCCGCGGCGGTACAGGGTGGCCAGGCGCTGGCGTTCGGCCGGGCGCATCAGTGCCACGTCGTAGCCAGGGCGGATGCCCAGCGGGCCGAACAGCCAGCGCTGCATCAGCGCGTCGAAGCGCTCGCCGCAGGCGGCCTCCATGGCGGTGGCCAGCAGGGCGAAGGCGAAGTTGCAGTAGGCGAAGCGGCTGCCGGGTGCCGCCGGGTGCCAGTGGGCGGGGTCGGCCCAGCTGCGGCGCAGGGCGGCGCCGTCGGGCTGGGTGGGCTGGTCGGGGTCCTGCAGGCTGGACTGATGGGTGAGCAGCAGGCGGGCGCTGATGGGCGTCTGGCGGTGCAGGGGGTGGCGCAAGGGCGTGCCCAGCCAGCGGCCCAGGTCGGCGTCCAGATCCAGCCGGCCGGCCTCGTGCAGACGCAGCAGGGCCAGGGCCAGGGCCAGCTTGGAGATGGACGCGATGCGCAGCCGCGTGTCCATCTGCATGGGCAGGGGCTGCGCGCCCAGGCGGCGCCAGCCCCAAGCGCCCTCGGCCAGCACCTGGGGGCCGCGCTGCAGGCGCAGCACGAGGCCGCTGAGCGGTGCGGCCGCGCCTTGGGTCAGCGCGGCCAGCGGATCCAAGCGCGCATCGGCCCGGGCTTGCGTCACTGCGGCACCCAAGGCCGCCAGCAGGCCCTGGCGCCGCGTCAGGGGAAGCCCCCGCTTGCTCATCAGAACCGCCAGCCCAGGTTCAGGCCCACGGTGCGCGGTGTCAGGTAGATGCCCCGCAGGCCCACGCGGCTGGCCACGGCGGAGGTGCCCTGGAAGGACACCAGCTCGCGCTCATTGCTCAGGTTGTCCACCCACAGGCTCAGGTCCCAGTTGCCTTGGCTGATGCCGGTGCTCAGCCGGTAGGTGGTGTAGGCCTTGTATTCGAAGGGCTTGTCCTCGGGGTCGTCGCCGCGGTCGCTGGCCTTCACGCCCAGGTAGTTGGCGCTGGCGGCCACATACACATCGCTGTCGCCCCAGGCACCACTCCAACGGGCATTCAACGCATGCTTCCAAGGCGCGGTGCCGCCCAGCTGGCCGCCCTTGCGGTAGGTGCGGCACTCGGTGCCGTCGGCGTACAGGCAGACCTCCTTGGTGCCGGCCCACTCGCCTTCGGTGTAGCTGCTGCTCAGGCCCAGCTCCAGGCCGGCCACGGGCAGCCAGCGCAGCTGCATCTCGAAGCCGCGCGTGCGCGCCTTCGGGCCATTGGTGGTGCCCCAGACCGGGAAGCCCTGGATGTCCTGGCTGAAGTAGGTCTGCGGGTCCTTCCAGTCGATCTGGTAGACGTCGGCCTGCAGGTAGAGCTGGCGGTCCAGCAGGAAGCCCTTGGCGCCGATCTCGAGGTTGTCGGTGCGGTCGGGGCGGTAGCCCTGCAGCGCGGGGTTGACGGCCTGGTCGCCCACGCCGCGGAAGCCGTTCGCGCCACCGCGCCGGAAGCCCTGGCTGAGCGTGGCGTAGGCCAGCAGGTCTTTGGTGAGCGCGTAGTTGGCGTTGAGCTTGAAGTAGGTCTTGCCGCTGTCCTTCTCGCGGCCCTTGATGGTGCCGGTGACGAGGTCGAAGGCGTAGTCCTCCACCTGGGTGCTGCTGTCGTCCTGGTAGGCGAACAGGCGTGCGCCGGCGGTGAGGGTGAGTTTGTCGATGGCCTGCCAGCTCAGCTCGCCGAAGAGCGCGCGTTCCTTGTAGTCGCTGCGCTGGTCTTCCATATAGCCCTCACCGGGGCGGCCGCGGGTGGGCAGGGTGGGCATCCATTCGCTGTATTGCTGGCTCTTTTCCTGGCTGGAAAGGAACAGGCCAGCAATCCAGCTGATCGGGCCGGGTTCGGAGACCAAACGGGTTTCGTGCAACACCCCTTCGTTGCGGTTGTCGTACGTCATGTAGGCCGTCTGGCCGGCGAAATTGGGCGCGCCCAGGCGGTAGCGCGAATAGCCCAGGTCGCCGTAGAAGAAGGAGCCGGTGCCGAGGTAGTCGCCCTGGCCCACGCGGCTGTCCTTGAAGCGGCTGGTGCTGCTGTGCAACTGGCCCAGGCCGTCCAGGCGCCAGTCCAGGTCGATGGTGGTCAGATCGATGCGGCGGTCGGTGTACTCGGGGTAGGGCGAGAGCACGGTCTGGCGGTCCCAGGCCAGGGGGGCGGTGTAGCGGGCGGGCGAGCCGCTGGCCGGCAGCAGCTGGCCGCCGCTGGTGCCGTGGGCGGTGCTGTCTTGCCAGCCATGCGTCAGGCGCAGCTCCAGCGCGGGCGTGGCGCGCCACAGCAGGGAGACACGCGCGGTGTCGGCGCGGTACCAGTCGTCGTCCTTGTAGAGCACCTCGTCGGCCTTGGGCTTGGGCGTCCAGGTGGATGTGAGGTAGCTGGGCGTGCCGGCGTAGCGGTCGGTGTAGCCGCGGTCGTCCAGGCGCGCCAGCGACACGCGCAGCGCCAGGTCTTCGCCCAGCGGGGCGTTCAGCACCACGTCGCTGTCGTTCGACAGCGAGCCGTGCTTCACCTGGAAGAAGCTGGTGTTGAGCTGGCCCTCGAACTTGCCCAGCTGCGGCTTGTTGGTGATGTAGCGCACCGCGCCGCCCAGCGCGCCGCCGCCGTACAGCGTGCCCTGCGGCCCAAGCAGGGTCTCGACGCGGGCGATGTCCTTGATGCGAAAGCCCACGGCCGGGAGCATGGCGTCGTCCAGGTAGGTGGACAGGGTGCTGCGCGCGAACCACTCGATGTTGTTGGCGCTGACCGAGCTGATGTTCAGGCCGCGCACGGTGATCGAGTCGGAGAAGCGCGCGCTGTTGGGCGGGGCCTCGATGGAGGGGCTGTTGGCGATCAGGCGCTTGAGGTCGGTGATGTTGGCCTCGCGCAGCGCCTGCTCGCCGATGGCGGTGACGTTGTAGGGCAGGCGGTGCGCCAGCTCGCGGCGCTTGCTGGAGGTGACGACCACGGTGTCCAGCTGGGCGGCTTTGGACTCCTTCTCCGCCTTCTTCTTGGCTTCGGCCTCGGCTTCTTCTGGCACCGTGGTTTGCGCCTGGGCGGGCAGCTGGATCAAGCCGGCCAAGAGCAGGGCCAGGGCGACGGGACTCGGTTTCTGACGCAGACGCATTCGTGGGACTCCTCGGGGGGATGTTGTGGGGCCGACAGCGCCGCCGGTTCGGAGTGCACGGGCCGTCTTGAGCCGCAAGGCTAGGAGGCCCATCGGTCCGAATCGGCAACTTGCTCTTGCCCCGGCGCCTTGGCGTTGCGGCGGCTCACGCAGTACGCAGCGCGGTGAATCCCCATGGCGCCAGCGCTTCACAGCGGGCAGCATGGCGGCATGAGCCTGGACCTGAACCCCTTGCTGATCTTGCTGGAAGTGCAACATGCCGGGGGCCTTGCGCCCGCCGCGGCGCGCCTGCACACCACGGCCTCGGCCCTCTCCAAACAGGTGCGCGCGCTGGAGCGCCAGACTGGCCAGCTGCTGGTGGAGCATGGCTCCAAGCCGCTGCGCCTGACCGAAGCCGGCCGCGCCTACGCGCTGGCCGCGCGCCAGATGCGCGAGCACCTGCGCAGCGCGCAGGACCAGAGCGCGGCCCTGCGCAAACAGCTGGGCGGCACCCTGCGCGTGGCGGCCAGCTTCATGCTGGGCCACGCGGTGCTGGCCGAGTACGTGGTGGCTTTTCGCCGCCGCCACCCGCAGGTGGAGCTGGAGCTGGTGCTGCGCGACGACGACCCCGACCCCGTGGCCGAGCAGTTCGACCTGGCGCTGCGCCACGAGCAGGGCCGCAGCGCGGAGCTGATCGCGCGCTCGCTGGGCGCCAACCGCGTGCGCCTGTGCGGTGCGCCGGCCTACTTCGAGCGTATGGGCTTCCCGCGCGAACCCGAGGACCTGGCCGGCCACCCCTGCCTGGTCTTCCACTGCGAGGGCCTGGACAGCCGCTGGCGCTTCGTGGGCCCGCAGCGCACCGTGCTGGTGGTGCCGCAGGGGCCCATCACCTGCAACAGCGACGAGCTGCTGCTGGCGCCACTGCGCGCGGGCGAGGGGCTGTTGCCCTGCTTCGACTGGGTGGTGGCGCGCGACCTGCGCGAGGGGCGGCTGCAAACCTGCCTGGACGGCTGGCGCTTCGAGTGCGAGGCCTGGGGCGAGCCCGAGCTGTGGGCCGTCTACCCCAAGGGCAAGCGCGGCCAGCCCAAGATCAAGGCCTTCATCGACGGGCTGGCGGAGTACCTCGCGCAACTCAATGCGGGCGTAGAAAAAGCGCAAGCCTGGCTGGGCCGCTGAAGCGCGGCCGCGCCAGGCTTGCTCGGGGTTTGGGCCCTTACTTGAAGACGTGCATCAGCAGGTCGGCCCCCGTGCCGTCATCGGTGATCAAGGCCTCGAACTTGGCGGCCGGGTACTTCACGCCCTTGCCGCTGCGCGTGGTGTCGTAGTTCTTGGAGTAGGGCACCCCGTCCCACACGCCATAGGGGTCGTTGACGATGTAGTTGGCACCGTCCCAGCCCACCACCTCCACGATGTGGCCGGAGCCCGTGAACCAGCCATGAATGACCACCGGCTTGCCGCTGCCCACCAGGCTGCGCAGCTGGCCGATGGAGCCGGCGCTGGTCCACTGATCCCGCAGCGCGGAGCCGGCCTTGATGGCCTCGGCATTGAAGATGTTGGCCATGGTGGCGGGCGCGCCGCTGATGCCGTAGGTCTTGTAGAGGTAATCGGGCGTGCGCATGCCCAGGCGGGCCGGGTCGGTGATCTTGTAGAAGTCCAGCACCATGGCCAGCGAGGTGATGTTGCAGGCGCGCCAGCCCTCTTGCTGGTTGGCGTTCTGGTTGTAGTACGGGAAGGTGACCGGCATGCTGCTCAGGCCCTTGAGCTGGAGATAGAAGTCGCCCGACCAGCGCTGCTGCAGGCAGGCCAGGCCACCGCCCTTGCTCTGGCAACTGGCCGTCAAGGTGGCGGGGAAGGGCCCGAACACGTTCAGCTGGTTGCCGCTGGGCGCGGTGCCCTCCACGCACAGGCCGTCAAAGCGTGCATCGCCCGCGCTGCTGCCGCGCGGGCAGGCCGCGGTGCCGCGCAGGCTCTTGGTGAAGGCCTTGGCCCAGCGAGCGGCGGCCACTGTCACCGTGTTGCCCTGGTAGGGCAGGGGCTGCTGCTCGGCGCAGGTGCTGCCGCCGCCCAGCCGCTGGCATTCGCTCACCATGGCGGCGGGGAAGGGGCCGTAGGCGTTCGCGGTGTCGGCGCAGAAGCCCAGCGCAGTGTCGAAGCTGGCGCCATCGGGGCAGCTGGTGGCCACCGGCGCCGGGTTGGGCGGTGGGCTGGCGGCGATCTGGTAGTTACCGGCGCTGCAGGCGGTGCTGGTGTCCCAGCTGGTCTGTTGCCAGTTCATCGCGGCCAGAGTGTTCCATTGCGAGAGCGGCACCTCCGCGCCGGGCACCACCCAGAGCGAGGCGTGGGGACCGGCGATCTTGAAGAACTCGTTCTGCTGCGCAGCGCTGGTGAAGGCCTTTTCGTTCGAGGCGATGTGCCAGATCGGCTTCTTCGCGCCCAGCGCGCGGTACTCGCAGTTGCCGGTCTCGATCCAGCGCTTGGTTTCGGCCACATAGCTCGGGCCCCAGACGTCGAGGTAGGTCTGCGGCATGTGGGCGTCGACGTACTTGTCGATGATGTCCACGCGCATGCCGCGGTCCTTGGGGTTGCCCCAGGTGGTGGCGGTCAGGTACCAGTCGCCCTGGATGGTGCCGGCGGCGCGCGCCTGGGCCTGCGCGCTGCTGAAGGCCTTCAGCAGGTTTTCCAGCGCAGTGCTGGTGCCGTCGAACTCCTTCTCCAAATCCAGCACATAGCCCTGATAGCCGAAGCTGGCGGCCTGCTTCAGCGCATTGGCCTGCGCGGCCTCGTTGCCCGGGTAGTTGTAGGACCAGGCCCAGGGCTCGATGCCGCGCGCCTTGTAGATGTCGGTGGTGGTTTTGGAACACGCATCCGGGAACCAGTTGCAGCTGTTCGCGCCGTCGGCGATCTTGATGAAGATGCGCTTCACGCCCACGCTCTTGAGCTTGTCCGCCAGCTGCGCATGCGTCATGCCGGTGTTGCTGATGAGGAAGAGCCAGGCGCCGAACTTGTTCTTGGCTGTGCCGGCGCTGGTCAGGCCGGCGTAGAAGCCGGCGTTCCAGCGGTTCGTGTAGCAGGCCGGCCCGCCCGCGGCGGCCACGCATTGCGCGATCAGGCTGTCCGCAAAGGGCCCGTACACACTCTTCACGCCGCCCACGGTTTCGCTGCAGCGGTTGCCGTAGGCCGGGTCGGGCACGCTGCCGTTCGGACAGGCGCCGGTGCCGCGCAGGCCCTGCGTGAAGGCCTTGCTCCAGCGCGGCAATTGCACCGTGGTGCTGCCCACGACGTAGGGCTTGGTATCCGTGCAGGCCGGGCCACCGCCTAGGGTGCTGCACTGGCTCGTCATGGCCTGGGTGAAGGGGCCGTAGGCGTTGGCGCTGTCGGCACAAAAGCCCAGGTTGCTGTCAAAGCTGCTGCCATTGGGGCAGGCCGCTTGCGCGCCTGCGGCGCAGGCCAGCCAGGCCAGCAGGGTGGCAGCAGGCCACGGTCGGAAATTCATCGCGTCTCCTTGGTGTGAGGGGCCGCTGAACGGCCCGCCTGAAGAGACGCTGCCTGTCAGCGGGGGCGCAGGTTAGGAGGGGGCGGGCGGTGCGAACAGGGGGCGGCGCCGCGGGCGTCATCACCGCAGGGCATGGGAACTCGTGGCCCCATCAGGACTTGCCCGTAGCGCGGTTGCAGTTGCGCGCACCGGCCCTGGAGGGCCTGCCGCTGGATGTAACGGCAGGCCGCCGCGGCGGACAGGTCAGATTGCCAAAACGGCAAGGCCGCTTTGTCGCTTTTCCGGCGCAATTGCTCAGCCGGTGCGGGCCAGCGCGCGGATCGCGTCGATCACGCGTGCCGTGTCGGCCACGCCCATGCCGGCGTACAGCGGCAGGCACAGCACCTCCTGCGCCGCCTGCGTGGCCACCGGCAGATGGTCCGGCTGGGCGCTGGGCAGCTCGGCATACATCGGGAAGCGGCTGATCAAGGGGTGGAAGTAGCGCCGCGTCAGGATGCCCTGCTGCTTGAGGCGCTCGTACAGGGTGTCGCGGCTGCAGACGAAACCAGCCTGCACGCGCACCGGGAAGTAGCTGTGGTTGTGGCTGAGCGGGTCGGTGCTGGGCGGCAGGGTCAGACCGGGCAGGCCCGCCAGGCCGGCGCGGTAGGCGGCGTCCACGGCGGCGCGCTGCTGGTTGTTGGCTTCGTAGCGCGGCAGCTGCAGCAGCCCGATGGCGGCCTGCAGCTCGTTGAGCTTGCCATTGATGCCCACGCTGTCCACCGTCAGCTCGTCCACGAAGCCGAAGTTGCGGATCTGCTGCAGGCGCCGCTTCATTGCGGCGTCGCGGCAGATCACCGCGCCCCCCTCGAAGGTGTGGAAGACCTTGGTGGCGTGCAGCGAGAGGACCGACAGCTCCCCGGCGCGCAGCAGCCCCGGCGCGCGCACGCCAAAGGCGTGGGCGGCGTCGTATAGCACCTTCAGGCCATGGCGCGCCGCCAGGGCGTCCAGCGCGGCGGTGTCGCAGGGCCGGCCGTACACATGCACCGGCAGCAGGGCGCGCGTGCGCGGGGTGATGAGGGCGGCGACGCGCTCCGGGTCCAGGTTCAGGGTGACGGGGTCGATGTCCGCGAACACCGGCCTCAGCCCGGCCCAGCGCAGCGCGTGCGTGGTGGCCACGAAGGAGAAAGGCGTGGTGATGACCTCGCCCTCTTCCAGATCGAGCGCGCGCAGAGCGGCCAGCAGGGCGATGGTGCCGTTGCAGAACAGGGCCAGCTCCGGCACGTCCAGGAACTCGCACAGGGCCCGCTCGAGCTGCTGGTGGAAGGGGCCGTTGTTGGTCAGCTGGCGGCTTTCCCACAGCGCCTCCAGCGCCGGCATCAGGTCCGCCAGCGGCGGCAGATCGGGGCGCGTGACGGTGAGCTTGGGCTCAGTGCTCAAAGCGCACCTCGAAGGATTCGGCCGGCCGGCGCACCAGCGCCGCCACATTTCGCGCAGGGCGGCCTGGATGCCGGCGGCGACGGTGGTGGGCTGCACCAGGGGGTGGGTGCCGATGCGGGCGCGCAAGCTGGCACGCAGCTGCCCGAGCGATCGCAGTTGCTGACTCCAGGTCTTCGCCATGGCAACAAAGGTGGCGTCGTCATGCGCAATGAAGGCCTGCAGGCCCAGACGGCCCAGGATGCCGGCGCACTGCCAGGAGACGAAGGAATCGCCCGTGCGAGTCAGGGTGGGTACGCCCATCCACAGCCCATGGTGCGCAGTGGTGCCGGCCGGGTAGGGCACGGTGTCAAGCAGTAGGTCGATTTGTGCGTGCAAGGCCAGGTACTGCTGCAGGGGCTGTACGCCATGAAAAGCCAGGCGTTGACGCGCGATGCCCCGCACTTCCAGCGCCCGCTGGAGCCGCTGGCGGGCCTCGGTGCCATCGATGGCACCCAAGAGCATGCGGCTCTGGGGTACGGCGTGCAGCACGGCGGCCCACAAATCGAGGCTGGCCGGGCTGATCTTGTTGGGTCGCTGGAAGCTGCCGAAGGTGAACGGATGACCGAGCGAAACCGGCAGCGGCGCCACATCCGGTGCTTCCCCATGCTCGAAGGTGCTGGAGCTGGGGATCCAGACGAGATGCTCCACGCATTGAGAGGCCAGCTGGGGCGGGGTGCGGAAGGTGTCGGTGATGCGGTAGTCCACGGCTTCCAGGCCCGTGCTGTGCGGGTAGCCGATGGCGGTGATCTGGACCGGCGCGGGTTTGCGGGCAAAGCACATCAGGCGGTTGTGGGCGGTGTGGCCGGACAAGTCGATCAGGATGTCAATGCCATCGGCCTGGATGCGGGCCGCCAGCTCGGCATCACTCAATGCGGCCACTTGCACCCATTGATCGCACAGGGCCTGCAACTCGTCCGTATAGGCGTCACGGCGCCAATGGGCCTGGTAGGCCACCAATTCCAGTTCCGTGCGATCGAAGGCGCGCCAAATGGGTGCGATGAAGCGGGCCACCGCGTGATTGCGCAGATCAGCCGATACAAAACCGACTCGCAGACGCTTGCCGGGGTCGCGCAGATTGGCATGCTGAGGCCACCGACTGCGCAGGGGCGAGCCATGCATGGCACCGAATCTCAGGTGCGCGTCGCGCAACTCGGCTGGGCTCAAACCGCCTTCGTGGGTGAGCATGAAGAGCAGATTGCTGTGCGCCTGCACGAAATTCGGGTCGCATCTGAGCGCGGCCTCGAAGCTCTGTCGCGCCAATTCAATGTGGCCCTGGCGTTGCTGCACCAAGCCGAGCAGGTTGTGTGCCGCCGCGTCGTCCGGTTTCAGGCGCAAGGCGAGCTGGAGGCAGGCGTATGCTTCCTCCAGCTCTCCTTGTTGCCGCAGGGTGTTGGCCAGATTGATGTGCACATCGGGCCGATGTGGCAGCAGCTGCGCGGCCTTGCGCTTTGCCGTCAGCGCCAGGTTCGGCTGGCCCTCACGTTGGGCCGCCACGCCAAGCAGGTTCCAAGCCTCACCCATCTCCGGGTGCTCAGCCGTCAGTGCTTGACCCAGCAACAGAGCCTGACGGTCCTGGCCATGCAGCAAATGGTCCCGCAGCCGGCGCAGGGTGGGGCCGGGTGGGCTGGAATCGGTGTCGGGCATGGCCAAGAGAAGCGTACAAGCAGGGACTGGAGCGCGCGCAGGCGACGGCTGCGCGTGGGGGCGCGATGCTCTCATGCCCAGGAGCGTGCAACTTGGGGGATGCCCCCGATGGTAGAGTCCGCGCCCCCCAGGTCGACGGCCCCGGCCCTGCGAGAAGATCGCACTGGCAGACGCCGCACGAGCACCGCACATGTCCCGCGCGCCCCTGTTTGACCCCCGCGACGTCCAAGCGCAGCTGCAACCCTATGCGCTGTACGCCCGGCTGCGCGAGGAAGACCCGGTGCACCGTAGCCCGTTCGGCATGTGGGTGCTGTCCCGCGATGCCGATGTGCGCACCGCCCTGCGCGACCCCCGCTTCAGTTCGCGGCCCTCGCGCTTTTCGGTGCATGCGCGCCAGGAGCTTCAGGACCTGCCGGCTTCGCGCATGGTGCGCGACATGGTGATGTTCCAGGACGCACCGGAACACACCCGCCTGCGCCGCCTGCTGGCCCGGGTGATCACGGACAACCTGGCCAGCAATCTGCGCGAGCGCATCCTGCACTGCGTGGACGAGCTGCTGGCGCCGCATGCGGCGCGTGGCGAAATGGACCTGCTGCACGACTTCGCGATCCCGCTGCCTGTGCAGGTGATTTCCGAGCTGCTGGGCATTCCGCCGCAGGACCGGCACTTGCTCAAGCGCTGGGCCGGCAGCGTGTTTCAAGTGTTTTCCCCCATCACCGACGGGAGCGCCTACCGCGAGCTCAACGGCGCCGTGCAGGAGTTCCGGGACTACCTCGGCCCGCTGGTGCAGCTGCGCCGCCGTGAGCCGCAGCGCGATGTCATCAGCCAGCTGATCCAGCTGCGCGACGAGGCCGACGCACTCAGCGACGACGAACTGATCACCTCCTGCATCCTGCTGTTCGCCAACGGCGAGGAGTCCTTTGCCCACGCGCTGTGCAATGGCCTGCACGCGCTGCTGAACGACGCCGGGCAGCTGCAGCAGCTGCGCGCCGACCCCAGCCTGGTGCGTCCGGCTTTCGAGGAGTTCATTCGCTACGACAGCCCGGCCCAGGTGGTCGGTCGAACCCTGCTCGAACCGATCGAGTTGCATGGCCGGGTGATTCCGAAGGGCGTGCCCGTCTACCTGTTGCTCGGCTCGGCCAACCGGGACCCGGCGCGCTGGGCGGAGCCCGATCGCTTCGACATCCGTCGCGCCGACGCCGATCACCTGGGTTTCGGCCATGGGCGGCACAGCTGCCTGGGGGCCGGCATTGCGCGGGTGGAAGCGCAGGTGGCGCTGACGCGCCTGCTAGAGCGCCTGCAGGGCCTGGCCTTGGCCGAAGCCGATCCGCCCTGGCGCGCCGACTTCTTTCTGCGCGGCCTGCAGCGTCTGCCCGTGCGCTTCCGTCCCTTCTGATACGCCACGCCATGCACCCGCTGCTGCCCCAGCTGTTCGAGCGCCATGCGGCGCAATGCCCGCAGGCGCCTGCCCTGGTCGACCAGGGCGAGTGCTGGAGCTATGCCGAGCTGAACCGCCGGGCGGATCACCTGGCCGCGGCGCTGGCGGCGCGCGGCATCGGCGCCGGCGATCGAGTGGTGCTCGCCTACGAGCGTTCGGCACAGGCTCTGGCGGCTCTGCTGGGCATTCTGAAGAGCGGCGCGGCTTACGTGCCGGTCGATCCGGCGCACCCGGCGGAATGGCAGGCGCAGATCGTGGCGGACTGCGAGCCGGCTGCCGTGCTGGGGGCGCTGCGCAGCCCCCACAGCGCCACGTTGGACGATGCCTGGTGGCTTGCGCAAGGGCCGGCGGCCTGGGTGCCCGACCGTGCGCTGGCCGCTGAGGATCTGATGTACCTGATCTACACCTCGGGCTCCACCGGCCAGCCCAAGGGGGTGCGGGTGTCGCATGCCAACGTCGCCCGCCTGTTCCCGTCGCTGGCCGGCCACATGCCCTTCGGTGCGCAGGATCGTTGGACGCTTTGCCATTCGCTGTCCTTCGGCTTTTCCGTCTGGGAAGTCTGGGGCGCCTGGGCGCATGGCGGCTGCCTGGTGCTGGTGCCGCCGGCGCTCAGCCAGTCGCCGCAGCGGCTGCTGGACCTGCTGGCGGCCGAACGGGTGACCGTGTTGAGCCAGACGCCCACCGCCTTCCGGCAGCTGGCGCGCGGCCTGGGGCCGCAGACGCCGGCCCTGCCCGATCTGCGCTGGGTGGCCTTCAGCGGCGAGGCCCTGGAGCCGCACACCCTCGCCCCCTGGCTCGCCCACTTCGGCGCGGAACGGCCCCGCTTGGCCAACCTGTACGCGCTGACGGAGACCAGCGGCGAGGTGGCCTTCCACCGGGTGACGGACGCGGACCTTGCGCCGGGCCGGGGCGCCTGCATCGGCCAGGCCTTGCCGGATGTGCGCCTGCGCCTGGTGGACGAGCAAGGGGCCGACGTGGCGCCGGGTGAACTGGGTGAACTGGTGGTGGGTGGGCCCAGCGTGGCGCTGGGCTACTGGCGCCGGCCCGAGTTGGAGGCGCAGCGCTTTGGCTGGCACGACGGCCAGCGCGAGTACCGCACGGGGGATCTGGCACGGCAGGGGCCGGACGGCGCCCTGCGCTTTGAGGGGCGGGCCGATCGCCAGGTCAAGCTGCGGGGCTACCGGGTCGAGCTGGGTGCGGTCGAGGCCGCACTGGCCAGCCACCCCGCGCTGCGCGACGCCGTGGTGGACGCCGAGCCCCAGGGCACTGGCGGTCGCTGCCTCGTCGCCTATGTGCAGCCGATCGAGGGCGGGGCGCTGCCCGCCGGGCTGGCGGCCTTTGTGGCCGAACGCCTGCCGCATTACGCCGTGCCCGAACGCTGGGTGGCCATCGACCACCTGCCGATGACGCCCAACGGCAAGCTGGACTGGGCGGCCCTGCGTGCCCAGGCCGGCGCGCCAGCCGACCCGCCGCCCGCGCATGTGCAGCCGGGTGCCGGTCTGCAGCAGGCGGTGGCAGCGCTCTGGTGCCGCGTGCTGCAGCGCGCCGAAGTGACGCCCGATGACGACTTCTTCGACCTGGGTGGCTATTCGCTGCTCGCCTTGGAACTGACGCTGGCCTTGGAGCAGGAGCTCGGCCTGCAGGTCACGATGACCGATCTGTTCGAGGCCCCGACCCTGGCGGCGCTCTGCGCCTTGCTGGAGCGGCGCCAGAGTCTGGGCCAGGACCCGGAGGCCCAAGCCGCGGAGGCCGGCATGGATGGGGTCTACATGCGTCAGGCCATTGCCAAGGCACGCGAAGCGATGCTGGTGGGCCAGCCGCCCTATGCGGCCTGCATCGTGGGCCCCGACGGCGCCGTGCTGGCCGTGGCCCACAACGCCATCTGGCAGAACCAGGATGCGACCGCCCATGCCGAGGTCGAGGCCATTCGCGCCGCCTGCCGCAACCTGGGCGCCTCCGAGCTCAAGGATTGCGTGCTGTACTCCACCGCCGAGCCCTGCAGCATGTGTCTGAGCGCCAGCGTCTGGGCCGGCCTGCAGCGCATCGTGTATGCCATCGACATGCAGGACGAACCCCGCTTCGGCCTGGCCGAACCCACCGTGCCCTGCCGCACCCTGCTGCAGATGCTGGGCAAGCCCGTGCCAGTGCAGGGCGGGGTGATGCGGGCCGAGATGCATGCCCTGCTGGAGGACTGGCTGCGCCTGCAGTCGGTGAGGCCATGAGCGCTCCCGCACGGCCGCTCCGAAGGGCGCGCGTTCCTCCCTCGGGGAGGTGGTCACGCAGTGACCGGAGGGTAGTCCAGTGACCGAGCTGCAGCGCGTCGTCATCGTGGGGAATGGTCAGGTGGCCGAACTGGCCCTGGCGCGGCTGCGGCGTGACACCGCGCTGCAGGTTGCCGGCTTTGCGGTCGATCGCGCCTACATTCGCGGCCCTGAACTGCTGGGCCTGCCGGTGCATGCCTTTGAAGACATCGCGAGCCATTTTCCACCCGATACCCACCTGGCGGTGGTGGCCATCGGCCCCACCGCGGTGAACCGCATCCGGGCCGAACGCTTCGACCAGGCGCGCGCGCTGGGCTACCGCTTTGTCAATCTGATCAGCCCGCGCGCCAGCGTCTGGCCCGGCGTGGTGATGGGCGAGAACTGCACCGTCGGCGACGGCTGCGTGATCCAGCCCTACACGCGCCTGGGTGACAACGTGCATGTGGGCAGCGGCAGCGTGGTGGGCCACCACGTGGTGCTGGAGGACCACTGCTACCTCGCGGCCAGCGTGGCACTGGCGGGTAGCGTGACCATCGGCCGTGCGGCTTTGCTGGGCGTGGGCACGGTGGTGCGGGACCGCGTGCGGGTCGGCGCCGAGGCCGTGCTCGGGGCGGGGGTGGTGCTCAGCGGGCATGCCCAGGCGCGCGCCGTCTATGCAGCGCCGCAACCGGTGCTGCTGCCGGTCAGCAGCGACAAGCTGCCGCTTTAGAGATTGCGCGGAGGCCACGCTCCGGCTTGCTTCAGCATGGCCAGATCATGGTGCTCCACGCGGTAGCTGCCGTCGACATGGCTGGCGGCGGGGCGGGGCGGGTCCACCGTGATGGCGGTGTCGCCCAGCCATTGGCGCAGGCACAGGCCGAGCTCATCCAGACCCAAAAGCCGGCGTGCGAGCGAGGCGCCGGTGAAGCGTCCGTTGACCTCGATGACCTGCCAGCCCCACTCGGGATCGCGCTTGCCCTGCACATTGCAGGGGCCGCGCCAGCCCGCCTGCGCCAGGGCCCGAACATGAGTCAGGGCCAGGTCCGCCCATGGCGCTTCGGCGCATGGCTCCAGCCAGGTGGGCCGGCCCGAGCTCTGCACCGCGCGGTAGCCGAGTGAGCCCTCGATCTGCCCCTGGGGGTCGATCAGGGCATGAAAACCGAAGAGCGAGGTCTCGGGGACTTCTGACCAGAGCGGCAAGCCCAGCGGTGCGGCCAGGGCTTGCACCTGCCATTCAGGGTGAGGGTCGAAGTAGGGCTGGAGCACATAGCCCGCCGTCCTCGCCGCGGCCAGGACTTGGACCTCGGTGTGGACGATGCGCACGCCCCGAGAGCCATTGCCGGCCGCAGGCTTGGCAATCAAGGTGCGATGGACCTGCCACAGCGCGAGAGCCGTGTCGGGCTGCGAATCCTGGCCGCAGACCACGGTGGCGGCAAAGGGCAGGCCCTGTGCGGCCGCGAAGGCCGCGTACTGCGCCTTGTCATGCAGCGCCTGGGCAGCGTCCAGCGCACCCACCAGCAAGCGCGGCGCGTATTGAGGGTCACGAGCGCGCCAGCGCGCCAGGGCCAGCACATCGTCGTCGCGCGCCGGGATCGCCAGGTCGATGGCCTCGCGCATCAGGAGCTCGGTGTGGAAGGCGTCCCAGGCCGCCGCATCGGCCGCAGGCGGTGCGAGGTAGACGCGATCACAGCGGAAGTTGGCAGCTGCACCGGCTTCGGAGTTGCTGCCAATCACCCGCAGGCCTTGGCGTCGCCCTTCCAGGCAATCCAGCAAGTTGTGGCCCACGCCGGAACCGACGCTGGTGATGAGGAGATTGGGCATGGCATGGTCTTGAGCGGGTCGCGATTCTCTGCGCGGCAAAGACGCTCAGACCAAATGACACGCCACCCGGCGCCCCCCCACCTCCCGCAACTCCGGCCGCTCCTGCCCACAACGCGCCTGCGCCAGCGGGCAGCGCGGGTGGAAGGCGCAGCCGCTGGGTGGGTTCAGGGGGCTGGGCAGTTCGCCGTGCAGGCGGATGCGCTGGGCGCGTTCCTTGGGCTTGAGCGAGGGCGTGGCGCTCATCAGGGCCTGGGTGTAGGGGTGCAGGGGGTGCGCGAAGACCTGGGCCTTGGGGCCGATCTCCACCGTGCGGCCCAGGTACATCACCATCACCTCGTCGGCCATGTGCTCCACCACCGCCAGGTTGTGTGAGATGAACACATAGGCCGTGCCGGTCTGCTCTTGCAGGTCCATGAAGAGGTTGAGGATCTGCGCCTGGATCGAGACATCGAGGGCCGAGACGGGCTCATCCGCCACCACCAACGCGGGCTTGAGCATCATGGCGCGGGCGATGGCCACGCGTTGGCGCTGGCCGCCGCTGAACATATGCGGGTAGCGCGCGGCGTGCTCGGGGCGCAAGCCCACGGCGGCCAGGCTCTGGGCCACGCGCTCCTGGCGCTCGGGTTTGCTGAGCTGGGTGTGCAGCAGCAGGGGCTCGGCCAGGCTGCGGCCGATGCTGTGGCGCGGGTTCAGGCTGGCATAGGGGTTCTGGAACACCATCTGCACGCGCGGGCGCAGGGCTTGGCGCTGGGCGGTGTCCATCGCGGCCAGGTCTTGGCCTTCGAGTGACAGGCGGCCGGCGCTGGGCGATTCGATCAGCGTGAGTTGGCGCGCCAGCGTGCTCTTGCCGCAGCCGGATTCGCCCACCACCGCCAGGGTCTGGCCCGGCTTCAGGGCAAAGCTGACGCCGGCCAGCGCCTGCACCTTGGCTTTGGGCGCGAACCAGCCGCGTTTGATGTCGTAATGGCGCGCCAGGTCCTGGGCTTCGACGAGTGCAGAGGTCATGTCGGAAAGAAGCAGCGCACGCCCTGTTCCAGCGCTGGCTGCTCGGAGTGGCAGCGCGCCTGGGCCTTCGGGCAGCGGGGGGCCAGCAGGCAGCCGGCCGGGCGGTCGTGGGCGCCGGGCACGATGCCGGGCAGGGCCGCCAGGCGGCGCGCACCCTGGTTGTGCTCGGGCAGTGCGGCCAGCAGGGCCTGGGTGTAGGGGTGGCGGGGGCGCTCGAACAGGTCGGGCAGGGGGGCGGTTTCGACCAACTGGCCGGCGTACATCACGGCGGCGCGCTGCGCGAGCTCTGCAACGACTGCCAGGTCGTGCGTGATCATCACCAGCGCCATGCCTTGCTCACGCTGCAGGCGGGCCAGCAGGTCGAGGATCTGCGCCTGGATCGTCACGTCCAGCGCGGTGGTGGGCTCGTCGGCAATCAGCAGCTTGGGGTTGCAGGCAATCGCCATCGCGATCATCACGCGCTGGTTCATGCCGCCGCTCAGCTCATGCGGGTAGGCGTTCAGGCGGTTCTTGGCATCGGGAATCTCGACCTGCTGCAACAGCTCCAGCGCCCGCGCGCGCGCCGGGCCGCCGCGCAGGCCCAGGTGTACGCGCAGCACCTCTTCGATCTGGAAGCCCACGCGGTAGGCGGGGTTCAGGGCCGAGAGGGCGTCCTGGAACACCATGGCCACCTCGCGGCCCACCAGGCGGCGGCGGGCGCCCTCATCCAGCGTCAGCAGGTCCTGGCCGGCGAAGCGCAGCGTTTGCGCGCTCACTTCGCCGGGCGCGGGGATCAGGCCCATCAGCGCCATCATGCTGACGGACTTGCCCGAGCCCGATTCGCCCACCAGGCCCAGCACCTCGCCGGGCTGCACGCTCAAAGAGACGCCATCCACGGCCTGGAAGGCGCCGAAGCGCACCGAGAGGCGGTCGATTTCCAGCAGCGGCGCGCTCATTGCAGCTTCTTCAGTTTGGGGTCGAGCGCATCGCGCAGCCCGTCGCCCATCAGGTTCACGGCTAGCACGGCCACCAGGATGGTCAGCCCCGGCAGCGTGACGACCCAGCCGGCGCGTTGGATGTAGTCGCGCGCGCTGCTGAGCATGCTGCCCCACTCGGGCGTGGGGGCCTGCACGCCCAGGCCCAGGAAGCCCAGGCCCGCGGCGGCCAGCAGCGCGGTGGAAAAGCCGAGGGACGCGTTGACGATCAGCGGCGCCATGCAGTTGGGCAGCACGTTGACGAACATCTGCCGCAGCGTGCCGGCGCCGGCCACGCGGCTGGCAGTCACGTAGTCCTTGGGCAGCTCGGCCAGCGCGCTGGCGCGGGTCAGGCGCACGAAGCCGGGCAAGGCGCCGATGGCGATGGCCAGCGCGGTGTTGGCCAGGCCCGGCCCCAGGATGGTGATGACGCAGATGGCCAGCAGCAAGCCCGGCAGGGCCAGCAGGATGTCCATGGTGCGCATGATCAGCGGGCCTGCAGAGCGGCCATAGAAAGCCGCCAGCAGGCCCAGCAGCACGCCGGGAATCAGCGACAGCAGCACCGCTGCCGCGGCCAAGCCCAGCGACGCGCGCCCGCCATGCAGCAGGCGCGAGAGGATGTCGCGCCCTAGCTCGTCCGTGCCCAGCAGGAAGCGCGCGCTGCCGCCGTCCATCCACACCGGCGGCGTCAGCATGTGGGCGCGGTACTGCTCGATGGGATCGTGCGGTGCCAGCCAGGGTGCGGCCAGCGCGGCCAGCACCAGGGTGCAGAACACGATCAGCGCCACCAGCGCCCCGCGGTTGGCGGCGAAGCCGTCCCAGAACTCTCGCAGCGGCGATTTCATGCGGCCCCCCGCAGACGCGGATTGGCCCAGCTGTTGAGGATGTCCACCAGCAGGTTCACGGCGATGAAGGTCAGGGCGGTGACGAGGATGCCGGCCTGCACCACCGGGTAGTCGCGCCGGGCAATGGCGTCGATCAGCCATTTGCCGATGCCGGGCCAGGAAAAGATGGTCTCGGTGAGCACCGCGCCGGCCAGCAGGCTGCCGGTCTGCAGGCCCACCACGGTCAGCACCGGAATGAGCGCATTGCGCAGCGCGTGCACGGCCAGCACCCGCGCGGGCGAAAGCCCCTTGGCGCGGGCGGTGCGGATGTAGTCCTCGCGCAGCACCTCCAGCATGCTGGAGCGCGTCATGCGCGCCACCACCGCCAGGCTGGCCGTGCCCAGCACGATGGCGGGCAGCAGCAGGTGCCGCAGCGCACTCCGGAACGCGCCGGCCTCACCGCTCAGCAGGCTGTCGATCAGCATGAAACCGGTCACGCGCTCGACCTCGAACTCCACCGCGATGCGGCCGGACACTGGTGTGAGGCCCAGGTCCACCGAGAAGAACATGATCAGGATCAGGCCCCACCAGAACACCGGCATCGAGTAGCCCACCGTGGCCAGGCCCATCACGCCCTGGTCCAGCCAGGAGCCGCGCTTCAGCGCCGCGGCCATGCCCAGCAGCAGGCCGCCTACCACCGCCAGCAGCAGCGCGCACAGGGCCAGCTCCAGCGTGGCCGGGAAGAGGGCCGCGAACTCCTGGCTGACCGGCGTGCGGCTCACCAGGCTCTGGCCCAGATCGCCCTGCAGCAGCTGGCCCAGGTAGTGGAGGTACTGGTTCCAAAGCGGCTGGTCCAGGCCGAGCTGCTTCATCAGCGCGGCGTGGGTGGCAGGGTCGAGCTGGCGCTCGCCCACCATGATCTCGATCGGGTCGCCGGGCACCAGGCGGATCAGGCCGAAGGCCACCGCCGTGATGCCCAGCAGCGTGGGCAGCAGCAAGGCCAGCTTGTGCAGAAAGGCTTTCATCAGAAGCGGCTGGTGTAGGGCACGCGCTCGGCAGGCTTGAGCAGCTTCAGGCCGCCGGGCCGCGTGCAGGCATCCAGCAGGGCGGCGGTCTCGGCGTCGGGCACCCCGTCGTAGCGGGCCGGGCGGTAGCGCATCTGGAAGGCGATCAGCTGGTCGCGTGTGTAGGCGTCGAGGGTCTCTTCCAGGTCGGCGCTGTGGGCGGGTGCAAAGCCGTGTTCGCCCAAGCGGGCCTGGAACCAGGCCAGATCGGGCAGCTGTTGTTCGTACTGGGCTTTCAGCTGCGCCACCAGGGCCTCATCGGGCCAGGGGATCAGGCCTTCTTCGGCCAGGCGCTTCCAGGGGAAGAGGGGCCCCGGGTCCTGCTTGCTGCGCGGCTGGATCTCGCCATGGCTAACGATCCGCTCGGGGCGGATCTTGTGGCGCGCCACGATGTCCTTGGTCAGCGCCACCACGGCCTCGATCTGCTCGGGCGGGAAGGGTCTGAAGTCCCAGCTGCCGTCCGTGCGGCGCGTGCCGCCGCGGTTGACGATCTCGATGCCGATCGAGCTCGCATTCAGGCCCGCATGGCCCTTCCAGTAGCTGGGGCCGGCATGCCAGGCGCGGCGGCTTTCGTCCACCAGGCGGTAGATGCGCACGGGCTCTTCGCTCACCAGGTAATGGCTGCTGACGGGCGCAGCGCTCGGTTCGGTCAGGGTCTTGAGCGAGGCATTGAAATCGCCCACCGTGTAGTGCATCACCAGGAAGAGCACGCGGCTGTCCTGGTTCTGCGAGCGGTAGCTGTCGTCGATGCGCAGACCGGCGCAGCCGGTCAGCAGCAGGGCCATCAAGAGGGCAGGTAGTCGCTTCATCGGGTTCGCAACAAGGTATGGGCCAGCTGGGCCGCGGTGGTGTGCGGCTGCAGCTGGCCGCTGGTGAGCGGCAATTGGGGGGGCAGGGCCTCGCGCAGGCCGTCCAGCACCAGCGGGTGCAGCAGCAGCGCGCGGCCGGCGGCCAGCACGGGCTTGGCGCCAAAGCGGCGGCTTAAAGCGAGCGGCAGGCGGGCCAGCTCGGTGCCGGCGCGGCGCAGCAGGACGCGGGCTTGCGGGTCTTGCGCGGCGGCTTCGGCCACGGCCAGGGCCAGGCGGCCGATGCTGCCGCGATCCCCGCCGTACATGAACTGGCGGCTGCGCGCCCAGTCCGGCCCGCCCAGGCGCTCGAACAACGCACAGGCCAGGGGCGAATCGCGCCAGCTCTCGGGGGCTTCGTCCTCGCGCCGCCACACCGTCGCCAAGGCCTCGCGGGCGATCCAGTAGCCACCGCCTTCATCGCCCAGCAGGTAGCCGCGGCCACCGGCGCGGTGCAGCTGGCCGCTGGCGTCCAGGTGCACGGCAATGGCGCCGGTGCCGGCGTAGACCAGATAGCCCGCGCCGGGCGCAAAGGCGGCGCGGTAGGCGATGTCCATGTCGCTGTGGCAGGCCACGCGCGTGGGCTCGATGCGCAGGGCCTCGGCCAGGCGGCGGTTCAGCTCCTGGGCCACCGGGCCCTCGGGCTCGGCCACGCCGGTGATGCCGCCGTACAGCGCCACCGCCTGCCCCAGCGGCGCCAGGGCCTGGGCCAGCTCGGCCAGGGCCTGCTGCAACTGCTGCCGCTTGGCCGGGTCGGCCAGCAGCAGGCCGCTGATGGGGGCTACCTCGCCCTCGGCGCACAGGCTGCCCTGCGCATTCACCGCCGCCCAGCGGGTTTGCGTGCCGCCGGCGTCCAGGCCGATGGAGAGGAGCTTCATGCCTTGCTCCAGGAAGCGCGCGGGCCTTCGAGGCCGGTGGCGCTGATGGCGCAGGCCACCAGGGCGTCGGCGCGGTCCGGCCAATCGAAGGGGCCGGGCCCGCGCAGCTCGCCGCGCCAGGCTCCGGCCTCGCGCCACCACAGCCAGCGCCGCAGCGGGGCCTCTTCCGGCCCGCGCAGCTGCCACTGTGCCGCGCCGCCCACGGGGCGCACGCGCTCCAGCTGCAGCGCACCCGGTGGCGCATCCGCCAGCCAGGGCGTGGCCGGGGGCAGGGCGGACTGGGCGTAGCTCTGGGTGCGCAGGCGCTCGCTCAAACCACGGCGGTTCTGGCCCAGCGCCACCCAGCTGAAATGCACATGACCGCCGGCCTGGGCCTGGCGCGTCACGCCGATCTGCGCCTCGATCTCCTCCACCGGCCAGCTGTCGTCTTTCTCCGTCACCTTGCTGGTGAAGAGGCCGGGCCACAGGTGTCGGCCCTTGGGGTTGAGTTGCTGCCAGCCGCGCAGCAGGGGCTCGAAGGCCTGGGCGGTTTGGGCGCGCGGCCAGTAAAGCTGCGGCACCAAATAGTCCAGCCAGCCTTCGCTCAACCAGCGCTCCACATCGGCGTACAGCTGGTCGTACTGGCTGAAGCCCTGGATGCCGGCGGGGCGCAGCGCCGGCTTCATCAGGCCGAAGGGGCTGATGCCAAAGCGCGCCGTGGGGCGCAGCTCGTGCACGCTGGCGTGCAGGCGTTGCACCAGCGCGTCCACCTGGGCGCGGCGCCAGTCGGCGCGGCTCAGGGTGCCGCCGCTGGCTTGGTAGCGAGACCAGGCCGGTTCGTCGGGGAAATCCACCCACTGGCCGGCGGCGTCCTTCACCGGGTAGGGGTAGAAGTAGTCGTCGATGTGCAGGCCATCAAGCGCGTAGCGGGCCAGCAGGTCGCGCGCCACGGCCAGGGTCTGGGCGGCGGCGCCGTCTTCGGCCGGGTCCAGCCAGAGCTGGTCGCCATAGCGGCGCACCCAGTCGGGGCGGCCCTGGCTCACATGGGTCGCACTGCGCGGGCCCTTGGCGGCGCTGGGCTGGGCGCGGTAGGGGTTGAGCCAGGCATGCAGCTCCAGCCCGGCAGCATGGGCCTCGCGCAGCCAGAAGGCCAGCGGGTCCCAGCCCGGGTCTTCCCCCTGATGGCCGCTGAGCCACTCGGCCCAGGGTTCCAGCGCGCTTGGGTACAGCGCATCGGCGGCGGTGCGCACCTGCAGGATCAGCGCGTTCAGGCCCAGGCGCGCGGCCTGCTGCACGGCGCGGCGCGCTTCTTCCTGCTGCACGGCCGTGGGCAGGCCGGGGCGGCTGGGCCAGTCGATGTTCGCCACGGTGGCCACCCAGGCGGCGCGGAACTCGCGCGGGATGGCGGGTGCCTGCAGCGCGGGGGCGGGCTGCACGCCGCCCAGATCGAGCACGGCGCAGCCGCCCAGCAGGGCGGGCGTGGCCAGCAGCAATTGGCGGCGCTTCATACGGTGATGAACCAGCGGCGCTGGTGCATGAACTGGGCAAGGCCCCAAAAGGCCGCCACGAACAGCAGCGCGAAGGCCAGCGAGGCATTGATGGCCGACAGACCCAGGCCCTGCAGACCTTCGAAGGCGCGTGCCTTCAGGCTCTGGCCGCCGGGTGCCCAGAAGGCCAGCAGCTTGGCCAGCAGGCTGCTGGCCACGAAGAGGAAGAGCGCGTTCATGCCGCACACCACCAAGGGGTGCAGGCGCCGCGCCCAGCGGCTGCGGGCGCCTGCGTCGGGTTGGCTGTCCAGCAGCCAGTGGCTCACCCCAAACACCAGGCAGGCCCAGCCGGCGGTGCTGGCCACATAGGCGGGGGTCCAGAGCGACTTGTTGATCGGCATCGTCCAGACCGCCAGCACTTCGGCGGCCCACAGCGCCGCCAGCCCGGCCACGAAGAGCCAGGCGGTCTTCTCCATCGCGCTGCGCGGCGTGGCCAGCCAGTGACCCACCAGCAGGCCGGCAATCTGGCTGGCCAGCGCCGGCAGGGTGCTGAGCAGGCCCTCGGGGTCCCAGGTCTTGGCCTGGGCCCACAGGTGGCCGTCCATCAGCAGGCGGTCCACAAAGGACGCGAGGTCCTGGCCCTTTTCGAGCGAGCCTACGCGCACCACGCCGTCGGCCCCGGGCACGGGGATGCAGAGCATCAGCCCGGTGTAGAGCAGCAGCAAGCCCACACCCACGCCGGCCTGGGCGCGCCAGCCCAAGTAGATGGCCAGCGGGGCGGCCAGCATGGTGCACAGCCCCAGGCGCTGCAGCACGCCGGGCCAGCGCAGGGTGTCCCAATCGAACTGCGGCACGGCGTTGAGCAGCAGGCCGATCAGCACGATGACGGCACCGCGCCGCAGCGTGCTGCGCAACAGCTGGGGCTTATCGGCGCCGGCCTGGGCGCGGCGCGTCAGGCTCAGCGTCATGGCCACGCCGCTGATGAAGACGAAGAAGGGGAACACCCAGTCGGTGAAGGTCCAGCCATGCCAGGGCGCGTGCAGCAGCGGCGCGTACACATGGCTCCAGCTGCCGGGGTTGTTCACCAGCAGCATGGCGGCGATGGTGAAGCCACGGAAGGCATCCAACGACAGCAGGCGCTGGGCAGGGGCGTGCGTCATGCCTTCTTCCCGAAGCCCGGCGGCACGTGGATCAGCGCCGTCACCGCAAACGAGGGCAAGGTGGCCAGCAGCACCCAGGCGAAGAACCACATGTAGCCGATCTGGTCCTGTAACCAGCCGCTCCACATGCCGGGCAGCATCATGCCCAGCGCCATGAAGCCGGTGCAGAGCGCGTAGTGCGCGGTCTTGTGCGGGCCCTCGGCCACCAGGATCATCACCATCAGATAGGCCGTGAAGCCCAGGCCATAACCGAACTGCTCCACCGCCAGCGCGCCGCTCACCCACCACAGGCTTTGCGGCTGCGCCCAGGCCATCAGCAGGAAAACGACGTTGGGCACATGCATGGCCAGGATCAGCGGCCACAGCGCCGCCTTCAGGCCCACGCGCGAAATCACCCAACCACCGAGCAGACCGCCCAGCGTCAAGGCACTCAGGCCCACGGTGCCGTAGGCGATGCCGACCTGCTGCGTGCTCAGCCCCAGGCCGCCTTGCGCGACGGGGTCCAGCAGGAAGGGCGTGGCCAGCTTGAGCAGCTGCGCCTCGGGGAAGCGGTAGAGCAGCAGAAAGGCCACGATCACCAGGATGGCCGGCTTCTTGAAGAACTCGGCAAACACCTGCAGCGACTCGCGCCAGAAGTCCTGCTGGCGCGGTGCGGGCCGGTCGGCCGCCGGCTTGGGCAAGGCCCACAGGTGGTAGAGCGCCACCAGCACAAAGAGGCCCGCGAGCAGCGCCATCACCACTTGCCAGGCCGAACGGGCGCTGCCCCAGCGTTCCGTCAGGAACCCGGCCAGATAGACCAGCCCGCCCTGGCCGGCAATATTGGCCAGGCGGTAGAAGGCCGAGCGCACGCCCACGAAGGCGGCCTGCTCATGCGTTTCCAGCGCCAGCAGGTAGAAGCCATCGGCGGCGATGTCGTGCGAGGCCGAGGCAAAGGCCATCAGCCACAGCACCGCCAGCGACATTTGGAAGAAGCTCTCCAGCGGCAGCGTCAGCGCCACCCCGGCCAAGGCCGCGCCCACCGCGAACTGCAGGGCCACGATCCAGTGGCGCTTGGTGCCCAGCAGCTCCACCAGCGGGCTCCACAGCGGTTTGATGACCCAGGGCAGGTAGAGCCAGCTGGTGTAGAGCGCGATTTCGGTATTGCCCAAGCCCAGGTTCTTGTACATGACGACCGAGAGGGTCATCACCGTCACATAGGGCAGGGCCTGCAGCAGGTAGAGGCTGGGGATCCAGGCCCAGGGAGAGCGCATCAAGCCTCCAGGGCGGCGCGCAGATGGCCACCGTGCTGCGCCAGCAGCGCCTGGGCGGCCGGCGCCGTCAGGCCCGCGCGCAGCATCAGCACCGCCAGCTTCACCGAGCCGCCAGCCTGGGCCAGCGCCAACTCGGCGGCCTCGGGCGCGGCGCCGCTGGCGCGTTGCGTCAGGGCCAGCGCGCGGCGGCGCAGTTTGGCGTTGGTGGCCTGCAGGTCCACCATCAGGTTGCCGTGCACCTTGTGCAGCTTGACCATCAGGCTGCTGGAAAGCGTGTTGAGCGCGATCTTCTGCGCCGTGCCGGCCTTCAGCCGCGTGCTGCCCGAAATGATCTCGGGCCCGCTGTCCAGCACCACGCCGATCTCGGCCTGCACGCACACCGGCGCGCCCGGGTTGTTGGCCATGCCGATGGTGAGACAACCCGCCGCGCGCGCCGCCTGCAGTGCGCCCAGCACATAAGGCGTGGCGCCGCTGGCGGCCAGGCCGATGACGACATCCTGGGCGCGCGGCTGCAGCTGCTGAAGATCGGCCGCGCCCTGGCTGGCGTTGTCCTCCGCGCCTTCCACCGCCTTCATCAGCGCGCCGGGGCCTCCGGCGATCAGCGCGCAGGCGCGCTCGGGCGGCCAGGAAAAGGTGGGCGTGAGCTCCACACCATCCAGCAGGCCCAGGCGGCCCGAAGTGCCTGCCCCCACGTAGATCAACCGACCGCCGGCCTGCAGGCGCGGCAGCGCAGTCTCCACCGCACGCGCCAGCGCCGGGGCGGCGGCCTGCACGGCACGCACCGCGTCGAGCTGGTCGTCCACGAGGGCTTGCACCAGCTGGCCGGTGGGGTAGCTGTCCAGATCGGGGTGGCGGGGGCTCGGCGTCTCGGTGTTGAGCATGGGCAAGGGTCAGAGGCGAGCGCTCACTCTAGGCAGGCTGGGGCGGCGGAACCAATGAATGCTGGGCCGCGGCGCATAACTGCGGGTAATTGCCGCGTCGGCAGGCGAGCGGCAGGTCCTGCTGTGCCGAACGCGACGTCTGCTGCGGGTGCCGCAGGCTCTAACCGATGCCGCCCCCTGCGCCTTCCGCTGCGGCGCAGTGGAACTCGGGCCGGAGCGGTGTGTGGCGTTGCACCGGCGGTACTCGGCCGCCGGTCAGGCCCTGTCAGAAGAACTTGTACTCCAGACGCAGCGTGAAGCTGCGGCCGCGCGGGTCGGCCACGCGGGGCTCCCAGCTGCTGCCGGCACCGGTGTTGGTGTCGTACGTGACGCTGAAGGGCGGCTCGTCGTTCAGCAGGTTCTTGATGCCGGCGGTCAGCGTCAGGTTCTTGAAGCCGGTGTAGCCCACGCTGAGGTTAAACACCGAGTAGCTGTCCACGTTCGGCTGCCAGTTTGCGGGCTTGACCGTGCCATTGGCCACGCCGGGCAGGGTGTAGTCCTTGTAGCCGTCGCGGAAGGTCTGGCTGAGGGTGGCCGTCCAGTCGCCGGCCGTGCGCGTCAGCGAGGCGGTGTGCTTCCAGCGGATGCCCAGATCGCCCGAGCGCGTGAACACGCCGATCTCGCTCGGGCCCATGGGGGCGGACTTGAGCGGGCGCGAGCGCTTCTCCAGCAGGTAGGAAACATCGAAGCCCGCCGTCCAGCGCGCGTCGGCCCACATCGTGCTGCCGCGCAGGCTGAAGTCCAGGCCTTCGGTGATGGACTCACCCGCATTGACCCAGCGCGTGTCCACCGCCACCAGGTTGCCGGAGGCATCGCGGCGCAGGTTGTCCGGGAAGTACTGGTAGTTGTTCAGGATGGTGGTGATGCCGTAGCTCAGGATCGTGCCCTCGCGGCGCACCTTCCACCAGTCCAGCGTGGCCACCAGGTCCTTGGTGGGCTGGATGACCACACCGGCGCTGGTCATCTTGGCCTCCTCGGGCTCCAGCTCGGGCTTGCCGCCGAACAGCACCAGCGGGCGGATGGCTTCGCAGCCCGGCGTGGTGGAGACGGCGCGGCTCGGGCACTTGGCCGGGTCGGTCAGGTCGGCACCGGTGTACTGGCTTTCGGTGATCGGGTCTTGCGCCTGCTTGAAGGTGGGCACGCGGAAGCCCGTGCTGTAGGAGCCGCGCAGCAGCAGTTCCTCAAACGGGGTGTAGCGCAGCGTCAGCTTCGGATTGGTGCTCTTGCCGAAGCCGGTGTAGTCGTCCTGGCGCACGGCGCCCACGGCCTCGAAGCCCTTGAAGACCGGCAAGGCGATTTCGCCGTACACCGCCTTGATGTCGCGCTTGAGCGTGCCGGCGGTGGCCAGCGCGTTATCAAAGGGCACGTTGAAGATCAGCGCGTCCACGGTGTTCGCATTGGGGCGCTGGTCCCCGTCGAACTTGTATTCCTCGGTGCGCTTGTCCAGGCCGAAGGCCGCCATGGCCATGCCTCCGGGCAACTTGAACAGCGGGCCGGAGACGGAGGCATCGGCCTGCGTCATCGTGTACTTGCCGCCGTAGAGCGTGACGCCCTGGGCCGAGATGGCGTCCAGCGCCTGGAGTGCGGCTGGCGTCTGGGTCAGCGAGAAGGGGTTGAGCGTGCCGTTGTTGATCAGGTCGGCGAATTTCTGCCAGTAGTGGTAGCCGGTGCCCACCGTGGAGCTGCTCTTGCTGGTGGCGCGGTTCAGGCCGACGCGGTACTCCCACTCCGGGAAGAAGGGCAGCGGGCCGTCGGCGCCGAGCAGGAAGCGTGCGGTGTCGGTTTCGGTCTCGATCTCGCGTGGGCCGCAGGGCATGCAGCGCCAGCGGAACGCGATCGGCTGGCCGCGGTTGGCCTCCAGCGCCGGGAAGGCCGCCACCAGCTGGTTGAAGATCTCGTTGTAGGAGCTGCCCGTGCTCGGATAGGCCAGGTTCAGGAAGGGGTGGGGCACGCGCGTGCCGTTGGGCAAGGTGGTGGTGGCCGTGGTGCCGCTGCTGATCTGGTTGTTCGAGAAGCTCTTGGCCGATTCGCTCTTGCCCAGCACCGCCTCGGCGGCGATCTGGTGCTCGCCGGCGCGGAAGGTCAGGCGCGAAACCAGGTTGGTGTTTTTCACCGGCTGCTGGATCACCGCGGCGCGGCCGGTGTCCCAGGCGCAGCCGTATTTGCTGGCCGCCGTGGCCCAGAGCTTTTCCTCGTAGGGGCTCATGCCGTCCACCGAGCCGCAACCCGCCTGGCCGGGCAGGTCCAGCACGTTGATGCCGTTCACGCGCAGCGTGGGGTCGGCAAAGTCGGCCGGCCCGGTGCCGCGGCCGGTGGCATTCAGGTTGTCGCGGCTCAGGGCGCTGTAAAGGGTGCTGATGGCAAAGGCGGTGGCAATCGGCGTGCCGCGCGTGTCCGGTGCCACGCCGCGGTCGGGCTGGTAGGTGTTGACGAAGTCGCGCTGGTCGCCGCGCAGGATCTTGTGGTCCCGCACCGAGAGTGAGGCCAGGAAGTTGAAGCCCTGGCGGTCGAGGTCGCCAAAGCCGGCCGTCACGTCGGCGCCGTAGATCTCGCCGCCCTTTTCCTGCGGAATGTCGACCATCGCGTTCATCACCAGGCCTTCAAAGCGCGTGCGCAGGATGAAGTTGATGACGCCGCCGATGGCATCGGTGCCGTAGATGGCCGAGGCCCCGTCCTTCAGCACCTCCACGCGCTCAATGGCCGCGAAGGGGATCTGGTTCAGGTCCACCGTGCCGCCGTTCAGGCCGTGCGAGGCCACGCGGCGGCCGTTCAGCAGCACCAGGGTGGCGTTGCTGCCCTGGCCGCGCAGGTTGGCGCTGGTGGCGCCGTTGTTGCCGCGTGCCGCGCCGTCCACCACGTCGGCGTTGCCGGCCAGGTTGTCCAGGCCGTTGCCGTTGATGTTCAGGCTGGCGATCAGCTGCTCGGTGGAGGCGATGCCCTGACGCTCCATCTCGCTGCGGCTGATGATCTGCACCGGCAGCGCCCCTTCGTCCTTCAGGCGCTTGATGCTCGAACCCGTGATCACCACTTTCTCGAGCTTGGCTTCGCCGGCGGGCGGGGTGGTCTGCGCGAGGCTGGGGCTGACCAGGCCCACCAGGGCCAGGGCTTGGGCGATGCGGGTGCGTTTCATCAGGGACTCCGACTGCAGGTTGTGGTTGGAAGCTTGGCCGCGATCTTCACCATGCAGACCCCCACTCGCACAGAGGGCGCGCCCCGGTTTGTGGTGCAAATGGTGATCACGACTTGTGCGCAAACCATAACTCGTGGGAATGCGCGCGCCCTCAACCGGTATTGCCTGTTTGGGAAAGAAGCAACTGCCGCGCGGTGCAGGCTGGCAGCATGGCGGGGCCATGCACCTGCTCCGCCGATTCGCCCTCCTTTGTGTCGCCCCCATCCTGCTGGCGGCCTGTGCCCACCGTCCCCTGCCGGACCCGCTGCAGACCGCGTTGCAGGCCCAAGGACTGCCGGCGGACAGCCTGGCCCTGCTGCTGGAGCCGGTGGGCCAGGCGGCGCCGGTGCTGGCGCTGCAGGCCCAGCGTGCCATGGCGCCTGGTTCCACCATGAAGCTCGTGACGGCCGCCGTGGCGCTGGAACGCCTGGGCTCCAATGCCCGCGCCGCCACCGAGCTGCGCGCCACCACCCCGCCCGATGCCGACGGCGTGCTGCACAGCCCGCTGTACGTGCGCGGCGGGGGCGAGGCCGATCTGGGCTATGCCGAGCTGCATCAGCTGCTGCGCGAACTGCGCGAACAGGGCGTGCGCGAGCTGCGCGGCGGCGTGGTGCTGGACCGCAGCCTGTTCCAGCCCGAGCGCCCCGATCAAGGCTTGCCCCCTTTCGACGACACGCCCGAGTTCCCCTACAACGTCATCCCCGATGCGCTGCAGCTCGCGGGCAGCCTGCAGCGCCTGGAGCTGCAGAGCAGCGCCCAGGGCGTGATGCAGGGGCGGCTCAGCCCCGTGCTGCCCGGCATCGAGCTGGATCTCTCCGGTCTGCGGCCGGCCGCGCGTGCCTGTGCCGACTGGGAAGACGGCTGGCAGCCGCCCCGGGTGGTGCGCGAGGCGAATGACCGGCAACGCGTGCACCTGCAGGGCGAGTTCCCGCCGCAATGCCGCATCAGTCAAGCCCTGCAGTTGGTCGATCGGCAAGTGCTGTGGGAGCGGGCGCTGCGCCAGTTCTGGGCTGAGCTGGGCGGGCAATGGGGCGCGCTCGCGGCCGTGCAGGCAGGGCGCACGCCGCCCGACAGCCTGCTGCTGGCCCGGCACCTGGAGCGGCCGCTGGCCGAACTGCTGCGCGGCCTGATGAAGCGCAGCGACAACGCCCAGACCCGTCTGCTCTACCAGCGCCTGGGTGCCGCAGTAGCCCGCCCGGGCGAGCCCACATTGGCGGCCGCCGCGCGCGCCGTGCAGGCCTGGTTCACGGAGCGCGGCATTCCGGTCGATGGCCTGGTGATGGACAACGGCTCCGGCCTTTCACGTAGCGAGCGCATCAGCGCGCGCCAGATGGCCGATCTGCTGCAAGCCGTCTGGCGCGAGCAGCGCCATCTCCCCGAGTTCCTGAACACCCTGCCCGTGGCGGGCGAGGACGGCACCCTGAGCCGCCGCCTCAAGCACGGCCCCGCGCAGGGCCGTGCGCGGCTGAAGACCGGCACCCTGCGCGACGCCGTCGGCCTCGCGGGCTATCTGTGGGACCGCGCCGGCCGGCCCTGGGTGCTGGTCGCCTGGATCAACCACGACAGCCAGGACTTGCCGCAGCGAGGCCGCGCCGTGCTGGACGCCGTGGCGGAGTGGGCGGTCAGCCGCTGAGATGCATCGGCCTCGGGGCCCCGGCCGCGTCGGCCCGGGGAGTAGCCAGCGTGGCGTGGGAGCGGGCGCCTATCGTGCTTCCAGTTCACTGATGACGCGGGCATGGCGCTCGTGGGTCCAGTAGGCCCAGGCCCAGTCCATCAGCACCACCAGGCGGCTGCGGAAGTCGATGAGGAAGTAGACGTGCGCAAACAGCCAGAACAGCCAGGCCAGATAGCCGGAGAAGCGCAAGGGCCCCAGCGGTGTGCCGAGATCGACCACCGCGCTGTGGCGCCCGATGGTGGCAAGGTTGCCGTAGTCGCGGTAGCGGAAAGGCAGGGTGGGGCGGCCCGCCAGGCGCCGCAGCAGATTGGCGGCGGCCCAGCGGCCCATTTGCTTGGCGGCGGGTGAGACCCCGGGCACCGGCCGCCCCTCCGGCCCGCCGCTGCGTGCGGCGGCCAGGTCGCCGATGACGCTGATGTGCGGGTGCCCGGGCAGGCTCAGATCCGCCTCCACCTGCACGCGCCCAGCGCGGTCGAGCAGGGCGCCACAGGCCTCGGCGAGCTGCCGGCCCAGCGGCGAGGCCGCCACGCCGGCCGCCCAGATCACGCAGTGGCTGTGCAGGCGCTGCGTGCCGTCCTGCCCCTGCAGGGTGACACCCTCGCCATCGATGGCCGTGACGCGCTGGTTCAGCAGCACCTCCACGCCCAGTTGCTGCAGTTGCCGGCGCGCGCTCTCGCTCAGCATGGGCGGCATGGTCTGCAGCACGCGCTCCGCCCCTTCCACCAGCACCACGCGTGCGCTCGCGGGATCAATCTGTCGGAACTCGCCCACCAGGGTACGGCGGGCGATCTCGGCCAGGGTGCCCGCCATCTCCACGCCGGTGGGGCCGGCACCGATCACGACGAACTGCAGCCAGCCGGCGCGGCGCGCGGGGTCCGGCTCGCGCTCGGCAGCCTCGAAGGCTCGCAGCACGCGGCGGCGGATCTCGAAGGCGTCCGCCAGCGTCTTCAGGCCGGGTGCGTGCGGCGCCCAGGCGTCATTGCCGAAATAGCTGTGCGTGGCGCCGGCTGCGACGATCAGATGGTCCCAGTGCAGCACTTGGCCGTCCTCCAGGGTCACTGTTCGCGCCTGGGGGTCAATGCGCTGCACGTCGCCCAGCAGCGTGCGCGCATTGGCCTGCGCGCGCAGCACATGGCGGATCGGGGCGGCGATGGATGGGGCCGACAACCCGGCCGTGGCCACCTGGTACAGCAGGGGCTGAAAGAGGTGGTGGTTGGTGCGGTCAACGACGGTGATGTCGACCGGCGCGCGGCGCAGGGCGCGGATGGCTTCAAGACCGCCAAAGCCGCAACCGATCACCAGGATCCGTTGACGGGGGGAGGGGGTAGACATACCGTGATCCTAGTCCTCATGCTGCAGCGCAGCATTTGTGGCTTCGGTCGCCTTGCAGCGGCTCGGGCTTTTCAGGACGCCGGTAATCGTTTTCCCGCTGGTGGTGTGTGCACTTATGCACGAAAAGTGGTGCCGTGGGACCTCCTTCGGGGTGCCCTGCAAAGGAGGGTCCCCGATGGAAAACATGGCAGTGATGCTGGTGGTGGCGGCGGTAGCCGCGCTGGCCGGTGCGGCTGGCGCCTGGCTGGCGCTGCAGGGCCAGCTCAAGCAGGCGCAACACCGCACGCACAAGTACGAGCAACTGCGCAAGCAGCTGGAGCAGCAGAAGGCCCAGGCCTTCAAGCAGATCGAGCAGCTGCAGGCCGATCTGACCGATCTGCGCCGCGAACAGGCCCTGCACGATGCACCGCGCGGCAAGTCGGCGAAGTCCGGTCAGGATTCCGTGGGTGGCGCAGCGCTGCTGGCCAGCGAACCCTATTTCGACAGCGACTCGGCGGCGCCGGAAGGCTTTGCCCAGACGCAGATCACACTGACGCCGCATTCCAAGGGCGTGTGAGGCAGGCGAGTTTGCTGCCCGCGCGGCGGCAATGAAAAACGGGCCGCGAGGGCCCGTTTTTGCTTGCTGTCTGGCGGAGAGAGCGGGATTCGAACCCGCGGTGGGCTGTTAACCCACACACGCTTTCCAGGCGTGCGACTTAAACCACTCATCCATCTCTCCGGAACCCGGCATTCTAACCAGAACAATCAGGTCTTCTGGCCGCCCTTGAGCAGGGCCATCGCGGTGCCGATCAGGCCGCCCACCTCGCTCATGTTGCCGGGCACGATCATGGTGTTGTTCTTCTGGGCCAGCTGGGCGTAGGCGTCCACCGCCTTTTCGGCCACCTTGAGCTGCACGGCCTGCTCGCCGCCGGGCGAGCGGATGGCCTCGGCAATCTTGCGAATGGCGTCGGCCGTGGCGTCGGCCACCGCGGTGATGGCGGCCGCCTCACCCTGGGCCTTGTTGATCTCGGCCTGCTTCTCGCCTTCGGAGCGGGCAATGGCCGCCTCGCGCTCGCCGGTGGCGATGTTGATCTGCTCCTGGCGGCGGCCCTCGGAAGCCGCGATCAGCGCGCGCTTCTCGCGCTCGGCGGTGATCTGCGCCTGCATCGAGCGCAGGATTTCCGCCGGTGGCGTCAGGTCCTTGATCTCGTAGCGCAGCACCTTCACGCCCCAGTTCAGCGCGGCCTCGTCCAGCGCCGAGACGACCGAGGCGTTGATGGCATCGCGCTCCTCGAAGGTCTTGTCCAGCTCCATGCGGCCGATCACCGAGCGCAAGGTTGTCTGGGCCAGCTGGGTGATGGCGACGATGAAGTTGCTGCTGCCGTAGCTGGCACGCATGGCGTCGGTGACCTGGAAGTAGAGGATGCCGTCCACCGTCAGCTGCGTGTTGTCCTTGGTGATGCAGACCTGGCTGGGCACATCGAGCGGGATCTCTTTCAGCGAATGCTTGTAGGAGACGCGATCAACAAAGGGCACCAGCACGCGCAGGCCCGGGGCCAGGGTGCGGTCGTAGCGCCCCAGCCGCTCCACCACCCAGGCGTGCTGCTGCGGCACGATCTTGATCGCCCGGCTGATGAAGAGGATGGCGATGACGGCGACGATGAGTGCGATTTCCATGGTGGCCTTTCAGCAGGGTTCAAGTTCAAGGGTGTTGCCGCGCAGGGCGACGATGCGGTGCATGCCGGGTGCGGGGCTGCCTGGGCCCGCGAACTGGGCATGCCAGGTGGCGCCGCGGTAGCTGACCTGGGCATGCCCCAGCGAATCCCATTGGCCGACCTGCACGCTCTGGCCGATGTCCAGGTTCACGTCGGGATTGCTCTCGATGGCGGGCGAATCGGAACCCTTGGCGCGGCGGTAGCGGTACCAGGCGAAGGTGCTCAGCGCTCCGGCCGCAGCGGCGGCCACGATCTGCAGCTGCATGCCCAGGCCCAGGTGGGCACAGAGGGCTCCCGTGGCCGCGCCCAGGGCGAGCATGAGCAGATAAAAGCTGCCGGTCAGCAGCTCGGCGGCGACCAGCGCACCGGCCAGCAACCACCAGGTGGTGGCGTCATTCATACAGGTCCTCCCGGACGTCTTGACTGTCTGGCCAGTTTAGGCGGGTGACCTTCATACGATTGACCGGTCCGCGCCCTAAACTGCGCGCCCTTTTTCCTGACCGGCCCCTCGGAGCCCTGCCATGCTGCGTTTCCATTTCCCCATCGTCATCATTGATGAGGACTACCGCTCCGAGAACGCCTCGGGTCTGGGTATTCGCGCGCTGGCGGACGCGATCAAACGAGAGGGCATGGACGTGCTGGGCGTGACCAGCTACGGCGACCTCTCCCAGTTTGCCCAGCAGCAAAGCCGCGCCTCGGCCTTCATCCTGTCGATCGACGACGAGGAGTTCACGCCCGGCCCCGAGCTCGACCCGGCGGTGCTGAATCTGCGCAAGTTCATCGAGGAGATCCGCTTCCGTAATCCGGACATCCCTATCTACATCTACGGCGAGACGCGCACCAGCCAGCACCTGCCCAACGATGTGCTGCGGGAACTGCACGGCTTCATCCATATGTTCGAGGACACGCCGGAGTTCGTGGCGCGCCACATCATCCGCGAGGCCAAGAGCTACCTGGATGGCCTGGCACCGCCCTTCTTCAAGGCGCTGATGGACTACGCCCAGGACGGCTCCTACAGCTGGCACTGCCCAGGCCACAGCGGCGGCGTCGCCTTCCTGAAGAGCCCGGTGGGCCAGATGTTCCACCAGTTCTTCGGCGAGAACATGCTGCGCGCCGACGTCTGCAATGCGGTGGAAGAACTCGGCCAGTTGCTCGACCACACCGGTCCGGTCGCCGCCAGCGAAAAGAACGCCGCGCGCATCTTCAATGCCGACCACTGCTTCTTCGTCACCAACGGCACCAGCACCTCGAACAAGATGGTCTGGCATCACACCGTGGCGCCAGGCGACGTGGTCGTGATCGACCGCAACTGCCACAAGAGCAATCTGCACGCCATCATCATGTGTGGCGCGATCCCCGTCTTCCTGACCCCGACGCGCAACCACCACGGCATCATCGGCCCGATCCCCGAAAGCGAGTTCTCGCCCGAGACCATCCGCGCCAAGATCGCGGCCAACCCGCTGCTGGCGCATGTCGACCCGGCGACCGTCAAGCCCTCGATCCTGACGCTGACGCAGAGCACTTACGACGGCGTGCTCTACAACACCGAGACCATCAAGCACAAGCTGGACGGCTACATCCCGACCCTGCACTTCGACGAGGCCTGGCTGCCGCACGCCGCCTTCCACGACTTCTACGGCCAGTTCCACGCAATGGGCAAGAACCGCCCGCGCCCCAAGCAGGCCATGGTCTACGCCACGCAATCGACCCACAAGCTGCTCGCCGGCATCTCGCAGGCCTCGCAGGTGCTGGTGCAGGACTCGCAACAGGTCAAGCTGGACAAGCACCTGTTCAACGAGGCCTACCTGATGCACACCAGCACCAGCCCGCAGTACTCGATCATCGCCAGCTGCGATGTGGCCGCGGCCATGATGGAGCCCCCGGGCGGCACGGCGCTGGTCGAGGAAAGCATCCGTGAGTCGCTGGACTTCCGCCGCGCCATGCGCAAGGTCGACGAGGACTACGGCGACGACTGGTGGTTCAAGGTCTGGGGCCCGGACCATCTGGCCGAGACCAGCGACCCCAAGTCGGCCGACTGGATGCTGCACGCCAACGAGGAGTGGCATGGCTTCGGCGCGCTGGCCGAGGGCTTCAACATGCTGGACCCGATCAAGTCCACCGTCATCACACCGGGCATGGACATGGAAGGGCGCTTCGCCAAGACCGGCATCCCGGCCTCGGTGGTGACCAAATTTCTGGTCGAGCACGGCGTGGTGGTCGAGAAGACCGGCCTGTACTCCTTCTTCATCATGTTCACCATCGGCATCACCAAGGGCCGCTGGAACACCCTGCTCACCGCGCTGCAGCAGTTCAAGGACGACTACGACAAGAACGCGCCGCTGTGGCGCATCCTGCCGGAGTTCTGCGCCGCGCACCCGAAGTACGAGCGCATGGGTCTGCGCGACCTCTGCCAGAGCATCCACGAGGCCTATGCCGAGGGCGACATCGCGCGCCTGACGACCGACATGTACCTGTCGAATCTGCAGCCGGCGATGACCCCGACCGACGCCTACGCGCACATCGCGCAGCGCCGGACCGAGCGCGTCGGCATTGACGAGCTCGAAGGCCGCATCACCACCAGCCTGCTGACGCCCTACCCGCCGGGCATCCCGCTGCTGATCCCGGGTGAGCGCTTCAACAAGAAGATCTGCGACTACCTGAAGTTCACGCGCGCCTTCAACGCCAAGTTCCCGGGCTTTGCTACCGATGTGCATGGCTTGGTGCACGAGATCGATGAAGAAACCGGCAAGGGCCGCTATTACGTGGACTGCGTGAAGCAGTAAGCCGAATGAACAAGGGGCGCCCGCGGCGCCCCTTTCTGTTTGTGCCCGGCGGGGCTTACTCCTCGTTGGCCAGCGCCACGTGGCTGAAACCGCCGTCCACGTACAGGATCTCCGCGCTTACGCCGGCCGCCAGGTCGGACAGCAGGAAGGCGGCGGCATTGCCGACGTCGTCGATCGTCACATTGCGACGGATCGGCGTGGTGGCGGCAAAGGCCGAGAGCAGCTTGCCGAAGTCCTTGATGCCCGAAGCGGCCAGCGTCTTGATGGGGCCGGCCGAGATGCCATTCACGCGCACCCCTTTGTCCCCCAGGGCATGGGCCAGGTAGCGCACGCTAGCCTCCAGGCTGGCCTTGGCCAGGCCCATGGTGTTGTAGTTGGGTACATAGCGCAGCGCGCCCAGGTAGGACAGGGTCAGCAGCGCGGCGCCGGGACGCAGGCGCGGAGCGGCTGCCTTGGCCATGGCCGGGAAGCTGTAGGCACTGATGTCGTGCGCAATGCGGAAGGATTCACGCGACAGGCCATCGAGGAAGTTGCCTGCAATCGCCTCGCGCGGTGCAAAGCCGATGGAGTGCACAAAACCGTCGAATTCCGGCCAGACCTCGCCCAGTTCGGCAAAGGTGCGCTCGATTTGCTCATCGCTGCCGACATCGCAGTCGTACACCAAGCTGGAGCCGAACTCGGCGGCAAATTCAGTGATGCGCTCCTTGAAGCGCTCGCCCACGTAGGAAAAGGCCAGTTCGGCGCCTTCACGATGGCAAGCCTTGGCAATGCCATAGGCAATGGAGCGGTTGGAAAGCACGCCGCTGATCAAAAAGCGCTTGCCGGCCAGAAATCCCATGGTTCAACCTGTTGCAAAAGTGGGGCGCGGATTCTGTCACGCGCAACAAGGGCTACGGGGAAGCCCGCGCTTTCGGATTAGAATGCGAGCTTCGCTGAAGTAGTGAAGCGTTGGGCGGATTCTTCCAGCCCATTTTTTTTGGCTTTTCGCTTTTAGAGCGGTACGGAGTGGTTGGCGCGGATGAACTGGCAGGCAGTGGTTGAAAAGACCGTCACAGGTTTGGACCTGGAACTGGTGGAGTGTGAGCGCTCCGCCGGCGGATTGCTGCGTGTGTTCATCGACAAATTGCCCGCCCCCGAAGGCCAGGAGCAGCCCTTCGTCACCGTAGACGACTGCGAGCGCGTGACGCGCCAGCTGCAGTATGTGCTGGAAGTGGAAGGCTGCGATTACAGCCGCCTGGAAGTCAGCTCGCCCGGCCTGGACCGCCCCCTGCACACCCCCGTGCACTACCGCCGCTTCTGCGGTGAGCAGATCGACCTGACCCTGCGCCTGCCGTTCCAGGGCCGCAAGAAGTACCGCGGCCTGCTGCAGGCAGGCGAGGGCGAAGGCTGGCAACTGGTGTTCGGCGAACCCGGCCAGGAGCAAGTCCTCAGCTTTCAACTGGACGAGGTGCGCGAGGCGCGCCTGGTGCCGGTGATCGATTTCAAGGGCCGCAAGACCAAGCCGACCCCCGGTGGCAAGACCGCCCAGACCCCGAATCAGAAGAAGACCGACGGAGATCAGACCCCATGAACCGCGAACTGTTGTTGCTGGTGGACGCCATTTCCCGCGAAAAGAGCGTGGAACGTGAAGTGGTGTTCGGCGCCGTGGAATCGGCGCTGGCCCAGGCCACCAAGAAGTTTGTCGGCGGTGAGGTCGACATCCGCGTCTCGATCGACCGCGAATCTGGCGAGTACGAGAGCTTCCGCCGCTGGCTGGTGGTGCCTGACAGCGCTGGCCTGCAGAACCCGGATGCCGAGGAGCTGCTGACCGACGCCCGTGATCGCATTGCCGATATCGAAGAGGGCGACTACATCGAGGAGTCGATCGAATCGGTGCCCATCGGTCGCATCGGCGCCCAGGCTGCCAAGCAGGTCATCCTGCAGAAGATCCGCGATGCCGAGCGTGAGCAACTGCTGAACGACTTTCTGGCGCGTGGCGAGAAGATCTTCGTCGGCACCGTCAAGCGTCTGGACAAGGGTGACATCATTGTTGAATCGGGCCGCGTGGAAGGCCGCCTGAAGCGCAGCGAGATGATTCCGAAGGAAAACCTGCGCAGCGGCGACCGCGTGCGCGCCGTGCTGCTGGGCATCGACCCGACCGCGCGCGGCCCGCAGATCATGCTGTCGCGTGCCCACGGTGACTTCATGAAGGAGCTGTTTGCCCAGGAAGTGCCGGAGATCGAGCAGGGCCTCCTGGAGATCAAGAGCTGCGCCCGCGATGCCGGCAGCCGCGCCAAGATCGCGGTCGTCTCGCATGACCGCCGCGTCGATCCGATCGGCACCTGTGTGGGCGTGCGGGGTTCGCGCGTCACTGCAGTCACCAATGAGCTGGCGGGCGAGCGTGTCGACATCGTGCTGTGGAGCGAGGACCCGGCGCAGTTCGTGATTGGCGCGCTGGCACCGGCGAATGTCTCGTCCATCGTGGTGGACGAGGAGCGTCATGCGATGGATGTGGTGGTCGATGAGGAAAACCTCGCCATCGCCATCGGCCGCGGCGGCCAGAACGTGCGTCTGGCATCGGAGCTGACCGGCTGGCGCATCAACATCATGACGGCCGAGGAATCGGCCGCGCGCAAGGCCGAGGAAGACGGCGGTGCGCGCAAGTTGTTCATCGAGAAGCTGGATGTCGACGAGGAAGTCGCCGACATCCTGATCGCCGAAGGTTTCACCAGCCTGGAGGAGGTGGCCTATGTGCCGCTGGCCGAAATGTTGGAGATTGAGAGCTTCGACGAAGACACCGTGCACGAGCTGCGCGCACGTGCAAAGGATGCGCTGCTGACGATGGAAATCGCGCGCGAGGAATCGGTCGAGGAGGTTTCGCAGGATCTGCGTGACCTCGAGGGCATCACCCCTGACCTGCTGGCCAAGCTGGCCGGCGGCGGTGTGCATACCCGAGATGAATTGGCCGATCTGGCGGTGGACGAGTTGGTCGAGATGACCGGCATGGCCGAGGAAGGCGCGAAGGCGCTGATCCTGAAGGCACGCGAACACTGGTTTGCGTAATCCAAGCCCTGCACCCGACCTAACTGCTACCGCACCAAGACACCCCAAGGATTCCCCAGATGGCTGTGACCACCGTCGCTCAATTTGCCGCCGAGCTCAACCGCCCGGCCAGCACGCTGCTTGAGCAGCTGCAGGCTGCCGGCGTACCCAAGGCCTCGGCGGCCGATGCGCTGACCGAAGGCGACAAGGAACGCCTGCTTGAACACCTGCGCCAGTCCCACGGCACGGCCGGTGCGGACCGCAAGAAGATCACCCTGGTCAAGAAGTCGACCACCGAGATCAAGCAGGCCGACGCCAGCGGCAAGGCGCGCACCATCACGGTCGAGACGCGCAAGAAGCGTGTGTTCGTGAAGCGTGACGACGGCCCGGCCTCCGACGAGACGGCTGCGCTGGAAGCCGCCGAGCTGGCGCGCCGCGAGGAAGAGGCACGTGCCCAGGCCGAAGCGCTGGCGCGCGAGCAGGCGGAGCTGGAGCGTCAGGCCCGTGAGCGTGCCGAGGCGGAAGCCCGTGCTCGCGAAGAAGCCGAGCTCAAGGCGGCCGAAGAGCGTGCCGCTGCGGAAGCTGCCGCCAAGGCTGCGGCCGAGGCCGCTCTGGCGGCGGCGCAGGCAGAGGCCGAAGCCGCCAAGAGCGCCAAGAGCGCCAAGGCCAAGCCCGAGGCCACGGCGGAGACCAAGCCTGAAGCCAAGGTTGAGGCCAAGCCCGAACCCAAGGTGGAAGCAGCAGCCCCGGCGCCGGCGCCGGTCGAGGCGCCCAAACCCGCGCTGCGTGTGGTCAAGGCGGCCGACATCACGGCCGAGACGGCAGCCAAGGCGGCCGAGCTGGATCGTCGCCGCAAGGCGGCCGAAGCCGAGGCTGCGGCCATTCGCGCCATGATGAACGCACCCAAGAAGGTGCTGGTGGCGAAGAAGCCGGAAGAACCCAAGCCGGCCGAAGCCCCGGGCATCAAGGGCACCCTGCACAAGAAGCCGGGCGTGGCCGGTGCGCCGGCCCCGGCAGCCAATGCAGGCGCCGCCAAGCCAGGCGACAAGAAGTCCGTCAAGAGCGAGAAGCTCAGCAGCAGCTGGGCCGACGATGCGGCCAAGAAGCGCGGCCTGAAGACCCGCGGCGACACCACGGCCGGAGCCGGCCGCGGTACGCCGGGCTGGAAGGCGCCGAAGGGCGGCCGCCGTGGCGACCGTGGCGAAGGCCAGTCGAACTTCGTGGCGCCGACCGAGCCGGTGATCCAGGAAGTGCATATCCCCGAGACCATCACGGTGGCCGACCTGGCGCACAAGATGTCGGTCAAGGCCGCCGAGGTCATCAAGAAGCTGATGCAACTGGGTCAGATGGTCACCATCAACCAGGCGCTGGACCAGGAAACGGCCATGATCGTGGTCGAGGAAATGGGCCACAAGGCCTTCGCGGCCAAGCTGGATGACCCGGACGCCTTCCTGGAGGAAGACGCCGCCGAGAAGGAATACGAGGCCCTGCCGCGTCCCCCGGTCGTGACCGTCATGGGTCACGTCGACCACGGCAAGACCTCGCTGCTGGACACCATCCGCCGCGCCCGTGTGGCCGCGGGCGAGGCGGGCGGCATCACGCAGCACATCGGCGCCTATCACGTCGAAACGCCGCGTGGCGTCATCACCTTCCTGGACACCCCGGGTCACGAGGCCTTCACGGCCATGCGGGCCCGCGGCGCCAAGGCCACCGACCTGGTGATCCTGGTCGTGGCGGCGGACGACGGCGTGATGCCGCAGACGAAGGAAGCCATCCACCACGCCAAGGCCGCCAATGTGCCGCTGGTGGTGGCGATCAACAAGATCGACAAGCCCGGTGCCAACCTCGACCGCGTCAAGCAGGAGCTGGTGGGCGAGGAAGTGGTGCCGGAAGAGTACGGTGGCGATTCGCCCTTCGTGCCGGTGTCGGCCAAGACGGGCGAGGGCATCGACAGCCTGCTCGAACAGGTGCTGCTGCAGGCCGAGGTGCTGGAACTGACCGCTCCGGTCGAATCCATGGCCAAGGGCCTGGTCATTGAAGCCAAGCTGGACAAGGGCCGCGGCCCGGTGGCCACGGTGCTGGTGCAGAGCGGCACGCTCAAGCGCGGTGACGTGGTGCTGGCCGGTTCCACTTTCGGCCGCGTGCGCGCCATGCTTGACGAGGACGGCAAGGCTGCCAACGAGGCGGGTCCTTCCATTCCGGTGGAGATCCAGGGCCTGTCGGACGTGCCGCGTGCTGGTGATGAGTTCATGGTGCTGGGCGACGAGCGCCGCGCCCGTGAAATCGCCACCTTCCGTGCCGGCAAGTACCGCGACGTGAAGCTGGCCAAGCAGCAGGCCGCCAAGCTCGAGAACATGTTCGAGAACATGGGTAAGGGCGAGGCCCAGACCCTGGCGCTGATCGTCAAGGCGGACGTGCAGGGTTCGCAGGAAGCGCTGGCCGCTTCGCTGCTCAAGCTCAGCACCGAGGAGGTGCGCGTGCAGATCGTCCACTCGGCGGTCGGCGGCATCAGCGAGACCGACATCAACCTGGCGATTGCCTCCAAGGCGGTGGTCATCGGTTTCAACACCCGTGCCGACGCCGGTGCGCGCAAGCTCGCCGAGAGCAATGGCGTGGACCTGCGCTACTACAACGTCATCTACGACGCGGTGGACGATGTCAAGGCAGCCATGAGCGGCATGCTGGCTCCTGAGCAGCGCGAGGAGATCCTGGGCACGGCCGAGATCCGCAACGTCATCGTGGCGACCAAGATCGGCACCATCGCAGGCTGTATGGTCACCAATGGCACGGTCAAGCGCGATGCGCGCTTCCGCCTGTTGCGCGACAACGTGGTGATTTACACCGGCGAGCTGGATTCGCTCAAGCGCTTCAAGGACGACGTCAAGGAAGTCAAGGAAGGCTTCGAGTGCGGTGTGAAGCTCAAGAACTACACCGACATCCACGAAGGCGACCAGCTCGAATTCTTCGAAGTCAAGGAAGTCGCCCGAACCCTGTAAGCCGGTAGCAGGATTCGCGACAAGCCCCGACCGGCAGTGCCGGTCGGGGCTTTGTCCATCCAGGAGAACCGCTCATGCGCCACAAGAAGTCCACCCCCAACCGCAGCTTCCGCGTCGCCGACCAGATCCAGCGCGATCTGGCCGAGCTGATCCGCGAGCTCAAGGATCCGCGCATCGGCATGCTGACGATCTCGGCCGTCGAGGTCACGCCCGATTACGCCCATGCCAAGGTGTTCTTCACCTTGCTGGTGGGCTCGCCCGACGCCACGGCGGAGGCGCTGAATGAGGCCGCTGGCTTCCTGCGCAACGGCCTGTTCAAGCGGCTGCAGATCCACACCGTGCCGACCTTGCATTTCCACTTCGACCACAGCACCGAGCGGGCGGCGGAGATGAACGCGCTGATCCAGCAGGCCAATCGCACGCGCGCGCTTGATGCTGACGAGGACCGCGAGGACTGATGCACGCCACCCCCCGCCCGCGCCTGCCGCGCCGTGCCCTGCATGGCGTGCTGCTGCTTGACAAGCCGCTGGGCCTGTCGAGCAACGACGCGCTGCAGAAGGTGAAGCGCCTGCTGCGCGCGGAGAAGGCCGGCCATACCGGGACCCTGGACCCGCTGGCCACCGGCCTGCTGCCCCTGTGCTTCGGCGCGGCCACCAAGTTCAGCCAGCTCAATCTGGAGGCCGACAAGGCCTATGTCGCGACGCTGCGCCTGGGACAGACCACGGCCACCGGCGACCGCGAAGGCGAGGTGCTGCGCGAGCGTGCGATTTGTTTCACGCCTGAGCAACTGCAGGCGGCCTTGCAGCGGCTGCGGGGCGAGATCGAGCAGGTGCCCCCCATGCATTCGGCGCTCAAGCACGAGGGCAAGGCGCTGTACGAGCTGGCGCGTCAGGGCAAGACGGTGGAGCGCGAACCGCGCCGCGTCACCATCCACGCGCTCGACCTGCTGTCACAGGATGGCGAGACGATGCAGCTTGCCGTGCGCTGCTCCAAGGGCACCTACATCCGTACCCTGGCCGAGGACCTTGGCGAACTGCTGGGCTGCGGCGCGCACCTGAGCGCGCTGCGCCGCACCCACAGCGGCCCGCTGCATCTGGCCCAGGCCGTGACCCTGGAGCAGCTCGAAGCGGAAGATGACACGGCCCGGCTGAGTCATCTGCTGCCGCCCGATCTGCTGCTGGACGACTGCCCGCTGGTGCGCCTGGACGCCGAGAACGCCGGCAAGCTGCTGGCCGGCATCCGCCGCCGCACTGCGCTCGCGCCCTCTGCGCGGGTGCGTGCCTTCGGCCCCGAACCCAAGGCCTTCCTTGGCTCCGCCCGCATTGCTGGCGGCGAACTGATTCCTGAGCGACTGCTCAGCCCCATCGAGCTGCAGACCCTGCTCGCTGGCCCCGTATCACTGACCTGAGAACTGCCATGAGCAACAAGCAAATCCGCAACATCGCCATCATTGCCCACGTGGACCATGGCAAGACCACCCTCGTCGACCAGCTGCTGCGCCAGTCCGGCACCTTCGCTGCGCACGAGCAGGTCGAGGAATGCGTGATGGACAGCAACGCGATCGAAAAGGAACGCGGCATCACCATCCTGGCCAAGAACTGCGCAGTGAGCTGGGAAGGCACGCACATCAACATCGTCGACACCCCGGGCCACGCGGACTTCGGCGGTGAGGTCGAGCGTGCGCTCTCGATGGTGGACGGTGTGGTGCTGCTGATCGACGCCCAGGAAGGTCCGATGCCGCAGACCCGCTTCGTGACCAAGAAGGCCCTGGCCCTGGGCCTGCGCCCGATCGTGGTCGTGAACAAGGTCGACAAGCCGGGCGCCAAGCCCGACGCCGTCATCAATGCCGCCTTCGATCTGTTCGACAAGCTCGGTGCCACCGACGAGCAGCTCGACTTCCCGGTCGTCTACGCCTCGGGCATCAATGGCTGGTCCTCGTTGGAAGAGGGCGAGCCGGGCGAGAAGTGGGGCGATTCGATGGCCCCCTTGTTCGAGACCATCCTGCGCCATGTGCAGCCGCACGAGGGCGAGGAGAGCGCGCCGCTGCAAATGCAGATCAGCTCGCTGGACTATTCCTCATACGTCGGACGCATCGGCGTGGGCCGCATCAACCAGGGCACCATCAGGCCCGGCATGGACGTGCTGGTGATGGAAGGCCCGGACGGCAAGACCGCCAAGGGTCGCATCAACCAAGTGCTGAAGTTCAAGGGCCTGGACCGCATGATGGTGCAGGAAGCCGGCCCCGGCGACATCGTGCTGATCAATGGCATCGAGGACATCGGCATGGGTGTGACCGTGACCGACCCGGCCAACCCGCAACCGCTGCCGATGCTCAAGGTCGACGAGCCGACGCTGACGATGAACTTCTGCGTCAACACCTCGCCGCTGGCCGGTCGTGAGGGTAAGTTCGTCACCAGCCGCCAGATCTGGGACCGCCTGCAGAAGGAACTGCAGAGCAATGTGGCCCTGCGCGTCAAAGAGACTAGCGAGGACGGCGTGTTCGAAGTGATGGGCCGCGGTGAACTGCACCTGACCATCCTGATTGAGAACATGCGCCGCGAGGGCTTCGAACTGGCCGTCGGCAAGCCGCGCGTGGTGTTCAAGGACATCGACGGCGTGCGCTGCGAGCCGATCGAGCTGGTGACCGCCGACATCGAGGAAGCCCATCAGGGTGGCGTGATGCAGGCGCTGGGCGAGCGCAAGGGTGAGCTGGTGAATATGGAGCCGGACGGCCGTGGTCGCGTCCGCCTTGAGTACCGCATCCCCGCGCGCGGCCTGATCGGCTTCAGCAACGAGTTCCTCAACCTGACGCGCGGCTCGGGCCTGATCTCGAATATCTTCGACGGTTACGAGCCGCACAAGGGCGACATCGGCAGCCGCAAGAACGGCGTTCTGATCTCGATGGACGCAGGTGAAATCTTCACCTACGCCCTGGGCAAGCTGGACGACCGCGGCCGCATGTTCGTCAAGGCCGGTGACCCGGTGTACGAGGGCATGATCGTCGGCATCCACAACCGCGACAACGACTTGGTCGTCAACGCCACGCGCACCAAGCAGCTGACCAACTTCCGCGTCAGTGGCAAGGAAGACGCGATCAAGATCACGCCCCCGATCGACCTGACCCTGGAATACGGCGTCGAGTTTTGCGAGGACGACGAACTGGTCGAGATCACGCCCAAGAGCGTGCGCCTGCGCAAGCGCTATCTGGTCGAGCACGAGCGCAAGCGCATGGCGCGCGAAAACGCTGCAGGCTGACGCGTCGGCCCATGAGCCACCGCCGCGCGCTGCTGCTGATGGTGTTGGTGACCCTGCTGTGGAGCAGCGCGGGCATCGTCAGCCGTCAACTGGAGAGCGCGCGTCCCTTTGAAGTGACCTTCTGGCGCTCTGCCTTCACCGCACTCACGCTTTTGCTGTGGTGGGGCTTGCGCGAGGGGAGGGCGGGTCTGGCGCCGCTGCTTCACCCGAGCAAGGCGCTCTGGGCTTCGGGCGCCTGCTGGGCGGTGATGTTTACGGCCTTCATGGTCGCCGTGAGCATCAGCCCCGTGGCCCAGGTGCTGGTCGTCATGTCGCTTGGCCCCTTGATGACGGCAGTGTTGGCCTGGGTGGTGCTGAAGCAGCCCATGGCGTTGCGCACCGGGCTGGCTGTCTTGCTGGCCTGCGCGGGCGTGGCGTGGATGTTCGGCGGCGATGCGAAGCCGGGTTTGGGTGCCTTGGTGGCGCTCGCGGTGCCGATTGCAGCCTCCACCAACTGGATCGTTCTGCAACGCTTCGGGCGGAGCAGCGGCACGGTGTCGCTCCCGCACGCCGTGGCACTTGGCGGACTGGCTTCGGCACTGCTGACACTGCCTCTGGCCTGGCCTTTCCATGCCTCGGGTGTCGACATGGCCTGGCTGGGCTTTCTGGGCATGTTTCAGCTGGCGCTGCCGTGCGTGCTCGTCGTCCATCTGGCGCGCGTGCTCAGTGCCACCGAACTCTCCCTGCTGGGGCAGTTGGAGCTGCTGTTCGGCGTCGCCTGGGTTTGGTGGCTGGCTGGCGAGGCACCGGGGCCAAATACCCTGGCCGGGGGCAGCCTGGTGCTCACGGCCTTGTTTCTGAACGAGCTGCGCCGCCGCCCGGCGCTGGAGCCTCTGGCATGAGTGACACCCCATCCCTGATCCCCCCCCTGGGCAGCGAAGGCCAGATCCTGGCCGAGGTCAATGGCGTGCTGGGCATCATTACCTTGAACCGGCCCCAGGCTCTGAATGCGCTCTCGCTGGCCATGATCCGCGACCTGCGAACCCTGCTGAATGCCTGGGCCGAGGATTCGCGGATCGAAGCCGTCGTCGTGCTGGGCGCCGGCCGCGAGGGCAAGCCCCCGGCCTTCTGTGCGGGTGGCGACATCCGTTTCTTTCACGCTGCCGCCAAGGCCAAGGACAAGGCACTCGGTGACTTCTTCACCGAGGAGTACGCGCTGAACTACGAGATCCACAACTATCCCAAGCCCTACATCGCCCTGATGGACGGCATCGTGATGGGTGGTGGCATGGGCATCAGCCAGGGAGCCCGACTGCGCGTGCTAACCGAACGCAGCAAGCTCGCCATGCCCGAGGTGCACATCGGCCTGTTTCCTGATGTGGGCGGCGGTTGGTTCCTCGCGCAGTGCCCAGGGCATTTGGGCGAATGGCTGGCACTTACTGGGCAGGTGCTAGGCGCGGGGGACGCCATCGCTTTCGGGTTGGGCGATGTGTATGTGCGCGGCGATGAGTTGAGCGGGCTGATCGCGGCTCTGCGTCATGAGTCGCAGAGCACTGCCGAACGCGTGATCGCGACCGTGATGGAGCGTGCGGACGTGGCTCCCGATGCCCTGCACCTGGCCGAACGAGAGCGCATTGACCTTCACTTTGGTGCGACCAACCTGCAAGAGTTGTTGCTGTCGCTTCAGAACGAGCATTCCGATTGGTCCGCACGGGTGCTCGCCCAACTGGCCAAAAGCTCGCCCTTGGCGATGGCCATCAGCCTGGAACTGATCCGACGAGGCCGTCGTATCGGTTTGGCCGATGACCTTCGTCTCGAGCGCAATCTGGTTCATTGGTGCTTCGAGCCTGCCTGGCGTGACGAGCATTGCGAAACTGTTGAGGGGATTCGGGCACTGGCGATTGACAAAGACCATCGCCCGCGCTGGCTTCCTTCGACGCCATCCGAACTGGATCACCGGGTGATTGGGGCCATGTTTGAAGATCCGTGGGCCGGAAAGGTCCATCCGCTTGCCGCACTGCGCTGAAGTCATCCATCGATTGCGAGTGTCGAAAAGTTTGACAGTTCTCGGTGCGGCCGTGGGATCAATCAGTCAAGCGCTGAGCTATCGCTTTTTAAATCAATAACTTATCACCCTAGCGATGGGGCTGGCATGAGACCTGCTAAGAATGCAGCGAGGGAGGGCATGTTGCCCCTCAGTAGCTAGACAGGAGCTTTCAAATGAACGTGATCAAGAAGACCGCAGTGGCTGCTGCCTTGGCTCTGGCCGGGGCAACCAGCTTCGCGAGCACCATCAACGTGGGTGGTGTGAATTGGGATCCGGATGCGCCGACCGACTATTCGGGTCAGGCGGTGAACATGCGCCAAAAGATCAATACCGTCACCGGTGAACTGACTGGTTTCGGCATTCTGACGGCCATGAACGGTACTGCACAGGGCGCGTTTTGCCCGGGCTGCGAACTGACCTTCCAATTTGGTGGTTTCTCGCCCATCGGTGGCCAAATCATCCCCGGCATCGGTGCTACCGTCAGCTACACCGGCGGCTGGGTTAAGTTCTACGTCGATCACTCGCCCGAGATTGCCAATCCGGCCAACTACTTGGCTCTGACCTCGGCGAATACCGGCGACGGCAATTTGTGGCTGAGCTTGGCAAATAACGGCGTCTTCCAAGGCACGAACTTCGGCAATGTGATCCTGTCCGGTCTGGGCTTCTTGGACGTAACTGGTGGTATGGCTGCCGCCAATTTCGACACCAACACTCGCCCCAATGGGACTGACTTCTTTTTCTCGACTTCACTGACCTTCCCGCACTCTGGGAGCACCGTGGTCGATATGTCGGGTACCGGCAACCTGTTTGGTTCGTCGGTCCCCGAACCGACCTCGCTGGCGTTGATCGGCTTGGGTCTGTTGGGGGCGGGTGTGGTCAGCCGCAAGCGCGCCAAGTAATCGCTTCAAAGCAACTCCGGTTGCTCCAGTGCAAAAGAGCCGTCGGGCTCTTTTGCATTTGGCGCAGTTCGCGTTAACTGATGATGGCTCACCTGGTGAGCCAGTCGGCGTGGGTGCTTGAGGCGAAGCCCCTCGGTGGGGCCTGGAGCCCTCGATGCGAGACGACGATGGACCTCCTGGCTGGCTTGCCTGGGCCGCCTGAGTGCTGAACAGCGCTTGCAGCTTCGCCAGTGCTTGGATGTCGTGACCGCTGAGATGGCGTTGAGGCCGCGATGCTGCGCCGGCGCAGCCGGCACCCCGAGTGTCCGCACTGCCAGGGGCTTCACGTGGTGCGCAATGGCCATGCGGATGGTCGGCAACGCTACAAGTGCCGCGACTGCGGCCGCAGCTTCAATGCCCTGAGCGGCACGCCTCTGGCTCGGTTGCGCCACCGCGAACGCTGGATGGTGCAGACCGAGGTGCTGGCTTCGGGCCTGAGCGTACGCAAGTCGGCCGTGCGGTTGCAGGTGCATCGCACCACGGCGTTTCGGTGGCGCCACCGCTTCCTGAGTCGGACCAAGAGCGTCAAGGCCAATGGGCTGCAGGGCGTGACGGAGGCTGATGAGACCTACCAATTGCGCTCTTTCAAGGGGCAAGCCCGCTTGCTGGCAGAACAGTGTCGCCAAGCCAGGCGCCACGGCGGACGGGCTGCCAAGCGGGGACTGTCCGACGAACAGGTGCCCGTTCTGGTGCTGCGCGACCGCAGCGGCGCGACGACCGACTTCGTGTTGCCCGACCGCAGCAAGGCGGCAGTGAAACAGGTGTTTGCGCTGGCGCTAGCCGCCGACGCAGTGCTGTGCACCGATGGCAGCGGCACGCAGGCGGCAGCCGCACGCGAACTGGAGCTGGAGCACAAGGCCGTCAACATCTCCAAGGGCGAGAGACGTCGAGGTGCCTGGCACATCCAGAACGTCAACGCATACCACTCGCGCTTCAAGACTTGGATGCGTCGCTTTAACGACGTGGCGACGTCATATCTGGAGCACTACCTGGGCTGGTTTCGTGCGCTGGACCGCAATGCCCAGGCCGGCGCCAAACCAGCATCACTGCTGGACTTGGCTCTGGGAGTCTGAACATCATCAGTTAACGCGAACAGCGCCTTGTTTTTTGCGGCCGGCTCTTTGGCCTATGGTTGAAGTGCCTGATGGCTCCGACTGATTTCGTCTCGGTTGGTCACCGGTAGCGTTCCGGCGCCAACAGATCGCTCGGATCGTGAAGCTGATGCAGTCTGCGATTGAATTCACTGGCAGTAGGTGCGAATTCGCGAAGCAGGCCCATGGCGCTGATTGGCAGTCGGTACGGGAAAAACCCCCGCTCACGCCCCTTGCTTACCAACTGCAGCAGGCAAACCTCCGCACGCCGGCAGGCGCTCTCATCTGCTCGATCAAAAAGGATGGGGACGGTACTGTCAAATAGCCGGTCGCCTAAGCTGGTGAAGGTGATCAGGGGTTCGATGCCGAGCGGGCGCATAGTTTGGTGGACAAAGTCTGCGTAGTCGCGTGTGGCGTCGCTGTGCATCGGTACCAAGGGGGCGTACCACATGAGGCCGCAGCCATCTTGACCGGGATCCAAGTCGGAGCCGGCGGGCGGCTCACCGCGTTTGCGCCAGTACGCGAGGGGCAGCGCGGTGTGGTTGGGTCTGCCTGCGACCAGTTCGAGTGATTTCGCCAGGGTGCCTGTCAGTCGTTGCAGTCCATTTCCAGCGCGACCTGGAATGAGGCGTGCTAAGCGGGCAAGGGACTGGGCCCGCTGCGGCGTGATGAAAAGGACGCGCGTGGCAAACCCTTTGAGCAGGGATCGCAACTCGTCCTGTGCGGCGCGGACCATCCTCCTAGAGCCATAGAGTGTTGCGAACCCCGTCCAGGGCGCAATGTGGTAGCGCCGGCCCATTTCCTCGAGCACAGCGCTGGGGATTAGACCATCTGGGCCAAGGTGGTCCCAGGGGTATGGCGCCGACATTGATAGCATGCGGTGGCGATTCATCAAGTTGATGGCCCCGAGAGTGCCGCCCAGGCGTTGATTGGCCTGCTGAATGGCCTCTACGGCAGCCCCAAGCAAGTCTTCGCGGGGCACGCTGAACAAGCAAGCCATCAAGCATTCGGGGCGGGGCGCAAGTGCAATCGAAATCTGGGTCACGATGCCGATGCCGCTCTGGCTGAACAGTCCTTGCGTGTAGGCGCCAACGCCCCATCGGAACAACCGCCCCAGTTCCGGGCCGGCGGCCTCACTAAGCATGCCCTGATACAGGCGGCCATCTGGCATCACGGCGCGCAGGTCGGTGACGGCGCCAAAGTGATCGGTGTACGGGGTCACGCCGTAGCCGCGTTCCAGGGCGTTGGCCAGCACGCTGCACTTCGGGCCGGCGCCGGTGACGGGTACAAGGTAGGGCAGCCCCTCGCTGTCCAGGAACCGCGCCAAGTCTTCCTGGGTGACGCCGGGCTCCAAAGTGACGACGCCAAACCTTCGGTCGAAATGAAGGATTTTTCGCATGCCGCCCAGATCAATCAGGGTGCAGTCCTGACCTGACGGCAGCGCAGTGCCATAGCCCCAGTTCCGTCCCGTTGAGATGGGGTGCAGTCGGCGCCCGTGCTGGTTGGCAATTCGCAGGACTTGTTGAATTTGAGCCTCGGTCACGACTCGAAGCGCGCCGGCGAGTCGCCGTTGGCTGCCCGTGGTGTCCATGCCATAGCGGCGGCTCGCCTCCTGTGGGCCGTCAACTTGCCCATCTCCCAACAGATCGCGCCATGCCTCGAAGGCTTGGTCGGTCAGGGAATTGGTGTCGTGTGTCTGTTGCATCGGCTTATTGTCTGAATCTAGCGAGGGACGACCTAGTTCCGAGCGGTCTGCAAACCCTAAGAAGCCGGTGGGCTTGCACTACAGTCGATTCGGTGGTCGCAGCAATGCGGCCAGAAGAAGCCGCTCCTCGGCAATGCACTAGAACCGGTACCAACCGCCCATGCCCAATTTTTTTCGCCGGCACCCGGCAACGCTGCTTCCCTTTGCTTTTGCCGCCGCTCTGGTCGGTGGCTGCGTTCAGGAGTCCGCTGAGCAGCAGTTGAGCAAGGCCAAGTCGCATTTGGAGCAGTCCGAAAGGCCCCAGGCCATCATTCGGCTCAAGTCGGCGCTCCAGGCGGATCCTGCGCTGCAGGAGGCCAGGTACCTTCTTGGCGTGGCGTTGCTTGAGTCTGGGGATGCAGTGGGGGCGCAGATCGAACTGCGCAAACTGAGGGAGGCAGGGTACCGAACTGAAGATGTGGTGCCCAGACTCGCTCAGGCCATGCTGAAGGCCGGTAATGTGGATCGGCTGCTGACCGAGCTGGGGCAGGAGAGTTTGCAGAGCCATACTGGTCAGGCTGAGCTGAAGGCGGCTATTGCGATGGCACATGGTGCTCGCGGCAAGCTCGAATTGGCTGGCGAAGCGGTGCAAGCGGCTCTGAAGCGCGATCCGGAGAATGGCAGCGCGCGGCTCGTGGAGGCGCGCTTGCTGGCGGCGGGAGGGGATCGAAAAGGTGCGTTGGAGCGGGTGGACTCGCTGCTCACGAAGAATCCAAAGTTTTCTGAGGCTGGGCTATTCCGGGCGGTGTTGCTGTCCATGCTCGGGCGGTCCCGCGAGGAGATCGAGTCTGCCTATCGCCAGGTTCTGGCGGTCGAGCCTGCCAACTTGGATGCCCTGGGGATGTCGACCTTGCTTGCCGCGCATGCCAAGGATTGGTCCGCTGCGCAGGCCTATTTGGAGCTGATGCAGCGCCATCATCCGAGGCAACTGGCCACGCTGTTCATTGCGGCCTCGCTGGACGCGCAAAAGGGTGAACTGGCCGCTGCACATCAAAAGATCCAGGCTTTGCTCAAACTGGCACCTGCTGAACCGAGTTTTGCGAGATTGGCTGGCGTCATCGAGTACCAGCGTGGCAACTTCTTGCAGGCGGCCAGCCATCTTGGTCGTGCACTCAGCGGCAGTGAGTTCCAGCTTGCGACACGCGTGTTGCTGGCGCGTAGCCAGTTGCAGCTTGGGGATCCACAGCGCAGCTTGATGACTTTGCGCCCGCTATTGGATCGCGGCGACCTGCCGAATGAGGCCAGGCTCACAGCGGCGGAAGCCTATCTGCAAGTCGGAGACACCGCGGCCGCATCCAAGCTGTTTCAGCAGGCGGCCCAGCAAGATCCGCGCGACCCGCGCGCTCGCACGGCTTGGGCCTTGGCCCAGTTTGACCGTGCAGGCTTGCCTGCTACAGAAGCGGCCTTGCGCGAGATTGCCCAGGCTGATGCCGGCGTGGTGGCGGAGTTGGCACTGGTGACTCTGCGCATGTCACGCCAGTTGCACCCCGAGGCATTGCTGGCGATTGACGAGCTTGAAGCCAAGCTCAAAGCCAGTCCGCTGCCGCACCTGCTGCGAGGGCGGGTGGAGTTGGCCAGAGGAGATCAAGCTCTGGCGCGAAAGCACTTTGAGCGGGCACTCCAGACCAAGCCTGACCTGGTTCCGGCGGTGTCTGCGTTGGCGGATCTGGATGTGCGTGCTGGCCAGCGCGAGGCGGCTGTGCGGCGATTCCAGCAATTGGCGCAGGTCAGCACTGGGTCATTGTCTGCCGATCTCGCCGTGCTGCAGTTGCGTGCGGAGGGTGGCGCGAGCGCGGTGGAACTGGTGACGCTCGCGGCGGAGGTCAGCAAACGGCACCCCGGCGAGGTCCAGCCGCGCTTGGCCCTGATTCGCGCGATGTTGGCAGCCAATCAGTTCAAGGAAGCGGTGGGTGCAGCGCAGCAGGCAGCAGTTGCTTTCCCTGGTGATGCCGAGTTCCTGGAACTCCTGTCAATTGCGCATCAGCAGGCGGGTGACATCGGGCAAGCGCAGGCGGCCGCTACGCGTATGGCCAGCCTGCATCCAAATTCCCCTATGGCCTACATGCGCATGGCTGAGCTGAGCTTGTCGCAAAAGAACGCCAGCGAAGCCAAGGCGCATCTTCAGCGGGCTCTTTCTGTTCGTGACGACTTCACGCCAGCCTACATGGCCTTGGCCGACCTCCTGATGGCGGAGGGCAAGTTCGACGATGCGCGCGCGTTGGCGAGCAGTCTGCAAAAGCGGCATCCAGCGATGGCATCTGGCTGGTTGTTGACTGGTGAAATTGAGCGCAGGAGCCGCCGGCCCAAGGCCGCCGCTGCGGCATTCCAGACCGCGCTGGAAAAGCGCGAAGACGTCCGCACCGCAATGCAGTTGCACACTGCATTGGTGGCGGGTGGTGAACGGACGGACGCCGCTCGGTTTGCTGCGGAATGGCTGAAGCGGCGGCCCGGTGACGCGGCCTTCAAATCCTTTTTGGGCCAGCAGGCCATCGAGGCCCAAGACCTTGTGCAGGCCGAGCGCCTGTTCCAAGAGCTTGTGGGCGAACAGCCGGGGAACGTGGTGGCGTTGAACAACTTGGCCTGGACGCAGATGCGCCTGGGCAAGCCGGATGCGCTAGCGAATGTTCAGCGAGCGATTGCAATTGCGCCTCGCTCGGCTGCGGTACTGGACACCTTGGCAGCCGTCCATGCTGCGCGAAAGGAATGGGAAGTGGCCTTGGCCGCTCAGCGGCGCGCCGTTGATGCCGAGCCAAGCATCATGTTGCATCGTCTCCACTTGGTGGAGTACTTGGCGCGTTCGGGTCAAAAAGACGTAGCGCGCGCCGAGTTGGAGCGCATTGACTTGGCGACGCTTGCGCCACCTCTGCAAGCGCGCTGGAAGGCGCTGAAAGCCGGGCTTTGAGGCGGCTTCAAAGATCCCTCGGATCAAGGGGGCTCGCGCAGATGGCGATACCCCCTATGGCATGATCCCGCGGGCTTATGCACAGGCATGGCGGCTTGCCCGTTGCCGAGTCCAATTTCGGACTTGCTGAGAATGAAAGCGCTTCAGATGAACTCATTGCTTCGGGCCCTGGGATGGGCAACTGGTTTGGCACTCGCGCTGCAGCTTTCGGGCTGCGCTTCTTCAGGTGCGCATCCGCCTGCGCCGGCTGCTGCGGCGGTGGAGGACTACAGCTACGTCATCGGGCCAGGCGACAGCCTCAATATCGTTGTTTGGCGCAATCCGGAACTTTCCATGGCGGTGCCCGTACGTCCGGACGGCAAGATTTCTGCGCCCTTGGTGGATGAATTGCTCGTGCAGGGCAAGAACTCCAAGGAAGTGGCGCGTGAGGTAGAGAAGCAACTGGGCAAGTATGTGCGGGATCCCGTCGTGACCGTCATGGTGACGAATTTCGTGGGGCCCTATAGCGAGCAGATCCGAGTCGTGGGTGAGGCCGCGCGTCCCCAGTTCCTGCCCTACAAGCAGAAGATGACGCTGTTGGACGTGATGATTGCCGTCGGGGGGCTGACTGACTTCGCCGATGGCAATGGCGCCACGATTCTGCGCACGAGTGACGCCGGTAAGCAGTACTCGGTTCGCTTGAAGGACTTGATCAAGCGCGGAGATGTCAGTGCCAATGTGGAAATGCGTCCGGGAGACATCCTGATCATTCCGCAGAGCTTCTTCTAACCCGAGCGTCGGAAAAGCATGGACCTCTTGTTGGCCCAATTGTTTGGGGTGTTCCGGCGGGTATGGAAGTACCGCTGGATCGGCCTTGGCCTGTCTTGGTTGTTGGGCGTGATCGCGTTGGTGGTTGCTTTTGTCGTGCCCAATCGCTACGAGTCGAGTGCACGGATCTATGTGGACACCCAGTCCATCCTGAAGCCGCTGATGTCGGGCATGGCGGTGCAGCCGAATGTCGAGCAACAGGTGACGATGCTCAGTCGCACCCTGATCACGCGACCCAACGTTGAAAAGCTGGTGCGCATGGCGGACTTGGACCTGAAGAAGCAAACCAAGGTGCAGGCCGAGGCGCAGATCGAGCACCTGATGAAGACCTTGTCCATCTCGACGACAGGCCGTGACAACCTTTACACCTTGGCTTACAACGATCCGAATCCGGAAGTGGCCAAGCGGGTGGTGCAGTCCTTGGTGTCCATCTTCGTGGAGAGTTCGTTGGGCGCCACGCGCAAGGACACCGCATCCGCAACCACTTTCATCAACGAGCAAATCAAGGCTTACGAGGCCAAGTTGGAAGAGGCGGAGCAACGGCTCAAGGAGTTCCGGCTCCGCAATCTGGAGATGGTCGCTGGAGACGGTAAGGATGCGACTTCGCGCCTTGCCGAGATGAATGCGCAGCTTGAACGAGCCAAGCTGGAACTGCGCGAGGCCGAGAACGCTCGCGATGCGGCAAGGAAGCAACTGGAAGGTGAGCGCGGGCGGGGCGGTGATGTCACGACCGCCTCCATCTTGCAGGAATCGAGTATTTCCGTGTCGACCCCCGAGATTGACGCGCGTCTCTCTGAGTTGCGCCGCACCCTGGACGGGCTGCTGCAGCGTTACACCGAGCAGCATCCCGACGTCACTTCGGTGCGCCGACTTATCAAAGAACTCGAAGAACAGAAGCGCCGGGAAATGGCCGAACTGCGCAAGCAGGCGATGAACAACCCTGTCGGGACCGCCACAACCGGCAACCCCGTCCAGCAGGAACTCAGCCGCATGCTGGCGACGGCAGAGGTGCAGGTGGCTTCGCTGAAGGCTCGCGTTGCCGAGTACCAGTCTCGCTATACCGCCGCGATGTCCGCAATGCGGACTGCTCCGCAGATCGAGGCGGAGGCGGCCCAGCTCAATCGCGACTACGCGATTCACAAGAAGAATTACGAAGATTTGGTGGCTCGGCGTGAATCGGCCGCGATTTCCGGGGAGTTGGACGTTGCGGCCGGGGTGGCTGATTTCCGCCTGATTGAGCCACCTCGGGTGTCTCCGAGGCCGGTGGCTCCCAACCGCTTCTTGTTGCTGGGTGCCGGCCTGCTGGTGACTTTGCTGGGAGGCGTTTTCGCGGCCTTCGCTGCCAGTCAGTTGCGGCCGGTGTTTTTCGAGCCGAGCGAGCTGCGCAACAAGACCGAATTGCCGATCCTCGGCGTTGTGTCGCGGCTTGTCAGTCAGGCGGAGATCAGGCGTCGGCGGGTGGACCGCCTGCGCTTCATCGGGGGTTCGATTGGATTGTTTGGCATGTTTGGCCTCGCCACGCTGGCGCTGGTGATTCTGAATGCCCGGCAGGCGGTTGTTTGAGGAAAAGGGCAGAGCATGGCCAGTCTGATTGAGCAGGCAGCACAGCGTCTGGAGCAGTTGCGCCAGGCCGGTGTCGTCCTTCCCGAAGCCCCCTCCATTCCGAGCGCAGTCGCCCCCGCCGTTGCTGTTGTTGAGGCGCCTGTGGAGAAAGCATCCGGGCGCGGCACGGCGACGCCCCCTGCACCCTCAACGGAAGCGCCGCAGCGATCGAAACAGGTTGAGCTGGATTTGGCAGCGCTCGGGGCCATGGGCCTGCTGACGCCTGCGGCCCCGCGCAGCCTGATCGCGGATCAGTACCGCGTCATCAAGCGGCCCTTGATCAAAAACGCCGTCGGGCAAGGTGCCACGACCCTCAACCACGCCAACCTGATCATGGTGACCAGCGCGCTGGCGGGAGAAGGCAAGAGCTTTACCTCGTTGAACCTTGCCATGAGCATCGCGGCAGAACTGGATCACACGGTGATGCTCGTCGATGCCGACGTGGCGCGACCGTCGCTCTTGCGCATGCTTGGTCTGCCTCCCGGTCCGGGCCTGTTGGACGTGCTTGAAGATCGCTCGCAGTTGTCCGATGTCTTGCTGCGGACCAATGTCGACAAGCTGAGCCTCCTGCCCAGTGGCACGCCACATCCGCGCGCCACTGAATTGCTCGCCAGTGAATCGATGCGGGACCTGCTTAACGACATGGCCCAGCGTTACCCCGATCGCATCATCATCTTCGACTCGCCGCCGCTGTTGCTGACGACTGAAGCCAGGGTGTTGGCCTCGCAAATGGGGCAAATCGTCATGGTTGTGGCCGCGGAGGCCACGCCGCAGTCGGCCGTGCAGCAGGCACTCGCCACCATTGAGGCCCATCCCCTGAAGATGCTCGTGCTCAACCAGGTTCGCACCGATGCGCAGGGTGGCTACGGCTACGGCTACGGCTACGGCTACGGCTACGGCTACGAGCATGAGGACCGTGGTGCTCAAGCGAGCTGAGCTGCTGTGCTGGCTTGCGCCCCTGGGTCTTGTGGCTATGCCGGTCTGGGCACAAGAGGCCACCAGCACAGGGGCGGCCGGCAGCAGGTTGCAAATGCAGCTCGGGGCCAGTCTGCTGGTCAGTGACCAACTGGCACGTAGTGAGACGCAGTCGGCCAAGGATCGTGGCGCGCTTTTGATGGTGTCGCCCGGTGTGGTGTGGCGCTCCAACCGGGGTGCCGTGCAGGGGGCGGTCGATTACAGCCTGAACACCATCAAGAAGATCAAGACCAATACCGACATGCGGCAGATCCAGCACCAGCTGAAGGCCAGTGTGCGGGCGTCGCTGCTGCCAGAGCATCTCAGCCTGGATGTGAACGGAAATGTCGGTCAGCAGGCCTTGTCTGCGTTCGCTACGCAGAGCGTGGGCTCGCAGCCGGCTGCAGGAGCCAATCGTTCCGAAGTGGGCAGCCTTTCAGTGACCCCGCAGATGCGGGTCCGTCTGGCCGGGGTGGCCCAGCTTCAACTGCGCCACACGCAGTCCGTCCAGCGGGTGCGCGGCACCTTGGCGGGCGATGTCAACGGACGCATCACGGCGCTCACGCTGAGCCCGGCACGCGATCGCGTGCTGAATTGGTCCTTTGATCTCAGCGACCAGCGCAGTACTCCGCGGCTGGGGCGGAGCACGCGGACCGAATTGGCTCTGGTCGGTTTGAACTGGCGACCTGACGTTGATTGGCGTCTGGGGGCTCGCGCCGGACAGGAGCGCAGCAATCTCTTTGAGGGCCTTGCTCGCACCGCCGATACCTACGGTGGCTCGGCGAATTGGCAACCCAGTGCTCGCACGTCTGTCGCTTTCAATTGGGATCGTCGCCTGGCGGCGGACCAATACAGCCTCAGCGCCAATCACCGCCTGCCGCGCTCGACGCTCGGGCTGAGCTACAACCGCAGCGTCAATTTGCCGGGGAACTACCTGCTTGGAGAGGCGCAGACACGCTACGACCAACTCTTTGCCCTGTTTGCCTCGCGTGAGCCTGATGCAGCGCGCCGTGATCTGCTGGTGCGGCAGGAACTGGCTCGCCTTGGACTGGGCGTGGATGCTCCGGTCTCGGCGGGCTTCCTGAGTAGCAGCAGTTCCCTGAGTCATGCCCTGCAATTCAACTGGGCCTGGGCGCTGCAACGCTCGGTGCTTACTTTTGGGCTGAGCCAGCGCCGCACCGAGCGACTGGGATCGGCTCCGGCTGTCTCGCAGGACGATCTGGCCATCAGCTCCATGGTGAAGCAGCAGGGCATGAACCTGGCCTGGACGTACCGACTTGCGCCGACCCAGAGTCTTACCGCGCAATGGGTCCGACAGCACAACCAAGGTGAGCGTGCCAGCTTGGATTCAACCCTGGACAGCGCCAATCTGATGTGGACCTTGCAATTGGGCCTGCAAACTCAGTTCAGTGCCAGCTATCGCCACAGCCGCTTTGAGGCCACTCAGCGTCCGTACGACGAAAACGCGCTGATGCTGACCTTGACGCAACAGTTTTGACATGAACCGCCCCTGGAACTTGCTGCTGCCCGCCGCCGCGGGTGCCTTTACGCCACGAGCGCCCGGGTGCTATTGAGATGTACGAAGCCTTCTATGGCCTGAGCGCCAAACCCTTCCAGCTGAGCCCGGATCCGAGCTTCTATTTCGGCTCCAAGCAGCATCGCCGTGCCAAGGCTTATCTGGACTATGGGGTGCTGCGCAATGACGGCTTCATCGTCATCACCGGCGAGATCGGAGCTGGCAAGACCACCTTGCTGCGTGGTTTGCTGGACGGCCTGAACCGCGAGCAGGTGGTGATCGGCAACCTGGTCACCACCCAGCTGGATGCCGAAGACACGCTGCGCATGGTGGCCGCGGCGTTTGGTGTCCGTGCCAAAGACCTGCCCAAGGCCGAGCTGCTCATGACCCTGGAGGCCTTCTTCGTAGCGCAGGCCAGTCAGGGCAAGCGCTGCTTGCTGGTGGTGGATGAGGCCCAGAACCTCGCGGCTCGTGCGGTCGAGGAACTTCGCATGCTGTCGAACTTCCAGTTTGGCAACCAGTCGCTTCTCCAGACCTTCGTGGTCGGCCAGCCGGAGTTCCGACAGATCCTGCAGCGCCCGGAGATGGAGCAGTTTCGCCAGCGTGTGGCGGCCACCTGCCATATTGGTCCGTTGGACGAAGAGGAAACCCAGCGCTACATCGAGCACCGCCTGAAGTGCGCGGGAGCGACTGACAAGCCGACCTTCGACCCCGAGGCCTTCCTGGTTATCCACCGTGCCACCAAGGGCATTCCGCGGCGCATCAACACGCTGTGCGACCGCCTGCTCTTGCTGGGTTTCATGCAGGGGCGCGTGCATCTGGCGCTGGGTGACGTGGATGAAGTCCTGAAGGACCTCGCAAAAGAGTCCGAACTGCCGCCGCCCTCGCGCCCCGTGCCTCTGGATGCCAGCAGCGAGGCCGCGCGTGCGGGCCTGGATTCGCAGAGCGGTGTCGATCTGGACCTCAGCCGTCTGAGTGCGCTTCCTGGGGCTCAGGGTGCCCAGTTGCAGCAAGGGCTGGGTCAGCTGGTGCTGGATCAGCAGAACGATCGTCTGCAGAGGCTTGAGCGCAGCCTGATGCGGCTGGAGCGCATCAACCTGCAGACGCTGCAGCTGCTGCAGAAGATGGTGGCGGCGATGACGGCGCCCGGAGGGCCCGGCTCTTGATGCGCAATGCGATGACCATCGACGTCGAGGACTACTTTCAGGTCTCGGCGATGGCCCCCTACATCCCGCGTTCGGACTGGGAGCGTATCCGCTGTCGTGCCGAAGACAACGTGATGCGCATTCTTTCCCTCCTGGAGGAGGCCGATGTCAAGGCCACCTTCTTTACGCTGGGATGGATCGCCGAACGCCATCCGGGGCTGGTGCGGGCCATTGTGGCCGGCGGGCACGAGTTGGCCAGTCATGGCTATGGGCACGAACGCGCCAGCGACATGAGCCCGGTGGCCTTTGCGGACGATGTGCGGCGCGCCAAGGCCCTGCTGGAAGACCTGGGCGGCGTGGCGGTCCAGGGCTACCGGGCGCCGAGTTTTTCCATCGGCGAGGGCAATCAGTGGGCCTTCGACGTGTTGGCCGAGGCAGGCTATCGCTACTCGAGCAGCGTGTACCCGATCGAGCACGACCACTACGGCATGCCCGATTCGCCGCGCTTCGCCTACCCGGTGCGCAACGGTCTGATCGAAGTACCCGTCACCACCTGCCGCATCGGAGCCCGAAACATGCCCTCCAGTGGCGGCGGGTATTTCCGTCTGCTGCCCTACCGCCTGTCGCGCTGGTTGATCCGCCGCGTCAACGAGCAGGAGCAGCAGGCGGCCGTGTTCTATTTCCACCCCTGGGAAATCGACCCAGATCAGCCCCGTGTCCGGGGCATCGACGCCAAGACACGCTTCCGTCACTACGTGAACCTGGGCCGGACCGAGGCCCGCATCCGTCTCCTGCTTGGAGATTTCTCCTGGGGGCGGATGGACGAGATCTTCCTTCCCCATTGACCATGAGCGCCGTGCTGCAGGTGCGCCCGCTGGCGCTGGATCAGCCTGCCCAGGTCCGCGCCTGGGACCACTATGTGCGTGCGCAGCCGCAGGCCACGTTCTTCCACCTGAGTGGGTGGGCGCGCGTGGTGGAGCGCGTCTGGGGGCACCGCTGCACTTTGCTGGCGGCGTGGCGCGAAGGCCAGTTGGTCGGCGTGCTGCCGCTGGGCGAGATCGACAGCCTGCTGTTTGGTCACAGCCTGAGCTCCATGCCCTTTGCCGTCTACGGCGGCGCCGTGGGCGACGATGAGTTGGTCGTGCAGGCTCTGGAGGCAGCCGCCGATGCCCTGGCCCAGCGTCTGGGCGCTGACCATCTGGAGCTGCGCCATTTGCAGCCCCAGACGCGCCACCGTGACTCGCCGCAGCAGGATCTGTACGTCACGTTCCGCAAGGCGCTGAGCGCAGACCATGAGGCCAACCTGCTCGCCATTCCCCGCAAGCAGCGCGCCATGGTCCGCAAGGGCATCGCCAACGGATTGCGAGCCGAGATCGATGCCGACGCCGGCCGCTTCTTCGAGCTGTTTGCCGACAACGTGCACCGCCACGGCACGCCCGCGATGCCGCGAGCCTGGTTCGAGGGCCTGCTGCAGGAGTTCGGTCGGGATGCCGAGGTGCTGACGGTGCTGGCCCCCGATGGTCGGCCCGTTTCCAGCGTCCTCAGCTTCTACTTCCGCGACGAAGTGCTGCCCTACTACGCGGGCGACGACCTGGCGGCGCGCGAACTGGCGGCGAATGACTTCAAGTACTGGGCGCTGATGCAGCATGCCGTCGACCGCGGCGCGCGCCTGTTCGACTACGGCCGCAGCAAGCTGGGAACCGGCCCCTACAGCTTCAAGAAAAACTGGGGTTTCGAGCCGCAGGCACTGAGCTATGCGTTCCGCCTGTACCGGGGGCAGGACGGCGTGCCTCAGCAAAACCCCAACAACCCCAAGTACCAGGCCTTGATCCAGACCTGGCGACGCCTGCCGCGCGCCGTGGTCGACCGGCTCGGCCCCTGGGTGGTGCGCAGCCTCGGATGAAGATCCTCTACCTGGTCCATCGCCTGCCTTACCCACCCAACAAGGGGGACAAGGTACGCTCCTATCACCTGCTGCGTCATCTGGTGCAGCAAGGGCACCAGGTGCTGCTGGGCAGCTTCATCGATGACCCCGAAGACTGGCAGCACCTGCCCACCCTGCGCACGCTCTGCGCCGACCTCCATGTCGAGGGGCTGAGCCCGCGTTGGGCCAAGCTCATGAGTCTGAACGGCCTGATGCGCGGCGAAGCGCTGGGCCTACGCTACTACCGCAACCCCAAGTTGCAGCGGTGGGTGGATGCGCAGGTTCAGAGCGGCGTGGACGCGATCCTGGTGTTCTCCTCGACCATGGCGCAGTACGCGCTGCCGCACAACCGGCTGCCGCTGCTGGTGGACTTTGTCGACATGGACAGCGCCAAGTGGCGCGACTACGCGCCTCGCCACGCCTGGCCCCTTTCTTGGCTGTATGCCCGCGAGGGGCGCGAATTGCTGCGTTTCGAGCGTCTGGTGGCCGAGCGCGCACGCGCCAGCTATTTCGTCACAGATGCCGAATGCGCGCTGTTCCGTGCCGCGGCCCCCGAGTCGAACGAGCGGGTGCAAACCCTGTGCAACGGCGTCGATGCCGAGTTTTTCGACCCTGCGCTGGATTTGCCCAACCCCTACGGGCCTGACGAATTGCCGATCGTGTTCACTGGGGCAATGGACTACTGGCCGAATGTGGACGCCGTGCAGTGGTTTGTAGCGGAGATGCTGCCCCAGCTGCGGCAACGGCACGCGCGTCTGCGCTTCCATATCGTCGGCCGCGCTCCCTCTGCGGCGGTGCAGGCCTTGGCAGGAGAGGCAGTCCATGTCTCGGGCACCGTGCCCGACGTGCGGCCCTATCTGCGTCATGCCGCCGCGGTGGTGGCGCCCTTGCGGCTGGCGCGAGGCATCCAGAACAAGGTGCTGGAGGCCATGGCGATGGCGCAGCCCGTGGTCGCGGCGACCAGCTGTGTGGCCGCCATTGATGCGGTGGCGGGGCAGGAACTCGCGCCGGCCGAGCGGGCAGAGGACTATGTGGCCCAGTTGCTCGCGTGGCTGGACGCCCCGGGCCTGGCCGCCGAGGTGGGACGGGCGGCGCGTGAGCGGGTCTTGGCGCGCTATGCCTGGGGCGCGCAGCTGGCGCGGCTGGATCGCGAGTTGGAGGCCTTGGCATGACGACGTGGAAGCGCTCGATGTTGGAGTGGCTGGTGCTGGTCGGCTTGATGCTGGCCCTGTGGTTTCCGGCCGCGTCCGGCATGGCGGTGATCTGGTGGCGCAGCGACACCTACGCGCATGGATTGCTGGTGCTGCCGATCGCCGCCTGGCTGGTGTGGCGAGATCGCACCCGATGGATGGCCCTGACGCCGCGGCGCTGGGCCTGGGGCTTGCTGCCCCTGGCGGCTGCCGCCCTGCTGGCCCTGGCGGGCGAGCTGGCGCAAGTGGCCGCGGCCAGCCAGTTCGCCGTCGTGCTGGCCCTGCAGGGCCTGACCCTGCTCGTATTGGGCCCTGAGCTGGGGCGGGTGCTGGCCTTCCCGTTGGTCTTCCTGTTCTTCGGTGTACCGATCGGCGACTTTCTGCTGCCCTGGATGATGGGCTGGACCGCCGACTTCACGGTGGCAGCCTTGCGGCTGGTCGGCGTGCCGGTGTACCGCGAGGGGCTGCAGTTTGTCATCCCGTCGGGGCATTGGTCCGTGGTCGAAGCCTGCTCGGGGGTGCGCTACCTGATGGCCTCAATGATGGTGGGCACCCTGTTCGCCTATCTGAACTACGGGAGTCTGAGGAAGCGGCTGATCTTCATCGGGTTCGCGATCGTGGCACCGCTGCTGGCCAACTGGCTGCGCGCGTTCGGCATCGTGATGCTCGGGCATCTTTCGAACAACAAGTTGGCAACGGGTGTGGATCACCTGGTCTATGGCTGGGTGTTCTTCGGCCTCGTGATGGCGCTCATGTTTGTGGTTGGCGGGCGCTTTGTGGATCAGCAAGCTCCACGCCCAAACGCAGGTGGTTCTTCACGCGGCGTCGCCGGACTGCCTGTCGCGTGGGTTTCGCTGGGGCTTTTGATGTTGGCCTTGCCGCCCGCGCTGGCTCTGGCACTGCGGCATCCTGGGCCGCCGCTGAGCGAATCGCAGTGGGCCCTGCAGGTGCCAGGCTGGCGGGATGCCCCCGCCGCTGAGGACTGGCATCCGGCGATCGAGAACCCTCAAGCCCTGCTGCGGCGAGGCTTCGCTGCCGACGCAGGTGTGGTCTGGGTCGACCTGGCCTATTACCCGCGCCAGGCGTTCGGCTCCAAGGCGGTGAGTGGTGAAAACGTGCTGGTGCGGGCCGACGACAGGGAATGGCAGGTGCTGAACCGTGGCACGGAAGGCTGGCAAATGCGTCGCAGGGGCTCAGGCGAGGAGCAATTCCTGCTCCGGCGCCTGCATTGGGTGGATGGTCGCTTCATCGAGAGTCCCGCCGCGGCCAAGCTGGCCCATGCCTGGGCCTTGCTGAAGGGGCAGGGAGATGCTGCCGCGCTCGTGCTGATTCGTACGGCCGCGGATCCACAGGCTGCACAGCGTCTGGACGCCTTCTGGACGCAGGCGCAAGCCCCCTTGAATGCATGTCTGCAGACGACGGTCCGAGGCCCGCAGGTTCACAATGCCGGCCGCTGCCGGTAGCCCATGTTCTTGGGGCTCAGCCGGCCCATGTAATCAGCGCTTTGGAGCACAAGAATGACGACCCTGGCAGTGATCGGCCTTGGCTATGTAGGCCTGCCCTTGGTGGTGGAGTTCGGCAAGCAGATCCGCACCATCGGCTTTGACATCGCCCAGTCCAAGGTTGACGCCTGCCTGCGGGGCACCGACCCTTCGCGTGAGCTCAGCGACGAACAGATGGCGCTGGCCACTCATGCGGTCTACACCTCTGACGGCAAGCTGCTGGCCGAGGCCGACATCATCATCGTGGCGGTTCCCACCCCGGTGGATGAGGCGCACATTCCTGATTTCCGCCCTTTGATCGGCGCCAGCACCAGCGTGGGCCGGTACATGAAGAAGGGTGCCATCGTGGTGTACGAGAGCACCGTCTACCCGGGCGCGACCGAAGAGGTCTGCATTCCGGTGCTGGAAAAGGAGTCGGGCCTGAAGTGGAAGCAGGACTTCTTCGTCGGCTACTCACCCGAGCGCATCAACCCGGGCGACAAGGAGCACACGCTGACCAAGATCCTCAAGATCGTCAGCGGGGACACGCCGGAAACCTTGGACGCCGTGGCCAAGCTCTACGAGCGCATCGTCGAGCCCGGCGTGCACCGCGCCAGCAGCATCAAGGCGGCGGAAGCCGCCAAAGTGATCGAGAACACCCAGCGCGATCTGAACATCGCGCTGATGAACGAGCTGGCCATCATCTTCGACAAGATCGGCATCGACACCTCCGAGGTGCTGGAGGCTGCCGGCACGAAGTGGAACTTCCTCAAGTTCAAGCCGGGCCTGGTGGGTGGTCACTGCATCGGCGTGGATCCGTACTACCTGACCCACAAGGCCGAGATGCTGGGCTACCACCCTCAGGTCATCCTGGCCGGTCGTCGCATCAATGACGGCATGGCCAAGTTCATTGCCGAGCAGACCATCAAGCAGATGATCGCCGCCGGCAGCCATGTCAAGGGTGCGCGCGTCAACGTGCTGGGGCTGACCTTCAAGGAGAACTGCGGCGATCTGCGCAACTCCAAGGTCATCGACATCATCCGGGAACTGGAAAGCTACGGCGTGGATGTCTTCGTTGCCGACCCGCAGGCCGAGGCCGAGGAGGCCATGCACGAGTACGGTGTGCGTCTCACGCCCTGGGCGGAACTGCCCAAGGCCGACGCCGTCGTGGCAGCCGTCTCGCACCGCGAGTTCCTGTCCTTGGCGATCGACGAAATCGCGACCAAGTTGCTGCCCGAGGGTGTGTTCGTGGATGTGAAAGCCGCATTCGACGCCACCGCGTTGCGCGCGGCGGGGCTGCGCGTCTGGCGTCTGTGACGCGGGTGCAACTGCCACCGCAATCAGGGCCGGTTGGCCCTGATTTCGTTTTCGCGCATGGAGCCACGCGATGAAGCCGCTCGTGCTGCACCTGCTCTATCGCTTCGATACCGGGGGGCTGGAGAACGGCGTCGTCAATCTGATCAACCGCCTGGACGGCTACCGGCATGCGGTGCTGGCGATCGACCACTGCGCGCCAGCCTTTTGCGAGCGGGTGCAGCGTGCCGATACGGAGTTCATCAGCCTGAGGAAGCCGCCGGGTCAGACGGTGAAGCTGTTGCCGCGCGTCGTCCGTGAACTGCGGCGGCTGCAGCCTGCTGTGGTGCACAGCCGCAACCTGGCCGCCCTGGAGCTTCAACCCGCTGCTTGGTGGGCTCGAGTGCCTGTGCGCCTGCACGGTGAGCATGGTCGGGACACCGAAGATCTCCACGGCCTGTCGCGCCGCCATCAGTGGATGCGTCGTCTCAATCGGCCCTTCGTGCAGCATTGGGTGGCGCTGTCGGGTGAGTTGGAGAGCTACCTCAGCGAACGCGTGGGCGTTCCGCCGGAGCGCATCACGCGCATCTGCAATGGTGTGGATACCCAGCGCTTTCAGGCGCCGGGGCGGCGCCAGCCTATTGAAGGCTCTCCGTTCAACGACCCGGCCCTGTTCCTCTTCGGCACCGTCGGTCGCATGCAGCCGGTCAAGGCGCAGACCCTGATGGTGCAGGCCTTTATCAAGGCGCTGCAGTCCCAGCCGGCGCTGCGTGAACGGGCCCGCCTGGTGCTGATTGGCGATGGCCCCCTGCGGGCGCAATGCGCCGAATTGCTGCAAAGCGCCGATATGGCCCATCTGGCTTGGCTGCCGGGTGAGCGTCGCGACGTGCCGCAGTTGCTGCAGGGCATGGACGCCTTCGTGCTGCCTTCCTTGGGCGAGGGCATTTCCAACACCATCCTGGAGGCCATGGCCACAGGCTTGCCTGTACTGGCGGCTGCCGTGGGGGGGAACCCAGAACTGGTGCAGGCTGACCACACGGGGGCCTTGGTGCCGGCGGGCGATGTGGCAGCCTTCGCCGGCGTGATGGCGGCCTGGGCGCGCGAGCCGCAGACGGCTCAGGCGCTGGGCGTGGCGGCACGCCTCCGGGCCGAGCAGCAGTTCAGCCTGGGCACCATGGTCCAGACCTACGATGCGCTCTACGCGCGCGCGCTGAATCCGAGCAACTGAGAGACCTTATGTGCGGCATCACCGGACTCTTCGATACCCAGGGCCGACGCGAGGTGGATCGCGCGCGGCTGGCCCGCATGAACGACTCTCAGTGGCACCGCGGCCCAGACGAAGGCGCGCTCCACCTGGAGCCCGGGCTGGGCTTCGGCCACCGGCGTCTGTCCATCATCGACATTGCCACGGGCCAGCAGCCGATCTTTAATGACGACCAGAGCGTTGCGCTGGTCTTCAACGGAGAGATCTACAACTATTTGGAGCTGATGCAGCAGCTGCGCGGGCTGGGCTATCACTTCCGCACCAAGAGCGACAGCGAGACCATCGTGCGCGCCTGGGAGCATTGGGGTGAGGACTGCGTGCAGCACCTGCGCGGCATGTTCGCCTTCGTCATCCATGACAGGCGGCGTCAGGCGCTCTTCATGGCGCGCGATCGCATGGGCGTCAAACCCCTGCATTACGCGCTGCTGCCCGATGGCTGGCTGCTGTTTGGCTCCGAGCTCAAATCGGTGCTGGCGCACGGCGGCTTGAGCCGCGAGCTCGACCCGCTGGCCCTCGAAGAGTATTTCGCGCTCGGTTACACGGCCGAACCCCGTACCGCGTTCAAGGGTGCGAAGAAGCTCTCGCCCGGCCATTGCGTGCTGTGGAAGGTCGGCCAGGCCAGCGAGCCGCAATCCCGCCCCTACTGGGATGTCCGCTTCACGCTGGAAAGCAAGATCTCCCAAGCCGACGCCGAGGTCGAGCTGCGCGAGCGTCTGAACGAATCCGTCAAACTGCGCTTGCAGAGCGAGCGGACGCTGGGCGCCTTCCTGTCTGGCGGTGTCGATTCGAGCGCTGTGGTGGCCAGCATGGCCGGGCTGATGAACGAGCCGGTCAATACCTGCTCGATCGCCTTTGACGACCCGAAGTTCAACGAGAGCGAGTTTGCGCAACTGGTGGCCGATCGCTACAAGACCAACCACCGCGTCGAGATGGTCAAGAGCGATGACTTCGACCTCATCGACACCCTGGCGCGTCTTTATGACGAACCCTATGCCGACAGCTCGGCGATTCCGACCTACCGCGTCTGCCAGCTGGCGCGTCAGCATGTCACGGTGGCGCTCAGCGGCGACGGCGGCGACGAGACTTTTGGGGGCTATCGCCGCTACCGCTTGCACCTGATGGAGGAGCGCCTGCGGCAGGCCTTGCCCTACGGATTGCGCAAGCCCCTCTTCGGCACCCTGGGCCAGCTCTATCCCAAGATGGACTGGGCACCGCGCTTCCTGCGTGCCAAGACCACCTTCGAGGGGCTGGCGCGCAGCGCCGTGCAGGCCTACTTTCACTCGGTTTCCATCTTGCGCGGGCCGATGCGTGAGCAGCTCTTTTCTGCCAGCTTCAAGCGCGAACTGGCCGGCTACAACGCCTTCGAGGTGTTTGAGCGCCATGGCAGCGCCGCCGGGACGGAAGACCCGCTGGCCCTGATCCAGTACCTCGACTACAAGACCTATCTGGTGGGAGACATCAACACCAAGGTCGACCGCGCGTCGATGGCGCACTCGCTCGAAGTGCGTGAACCCTTGATGGACCACCCCCTCGTCGAGTGGCTGGCCACTCTGCCTTCCAGCCTCAAGATCCAGGGCCAGGAAGGCAAGTACATCTTCAAGAAAGCCATGGAACCCTGGCTACCGAACGAGGTGCTGTACCGCCCCAAGATGGGCTTTGCCGTGCCCCTGGCGCGCTGGTTCCGCGGCCCGCTGAAGCAGCGGGTTCGCCAGGCGATTCTGGGCGAACGTCTGGCTTCGACCGGCTGGTTCAATCGGGACTACCTGCTCCGCCTGGTGGAAGACCATCAATCCGGCAAGAGCGACTACAGCGCGCCGCTGTGGACCTTGCTGATGTTTGAGGCCTTCCTTCGCCAGGTGGTGGAAAGCGGAACTGATGGCCTGACACGCGAGTATCTGGCGCCAGGGCCTCGATGACGACGATGGTGAACGATCCTTTGGGCGCCAGGGCTCCCGCGGTGCAAACCGTGGCACGTGAGCGTCTTGACGATCTGCACCAGTTTCGCGGCTTGGCGATCCTGTTGATCCTGGCAACCCATTGCGTAAGCTTTTTTGACTGGGACCAGCATCCTCTGCAGGCCGAACTTGCGCGCCGGACCACTGCCAACACCACGCTGCTTTTCGTCTTTATCGGGGGCTATCTCTTTGATCACCTTAGCCGCGATCGATTTGATGCACGCGACTATTGGCTCAAGAAGCTTCGCTTTGTGGCTTTTCCGTATCTGGTGATCTCGACCCCGGCGCTGGGTATGGCCTTGAGTGGGCGGTTGCGGCCGGACTTTCCACAGGGCTTCTCTGATTGGCCACTCTGGCGACAGCTGGTCGAGATGCTGGGGACTGGTGTGCATTTGGTGCCGTTCTGGTTCATCCCGGGCATTCTGTTGCTCTACTTGGTTGCGCCCTTGATTCGTTGGGCCTTCCAGGACCGGCGCGCGTTTGTCGTGATGCCGCTGCTGCTAGTGCTGAGTCTGGTTATTGACCGTGGCACTTTCCAGCCTTGGAAGGCGGCGCTGCACTTCATGCCGATCTGGGTTCTGGGCATGGCGGCCTGCCGGTTTCGTGCCCAGGTGTGCAGTTGGCTGGCATGGAGCTGGCCGCTGTTTTGGCTGGCTGCCGCAGTGGCCATGCTGGCGGAACTTGCCTGGATGCCCGGTACACACAGCCCGCTCAGCACTTTGGGAAAGCTCATGCTCGCCTTTGCCTTGCTGCACTTGGTCGGGCAATTCAAGGGCGCGCCTGCCCACCTGCTGGAATTGCTAGGGGACGTCAGCTTTGGCTTGTTCTTCGTGCATTCTTATGTCATTACAGCCGGCAAGCTGGCCTGGGCTCGATTTGTAGGGGCGCCCCCGCAAGGGAATGGCCTGCTACTGTTGCTGGCAATTGGCCTCTTCACTCTGTTCTCCTATGTTCTGGTCCATGCGTTGATTCGCTTGGTTGGCCGAAATCGCAGCCGCATGATTGTTGGAGTCTGAGCGACGCATGAATACCCCACGTATCCTCCACGTTCTTGACCATTCCATTCCCCTGCACAGCGGTTACACCTTCCGCAGCCTGGCTTTGCTTAGAGGTCAGCGGGCGCTGGGTTTCGAGACCTTCCACCTCACCAGCCCCAAGCACGAGGCCGGCCTGAAAGGGCAGGGCGATGGAGTACTGGAGCAGGATGTGGATGGCTGGCACTTCTTCCGCACGCCCGAGCAGACGCGCTCGGTCCTGCCGGGCCTGGCAGAGGTGCAGCTGATGCGCAGCCTGGAGGCGCGCATCGAACAGGTGGCGCGCCAAGTGCGTGCCACCGTATTGCACGCCCATTCGCCGGTGCTGAATGCCCTGCCGACGCTCAGAGTCGGCCGCCGCCTGGGGCTGCCAGTGGTCTACGAGGTGCGCGCCTTCTGGGAAGACGCGGCGGTGGATCATGGCTCCACCCGAGAAGGTAGCCTGCGCTACCGCCTGACGCGCCAAATGGAAACCCGTGCCCTGAAAAAGGCCAACCATGTGTTCACCATCTGTGAGGGCCTGCGCAACGACATCGTGGCGCGCGGCGTACCCGCCAGCAAGGTCACCGTAATCCCCAACGCGGTCGACATCGGTGCCTTCGAGCCCGGCGGAGTGGCGGATGAAGCGCTCAAGGGCAAGCTGGGCCTGAGCGGTTGCACGGTGCTCGGCTTCATCGGCTCCTTCTATGCCTATGAAGGCCTGGACCTGTTGGTGGCTGCCCTGCCGACGCTCCGCCAGCTCCAGCCGCAACTGCGCCTTCTGCTGGTGGGCGGTGGCCCGCAAGAGGCCGCGCTCAAGGCTCAAGCCCAGGCACTGGGTGTGACCGACGCAGTGGTCTTCACCGGTCGCGTGCCCCATTCCGAAGTAGGCCGCTACTACGACCTGGTGGACCTGCTCTGCTACCCGCGTCATTCGATGCGTCTGACCGAACTCGTCACGCCGCTCAAGCCCTTGGAGGCCATGGCGCAAGGCCGGGTGTTGCTGGCATCCGATGTGGGCGGGCACCGTGAACTGATCCGCGACGGCCAAACCGGCTATCTGTTCAAGGCCGACGATGTGAACGCGTTGGTGCAGCGTGTGAGCACCGCCCTGGACGAGCGCGCAGCCTGGCCCCAACTGCGGGAGCAGGGCCGCAATTTCGTTGAGACGGAACGCAACTGGACCGTCAGCACCCTTCGCTACGCCGAGCCATACGCGCAGTTGCGCGCCTGATGCAAACGCCACCATGAAAGTCACTGTCTTCGGTTCCGGCTATGTGGGTCTTGTCACCGGCGCCTGCCTGGCGCAGATGGGCAACCACGTGGTCTGTGTGGATGTGGACGCGCGCAAGATCGAGCGCCTGCAGCAAGGGGACATCCCGATCCACGAGCCTGGCTTGGACGGCTTGGTCAAGGCCAATGCAGCGGCCGGGCGCCTGCAGTTCACCACCGACGCCGCTGCGGCGGTGGCGCATGGCACCTTGATCTTCATCGGCGTGGGCACCCCGCCGGACGAAGACGGATCGGCCGACATGCGCTATGTGCTGGCGGCGGCGCGCACCATTGCCCAGCACATGAGCGACTACAAGGTCATCGTGGACAAGAGCACCGTGCCGGTGGGCACCGCCGACAGCGTGCGCTCCGAAGTGGCTGCCACCTTGCAGGCGCGCGACGTGGAACTGCCGTTTGCGGTGGTCAGCAACCCCGAGTTCCTCAAGGAAGGCGCGGCGATTGAGGATTTCATGAAACCCGATCGCATCATCATCGGGGCCGACGACGAGCAGGCCGTTCTGCTGATGCGTGCGCTATACGCCCCCTTCAACCGCAATTCCGACCGCGTACTGGTGATGGATGCCCGCAGCGCCGAACTGACCAAGTACGCTGCCAATGCCATGCTGGCCACCCGTATCAGCTTCATGAACGAGTTGGCCCGGCTGGCCGAGCGGGTGGGGGCGGACATCGAGAAAGTGCGTCGAGGCATTGGCAGCGATCCGCGCATCGGCACCAGCTTCTTGTACGCCGGCGTCGGCTATGGCGGTTCCTGTTTCCCAAAAGACGTGAAGGCCCTGATCCACGACGCTACGCGCCAGGGCGTGGAGTTGGGCGTGCTGCGGGCTGTGCAGGCCGCCAATGACAGCCAGAAGGGCTTGCTGGTGGACAAGCTGGTGGCGCGTCTGGGCGGCGAACTGGCCGGCAAGAAGATCGCGCTCTGGGGCCTGGCCTTTAAGCCCAATACCGACGACATGCGCGAGGCGCCGAGCCTGGTGTTGATTGAGCGCCTGTTGACCCTGGGCATAAAGGTGCGCGCCTACGACCCGGTGGCCATGTCAGAGGCCGCTCGTCTATTGCAGGGGCGCGCAGGCGTCGAGCTGTTGCCGCAGGCCATGGACGTGCTGGACGGCAGCGAGGCCTTGCTGATCGTGACCGAGTGGAACGAGTTCCGCACGCCCGATTTCGAGGCCATCCGCTCACGACTGCGCCAGCCCCTCGTGTTCGATGGCCGCAACCTCTACGAGCCGGCCTTGATGAAGGCCTTCGGCATCGAGTACCACTCGGTCGGTCGCGCCAGCGTCTGATGCTGCGGGTTCTGACATTCTCCAGTTTGTTCCCGAGCAGCGCGCGACCGGGACATGGCATCTTTGTCGAGACACGGCTGCGCGAGTTGTTGAAGACTGGCGCGGTGGACGCCCGCGTGGTGGCTCCGGTGCCCTGGTTCCCCTCGCAGCACCCGCGCTGGGGCAGCTACGCCAAGATGGCGACCACGCCGCATCGCGAGCGCCGCAACGATCTGGATGTGCTGCATCCGCGCTACCTGCTGGCGCCCAAGATCGGCATGCTCAGCGCTCCCTGGAGCCTGGCCCTGGCGGCGCGGCCCGCGCTGCAGCGCCTGCGTCAGGAGGGCTTTGACTTCGATCTCATCGACGCCCATTACTTCTACCCCGATGGCGTGGCGGCCGCCCTGCTGGCGCGCTGGTTCAAACGCCCCCTGATGATCACCGCGCGAGGGTCCGACCTGAGCTTCATCCCTCAGTACCGCCTGCCTCGGCGCTGGATGCAGCAGGCGGCCACCCAGGCCGGCGCCTGCGTTGGCGTCTGCAACGCCTTGGTGGATGTGCTGCGCGAGTGGGGCTTGCCCGAGCACAAGCTCAGCGTCATTCCCAATGGTGTGGACCTGCAGCGCTTCCGTCGCATTCCGCGCGGTCAGGCGCGCCAGCAACTCGGGCTGCCCGCCACTGCTCCGCTCTTTCTTTGTGTAGGCAATCTGGTGGAATTGAAGGGGCATCGATTTGTGATCGAAGCTTTGGCCCGTTTGCGCCGTCAATACCCGGACGCCGAACTGCTACTGGTGGGCGAAGGGCCGCTGCGCGAAGAGTTGCAGCGCCAGGCCCTGAGCCTGGGTTTGAGCGGCGCGGTTCGCTTTGTGGGCCGGGTGCCCAACGAACAGCTCTACGCCTGGTACAGCGCGGCCAACGCGTTGGTGCTGGCTTCCAGCCGCGAAGGTTGGGCCAATGTGTTGCTCGAAAGCATGGCCTGCGGCACCCCCGTCATCGCCACCCGCATCTGGGGCACCCCAGAAGTGGTGCAGCCCGACAGCGGCGGCCTTTTGGTCGATCGCAGTGCCGGTGCGATCGAGGCGGCAATGCACCAGTTTCTAGAGGCACCGTCGAGTACCGCACAGGTGCGCGCGTATGCGGAGCGCTTTGGCTGGGAACCCAGCTCACAGGCGCAACTGGCACTGATGCGAGGCCTCCTGGCGCCTGCGTCTGCAACCGAGTCGAAGAAAGGGTCCACGGGGAAGCGCGATGCGTGATCTGCTGATCCTTTCCATCATCTTTGGCGGCGCGCTCTATGCGCTCAAGCGGCCTTGGATCGGGGTGCTGCTCTGGACCTGGGTCAGCATCATGAACCCGCACAAGGAGTTCGCCCACTCAGCGGCACACCAGCCTGTGGCCCTGGCGATCGCCGTCTGCACCCTGCTGGGCTTCTTGGCCACCAAGGAGCGACAGAACCCCTTGCAGAGCAGTCCGGCCCGCTGGCTGGCGGTGTTCGTGCTGTGGACATGCATCACCCTGCCGGCTTCGCTCTACTTCGACAAAAGCCTGCCGCTCTGGGAACGTTCGATCAAGATCTACTTCATGGTCTTTGTGACCCTGGCTCTCTTGATGGATCGACGCCAGTTGCAGGCCTTTGTTTACGTCGTGGTGCTGTCGCTGACCTTCTATGGGATCAAAGGTGGGCTCTTCACGGCGGCCAGCGGCGGTGCCTTCCGAGTCTGGGGACCGCCTGACTCCTTCATCGAAGGCAACAACGAGATTGCCTTGGCCCTGATCATGACGATCCCGCTGATGCGCTACTTGCAGCTCACCACACCGCGGCGCTGGGAGCACTGGGCCTGGCACGGTGCCATGGCCCTGACGGCGCTGACCGTCCTGGGTACGCATTCACGCGGCGCTTTGCTTGGTATTACAGCTATGTTCCTGTTCCTGTGGTGGCGCAGTGAGCGTAAGGGCTTGGGTCTCATCGCATTGGTCGCACTGGGTGCGATTGGCCTGAACTTCATGCCCGAGCACTGGTGGGAGCGCATGAACACGATTCAGACATACGACCAGGATGCGTCGGCGCTGGGCCGCATCAACGCCTGGATCATGGCCTTCAATCTCGCAAATGACCGACCCTTTGGCGGGGGCTTCATGATCTATTACGCTGAGGTCTTCCAGCGCTACTCACCCGAGCCCGAGCGTGTCCATGCCGCGCACAGCATCTACTTCCAGGTGCTGGGCGAGCATGGGTGGGTGGGGCTGTTGCTATTCCTGGGCTTGGGCGCCTCCACTTGGCTTTGCGCGGGACGCCTCATCAAGAACGGCCGCGCCCAGCCCGAACTGGCCTGGGCCCGTCATCTGGGCGCCATGATTCAGGTCAGCATGGTCGGCTATGCCGTTGGCGGCGCCTTTCTCAGCTTGGCGTACTTCGACCTGCCTTACAACATGATGATCATGGCCGTGCTGGCCGCGCAGTTGCTGGCCCGCCCATTGCCACCACCGGCTCTGGTGGCGGCGCTCAACACCACGCCCTTGGCGCCACGCGCCTGAACATGCTTGCTCCTCTAATTGGAATGCTCAGCCCGACCGGCGCCCGTGCGCGCCTGTCCATCCTGCTGTTTCATCGCGTGCAGGCCGAATTGGACCCGCTCTTTCCTAGTGAACGCCCAGCAGCTGCATTCGATGCGCTGTGTGGTGATCTGAAGCGCTGGTTCCGTGTGCTGCCGTTGGACGAAGCCTTGAGCTTGCAGCGCGAGGGGCGCCTGCCGGCGCGCGCGGCCGCCATCACCTTTGACGACGGCTATCGTGACAACCACGACGTCGCCTTGCCCATCTTGCGCCGCCATGGGCTGCATGCCAGCTTCTTCGTCGCTACCGGCTTCCTCGACGGGGGGCGTATGTGGAACGACACCGTCGTCGAGGTGCTGCGCCGCCACCCCGGCCCTGGGCTGGATCTGGCGGGAACGACGCTTGCCGCCCTTGGCCCGCTGAATCTCTCCGATTGGCCTGCGCGCCGCCAAGCACTTGGCCGTCTGCTGGAGCACATCAAGTACCTTGACTTTGATGCCCGTCAGCAGGCAGTGGATGCGCTCGCCGCCGCCAGCGGCCTGAGCCTGCCAACTGACCTGATGATGGACAGCAAGCAGGTGCTGGCCCTCCACCGTGCTGGCATGGAAATTGGCGGGCATACGGTGCAGCACCCCATCCTGGCCTGCCTGCCAGCCGCTCAGGCCGAGCACGAAATCGCCCGAGGCAAGCAGCAACTCGAAAGCCTGCTCGGTGCGCCGGTGCGGCTGTTCGCCTACCCGAATGGCCGGCCAGGGAAGGACTATCGGATCGAGCATGCCCGGATGGTGCAAGCCGCCGGGTTTGGCGCTGCGGTGACCACTGCCGCCGGTGCCGCGCGCGCCGAAGACGACCCCTACCAGATCCCCCGGTTCACGCCCTGGGATGCTCAGAACTGGCGCTTTGGCCTCCGCCTGGCCCAAAACCTCAGGCGGACTGGCGCTCGCGCGTGAGTCGAGATCAGGCCGAGGTGCGAAGGAACAGGACGTTGCCGTAGTAGTTGTTCGCCAGCACGATGCCGCCCAGTTCGGGCGCGTACTGTGCTGCGTTGTGCAAGCCATTCGGGCGGGCAGCCGGTTCAGAGGCCAGATTGGGTATGGCACTCACGGACCAGGTCTCCGGATGCACCATCAGCACACGGATGCGACCACTGCTGTTGAACAGCACCAGAAAGCGATCCAACGCCTCGTCATACACCACCCCGGGATAGCCGTTCAGGGTCAGCGCCGAAGCGCCGAGGCCACCGAACACCACCGCCTGCGTTTGGCCGTTCAGATCGATGACGCTCGGCGCTACCACCGAATAGCTGCCCACCGTCAGGATACGGTTGCGCAGCGGGTCAATTGCTGCGCCGCAGAACCATGGACTGCGGGAGACGTTGGAGCGCCGGACCCAGCGGTTCTCGGCTGCCAGCCATTGGTAGAAGCCGTCACCGCTGTTGCGGCTGTAGAAGATGTCGTCGGTGTGCGGGTGCTTGACGCAAAAACATGCGGTGGGAATACCGCCTTTGCCAGGGAAGTGCGCGATGTGCTCGGGGCTGTCCCAAACCCGACGGACCAAGTCGAAGCTATAGCTGCGAAGCGTGCCCTTGTAGGCATAGCCAGCTGGCGCCGGTGGGAAGCCACTGAACACTCCCTGGCTGCCGACCACCACCAGCCGCTCCTGAGACTCGATGCAGTGCGAGGCGTAGTAGGTGTGTGTGGCGGAAGGGCGGTCGTCCAAGTAGAACTGGACATCGTCCAACACCACGCTGGCCGGTGACGGCGCGATCAGCTCGGCCCAGCGCGGCGCGCCCACGCTCAAGTCGAGCGCGTTGACCTCATTGCCGGCGTAGTCCGCATGCCCGCCGGCGGCGCCGATCAGGTACAGGCTGCCACGGCGGCGCATCGCCGCGCCGCACCAAGCGTCGATCTTTGATCGTGGCCCGGTGGAACCCAATGGGCGCGGGCTAGGCTCCACGCTCGCCAATGCCGTTCCCGGGATCTCGCTCCACTGCCATAGCGGTAGCTGCGCCGCCCACGCCGGCAGGGGCGGACGTGGTGGCGGAGGAGGCGGTGGCGGAGGGGGCGGAGGAGGCGGTGGCGGAGGGGGCGGAGGAGGCGGTGGCGGAGGGGGCGGAGGAGGCGGAGGAGGCAGTGGCGGAGGAGGCGGAGGAGGCGGTGGCGGTGCCGGTGGCGGAGGAGGAGACGGCTGAGGAGCAGGCGGCACTGGTACCTCTGCGCTGCCCGAGCCGCCCCCGCCGCAGCCAGCCAACGCACCGCCGGCGGTTACGCCCAGAACCAAGTCACGCCGCTTCATCATCTGACTCTCACAAACGGTAATTCGGCGCGTGCGCCTGCAGCCAGAGCTCTAGGCTTAACGCGATCCAGACCATTTCACCGTAGTAGCCAGGGTGCTGGGGCAAGTATTCACGCAACAGGCGGTCGATAAAGCTTGCCTGAAGCAGGCCACGGCCGGCTAGTGAGTGCATGGTGTCACGCGCCAGTGCCTGCAATGCGGGGTCGTGGGCCAGCCAGGGGCCAAACGGCAGGCCAAAGCCATGCTTGCTCTTGGTGATGACAGCCTGCGGCAGGAAATCCGCGAGCGCTTCCTTGAAGAACCAGCGCAGCCGTTCGCCGCGTAGCTTGTAGTCCAGCGGCAGGCGGCTGGAAAAGGCCAGCAGCGCGTCGTCCAGCAGCGGGAAGCCCACGCCGATTTCGGCCATGCCGCAAGCGCCGCGCACCTTCACTAAATCGTTCTCGGCCAGGGTGAAGCGCCAGTCAAAAGCAAGCTGCGTGTTGAGTTCGTTGGCCGCGCGCACTTGGTCCCACACGGCTTGCTGCAGAGCCTGCGGTGCATGGCAGTCCACTTGGGCCAGCAGAGGCTCGGTCAGCACCTGTTTCAGCCCCAGACGGTGGATCAGGTTGTACATCTCCAGCCGCGCAGGCATGCCGGCCTTGGCCTGGGTGATGTAGCTGCTGCCCTTTTTCAGACCGGGCACGCGGCGCATCAGGTCATTCTCGAACAGCGGCTCCAGCAGGCCGCGCCGCACCCAGTGCGGCACGCGCGCGTAGTGCGCAAACAGCCGCCCTTGCGCATAGCGTGAATTGCCGCCGAACAGCTCGTCGCCGCCATCGCCGGCCAGCACCTTGTCGGCACCGGCCTGGCGGGCCATGCGGGCACAGAAGAAGCTGGGCAGCGAGGAACTGTTGCCAAAGGGCTGGTCAAAGTGCGCGGCTACCTGCGGCAGGGCCTGCAGCAGGTCTTTGGGGGTCACGTAATAGGCGTGGTGCGAAACGTCAAAGTGCTCCGCGGCGGCCTTTGCAAAGACCATCTCGTCGTAGCCCTCGGCCTCGAAGCCAATCGAAAAGGCTTCACAGCGCCCCGTCAACTGCTGCACCAAGCCCGCGACGGTCGAGCTGTCGGTACCGCCACTCAGAAAGCAGGCCGGCACACCGCCTTGCAACTCGGTACGGACCCCTTGTTCGAGTAGGCCGCGAAACTCTTGCTTCAGTGCGGCGAAATCGGGCTGCGGGTTGGGGGCGAAGCTCGCCGTCCAATAGGGCACCACCTGTGCCCGCTGGCCTTCCCACAGCAGCGCGTGGCCGGCCGGCAGACGCTGCACGCCTTGAAAGACCGTTTGCGGAGCCGGGATGCAGTGGAAGTAAAGGTAGTTGAACAGTGCCTGCGGATCCAGTGCATCGGCCTGGCCCAAGGCTGAGGCCTGCTCGGCCACCAGCAACTGCCCGCCATTTTGGAGCCAGCACAGGGTGTGGCGCGCCATGCGGTCCACCGCCAGCAAGGCTTTGCCGGGCTGGCGCAACTCTAGGGCAAAGGCGCCGCCCAAATCGGCCAGAAAGGCCGCACCGTGAGCCTGCCAGGCGGCCTGCAACTCGGTCAGAGCCAGCGGCCGGCGCTCAGGGTCGCTCAGCCAGAACGGACGGCCGACGAGACGCGAGTTTTCCTGAGACATGGGCGGGTGGCAAAGGCGAAAAAGGGGGGCGGGATCATAGGCGCGCCCGATCCGGCGCGGGTGGGCGCCCCCCGGCTTGCGGGTTGCCGCCGGCTGCAGGGCCACGCCGCCAGCGGCGCGTCCACCATGCTGCCCACCCGCTCAGCAGGCCCAACGACCGGCTCAGGACCTCATCTGGCAAGGACTGTTCCGGGAAGTGGGTCAGCACCAGTGCCGTGGGTGCGTTTGCGTCTTGCAGCTCTGGCTCCAGCGCATCTGCAAGGGGCTGCAGCGTGCGGGTGAGCGGGTACGGCAGTACCTCGGTACTCAGTGCCAGGGCCGGGTCGATCAGAGTGCGGAAGTGATAGGCCAGAGCCGCCCGCAAGGAATAGCGCGCGTGGCTGTAGGACTGCCATCCGCCGTAGGCTTGCAGCCCAGGCGCGGCCTGCCAAGACCAATGGCGGGCTTTCCAGCGCGGCAGCGTGTGCGAGGAAAGGCGCATTCACTGGGGTCAAGGCCCTGGTTGGCTTGGTAACGCAGCACCGGCGGCGGGCTCATCGCGGGCGACGCATGCGCTGCAGCAGCGGGCTGATCTCGTCGCGCAGCGGGTGCCTGAACAACCAGCAGCCGGCCAGGAATCCGAGTGTGGCCGTGGGCACTCCCACGGCCAGCGCGAGCGCAGGTGGCGGTGTCCAGCCCCAGGCGGCCACCGCCAAGGCCGGCCCGGCCGCGCAGCACAGCGCCACGCCCAAGCTCGGGGCGCAGGCCCGCGTCAGCAGGCCCAGCGAAAGACCCAGATGACGCCGCACCTGCCAGAGCCACAGACCCAGCGAGCCCAGCGCGGCCGGCAGCATGCAGGCTGCCAGCACCTCCTTGCCCTGCCAGGCGCCAAAGGCCGTGAGGGACAGGGTCAGGGCACTGGCCCAGCTGCTGGCGCGCAGCAGGGCGGGTGCGCCGCCGGTACTGGCCAGGACCGTCTGGCAGGTGCTGACCGGTACTTGGAACAGCAGCGCCAAAGCCAGCCAGCGCACCAGGGGCACGGCGGGGTCCCACTGGTCGCCATAGAGCACCCGCACGGCCGGGTAGGCCATCAGAGCGGTGCAGGCGCCGAAGGACCAGCCCACCGCCGTCATATAGGCCTGCACACGGGCGAAGGCGGCCGGCACATCGCGCTGCTCGCGCGCTGCCTTGGCAAACAGGGGCAGGGCCACGGCCATCACGGCGTCGCTGACCAGGCTGCGGAACATGGCCACCAGGCCGCCGGCGCGGGAGTAGAAGCCCGCCGCCGTGAGCGACTGCAGGCGCGCCAGCAGGAACTCGGGCGCGCCCGTGGTGATGGTGTTCAGTACCGAGGCGCCGGTGAGCCGGGAGCCGAAGGCCAGCACATCCTTGAAGTGGCGCAGGCCGGGCAGCCAGGGGAATTTGGCCGGCCGCGCCAGGCTGAGCACCAGGGCATTCACCACGGTCGTGCAAAGGCTGCCCCAGGCCAGGCTGATGGGGCCAAAACCCTTCCAGGCCAGACCGATGCCGACCAGCGCGCCAGCGAGTGCCGAGCTGAAGCGTGCCCAGGCCAGGGTGGTGAAGCGCATCTCGCGCATCAGCCAGGCGTAGGTGATGGAACCGAAGGGGTTGGCCAGGTAGTTCGCGGCCAGCAAGACCATGATGGGCGCGATGCGCTCGTCTCTGTAGAAGGCGGCCACCGGCTGGCTGCCTGCAAGGGTCAGCAGCGCCAGGAGGGCGCCCAGGCCCAGTTGCACCGCCCAGACCGAGCGCACCATCTCGGGCGTCAGCTCACGGGCTTGCAGCAGGTACTGGCCGGCCCCCAGGTCGCGCACGGTGTTCACCAGGGCCAGCAGCACCATCACGGCGCTGAACACACCCACCTCGGTGGGCGTGAGCAGGCGCGCCAGCACCATTGAGGATGCGATGTTCAGGCCCAGGGCTGCGTAACGGTCCAGGAAGGACGCCACCAGAGAGCTGCGAACACTCACGGGATGCTGCTCACGAGCGGTTCTTCAGGCTGTGGTCCAGCAACTGGGCGAGGGCCTGCGTGCGTGCCAGCCGCGAGGCCGCCTGCACTGCCTGCGCCTGCGGCTGCAGCGCCGAGTCATGGCGCTGCACGGCAGCCAGAAACTGCTCCAGGCGGGTGGCGATGGCGCTCGCGTTGTCCAGTTCAGCGATCTGGTCCAGACCGGCACCACGCAGCACGCCGGCGGTGTCGCCGGCCGGATCGGTCAGGGCCAGGATAGGCCGGCCGGCGCGCAGGTATTCGTAGATCTTGGCCGGTACCTGGTCGTTGCAGCCCCGGTCCTGCATCACCAACAGGCCATCGGCGCGCAGCATTTCGGCTAGTGCCTCGCGGTAGGGCACCGCCGGCGCCAGCTCCAGGTAGTCGGACACACCTTGCTCCTGCGCCAGGCGCTGCAGCAAGGCGTTGTGCACAGCGGCGCGGAAGCGCAGCTTGAGGCGGCCGGGCTGGATGCGGCCACTCTCATGCAGGCGGCGCAAGGCCTGCATCAGGTGGCTGGGGTCGCGCTCGGCCGGGTAGACGATGCCGCTATGCAGCAGGGTGATGCAGCCCGGGATCAGGGGGCCTTCGGTGCCCAGCTCGCGCGGGAAGCTGTCTTCGTCGTAGCCGTTCTCGATGCAGTGCACCTGGGCCTTTGACTGCGGGTAGCGAGCGCGGTACTGGCGGGTGGCGCCGGGTGTGGTTAGCACACAGTGATCAGCTAGGGAGAAGGCTTCCTCTTCAATGGCCTTGAACGCCTGCCAGACCTGCGGATCCTTGGGGTAGTCCTCCTGCGCCATGGGGTCGCGGAAATCGGCGATCCAAGGCAGGCCGCTGCGGCGAGCCAGGGTGGCGCCGATCTGGTGCGCCGTGGCAATTGGGTAGGTGGACCAGATGAACTGCGGCTGGTAGCGGCGGATCATGGCCATGCCGCGCCGCACGGCGTCAAAGCGCCAGCTCATCCAGCGGTCTGGCCGTGCCAAAGCCCCCCAGTAGCGGCCCTTGAAGGACAGATGGCGTGCGGTGTCCACCGCAAACGCGCGCTCCACCACCAAATCGGCCGGCAGTTCACGGCTCAGGCTGTCGTCGCAGCGCTCATAGGCGCGGGGGCTGGCCGTGAGCACCAGGGGCTGCCAGCCAAACTGCGGTAGCTGCTGCGCAAAGCGCAGCGTGCGCTGAATGCCGCTACTGCCCGCCAAAGGGGGGAAGTGGTATGCGATCAGCAGGATGCGCTTGTGTGCGCTCAAGGGCTGACTCCGGAGGCGGCAGGGGGCGCACTGGCGGTCGAGTTGGCGGGTGTGCTGGCCGGTACCGTGCTGGCTAGTTCCTCAATGCTACGCAGAGCAAAGCCTGCGGCCGCAAAGCGCTCGTTGACCTGCGCACGCTCCAGCCCCAGTGCACGGGCTTGCTCGGCCTGCGAGCGGCCGATCTCCCAGCGCCCTAAGTCTGCGTTGAGCAAAGCCAGGTTCAGCCAGGTCAGTGCCTCGGGCGGATTCTTGGCGGCCACAAAGTCCAGATGCTGAGGTGCTTCCTTGGCACGGTTGGTGCGGATCAGGTACTTCACGAACAAAAAGCGCACCACGTAGTCGTCCGGCATGAAGCGCATGCCGCGGTCAAACCAGCAGTCCACGCTGTAGCGCATACCCTTGGGTTGAGGGGTGTTGTCGCGCAGCGCCAGACGCATAGTGGCGTCGAGTGCGCGGTGGTGGTTGGGCGCCGCCCGCAGCGTGTAGTCCAGATCGCCGCCGATGCTGGACGATTTGCCACGAATCAGCATCTCCACATCGGTCGTGAAGTGCGCGGAGTCAACGATCTGCAGCATCCGGCCTCGCTCCTTGCGGTAGTCGAACGGCCCGTAGGCGTTCTGCAGGCTGCCACAGGCAGAAACCAACTGCGCGTTGGCTACTCCGGCGCTCGTGAGCAAAAGCGCGATCAGCAAACTCTTCATGCCATTCACCTCTACGGGAAATGCCGCTTCAACCAATCCACCAGATCCACCATTGACTCCTGCAAAGCCTCCGGCTGCGAGAAGGTGTGATCGGCGTCCAGATAGTCTTTGCGGGTCAGGCCTGGGCGCTGCCAAGCGCTAGCCCAGCTGGGACGGCTGGCCAGGGTCCGTTCGAACTCCTGGGCTGTGAAATCGGTTGGACAGAGCTGCAGCAGCAAAGGCTGACGGCTTTGCAGCCAGGCGCGGGCCATCAAATCGGGGAATGTCAGACTGCTGGCCGCGGGCTGCTGGCGGGCCAGCTGGCGCGCCTGCCACCAACCGCGAAGCGCTTGCAGGCCCACGCCGCCACCTACCAACTTGCGCCAGAACTCGGGGCTGCGCAGCCGTTCCCAGTAGTAGTGCTTCACGCGTGTGGCGGCCTCGGATTGGGCCGAGCGGGTCCATGGGTTGAGCAGAACCAAGCCGTCCACTGCAATGTGAGGTTCGCGCGCCAGCAGCAGCAGGACTGCCGAGGCCGCATCACACAGGCCCCAGAGCACGATGGACCTTATGCCCGGACGGGCGCTGCGCAGGGCCTGCAAGGCGGCACTGAGGTCCTCGTCCAGGGCCTCGAAGGGTTGCAGCGGGCCGGCTTGGGCGTCGCCCAGTCCGCGGTGGTCGAAGCGCAGGCTGCAATAGCCGGCCTGAGCCAACGCACGCGCCAGCAGCACGAAGTGGCGGTGCGCCCCGGCCCGGTACTGCGGGCCGCCGACAACGATTAGCACGCCGACTTCGGCCTCTCGGCCGGCCGGTTCGCAGATCACGCCCAGGCTGCGCTGGCCCTGCAGGCTCAGCGGCAGCAACTGCTCGCGCAGGTCGGCATGTTCGATGCTCGAGTTCATACCTGGGCCGGCCAATGGGTTTGCAGCCAGGTCAGGCTGGCGGCGATCAGGGCGTCGCAGTCTTCCAGCTCGGTGGCGGCCCAGGCTTGTAGCCCGGTGACTGCGCGGGCCTCGACGGGCGCGCCGGCCCAGCTGGCGAGGAGGTTCTGGCTGGCCGGCAGCAGGGCGGGTGCGGCCTCGTTCTGGACTTCCAGCCACAGGGTGGGGCAGGTAGGTGGCTGCAGGCGGGCCGCTTCCAGGCCATCGGCGACGCCTTGGGTGAGGGCGTAGCCGCCCACCCAAACGGGCTGGCCGGCCTGCAGCAGCACGCGCAGTTCGGCCATCTGCAGCCTGCGGCCGGCGGCCATTTCGGCGGCCAGGCGGATGCGCAGGAATTGCTGCAGCAGGGCCTTGCCCTGCGCAGGCGGCTGCCACCAGAGCTGGCCCTGCAGTTCGGCGTCCAGCTCACTGGCAAGCAAGCAGCCCATGCGGGTGCCCCAGCCGAGGATGGGCAGCCTGGGATGGTGTTCACGTAGTGTTTGCAAGCCCAGTCGGGCGTCGTGCTGCCAGGCGGCCCAGCTGGCGTCGGCAAAGTCGCCGCTGCTGTCGCCTGTGCCTTTCAGGTCCAAGCTCAGCACGGCAAAGCCGGCGGCGGCGAAGGCCTGGGCGGCATGCGCCAGCGGGCGGCGCAGCTTGTTCATCTCTTCGGCGAAGGCGGGCAGCAGCAGCAGCGCGGCCCGAGCCGGTGCGGCGGGCAGGTGGTGCAGGGCCAGACGGTAGCCGTCTGGCGTGGGCAGGAAGGAGGCCTGGGGGGGCAAGGCTCCGAGCCTCAGCCGAGCTTGGCGGCCACGAAGTCCGTCAGCGAGCCCACGGTGGCGAAGGTGTCGCCATCGATCTCGTCGTCGTCGATGCTCAGACCCAGCCGCTCTTCCATGGCCGTCATCAGAGAAACCACGGCCATGGAGTCCAGCTCGGGCAGGGCGCCGAGCAGGGCGGTGCTTCGGGTGAAGGACTGGGCGCGGCCGTCAAGGCTCAGGACGTCGTCGAGGAGGCGCAGCACTTGGGCCTGGAGATCGGTGGACATGGCGGGCACAGGGGGTCAACGAAACAACAAAGCCCCGCCGGTCAGACCGTGGGGCAAGGGCACTAGATCTTAAGCGCGCAGTCCCCCGCGGACTCGGGGGCGCCCCCAATACCCGGGGGGGGCGCTGCGCTACATTGGCCGCCACCTTCGGTGCCCAGCGGCGCCGCCCTACGACGCAGTTGGCGTCCCCTTGAGTGCCTGGTCGCGTTGCGGCCCTTTCCTTATGCACAGCGCTGAAGCCCATCTTCTGCACGAATTCATTGCTCGCCGCGCCGCGCGCGAGCCCTCGCGCGCCGCGCTGAGTTATCGCGGTCAGACTCTGAGCTATGGCGAGCTGTGGCAGCAGGTGCAGGGAGTCGCCAATGGGCTGCTGAACCTTGGCCTGGCGCGCGGTGAGCGTGTGGGCATCTACCTGGAAAAGCGATTCGAGACCGTGGTTGCCAGTTTTGGCGCCCCGGCCGCCGGACTGGTGTTCGTGCCCATGAACCCCCTGCTCAAGCCTGAGCAGGTAGGGTTCATCGCCCGGGATTGCGGTGTGCGGGTGCTGGTGACTTCTGCCGAGCGCTACGCCCAACTGCTGCCCGTGCTGACCGAATGCCCCGAATTGCGCGCCGTGGTGCTGACCGAAGCCGCTGAGCCCCAGCCGCCGGCCTCTTGGGCACTGCTGAACTGGGCTGCTTTGCTGCATGCCCCAGCACACGCGCCGCATCGGCTCATCGATACCGACATCCTCTCCATCCTTTACACCAGCGGCAGCACCGGCCGCTCCAAGGGCGTGGTCTTGAGCCACCGCAACATGGTGGCGGGCGCCAAGTCCGTGGCCTCTTACTTGCAGAACCACGCCGATGACACCTTGCTGGCGGCGCTGCCGCTGTCGTTTGACGCCGGCTTCAGCCAGCTGACCACGGCTTTCCATGCCGGCGCTCGGGTGGTGCTGCTGAACTACTTGCTGCCGCGCGACGTGCTGCGGGCGATGGAGAAGGAGCGGGTGACCGGGCTGACTGCCGTGCCGCCGCTCTACATCCAGCTCACACAGCTGGAGTGGCCGGCCGCCATCAACGAGCACCTGCGCTATTTCGCCAACACCGGCGGGCGCATGCCGCGCGACACGCTGGACCAACTGAGGGCCCGCGTGCCGGCTGCTAAACCCTTCCTGATGTACGGGCTCACCGAGGCCTTCCGCTCGACCTATCTACCGCCGGAAGAGGTTGACCGTCGGCCCGACAGCATCGGCAAGGCCATTCCAAACGCCGAGATCCTGGTGCTGCGCGAGGACGGCAGCGAATGCGGGCCCGATGAACCGGGCGAACTGGTGCACCGCGGTGCGCTGGTGGGCCAGGGCTACTGGGGCGACCCAGACAAGACGGCGGAGCGCTACAAGCTGCTGCCCGCCAACGCGGCGTCCCGTCTGGGCGGCCTGCAACTGCCTGAATACGCCGTGTTCAGTGGCGACACTGTGCGCAAGGACGCGGAAGGCTTTTTGTACTTCATTGGCCGGCGCGACGAAATGATCAAGACCAGCGGTTACCGCGTCAGCCCCACCGAGGTAGAGGAAGTTCTGTATGCCACTCGGCTCGTGGGCGAATGTGCGGCCTTCGGTGTGGAGCATCCCCAGTTGGGTCAGGCCATTCATGTGATTGCGACGCCGCCGCCTGGTCAAGCTGAACTGGACCGCGAGGCCTTGCAGGCGCAATGCCGGCAGCGCATGCCGGCCTATATGGTGCCAACCGTCATTGAGGCGCGCAGCGGGCCGCTGCCGCGCAACCCGAATGGCAAGATCGACCGCAGCCGGCTGGCCAAAGCGCTGCGCGAGGGCGCATGAGTCAAGTTCTTTCGCTGTCCGAAGCGCATGCCTGGGTCGAAGCACACGCGGCCGTGCTCGATGCGGAAGGTGCGCGCAACCCCTTCGCCACCGCGGCCTGGCTACGTCCCTACCTGGCCTGTTGCGGCCGCGCCGACGGCCGCTACGCTGCAGTCGGCGACGCGCAGCGCGGCTGGACCCTCCTCGAGCAGCAGGGCGGCGAATGGAAGGCGCTGAACAACTACTACGCCTCGCTGTACTCGCCATGGGCGGGCGGGACGGGCACAGCCGCGGCGGCCGACTGGCCGGGTGCGGTGGTCAATCTGCAGCCCCTCGACGAGGCGTCGGCCGCGCGCCTCGAGGTGCAATGGCGCTCGCAGGGGTGGTGGACGCGCCGCTACGACTGCTTTGCCAACTGGGTGCTGCCCTGTGAGGGGCTGGGCTTCGCCGACTTCATGGCGCAGCGCCCCAGCCAACTCGTCAACACTTGGAAGCGCAAGGCCAAGCGCTTCCAGCGCGGCGACGAGGGCGCGCGCCTGCAGATCGTTGACTCGCTTGAGGGCCTCGACGAAGGCCTGTTGGCCTACGAGGCCATCTATGCGAAGAGCTGGAAGCAGGCCGAACCCTACCCGGGCTTCATCCGCGCCTGGGCGCGCACATGCGCCGAGCGCGGCTGGCTGCGCCTGGGACTGGCCTGGGTTGGCGAGGCGCCGATCGCGGCCCAGCTCTGGTTCACGATCGAGCGCCGCGCCTACATCTTCAAACTGGCCTACGACGAGGCCTACAAGCCCTGGTCGGCCGGCACCGTGCTGTCAGCCTTGCTGTTCGAGCGTGCGCTGGATCGCGACCAAGTGGTCGAGCTCGACTACCTGACCGGCAACGACGCCTACAAAAGTAGTTGGATGACAACTTGCCGGCAGCGCTTCGGCGTAGTCGCCTGCAAGCCCACCCATCCGGCCGGTCTTTGGCGCGGCACCAAGGAGAAACTTGGGGCCTGGACCGCGCGATGGCGCTGCCCGGCGCAGGCGCAGTCCGCGGTCCCGGTCCATGACAGAGAGTCCCCATGAACCCAGTGCCCCAGCATGTCCCGATGACGGGCTTCCCGGTCGATGGCCGTGAACTGATCATCGGCGGCCAGCCCTTGACGCTCATCGCAGCGCGCGTTGGCTCGACGCCTTTCTACGCCTACGACCGCAGCCTGCTGGACCGCCGCGTGGCCGAGCTGCGCGCCGCGCTGCCGCAGGGCCTGAAGCTGCACTACGCTATGAAGGCCAACCCCATGCCCGCCGTGGTGGCGCATATGGCGCGGCTGGTGGATGGCATCGACGTGGCCTCGGCCGGCGAGCTCAAGGTGGCGCTGGACGCGGGCGCCGACCCGCACGAGATCAGCTTTGCCGGTCCCGGCAAGCGCGACCCCGAACTGCTCCAGGCAGTGGCCGCTGGCGTGCTGGTGAATGTGGAGTCGGCGCGCGAACTGCCGGTGCTGCAGCGCGAGGCCGAGCAGCTGGGCCTGCCGGCCCGGGTGGCCCTGCGTGTCAACCCGGACTTCGAGCTCAAGGGCTCGGGCATGAAGATGGGCGGCGGACCCAAGCAGTTCGGCGTGGATGTGGAGCAGGTGCCGGCGGTGCTGGACGAGATGCGCGCGCGCGGCCTGCAGTTCGAAGGCTTCCACTTGTTCGCGGGCTCGCAGAACCTGAAGCCGGAATCCATCTGCGAGGCGCAGCAGAAGAGCTACGAATTGGCCCTGCGCCTGTCGGCGCAGACGCCGCAGCCGATCCGCTTCCTGAACCTCGGCGGTGGCTTTGGCATCCCCTACTTCCCGGGCGAGCAGCGCCTGGATCTGGGCCCGATCGGGGCGAACCTGGCCGCGCTGCAAGAGCGCGCCCGCCGCGAGCTGCCCGAGGCCGAACTGGTCATCGAACTCGGCCGCTATCTGGTGGGGGAGGCGGGCGTCTACGTCACCCGTGTCGTCGACAAGAAGGTCTCGCGCGGGCAAACCTATCTGGTGTGTGACGGCGGCCTGAACCACCACCTGAGCGTGTCCGGCAATTTCGGCCAGGTGATCCGCAAGAACTACCCGGTCACGATCGGCAACCGCCAGGGCGGTCAGGCCGAGCTGGTGTCGGCCGTCGGCCCGCTGTGCACGCCGCTGGATCTGCTGGCCGACAAGATGGCACTGCCGCAGGCCGAGATCGGCGATCTGGTGGTGATCTTCCAGAGCGGTGCCTATGGCGCCAGCGCCAGCCCCGCGGCCTTTCTCGGTCACCCCGCGGTGACCGAGGTGCTCGTCTAAACAGCGCTGCGCAACGCCGCTTCGCTCAGCCCCTCGGGCTGATGGAAGTGGTAGCCCTGCGCGTACTGCACGCCAAGCTCGCGTAGCGCGGCGGCGATGCGCGCCGATTCCACGAACTCCGCCACCACGGGCAGGCCCAGGGCCTGGGCCATCTGCACCATCGAGCGCACCATGGTGGCATTGGCCTCGTCGTGGTCCATGTCGCGCACGAAGGCGCCATCGATCTTCAAGCTGTCGAAGGGCAGGCGCTTCAGATAGGCGAAGCTGGCGAAGCCGGTGCCGAAGTCGTCGAGCGAGAAGCGCAGGCCGGCGGCCTTGAGGCGGTGCATGAAGGCCTGCGCGACCTCCAGGTTGACGATCGCCTCGGTCTCGGTGATTTCGAAGCAGAGCTTACTGGGCGCGCAGGGGTGGTCGGCGAGCAGGCCGAGGATGTAGTCGGCCAGGCCGGCGTCGCGCAGCGAATAGGCCGACAGGTTGATGCTGACCAGCTCGACGCGCGGCAGCAGCTCGGCGGGCAGGGCGGCCAGCTGGCCCAGCACCGCGCGCAGCATCCAGCGGTCCACCTGGTCAATGATCTGGTAGCGCTCGGCCGGGCCGATGAAGGCGGCGGGGCTGATGACGCGTTGCTGCTCGGGGTCCCAGAGTCGGATCAGCGTTTCGAAACGTAGGCCGTTCGGCAGGCCGTCCTGCAGCGGCACGATGCGCTGGAAGAAGACGCGGAAGTGGTCGGACTTGAGGGCGTCGAGCAGGCGGTAGGCCCAGTTGACGGCCTCGCGCGGGTCGGCCTCGCGGGGCGAGGGCTGGTGCAGGCGCACGCCGGGGCCGCCTTCGCGGCGCGCCAGGTAGCTGGCCTCGTCCGCCTTGGCCATGACCTGCTCGAAGGAGTAGTACTCGGTGCCGATCGGCACCACCGCCACGCGCGCGTCCACCGAGTAAGGGCGGCCGTCCCAATAGAACACGAAGCCTTCGAAGGCGCGCTTGATGCGCTGGCCCAGGGCCAGCACGGTGTCGGTGCTGCGCGGGCAGATGATGGCGAAGCGGTCGCCACCCAGCCGGGCGATGAAGTCGTCGCCCGCGGCCAGCGCGGCCAGCAGGTCGGCCACCTGACGCAGCAATTCGTCGCCGGCGATGTAGCCGCAGGCGTCGTTGACGATGGAGAAGCGTGCCAGCTCGACCAGCACGATGCAGGCGCTGTCGTCGCCCCGGCTGGCCTGGCCCAGCAGGCTCTGCACATGGGTTTCGAGCGCGTCGCGGTTGTAAAGCCGGGTGACGAAGTCGTGCGTGGCCAGGTAGGAGAGCCGGTCCTGCATGAAGCGGCGCTCGTTGATCTCCTCGCGCAGCTGGCGGTTGGCCTGGACCAGTTCCTGGGTGCGCTCGCGCACCCGGGTTTCGAGCTGGGCATTGAGCTGCTGCAGGTCGCGCAGCAGGCGGCGCTTTTCCAGGTGGTGGTGCACGCGGGCGCGCACCTCGTCGGCGCGCACCGGCTTGGCGATGTAGTCCACGCCGCCTGCGGCAAAGCCCTGGCTGGTGTCCTCGGCGCGGGCGGTGACGAAGATCACCGGCAGATCCTGGCCGCCGGGCAGGGCGCGCAGGCGGCGGCAGGTTTCGAAGCCGTCGATGCCCGGCATCATCACGTCCAGCAGCACCAGGTCCGGCTGCGTGCGCGGCACGAGCTCCAGGGCCCGTTCGCCGCTGTTGGCGGCCAGGATGTCGAGTTCGGCGCCGGCCAGGATGGACACCAGCAGATCGATGTTCTCCGGCGTGTCGTCAACGATCAGCAGCTTGGCTTTGCTCATTCAGGGGTCTCGGGCTCTGCGGCGGCGCCGCCGCAATGGGTTTGCAGCAGGGCCTCTGCCGCTTGCAGATCGTAGCGGGCCAGGGCGGCCAGCAGCTCCCGGCGCAGGGGGGATTCCGGCTGCGCCTGCACCCACTCCCGCAGCTCCACGGCGCGGCCGGCCTGGGCCCAGGCCAGGGCCTGCGGCCAGTCGGCCGGCGGCGGGCTGGGCGCGGTGGCTGGCGCGGCCTCCGGCGTTGTGCGGCTACCCGAGTCGGGCGTGTCGGCCGGCACCAGTTCGGCGCCGGCGTGGGTCCGCAGCATCAGCTGGATCTGGCTGAAGTCGAAGGGCTTGGCGATGAAGTCGGCGAAGCCCATGGCGATGAAGGCCTCACGCTCGTGCAGCAGGCTGGAAGCGGTGACGGCCACCATCGGGATGCGGCTCCACTCCGGGTGCGCGGCCAGGTGCTGGCGCAGGGCCACGCCGTCCATCACGGGCATGCGCATGTCGGTCAGGATGAGCTCCACTGGCTCTTCGCGCAGCCGCTCCAGGGCTTGCGCGCCATGCTCGGCGGCGCGCACCTGGCAGCCCATCTGCAGCAGCAGGGCCACGAGCAGTTCGCGGCTGTCGGGGTCGTCCTCCACCACCAGCACGCGGCAGTGGCTGCCCGGGCGCAGGCGCAGCCGGCTGTGGGCGGCGTTGCTGGCCTCGCCCTGGGCCTCGGCGGCGCTGCAGCGCTGCAGTGGCAGCTGGATGCGCGCGCAGCTGCCTTCGCCCTTGCGGCTGCTCAGGCTGAGCTCGCCGCCCATGGCGCGCACCAGGCTGCGCGAGAGGCTCAGGCCCAGGCCGGTGCCGCCGCGCAGCTGGCCGGCCTGGCCCTGCACGAAGGGGCTGAACAGCTGGTTCAGCTCCGCCTCGTCCATGCCGGCGCCGCTGTCCTGCACGCGCAGGTCCAGGGCGCCGGCGTCATCCAGCCGGGCGCTGACGCTCACGCCGCCCTGCACGGTGAACTTCAGCGCGTTGCCCAGCAGGTTCAGCAGCACCTGGCCGAACTTGCCGCGGTCGATCAGCACATGCAGCGGGCGTGGCAGCTCCAGGCTCAGCGTCAGGCCGAGCCCGCTGGAGCGCGCGCGCTCCTGCAGCAGGCGCACGGATTCCTCGATCTCGCGGCACAGGTCCACGCGCTCGGCGTTCAGCTGCAGGGCGCCGGCCTCGATCTTGGAAAGATCCAGCACGTCGTTGATCAGGCGCAGCAGGCGCGCGCCGGCGTTGTAGATGCTTTCCACGCGCTCGCGCACGCCGCTGCCCAGGCTGGCGTCCTCGCGCAGCAGCTGCGCGTAGCCCAGCACCGCATTCAGCGGGGTGCGGATCTCATGGCTCATATTGGCCAGGAAGGCCGACTTGGCGCGGTTGGCGCTTTCGGCGCGCTGGCGCGCTTCGTCCAGGTCGCGCTCCAGGCGCAGGCGCTCGCTCAGGTCGGTCATCACCAGGGCCACGTAGCGGGCCTGGCCCTGCTCGTCGCGCATCAGGAACAGGCTGGAGTGCAGCTCGGGCGGCTGGGCGCCGGGGCGGCCGCGCAGCGGCAGCAGGCCGTTCCAGTGGCCCTGGGTCTGCACCTGGGGCCAAATTTCGTCGCGCAGGCGCTGGCGGGCGTCCTCGCCCAGGTAGTCGCGTGCGTGGCGCGGCTGGCCTTCCTGCCAATCCTCGTCGTTCAGCCAGCGCCGCGCGGTGTGGTTCAGGTAGACCAGCTGGCCTTGCAGGTCGGCAAAGGCAAAGCCCTGGGCGGCGCTGTCGGCCAGCCAGCGAAAGCGCTGCAGCAGGGCCTCGCGTTCGCGGCGCTGGGTGATGTCCCGCGCCACCCCGAGCAGGCCGATGCGCTGGCCCTGGGCGTCCCGAATGGCCACTCGGGTGACGCTGTGGATGCGCGCCCGGCCCTTGGCGTCCACCAGCTCCACCTCGGTCTCCAGCGGCGTGCTCAGCAGGGCGGCGCTGGCATCAAGCTCGGCGGCGTGGTCGAGGATGCTGCTGTCCAGGAACTCCTGGGCGGCGTGGCCCAGCAGCTCGTCGGCGCTGCGGCCCAGGAAGCGCTCCAGCGCCGGGTTGACCAGGGTGTAGCGCCCGTTGACATCCTTCAGCCAGGCCAGGTCGGGCAGGAACTTCAGCAGGGTGTGCAGCTGCGCGGTCTGGTGCATCAGCTGCTCGCTGGACTGGCGCAGCTGGTCGGCCATGCGCTGGCGCTCCACCACTTCCTCGCGCAGCTGCGCGTTGGCCTGTTCCAGGTCGCGTGTGCGCTCGCCCACCTGCAGCTCCAATTCGGCCTGCCAGCGTGCCAGGGATTCGTCGCGCCGCGTGCGCGCGGCCAGGAAGGCCGACAGCAGGCCGCTGAAGGCCAGGCCGGCCGCGAGCGTCAGCAGCTGCAGGGCGCTGGGGCGCAGGTTCAGCTCGGGCGGCTGGGTGCGCAGCAGCCATTGGTGGTCGCCAAAGCGCACCGCCTGCTGCAGATGGCTTTCGCGCAGCCAGGTCTGCAGGGCGGCCTGCGCGCCCTCGCCATGCAGCTCCAGCAGCTGGCCGCGCTGGCGCTGCAGGCCGGCGGGGGCGGCGTCGTCACTCAGCAGCAGCAGCGGGTCGTGCCACTCCGGGAACTGCGCCAGGGCGGCTTGCAGCAGGGGCACCAGGGGCAGGCCGGCTTCCACCAGGCCGGTCGGCGGGGCCTCGTAGCCTTGCTCGAAGGTCGGGACGGCCAGCAGCACGGCCAGCTCCTCGTTTTCGGCGTAGTGCAGATTGCGCAGCACCGGGCTCAGCGCCGGCCGGCGCGTGGCGAGTGCCCGGTCGATCACGGCCCGGCGCGGCGGGTCGCTGCCCTCGTCGAGCCCGAGTCGGCCTTCCTGTCCGCCGTGCGGATTCAGGCGCACCACCACCCAGTAGCTGGACTGTTCGGGGGCCACCGCCAAGCGCCCGTCGGCACCCGGGCTGGCGAAGTGCTGGCCCAGTTCGGCCTCCAGCGCCGCGCGCTCGCTGTGCGGGATGCGGCGCAGGTAGGCCAAATTGCGAATCCAGTGCTGCGAGTCGCGCAGCTCGGTGCCGGCGGCCTGGAATTCGGCCGGGCTGAGCGCCACGCGGAAATGCAGATCGGCCAGGCGCGCCACGCCCACCTCGGCCAGCTTCATCTGCGTCTGCAGGGTCTGCGCCAGCAGGCGCAGGTCGGCGCGCTTGCCGGCCAGCGCGGATTCGCGCTCCAGCTGGCCCACCGTGAAGCTGCCGGTGAGGCTCAGGCCGATGCCCAGCGCCAGCACCGGAAAGGCCTGATTGGTCACGCAGTGCGCGCGCACGCCGCGGTGCAGCAGCATCAAGAGCAGCGGGCTCACCACCAGGATGCCGGCGCAGTCGCCCACCCACCAGGTCAGCCAGGCCTGCGCCAGGTCGCCCGCCGCCAGCCGGCCCTGGGCCAGCAGGGCGGCATTGCCCAGGCTGGTGGCCAGCACGCAGCCCAGCGACACCAGCACCACAAAGCGCAGCGACCAGCGCCCGCCGCCGGCCTGCATGCGGGCCCACCAGTCGCCCAGCAGCAGCTTCAGCAAGGCCCACTGGGCCAGGGACGCGCCGCTCAGCAGGCTGGCGGCCAGCAGCGCACCGGCGCTGCCGCGTGCCACCCACCAGTCATTCGCCAGACTGGCCAGCAGCAGGCCGGGCAGCACCGGCCAGCCCCACAGCAGCAGCGCCGCCACGGCCACGCCGGCGGCCGGCCAGAGGGTGGTGGTTTGCGCCGGCCCGATGGCCAGCGCGAGGCCCAGGCGCGCCGCCAAGCCGAACAGCAGGGCCAGCGCCAGGTTCAGCAGCAGCCACTGCACCGGTGTACGCGGACGCAGCAGCAGCGGGTCGCCAGAGGCCGGGGGGCTCGTCAAAGGCATGAGCCATGCTAGACGAGGGGTCCATGCCCATGCGATTGGAGTGCATCCTCCAAGGCCCTTAAGGGCTTGCCCTAGGCGGTCCGGGCAGGGGGGCTCGTCCTTAGAATGGCGCCCTTTTGTATACAGTTTTCGCCATGGCTCTCTCGATGCGTCCCCTGTTCGCCGTGCTCGCCCTGCTGGTTTCGGGCAGCACCCTGGCCGCACCGGCCGTCATCTTTGACATGGGCGGCAAGTTCGACAAGAGCTTCAACGAGTCCGGCTACCGCGGCGTCGAGAAGTGGAAGGCCGAGACCGGCAAGAACTACCTCGAATTCGAGATCAGCAACGAGACCCAGCGCGTGCAGGCCCTGCGCCGCATGGCCGAGCGCGGCGCCTCGCCCATCATCTCGATTGGTTTTGCCCAGGCCTCCGCGCTGGAGCAGGTGGCCAGGGAATTCCCGAAGATCCAGTTCGCCATCATTGACGGCGTGGTCAATCTGCCCAATGTGGCCTCGATCACCTTCAAGGAACACGAGGGCAGCTACCTCGTGGGCGTGGCGGCGGCGCTGAAGAGCAAGAGTGGCAAGGTCGGCTTCGTGGGCGGCATGGACATCCCGCTGATCCGCAAGTTCCTGTGCGGCTACGAGCAGGGCGCCAAGGCCACCAATCCCAAGGCCGAGGTGCTGGCCAACATGACCGGCACCACCGCCACGGCCTGGAACGACCCCACGCGCGGTGCCGAACTCGCCAAAGCCCAGTTCGCCAAGGGCGTGGACGTGATCTTTGCCGCCGCCGGCGGCACCGGCAACGGCGTCTACCAGGCCGCCAAGGATGCCGGCAAGCTGGCGATCGGCGTCGATAGCAACCAGAACCATCTGCAGCCCGGCACCATGCTGACCTCGATGCTCAAGCGCGTCGATGTGGCGGTTTATGGCGTGCTGAAGGACTTCAAGCCCGGCGTGCGCGCGCTCGGCCTGAAGGAGGAAGGCGTGGCCGCCGCCATGGACGAGCACAACGCCAAGCTGGTTGACGCCGCGCTCAAGGCCAAGCTGGACGCCGCGCGTGCCGACATCGTGGCCGGCAAGATCAAGGTCAACGACGCCATGGCCGACCCGGCTGCCTGCAAAAAATAAGACCGGAGTTCCATGTCTGCAGTCGCCCTGAAGGGCATCAAGAAGCGCTTCGGTGCGGTGCAGGCCAATGACGGTGTCGACCTCACGGTCGAGGCCGGCACGGTGCATGCGTTGATCGGCGAAAACGGCGCCGGCAAGTCCACGCTGATGGCCATCCTCTACGGCTACTACCAGGCCGACGAGGGGAGCATCGAAGTGAACGGCCGCGCCGCCCAGATCCGCAACTCGCACGAGGCGATCGCCCTGGGCATCGGCATGGTGCACCAGCACTTCATGCTGGTGGACACGCTGACCGCGCTCGACAACGTGCTGCTCGGCGCCGAGCCGCATGGCTACCTGCCCAAGGCGCAGGCCCAGGTGCGCGCCGGGCTGGACCAGCTCATGGCCGAGACCGGCCTGCAGGTGCACCTGGACGCCCGCGTGGACAGCCTGCCGGTGGGCGAGCTGCAGCGTCTGGAGATCCTGAAGGCCCTGTACCGCGGCGCCAAGATCCTGATCCTGGACGAGCCCACCGCGGTGCTCACGCCGCAGGAAACCCAGCAGCTCTTCGAAGTGCTGCGCGGCCTGCGGGCACGGGGCACGACGATCATCCTGATCACCCACAAGCTCAAGGAAGTGATGGCGCTCTCGGACGCCATCACCGTGATGCGCACCGGCCGCGTGGTGCACCGCTGCGCCACCGCCGAGACCGACGAAGCCCAGCTGGCCGAAGCCATGGTGGGCCGCAAGGTGGTGCTGGGCCGCGACGGCTCGGCCGCCCACCACCCGGACAGCGAACCGCTGCTGGAAGCCGAGGGCCTGGCGCTGCGCAACGGACAGGGCGTGCCGGTGCTGAACTCCGTGAGCCTGCGCCTGCGCGCCGGCGAGATCGTCGGCGTGGCCGGTGTGTCGGGCAACGGCCAGACCGAGCTGCTGGAAGTGCTCTCAGGCCTGCACACGCCCGACGCCGGCCGCCTGACCCTGGGGGGCAAGAGCTTCGGCCCCGCCGCCTGGCTGCACCCGAAGGAGGCGCGCGAGCGCGGCCTGGCCCATGTGCCTGAAGACCGCCATGCCTGCGGCCTGGTGCTGGGCTTCCCGGCCTGGGAGTCGGCCGGCCTGGGTTACCAGAACCTGCCCAAGTACCGCCAGGGCCTGTTCGGTCTGAACCGCAAGGCTCTGCGCGCCGCTACTGCGGCCATGATGGAGCGCTTCGACGTGCGCCCGCGCAACCCCGAGCTGGGGTCCAGCAAGTTCAGCGGCGGCAACCAGCAGAAGCTCATCCTGGCGCGCGAGATCGGCGAGAACCCCAAGGTGCTGCTGGTCGGCCAGCCCACGCGCGGCGTGGACATCGGTGCCATCGAGTTCATCCACAACCAGCTGCGGGCGCTGCGCGACGCCGGTTGCGCGGTGCTGGTGGTGTCGAGCGAACTCGACGAAATCCTGGCCCTGGCCGATCGCGTGCTGGTCATGAACTGCGGCCGCATCACCGGCGAACTGCCGATCGAAGAATGTGACGAACGCAAGCTGGGCCTGCTGATGGCGGCCCAAGCGGAAGCGGCTTAAGCGATGAGTGCTCCTGTCAACATGCCGCGCTGGATCGAGCTCGGCGTCCTGCCGCTTTGGAATCTGCTGGTGGCCCTGGCCGTCGCGGCCCTGGTGGTCAAGATCATCGGCCACAGCCCGCTGCAGGCCTTCGACGTGCTCGTGAACGGCGCCCTGGGCAGCTCGCGCGGCCTGGGCTACACGCTGTACTACGCCACCACCTTCATCTTCACCGGCCTGGCGGTGGCGGTGGCCATCCATGGCGGGCTGTTCAACATCGGTGCCGAAGGGCAGGCCACCTTTGCCGGCCTGGGTGTGGCACTGGCGGCGCTCTACCTGGGCGCCAGCCTGCCGGCCTGGCTGCTGCTGCCCCTGGTGGTGCTGGGGGCGGCGCTGTTCGGCGCGGCCTGGGGCCTGGTGCCGGGCTATCTGCAGGCCTGGCGCGGCAGCCACATCGTCATCACGACGATCATGTTCAACTTCATTGCTGCTAGTTTGAACGTGTACTTGCTGGTGAACGCGCTGCGCGTGGGCGGTGGCTCGATGGTGGTGGAGAGCGAACCTTTCCCGGAGGCCGCGCGTATGCCGGCGCTGCACGAATGGGCGGCCAAGCTCGGTTACGAGCTGCCCAGCTCGCCGCTGAACGCGGCCTCGCTGCTGGCCGTGGCGGCCTGCTTCTTTGTCGCCTGGTTCCTGTGGCGCAGCCGCGCCGGCTACGCGCTGCGTGCGGTGGGCAGTGCCCCACGGGCGGCGCAGTTCGCCGGCCTGAACCCCAAGGCCCAGGTGCTGGTGGCGATGGGCATTTCGGGCGCGCTGGCTGGCCTGGTGGCGGTGAATGAGCTGTCGGGCGTGCAGGGCAAGCTCACATTGGATTTCGTGGCCGGCGCTGGCTTCACCGGCATCGCGGTCAGCCTGATGGGGCGCAACCACCCGTTCGGCATCGTGCTGGCGGCGCTGCTGTTCGGCGTGCTGTACCAGGGCGGGGTGGAGGTGGCCTTCGAGCTGCCGGGCTTCTCGCGCGAGATGGTGGTGACGGTGCAGGGCCTCATCGTGCTCTTCGCTGGCGCCATGGCCACGGTGAGTGCGCCGCTGTTCGCCAAGCTGTATGGGATGGTCAAGGGGGCGAACCGTGGATGAGTTGGTCCTGATCGGCTCGGTGCTGGGCTCGACCCTGCGCCTGACCGCCCCCCTGCTGCTGGTGGCCCTGGCGGGCCTGATCAGTGAGCGCGCCGGCGTCATCGACCTCGGGCTCGAGGGCAAGATGCTCGCGGCCGCCTTTGCGGCGGCAGCGGCTGCTTCGGCCAGCCAGTCGGTGCTCGTCGGCCTGGCTGCGGCCATCGGCGTGGCGGCGGCGATGGCGCTGATCCATGGTTTCGCCTGCATCAGCCACCGCGGCGACCAGGTGGTCTCGGGCGTGGCCCTGAACATGGTGGCCGCGGGCCTCACGGTGGTGCTGGGCATCGCCTGGTTCAAGACCGGCGGCCAGACGCCCACGCTGCCGGCCGAACTGCGCATCACGGCCCTGGTGCCTGCGCTGGCCGAACCGGCCGCCGCTGCGCAGGCCCATGGTGGCTTGCTGGGTGGCCTGCTGGGCCATGCCTTCTTCAGCCACAACCTGCTCGTCTACGCCGCTTTCGGCGCCGTGCTGGCGGTCTGGTTCCTGCTGGAACGCACGCGCCTGGGTTTGAGGTTGCGCGCCGTGGGCGAGAACCCGGCGATGGTGGACGCCGCCGGGGTCTCGGTGCCGATGCTGCGCTACACCGCGCTGATGATCGGCGCCCTGCTGTGCGGCTTGGCCGGGGCCTACCTCTCGATGGCGCAGAACGCCAACTTCAGCCCCAACATGACGGCCGGCCGCGGCTACATCGCGCTGGCCGCGATGATCTTTGGCCGCTGGAAGCCCATCCCCACGCTGTTGGCCTGCCTGCTCTTCGGCCTGCTGGACGCGCTGGCGATCCAGCTGCAGGGTGTGGCCTTGCCGGGCATCGGCGAGATTCCGGTGCAGGCCATCCAGGCCTTGCCCTATGTGCTGACGGTGGTGCTGCTGGCCGGCTTCATTGGCCAAGCCATTGCGCCGAAGGCGCTGGGTCGGCCCTACGTCAAGGAGCGCTGATGCTGAGCGCTGCCTTGAAGACCGAAATGCTCGCCGTCGCTCGCGCCGCGCGCGCGGCGGCCTACGCGCCGTACTCGAACTACTTCGTCGGCGCCGCGGTGCTGGGCGAAGACGGCCGGATCTTTGGCGGCTGCAATGTCGAGAACGCCGCCTTCCCCGAAGGCGTGTGTGCCGAGGCCGGCGCGCTGTCAGCCATGGTGCTGGCGGGCGTGCGCAAGGCCCGGGCCGTGCTGGTGGTGGGGGCGGGCAGCCACCTCATCACCCCCTGCGGCGGCTGCCGCCAGAAGCTGCGCGAGTTTGCGCAGCCCGATTCCTTCCAGGTCCTGGCCGTCAACGAGGACGGCCAAGAACAGCAATGGACCCTGGCCGAGCTGTTGCCGCACAGCTTCGGCCCCGAACATTTTTCCTAAGGACAAGACCATGAGCAGTCCCTATCTCCAGGGCGAAGCCCTGGCTACCGCCATTGCGCAATCCGCCGCCAAGCTGAAGGCGGTGTTCGGCGAGGCCCCGGCGATCGCCGTCGTGCTGGGCTCGGGCTGGTCCGGTGCCAGCGAGCAGTTGCAAAACCCCCAGCGCCTGAGCTACGCCGATCTGCCCGGCTGGCCCCTGCCCAAGGTGGAAGGCCATGTGAACGAGGTGGTGGTGGGCACGACGGCCGCTGGCCAGCGCGTGGCCATGCTGCGTGGCCGTGCCCACACCTATGAGAGCGGCGACTGCACCGGCATGGCTGCGCCCATCCGCAGCCTCAAGGCCTGGGGCGTGCAGGTGCTGCTCTCCACCAATGCTTCCGGCTCGCTGCGCCAGCACCAGCCGCCGGGCAGCCTGATGCTGATCAGCGACCACATCAACGCGCCGCAGCGCTCGCCCCTGGTGGGCCTCTCTGGCAGCGACCGCTTCTGCGACATGAGCACCGCCTACGACCTGGAGCTGCGCCAGACGGCCAAGGCCCTGGCCCAGGAAGTGGACCAGCGCCTGTGCGAGGGCGTGTACTGCTGGGCCCTGGGCCCGCAGTTCGAGACCCCGGCCGAGATCCGCATGTTTGCCGCCTGGGGTGCCGATGCGGTCGGCATGTCCACCGTGCCCGACACCATCCTGGCCCGCCACGCCGGCCTGCGCGTGATGGGCCTGGCGCTCATCACCAATATGGCCGCCGGCCTCTCGGCCGAGGCGCTGACGCATGAGCTCACGCTGCGCGAAGCCAAGGACAGCGGCGAGCGCGCCTCGAAGTTCCTGGGCCAATTGCTGGACCGCTTGATGAAGCTGAGTTCCCTGCAATGAGCGCGCAAGACACGGCACGCACCCTGCTGCGCTGCCTGGACCTGACCAGCCTGAACGAAGGCGACACGGCCGAAAGCACGGCGGCCCTGTGCACCAAGGCCCAGACTGCCCACGGCCCGGTGGCTGCGGTGTGCGTGTGGCCGCGCTTCGTCACGCAGGCGCGTGCGGCGCTGCCGCCCGCCATCCGGGTGGCAGCCGTCGCCAACTTCCCCGAGGGGGCGCTCGATCTGCCACGCGCCCTGGCCGACATCGAGGCGATTGCCCAGGCCGGTGCGCAGGAAATCGACGTGGTGCTGCCCTGGCGGGCGCTCAAGGCCGGCCAGGTGCAAGAAGTGGCCGAGTTCCTGGCCGAGGTGCGCCACGCCAGCCGGCCGCTGACGCTCAAGGTCATCATCGAAAGCGGAGAGTTGAAAGACGAGGCGCTGATCCGCCGCGCCACCCAGCTCAGCCTGAATGCCGGGGCGGACTTCATCAAGACCAGCACCGGCAAGACCGCGGTCTCGGCCACGCCCGAGGCAGCGCGCGCCATGCTGGACGAGATCGCCCACAGCGGCTTCTCGGCCGCCGGCTTCAAGGCCTCGGGCGGCATCCGCACCGTGGCGCAGGGGGCTGACTACCTGGAGCTGGTGCGCGCCAGCCTGGGGGAGGGCGGCCTGAACCCGCAGCGCCTGCGCTTCGGCGCTTCGGGCCTGCTGGACGACATCCTGGCCGTGCTGGATGGCAAGGCGGGCACGGCCGTGAAAGAGGGGTATTGAGATGCTGGCCCAGGAAATCATCCGCACCAAGCGCAACGGCGGCACGCTGAGCACCGCGCAGATCCAATCCTTCGTCAAGGGCCTGACCGACGAGAGCTGGAGCGAAGGCCAGGTGGCCGCGCTCGGCATGGCCGTGTTCCTGAAGGGCATGAACCGCGACGAGGCGGTGGCGCTGACGCTGGCGATGCGCGACTCCGGCCGCGTGATGCACTGGCCCGACATGCCCGGCCCGGTGGTGGACAAGCATTCCACCGGCGGCGTGGGCGACAAGATCAGCCTGATGCTGGCGCCCATGGTGGCCGCCTGCGGCGGCTATGTGCCCATGATTGCCGGGCGGGGCCTCGGCCACACCGGCGGCACGGTGGACAAGCTCGAAGCCATCCCCGGCTACCAGACCCGTCCCGATGCCGCGCTGTTCGACGCCACGGTGCGCCGTCTCGGCTGCGCCATCATTGGCCAGACCGCCGACCTGGCGCCGGCCGACAAGCGCTTCTATGCCACGCGGGACGTCACCGCCACGGTCGAGTCGGTGCCGCTGATCACCGCCTCCATCCTGAGCAAGAAGCTCGCCGCCGGCCTGCAGGGCCTGGCGATGGACGTGAAGTACGGCAGCGGCGCCTTCTGCGATTCCCTGGGCATGGCGCGTGAGCTGGCCGAGAGCATCGTCGCCGTGGGCAATGGCGCCGGCATGAAGACTCGCGCGCTCATCACCGACATGAACGAGGTGCTCGGCCTTTCTGCCGGCAATGCCGTCGAGGTGCTGGAGGCGGTCAATTACCTGCGCGGGCTGAACGTCGAGCCGCGCCAGCACGAGATCACCCTGGCCCTGTGCAGCCAGATGCTGCTGCTGGGCGGCCTGGCCCGCACCGAAACCGAAGCCCGCGCCAAGCTGCAGGCCGCGCTGGACAGCGGCGCCGCCGCCGAGCGCTTCGGCCAGATGGTGGCGGCCCTGGGTGGCCCCACCGACCTGATGGAGCACCCCGAGAAGCATCTGCAGCTGGCGCCCGTGAAGAAGCCCGTGCCTTCGCCGCGCGCGGGCGTGCTGGCTGCGCAGGACACGCGTGCCATCGGCATCGCCGTCATCGAACTGGGCGGTGGCCGCCGCCTGGCCAGCGATGCCATCAACCACCGCGTCGGCTTCTCGGCCGTGCGCCCGCTGGCACGCCTGATCGACGAGTTCGAGCCCCTGGCCTACGTGCACGCGATGGACGAGGCCTCGGCCGACCGCGCCATCGCCGCCTACCAGGCCGCTTGTGTCATCCACGAGCGCCCGGAACCCGCCACGCCCTTGATCGCCGAGGTCATCGGATGAGCGAGGAGCAGGACAACAAGCCGGTGCACGAGCGCCGCATCAAGAGCTTCGTCAAGCGCGGCGGGCGCATGGGCACGGGCCAGATCAAGGCCCTGCAGGAGCTCGCGCCCAAGTACGTGCTGCCCTACAGCGCCCAGGCGCCCGACTGGGACGCGGTGTTCGGCCGCCAGGCCCCGCGCGTGCTGGAGATTGGCTTCGGCATGGGCGACGCGACCGCCAAGATCGCCGCCACGCTGCCGCAGCTCGATTTCATCGGCTGCGAGGTGCACGAGGCCGGGGTGGGCGCGCTGCTGCAGCGCATCGAGGAAGGCCAGCTGACCAATCTGCGCATCGTGCAGCACGACGCCGTGGAGGTGCTGGCCACGATGATCCCCAAGGCCAGCCTGCAGGGCGTGCACCTGTTCTTCCCCGACCCCTGGCACAAGAAGCGCCACCACAAGCGCCGGCTGGTGCAGCCGGCCTTCATTGCCGACCTGGTGCAGTACATCCAGCCCGGCGGCTACTTCCACGCCGCCACCGACTGGGAACCCTATGCCCAGCAGATGCTCGAGGTGCTGAGCGCCGAACCGGCACTGCAGAACACGGCCCTGGGCTTTGCGCCCAAGCCCGAGTACCGGCCGCTGACCAAGTTCGAGGCGCGCGGCCTGCGCCTGGGTCATGGCGTGTGGGATCTGGTGTTCCAGCGGCGTTGAAGGGGTGAGGCCCCGCACAATGCGCGGGCCATGCTGAGCTTCTTCTCCCTCACCCACACCGAGCACGCGCCCAGCCACGAGTTCTTCCGTGGCCAGCTCGTGCCCTGTCACGAAACCCCGGCGCGAGCCGAGCAGGTGCATCAGGCCCTGCAGGCCGCCGGGCACCGCATCGAAACCGCAGGCTTCCCGGACAGCCGCGCGCTGCTCGGCCAGGTGCATGCCGAGCGCTACCTGCGTTTTCTGGAAGGCGCCTGGGCCGATTGGCTGGCCCGCGACCCCGCCAACGCTGCGCGCCAGCCCTGGCCCTCGACCTGGCCGGTGCGCACCTTGCGCAGCGACCTCGAACCGCGCGAGTTCAGCGCCCGCCTCGGGCTTTACAGCTTTGACAACGGCACGCCGCTGAGCGCCGGCAGTTGGGCGGCCGCCAAGGCCGGCTGCGACGCCGCGCTGGCCGGTGCGCAGGCCCTGGCGGGTGGCGCGCGCGCCGCCTTCGTGGCCAGCCGTCCGCCCGGCCACCATGCCGGGCCGGATTTCATGGGCGGCTACTGCTTCCTCAATCAAGCCGCCGTGGCCGCCCAGGCCCTGCGCGCCCAGGGCCATGCGCGCGTGGCGGTGCTGGACGTGGACTATCACCATGGCAACGGCACGCAGGCGATCTTCTACGGCCGCAGTGACGTGTTCTTCGCCAGCCTGCATGGCGACCCGAGCACCGAGTACCCGTTTTTCCTGGGCCATGCCGACGAAGAAGGCGAGGGCGAGGGCCGAGGCTTCAACCTGAACCTGCCGCTGCCGGCCGGCACCACCGCCGAGTTCTGGTTCGCCGCGCTGGAGCAGGCCTGCGCCCGCTTGCAGGCGTTGAATGCGAGCGCGCTGGTGGTGTCGCTGGGCTTGGATACCTTCGAGGGCGACCCCATCTCCAAGTTCAAGCTGGCGCGCGCCGATTTCGGCCGCCTGGGCGCGCGCCTGGCCGGCTTGGGCCTGCCCACACTGTTCGTGCTGGAAGGCGGCTACGCCACCGCCGATCTGGGCTTGAACGCGGTGGCCGTGCTGGACGGCTTCGAGCGCGAAGGAGGGCGTTGACGATGGGATGGCATCTGCTGGTCTGGATTCCGCTGACCCTGCTGGGTCTGTTCTGGTCCCTGCTGTGCTGGGCCGCCAAGGGCCTGATCCACTGGGAAGGCTGGCGCAAGGGGGTGGAAATCACCCAGGAAGTGCCGCTGTTCGAGTTCCCCGAATGGCTGAAAGACCTGCTCGGTATCGGCTGGATCGAGGAGATCCAGGCTGCCTTGGTGAGCTTCTGGCCGCAGCTGCATGAATGGCTGCTCAGCTGGCCCGATCTGGGCTCTTGGTTCACCGTGCTGCTGTGGTTCGTGTGGGGCGTGGGCATCCTGCTGCTGCTGGGTGCGGGAGGCTTGCTGAGCCTGTTGATCGCGCTGGCCCGGCGCGCACAGCCGCAGCGGCCTGTGGGAGTGGGTGCATGAGCGAAGTCTTGCGAGGCCGGCGCATCCTGCTGGCGCTTTCCGGCGGCATCGCTGGCTACAAGGTGGCGGAGCTGACGCGCCTGCTCGTCAAGGCCGGTGCCCAGGTGCAGGTGATGATGAGTCAGGCGGCGACGCAGTTCATCACCCCGGTGACGATGCAGGCCCTCTCGGGCCGGCCCGTCATCCTGGATCAGTGGGACGGCGCCGCGCCCAACAACATGCACCACATCAATGCCGGCCGCGAGGCCGAGCTGATGCTGATCGCCCCGGCCAGCGCCGACCTGATCGCCAAGCTGGCGCAGGGCAGGGCGGACGAAATCGTGTCGCTGACCGCGCTGGCGCGACCCATCGAGCGCTGCCCGCTGCTGGTGGCGCCGGCCATGAACCGCGAGATGTGGGCGCACCCGGCCACGCAACGCAATGTCGACCAGATCGAAGCCGATGGCGCGCTGATCCTTGGCCCCGCGGCGGGCGACCAGGCCTGCGGCGAAATTGGCGACGGCCGCATGCTGGAGCCCGAGGAGTTGTTCGAGGCCCTGGTCAACCACTTCACGCCCAAGCGGCTGGCCGGACGCTCGGTGCTGATCACTGCCGGCCCGACTTTCGAGGCCATCGACCCGGTGCGTGGCATCACCAACCGTAGCAGCGGCAAGATGGGTTTTGCCATCGCCCAGGCCTGCGAGCGCGCCGGCGCCCGCGTCACCCTGGTGGCCGGCCCGGTGGCCCTGCCCACGCCGGCTGGGGTGGAGCGCATCGACGTGCAGTCCGCGCAAGCGATGCTGGACGCGGTGCTGCCGCGCGCCACCGGGCACGAGGTCTTCATCGCCACCGCGGCGGTGGCCGATTGGCGGCCCGCCCAATGCGCCGAGCACAAGATCAAGAAGGACGGCAGCGGCCAGACGCCCACGCTGGCCTTCACCGAGAACCCCGACATCTTGGCCACCGTGGCGGCGCTGCCTAACCCGCCTTATTGCGTGGGCTTTGCCGCCGAAAGTGAAAAGCTGCTGGAGCACGCCCAGGCCAAGCGCGCGCGCAAGCGCATTCCGCTCATCGTGGCCAATCTGGGCCCCGCCACCTTCGGCCAGGACGACAACGCCCTGCTGCTGGTGGACGCCGAAGGCGCCCGCGAGCTGCCGCGCGCCCCCAAGACCGAACTGGCCAGCCAGCTGGTGGCCGAACTTTCCCAGCGCCTGAACGCAAGAACGACCTGATGCACACCGTTGACCTGAAGATCCTGGACCCGCGCATGGCCGAAAGCCTGCCGGCCTACGCCACCCCCGGCAGCGCCGGCCTGGACCTGCGCGCCGCGCTGACCGAGCCCCTGACCCTGCAGCCTGGGCAGACCGAGCTCATTCCCACCGGCATCGCCATCCATCTGGGTGACCCTAACCTGGCCGCGCTGATCCTGCCGCGCTCGGGCCTGGGTCACAAGCACGGCATCGTGCTGGGCAATCTGGTGGGGCTGATCGATTCCGACTACCAGGGCCCGCTGATGGTCAGCGCCTGGAACCGCGGCAGTCAGGCCTTCACGATCCAGCCGATGGACCGGCTCGCGCAGTTGGTCATCGTGCCGGTGCTGCAGGCGCAGTTCCGCGTGGTGGATGACTTTGACGCCAGCCACCGCGGCGCGGGTGGCTTCGGTTCAACCGGCCACGCTTAGTGGATCGGTTCGTCCGGGGAGGAGCCCTCCAGCACTTGGACGAAACCCTCACCCACAGTGCGGGCGGCAATCTCGTCGTCGCTGGCCTCGCGCAGCGCCTGGATCTTCAGGTGCAGGCGCAGGCCGATGCCGGCCAGCGGGTGGTTGCCGTCCAGCACCACATGCTCGGGGTAGAGCTCGGTGACGGTGTAGATCGCGTCAGCCGGCATGTCGGGCGTCTGTGCGCCTTCGGGCAGGCCTTCGAAGCGCATGCCGATCTCGATGTCGCCAGGGAACAGATGGCGGGGCTCGAAGCAGACCAGTTCGGCCTCGTAGTCACCAAAGGCATCGGCCGGCTCCAGGGCTAGGCTCAGCTCGGCGCCGATGTACTGGCCCAGCAGGGCCTGTTCGACCTTGGGCAGCAGGTCTTCGCCACCGACCAGGAATTCGGTCGGCTCTTCGAGGGTGTCGATCAGTTCGCCTTGGGCGTCTTCGAGGCGCCAGGTCAGGCTGACGACGCTGGGGGATAGCACTTCTTCCATCGCGTCATGTTCGCACAGGGCCTTGACAATGCCCGCATGCATGCACCCTTTGACAAGCCCTGGCCCCTGCTGGGCGGCCTGAGTCCCGACCAATTCATGCGTCGCCATTGGCAGCGCAAACCTGCTGTCTTGCGCCAGGCCGCGCTGCCCTGGCTGGGCCGGCTGAACCGCCCGCAGCTGTTCGCGCTGGCCGAGCGCGAGGACGTGGAGTCCCGTCTGATCCAGGGCAATGAGACCCAGACTTGGAAGCTCTCGCATGGTCCCTTCCCGCGCCGGCGGTTGCCGGCAGTCAGCAAGCCGGGCTGGACCCTGCTGGTGCAGGGCATGGAGGCTCTGCATCCGGCGGCACGCGAGCTGATCGACGCCTTCCGCTTCCTGCCCGAAGCGCGCCTGGACGATGTGATGGTCTCATGGGCCAGCGACCAGGGCGGCGTGGGGCCGCACACCGATGCCTACGACGTCTTCCTCTGCCAGCTCAGCGGCCGGCGGCGCTGGCGCGTCTCGAACCAGAAGCAGCGCGAGCTGGTGGAGGGCCTGCCGGTCAAGATCCTGCGCCAGTTCGAGCCGCAGTTCGAATGGGTGCTCGATCCGGGCGACATCCTTTACCTGCCGCCCAACTGGGCGCATGACGGCGTGGCGCTGGGCGCCGACTGCGTGACCGCCTCCGTGGGCCTGCGCACGCCCTCGCGTTGGGAACTGGCCGATGCGCTGCTGGCACGCCTGATCGACCCTGAGGACGAGCCCAGCAAGGCGCTGGAGCAGCACTACACCGACGCCGGCACCCCGCCGAGCCCGCAGCCGGCCCAGATTCCCGCCGGCCTGCAGGACTTCGCGCAGGATGCCTTGCAGCGCGTGATGCAGGACCCGCAACGCCTGGCACGTGCGCTGGGCGAGTACCTGAGCGAGCCCAAGCCCCAGCAAGTCTTTGAGCCGGGGGCGGTGACTGCCGGGGCCGTGCGCCTGGCGCCGGCCAGCCGCATGCTTTACGACCGCTGGCATGTGTTTCTCAATGGCGAGGCCTACCGGGCGGCCGGTCAGGATTTCCGCCTGATGCGCATCCTGGCCGACCGGCGCACACTGGCGGCGGCCGAACGTGCGCGCCTGAGCGAGGGGGCGCAGGCCCTGGTCAATGACTGGATGGAATGGGGGTGGCTGTGCCCGACACCGTGATGAACCTGGAAGGCGAGAGTGGACGGCTGGAAGGCTGGGTGGCGATTGAGGCCGGCCTCAAGGATTTGCTGCTGGAGGCCTTGAACGAGGGCAACCGGCGCCTGGTGGTGCTGGACCCGGACTTCGTGCATTGGCCCTGGTCCGACGCCTCGGTGCTGGAGGCCCTGGGCCACTGGGGGCGGGGCGGGCGGCACCTGGAAATGCTGGCGCCTGATTACCAGGCCTGCGCGCGTCGGCATCCGCGCTTCATGCAGTGGCGCGCCCATTACGACCATGTGCTGCGCGTTGCCGACTTCGACCCCGGCGAGGTGGGGCCGGACTGGCCCACCGGCCTGCTGGCCAGCGACCACGGTCCGGTGCTGCGCCTACTGGAGTTGGAGAACGGTCGTGCACGCTGGACGCGCGCCGGCCCCCATCTGGCGGCGGATCGGCACGCTGCGTTCGGACTGTTTGATGCAATTGCACAACGCTCTTCGCCGGCCTGGCCATTCACCCAACTCGGCCTTTAAGAAGCGGTGTTTTCCCTTCCTATAATGGCGGGCTAGGCAGCAGAGGCGCTCGAGGTTTCTGTTGTCTTGCTTGACCGGTGGGGACATCGGTCGGGTTTGGACCCCACGCCGGTTGGTGCGGGTTCCGCGAAATTACCGGTGATTTTGTTTTTCCATCCTGTCTTCTAGAGGACCCCAATGAAAAAGTCGATCCTGATGGCTTCCCTGCTGGCCGCCGTCGCCCTCGCCGCTTGCAGCAAGAAGGAAGAAGCTCCGGCTCCGGCTGCTGAGCCTGCTCCGGTTGCCGCCCCGGCTCCCGCTGCTTCGGAAATGGCTTCGGCCCCCGCCGCTGACGCTTCGGCCCCCGCCGCTGCTGAAGCTGCCTCGGCTCCCGCCAGCAACTAAGAAGCACGAGATCGCGGACCCGGCGCTTGTCGCCGGGTCGCATCAAGACAAAGGCCACCGCAAGGTGGCCTTTGTCTTTTCCGGCACGCGGCGCCAAGAAAAAACGGCCGGGTCCGTTTCCGGAGCCGGCCGTCAGTGAAGTTTGCGGGGCTTAGCGCAGGTCTTGCAGCAGCAGGGCCAGGATGCGCTTGGCGTTGTCGTTGGTCTGTTGCACGCCCTGGCTGTCCTGCACGCTGACGACCGAGCCCTTGGCATCGCTCTTCACGGCCACGCGGTAGCGGCCGGTGGTCGGGCCCTTGTCGGACGAGAACAGGCGCTGCAGGAAATTGGGCTCGTCTTTGCCGGCCTGGCTCGGGTCGGCATAGCGCAGGAAGAAGAGGCCGGCGCGGCGGTCGCGGTCTTCCACGGTGAAGCCATGGCGATCGAGCGACTGGCCGACACGGCGCCAGGCCTTCTCGAAGTCGTCCGCCAGCTTGATTTCGTTGGGTACCTCGCTCAGCGCCAGCTTGGCCGGATCGGCGGCCGGTGCGCTGGGGGTAGTGGCTGCCGGGGCTTTGCCGGCTTCGGCCAGGGCCACCGGGGCCTTGCCGCCCAGGCGCAGCAGCAGGCGGCTGAGCATCTCGGCTTCCAGCTCGGCGTCCGCGGGGCGCGGCGTCCACACCACCTGATCCCGCTGCGCATTGGTGTAGACCTCGTGCATGCCGCGGTGCGTCACGGTGATCTCGGTCTTGCCATCCACGCGCTCCAGGCGGGTGCGGAACTGGTCGCGCTCGCCGGTGGAGTACAGGCCTTCCAGCACCGTGCCGATGGTGCGACGGATGAAGTCCTTGGGCAGCTTGGCGCGGTTCTCCTTCCAGTCGGTTTCCAGCACACCCACATCGGCCTGGTCCTTGGGCAGGTCAAAGCCCAACTCGGTCCAGAACGCGCGGGTCACGGGCCAGACTTCCTCGGGGCTCATGCTGGTGCGGATCAGGCGTACACCGCCCACCCGCACGATCTCGGCTCCCGGCACGCTGTTCAGGGCCACCTGGTTGGTGTTCACGGCCACGGCCGTGGGCTGGGTGGACAAGGCCGCAGCGCTGACGCTGCCGGCCGCACCCAGCGGAGCCTGGCGTTGCAACTGGCTCAGATCGGGCGGAACCTCCAGGCCAGGGGTCTGCTTGGACTGGGTGCGGTAATCGACCTTGTCGTTGTTGAACAGGGGGTCGAACGAGCTGCAGCCGCCCAGTGCGGCGGCAAGGGCAAGACTCAGGGCACGGAGGGGAAAACGCGTCACGGCAGGGCAGTCCTGACTTGGGAAAGAGGCGGATTAGAGCAAATGCGCATCGCGCATCGCCGCTTCGACGGCACTCTGGCCGGCGGGGGTGAGCGGGAGCAGGGGCAGACGCAGATTGTTCTCGATGTGGCCCAGGCGGCTCAGCGCCCATTTCGTGGGGGCCGGGCTGGGTTCGCAGAACAGCTGCTTGTGCAGGCTCAGCAGTTGGAAGTGCAGGGCGGTGGCCTTGGCCACTTCACCGGCGCGCGCGGCAGCGCACATCTGGGCCATCAGCTTCGGCGCGACGTTGCTGCTCACGCTGACCACGCCGGCGCCGCCCATCAGCATCAGGGCCAGGGCGGTGCCGTCGTCGCCGCTGTAGATGGCGAAACCCTCGGGGGCGTGCTTGATCAGCCAGGCCGCGCGCTCGATGTTGCCGGTGGCTTCTTTGATGCCGAACACGCCGGGCAATGCAGCGCAGCGCAGCGCGGTTTCGGGGGCCATATCGGCCACGGTGCGGCCGGGCACGTTGTAGAGCATCAGCGGCAGGTCCACGGCCTCGGCAATGGCCTTGAAGTGGGCGTAGATGCCGTCCTGGCTGGGCTTGTTGTAGTAGGGCACGACGCTCAGGTGCGCGCTGGCGCCCACCTGCTTGGCGTAGCGGGCCAGCTCGATGGCCTCGCGGGTGGCATTCGCACCGGTGCCGGCCAGGATGGGCACGCGGCCGGCCGCATGCTCGACGGCGACGCGGATGACCTCGCAGTTTTCCTCCATGCTGACCGTGGGCGACTCGCCCGTGGTGCCGACCACGCCGATCACGTTGGTGCCTTCGGCGATGTGCCAGTCGATCAGGGAGCGCAGCTTGGCGTAGTCGATCGCGCCATCGGCGTGCATGGGGGTGACGAGGGCGACGATGCTGCCGTGGATGGATTTCATGGGGCGGATTCCTGGGGAGCCGGAGATTCTAGGAGCGGCCAGTCGGGCGGTGACTCATGCAGCCGCAGGTGGCGCGCGGCAACGCGCTGGATCCGGGCGCCGTTGACGATGCCGTCTTCGTAGGCCAGCACATGGAGCTTGCCCTGGCACGCAGCCAGCAACTCCCCGGGTTGCAGCAGGAAGTCGGGGTTGCGCGGTCGGCCCAGCAGCTCCTGGCCGACGGCGAAGGTCTCGTAGACCAGCCAGCCGCCCTCGGCCACGCTGTCGACGATGCGCGGCAGCAGCGGGCGCCAGAGGTAGTTCGTCACCAGCACGAGGTCGAACTGCTCGCCGCCGAGCGGCCAGGGGCCGTTTTCCAGGTCGGCGCATAGCACCCGGGCGGGTTCGGGAATCAGCAGCAGGGCCTCGGCGTCGCGGTCCACCGCAGTGACGTGAAGCCCGTGCTCCAGCAACAGCCGGCTGTGGCGGCCGCCGCCGCAGGCCAGGTCCAACGCCTTCATGCCGGCCTGCCACTGCGGCACCCAGCGGCTTACCCAGTCAGAAGCAGCCACGCACACCCTCCGCCAGGGCCTGCATCAAGGCCGGGTCGATCCAGGCCAGCAGCACGGCGCCCAGCACCAGCAGGGCGAGCAGGCCGAACATCAGCTTGCGCAGCATCAGGCCGCCACCGGCTGGCGCTGCAGCGCCTGCTCACGCACGGGCAGATTGGCGAGCGCGGCGAACACGCCCAGCGCCACGGCGATCCACCAGACGATCTGGTAGCTGCCCGTCTGCTCGTACAGCAAGCCACCCAGCCACACGCCCAGGAAGCTGCCGATCTGGTGGCTGAAGAACACCATGCCGCCCAGCATCGACAGGTTGGCCACGCCAAAGATTTGCGCCACCGTGGCATTGGTAGGCGGGATGGTGGAGAGCCACAGCAAGCCCATCACAGAAGAAAAGACGTACACCGTAGCCGGGCTGATGGGCAGGGTGATGAAGGCGACGATGGCCACCGAGCGCGCGGCGTAGATGAAGGACAGGATGTAGCGCTTCGGAAAACGCTGGCCCAGTGCGCCCGCGGCGTAGGTGCCGAACACATTGAAGAGCCCGATCAGCGCCAGCGCCCAGGTCGCCACACCGGCCGAAAGCCCCTGGTCCTTCAGATAGGCCGGCAGGTGCACGCCGATGAACACCACCTGGAAGCCGCAGACGAAGTAGCCGGCCGTCAGCCACAGGAAGCTCGGGGTGGCCACGGCCTCCTTCAGCGCAGCCAGCGCGCCCTGGCGTGGCCCGCTGGCCTTCACGGGTGGTTCGCGCAGGCCCAGGGCCAGCGGCAGGATCAAGAGCACCGCGCCGGCCAGCAGGAACAGGCTGGGCTGCCAGCCGAATGCCTCGATCAAGCGGTGCTCGATAGGCAGCATCAGAAATTGGCCAAAGCTGCCGGCGCTGGCCGTCACGCCCATGGCCCAGCTGCGCTTGGCAGGGTCCAACTGGCGGCCGATGACGCCGTACACCACGGCATAAGTGGTGCCCGATTGCGCCACGCCGATAAGCAGCCCCGCGGCCAGGGCGAACAGGGCCGGCGTGTTTGCCAGGCCCATGCCGGCCAGGCCCAGGGCATACAGCAGGGCGCCCGCCAGCAAGGGCTTCAGGGCCCCGACCCGGTCTGCCCAGATCCCGACCAGCGGGCCGATGGCCCCCCAGACCAGGTTCTGCAACGCCAGGGCGAGGGCGAAGTCTTCTCGCGTCCAGCCGCGCTCCAGGGTGATGGGTTGGAGCCACAGGCCGAAGCCGTGCCGGATGCCCATCGAGAGGGTGACGATGGTGGCGCCACAGGCCAGGATCTGGGTGGCGGAAGGGTGCTTCGGGTGCGACATAGGGGGCGATTCTGGGCGCTTCCTAGAATCCGCGCCCTTCACTGGGACAGTCATGGCAGTAACCCCTCAATACGGAGAAGCCTCGATCCGCGTGCTCAAGGGCCTGGAGCCCGTCAAGCAGCGGCCGGGCATGTACACCCGCACGGAAAACCCCCTGCACATCGTGCAGGAGGTGCTGGACAACGCGGCCGACGAGGCCTTGGCGGGCTTTGGCAAGCGCATCGCGCTCACGCTGCATACCGACGGATCGGTCACCGTGGAGGACGACGGCCGCGGCATTCCTTTCGGTCTGCACCCGGAGGAGGGTGTGCCGGTGGTGGAGATCGTCTTCACCCGCCTGCACGCGGGCGGCAAGTTCGACAAGGGCGCCGGCGGCGCCTACAGCTTCTCGGGCGGCCTGCACGGCGTAGGCGTGTCCGTCACCAATGCGCTGTCCAAACGCCTGGAAGTGACGGTGCAGCGCGAGGGCCAGACCGCCAGCATCGTGTTCTCGCATGGCGACGTGATCCAGCCCGTGCAGGTGCAGCCCGGCGCGCCGCGCAAGCAGGGCACCAAGGTGCGCGTCTGGCCCGAGGCCAAGTACTTCGACGCCCCCGAGCTGCCGCGCGGCGAACTGGTGCACCTGCTGCGCAGCAAGGCCGTCCTGATGCCGGGGGTGACCGTCACGCTGACCGACGAGAAGAAGGGCGAGACCCAGACCTGGCTCTACAAGGGCGGCCTGCGCGAGTACCTGCAGGGCAGCCTGAACGCCGAGCCTGTCGTCGAACTGTTCGAGGGGGCCCATTACGCCAAGGCCAGCGACACCGAGAACTTCGCCGAGGGAGAGGGTGCCGCTTGGTGCGTGGCCTTCACCGAGGAGGCGGCCAGCCAGCGCGAAAGCTACGTCAACCTGATCCCCACCGTGGCCGGCGGCACGCACGAGGCCGGGCTGAAGGATGGCCTCTTCCAGGCCGTCAAGACCTTCATTGAGTTGCATTCGCTGCTACCCAAGGGCGTCAAGCTGATGCCCGAGGATCTGTTCGGCCGTGCCAGCTTCGTGCTCTCTGCCAAGGTGCTGGACCCGCAGTTCCAGGGCCAGACCAAGGAGCGTCTGAACAGCCGCGACGCCTTGAGACTGGTGGCCGGCTATGTGCGCCCGGCCTTCGAGCTGTGGCTGAACCAGCATGTCGAGCAAGGCAAGAAGCTGGCCGAGCTGGTCATCAAGCAGGCGCAGAGCCGCCAGCGCGCCGCGCAGAAAGTCGAGAAGAGACGAGGCAGCGGCGTGGCCGTGCTGCCCGGCAAGCTGACCGATTGCGAGAGCCGTGACCTGAACCTGAACGAGCTCTTCCTGGTGGAGGGCGATTCGGCCGGCGGTAGCGCCAAGATGGGCCGCAACAAGGAAACCCAGGCCATCCTGCCGCTGCGCGGCAAGGTGCTGAACACCTGGGAGGTCGAGCGCGACCTGCTGTTCAAGAACACCGAGGTGCACGACATCTCGGTGGCCATCAGCGTGGACCCACATGGCCCCAACGACACGCCCGACCTGAGCGGCCTGCGCTATGGCAAGGTCTGCATCCTCTCGGACGCTGACGTCGATGGCGCCCATATCCAGGTGCTGCTGCTGACCCTGTTCCAGAAGCATTTCCCGAAGCTGGTGCAGGCAGGCCACATCTACGTGGCGCGTCCGCCCCTGTTCCGCGTCGACGCCCCGGCGCGCGGCAAGAAGCCCCCGGTCAAGCTCTATGCACTCGACGAGGGCGAGCAGCACGCCATCCTCGACAAGCTGCGCAAGGAAGGCGCCCGCGAAGGCAGCTGGACCATCAGCCGCTTCAAGGGCCTGGGCGAGATGAACGCCGAGCAGCTCTGGGACACCACGCTGAACCCGGACACCCGGCGCCTGCTGCGCGTCTCCGCGCCGGACGCCGAGGCGGCGGCGCAGGTGTTGACCCAGCTGATGGGCCGCAATGAGGCGGCGGCGCGGCGCGAGCTGATGGAAAAGCACGGCGACGCCATCGAGGTGGACATTTGACGGCGCCCGCCCCGCGCCTGCGCCCCACCATGCTGAGCGACCTGGACTGGGTCGTCAGCGTCGAGCAGGACGGTGCCAACCGCCCCTTCATCACCCCCTGGGAGCGCACCCAGCACGAAGGGGCGATCCGCTTTCCGGATTGCCGCCACTTCATCATTGAAAGCCCGGAGCAGCAGCGCCTGGGCTTTGTCATCCTGCAGGGCTGCCGCAACCCGCATGGCTCCATCGAGCTCAAGCGCCTGGTGCTGCAGACCAAGGGCCAGGGCCTGGGGCGGGCCTGTGTGCGCCTGCTGAAGAAGCTCGCCTTCACGCAGATGCACGCGCACCGCTTCTGGCTGGATGTGAAGGCGCTGAACGAGCGCGCGCACCAGCTCTATCTCAGCGAGGGCTTCGTCGAGGAAGGGCGGCTGCGCGAGTCGGTGCGCGTCACCCTGGACGGCGCAGACGGCTACGACAGCCTGATCGTGATGTCCCTGCTGGACCGCGAATACCAGGCCCGGGTGGCGATGGGCCTGGAGTGATGCGGGGCGTCCTGACGTCCTGAATCAGCGCCGCGGCGCGGTGCTTTGCCAACCCGCCGGGGCAGGAGGCAGCGGTTTGTCGGGGCCGCTATGGCGCATGCGCATCACGCGCTGCTCGGCCTGCACCTGCTGCCATTGCTCCAGGGTGGGCAGGGCCGCCTGGGCCTTGACGCGCGGCGCAGCGGCGGGCTGTTCCAGATTGGCCGTCCAGCTCTCGCCGGCACGCATGGCAATGGGCGGCGGCAGCAGATCGACCTCGTTCTCACCGGCCCAGGGCGCCAGGTCGGCGACCACGGCGCGGGCTCGTGGACGGATGGCGGGCTCGCCGATGCGGCCGCGCTGGCCCCAGCGCACGATGATGCTGGAGCCGGTGGCGCCGGTCGGGAAGTCGTCGGAGATGGCGAAGTCGCGCCGGATGCCCTGGCGCCGTTGCATCAGGAACTCCTCCAGCGTCATCGCGGTGTCTTCGCGCGAAGTGGAATAGGCGTAGTCGTCCGTCGCCAGGTCGGGAGCGAAGAAGCCGGCGATGTCAGCGGGCGTGTAGGCCTTTTGCTGGGCGGTGGCCGTCTTGCCGCGGAACAGCACGTCGCCCAGGGCCAGCATGGGCTGGGAGCTCAGCGGGTAGAGCGCCTGCACCCGGTCCGATGTGAGCTGGTAGTTCGCGTAGCGCGGGTAGATGTTGTCCCAGGCGCTGCGGAAGTTCTGCAGGCTGCCGTAGGCGGACGGCGGCATGAAGTCCAGCGCATGGGTCAGCTCGTGGAACATCAACCAGGTGGCTTCGTTGCGCACCTCGTCCAGCGGGCGGGTGATGCGCGCGGCGGGGTCGTAGTACTTGAACAGGCGCTGGTTGTCCTTGGTGTAGCGCCACAGGGTGTCGAACTGCAGGGCGTTGCCGAATTCGCTGCGGTAGTCGGGCGCCTCGTTCATGGTGTCGCGTTCTTCGGGGGTCAGCCAGAAGGACTCGCCGTCCAGGTAGATGGCCCCGGTGCCGGCGTAATAGAACGAGGGCCGGATGTGGGTGGAGAGCACGATGGCGGTGACGCTGCCGAGCATGCGGCGCATGTCGCCATTGGTGTCGTGCTCGCGCAGGAAGGCCTCGAAGTTGCGGCCCAGCCAGTCGTGCGAGACCAGCACGCGGTCCATCACTTCGTCCACCGTGGGGGTGGCACCGCCTTTTTGCTGGGCGATGAAGGGCAGGGTGCCGAGCAGGCAGACGTTGTAGCGCGGCCCCGAGTGGTAGATGCCGGGGTCGTACACGCAGTTGCGCAGCACGCTGGCGTAGGGCCCGTTCGGCTTGTAAGGGTAGGTGCGCGAGATCTGGTCACCCGCCCACATGGCATTGGTGTCGCTCGCCGGGGCCTGCTGCTTGTATTCCACCAGCACCATGGCCTCGTCGCTGTCCACCTTGCCTTGCGCGGTGTAGAGCGTGGCGCGCAGGCGGATCAGGGTGTCGCGCGTGACCGTCGGGGCGGTGAACAGGGCCTGGCGCGGGTTGCGCGTGTCCAGTTCCACCGCCGGGCCTTCGAGCTGGGTCCAGATGATGGTCTTGAGGCTGTCGCCTTCCGGCAGGCTGGGCCAGGCGCGCAACGAGACTTTGCCGCCCATGCGCACGGAGTGGCTGGCGCGCAGGGTCAGGCGTGCGGTTTCGCTGCTGGGGGCGGCCGCCACCTGAACGGTCTGGGCTTCCTTGCGCTCCACGCCGAGCGAATCCTTGTAGCTCACCTCGAAGGCGTAGCTGCCGGGCTCCGGGGGGTCGAAGCTGATGGTTTGCGTCTTGTCGGCCGGCAGTGGCACGCTGGCGCCGCCGGTTTGACGCCACTGCACCGAGGCAATGGCGCTACCGCAGCCGGCCACCGTCAGTCCGGCGTTCTTGCCCACTTGGGGGGCGAGGCTTGCAAAGCGCTCAAAGCCCGCTCCGGACGCACACAGACGCGAGGCCGTGCGGGGCAGGGGGGTGATGAACTGCGTCAGCGCCCCGACCGGCTTGACCTCGGTGCCGAACAAGCCACCGAGTACGTACACCTGCCCCTCGCGCACGCCCAGGTAGATGCCGGTGCTCTCGTAATAGCGGTACAGATAGCCCAGCGCGCTGGCCGTGGCCGCCGTGCCGGGGAAGTACTCGGGGTAGTAGACCTGCGCAAACTCGAACAGCTGGCGCGCGGCCTCCTCGGGGTCCACGGCCGCGCTGTCCGCCGCGCTGGCCGACGGGTTCGACAAGGCACGCACGCGCAGCGCCGCGGCTGCCTGCTCGGCGGGCGCTGGTGGCTGAGCCGCGTCCCCTCCGCCGCAACCCGTCAAGAGAAGACTGCTTCCCAGAATGGCGCCGCAGAACCAGCGCTGAATTGCGATTCCCACCTTGTGCTCCCGATCCGTTTTGGGCAAAGGGTCGCGAGGGTAGCAGCCAGCCCACCCAAACTGGTGGGCCGGCCCCAGGGCGGGTGTGCGCTTTGCCGCACCGCGCTTTGGAGACAATGCGCGTCCTCCCGAGGTGACCCCGATGCCCGAGCAGTTGAGTTTGATGGATGACGTGCCCCCACCCCAAGCGCCCCAGGGCGGCGGGGGTGGCGAGGACGGTGATGCCCTGAATCTGGGCGAATACGCCCAGCGCGCCTACCTGGAGTACGCGCTCTCGGTCGTCAAGGGCCGGGCGCTACCGGTGGTCAGCGATGGCCAGAAGCCCGTGCAGCGCCGCATCCTCTATGCGATGTACCGCATGGGCTTGGCCTGGAGCGGTGCCAATGGCGCCAAGCCGGTCAAGAGCGCGCGCGTGGTGGGTGATGTGCTGGGCCGCTTCCACCCCCATGGCGATCAGGCCGCCTACGACGCCCTGGTGCGCATGGCGCAGGATTTCGCCCAGCGCTACCCGCTGGTGGACGGCCAGGGCAACTTCGGCAGCCGTGACGGCGATGGCGCCGCCGCCATGCGCTACACCGAGGCCCGCCTGACGCCGTTGGCGCGCCTGCTGCTGGAGGAGATCGACGAAGGCACCGTCGACTTCACGCCCAACTACGACGGCTCCACCGAGGAGCCGCAGGCCCTGCCGGCGCGCCTGCCCTTCGTGCTGCTGAACGGCGCCAGCGGCATTGCCGTGGGCATGGCCACTGAAGTGCCCAGCCACAACCTGCGCGAGGTGGCCGAGGCGGCGGTGAAGCTGCTGCGCGACCCCAAGCTGAGCGATGACGAGCTGTACGCCGCCATCCCGGGCCCCGACTTTCCGGGCGGCGCGCAGATCATCTCGGCATCCGAGGACATCCGTGCCGCCTATGCCAGCGGCCGCGGCTCGCTGAAGCTGCGTGCGCGGTGGAAGGTCGAGGACCTGGCGCGCGGGCAGTGGCAGCTGGTCATCACCGAACTGCCGCACGGCGTCTCCAGCCAGAAGGTGCTGGAGGAGATCGAGGAGATCTCCAACCCCAAGGTCAAGACCGGCAAGAAGGCCGTCACGCCGGATCAGCTGCAGCTGAAGAACACCCTGCTGGCGGTGCTGGACGGGGTGCGCGACGAGAGCAGCAAGGATGCCCCGGTGCGCCTGGTGTTCGAGCCCAAGAGCCGCACCGTGGCTGTGGAGGAACTGACCCAGGTGCTGCTGGCCCACACCAGCCTGGAAACCAGCTCGCCCATCAACCTGACGATGGTGGGCCTGGACGGCAAGCCGGTGCAGAAGACCCTGCGCGAGCTGCTGCTGGAGTGGCTGCAGTTCCGCCAGACGACGATCGAGCGGCGCAGCCAGCACCGCCTACAGAAGGCCGAGGACCGCATCCACATCCTCGAAGGCCGGCAGATCGTGCTGCTGAACATCGACGAGGTGATTGCCATCATCCGCGCCAGCGACGAGCCCAAGGCCGCGCTGATCGAACGTTTCCGGCTCAGCGACCGGCAGGCCGAGGACATCCTCGAGATCCGCCTGCGTCAGCTCGCGCGCCTGGAGGCGATCAAGATCGAGCAGGAGCTGAAGAACCTGCGCGACGAAGCCGACAAGCTGCGCGACATCCTCGGCAACCCCGGCACGCTCAAGCGCCTGATGGTCAAGGAGATCGAGGCCGACGCCAAGCAGTTCGGCGACGCGCGCCGCACCCTGATCCAGGCCGAGAAGCGTGCCGTGGCCGAGCTCAAGGTGGTGGACGAGCCTGTCACCGTGGTCCTCAGCCAGAAGGGCTGGGCGCGCGCGCTCAAGGGCCATGAGGTCGACACCAACGGCCTGGGCTTCAAGGCCGGCGATGCGCTCTACGGCGCCTTCCGTTGCCGCAGCGTGGACACGCTGATCGCGCTGGGCTCCAGCGGGCGCAGCTACTCGGTGGCGGTCTCGGCCCTGCCGGGCGGCCGGGGGGATGGTGCGCCGGTGACCAGCCTGATCGAACTCGAACCGGGCACCCAGCTGCTGCACTACATCGCCGGCCCGGCCGGGCAATCGGTGGTGCTGGCCGGCAGCGGCGGCTACGGCCTGGTGGCCACGGTGGGCGACCTCACGGCTTCCAAACGCGTCGGCAAGGCCTTCCTGAGCCTGGAGCCGGGCGAGCTGCCGCTGCGCCCCTGCGTCGTCAGCCCGGAACAGCCCCAGCTGGCCTGCCTGGCCGAAGACGGCCATCTGCTCACCTATGCGGTGACCGAGCTCAAGCTCCAGCCCAAGGGTGGCCGCGGCCTGATGCTCATGGAGCTGGCGCCCAAGGTGGCGCTGCAGGCGGTGTGCTGCTTTGCCAGCGGCCTGCTGCTCAGCGGCATCGCACGCGGCAACAAGCCAAAGGAAGAGTTGCTGCGTCTGTCCGGCCTGGCGGCCCATGCCGGCAAACGCGCGCGCAAGGGCAAGCCGGTGGAAGGTTTCAAACAAGTCACCGGCATGGTGGCGGGGGTCAAGGAATGAAAGCGATCTGGAAAGGCGTGGTGCTGGCCGAAAGCGCCGACACCCTGGTGATGGACGGCAACCACTATTTCCCCGCCGCCTGCCTGAAGCGCGAGTTCACCACCTTCAGCAACCACCGCTCACGCGGCGCCTATGGCGAGGAGCAGTGGCTGAGCCTGTTCGTCAATGGCGACCTGCTGCCGGATGCGATCTGGTTCCACCCGGACCCCAGCCTGGATGTGCTGAAAGACCGCGTGGCCTTCGTGCGCGGCGTGACGATCGCCGACTGAGCCCGGCATCGCGACAATCACGGCCTTTTCACGGGCCGGTGCTGGCCATGCCGCACCGGCCCTTGCCATTCCCCCACCATGAAACACACCCTTGCCCTGGCGCTGGTCGCCGCCTTCAGCCTCGCCCAGGCCGATGAACAGCCGCTGACCCAGCTGCCCTACACGCCCAGCCTGGACGTCTCGGCCATGGATCGCAGCGTCGACCCCTGTGAAGACCTGTACCAGTACGCCTGCGGCGGATGGATGAAGAACAACCCCATCCCCGCCGACGAGGCGCGTTGGGCTGTGTACTCCAAGGTGGCGAACGAGAACCGGCGCTACCTGTGGGGCGTGCTGCAGGAGCTGGCCCAACCCGCCACCACCGCGCGCAGCGCCCAGCAGCAACAGCTGGGCGACTACTTCGGCGCCTGTATGAACGAGCAGGCCGTGAATGCCGCCGGCCTCAAGCCCCTGCAGCCGCTGCTGGATCGCATCGACGCCCTGCAGGACAAGCGCCAGCTGCCGGCCCTGTTGGCCGCGCTGCACCTGCTGCTGGACAACGAGCGCGCCTTCTTCCGCTTCGCCAGCGGCCAGGACTTCAATGACGCCACCCAGGTCATCGCCTACGTCTCCGCCGGCGGCCTGGGCCTGCCCGAGCGCGACCTCTACCTGAAGAGCGATACGCGCTCGCGCAAGCTGCGCGCCGAGTACCAGGCCCATGTGGCGCGCAGCCTGGCGCGTGCCGGTGCCACGGCCGAGCAGGCGCAGCGGCAGGCGCGTAGCGTGCTGTCCTTCGAGACCGAGCTGGCCCGCGCCACGCTCAGCCCGGTGGAGCGACGTGACCCCTACAAGCTCGCGAACCGCCTCAGCCTCGAACAGCTGCAGGCCCTGACGCCCGGTTTCGACTGGGCCGCCTACCGCAGCGCCCTGGGTGTGGAGCAGGCCCTGCCGGTGCTGAACGTGACCGAGCCGCGCTTCATCAAGCGCTGGGCGGCGCTGCTGCAGCAGACCGACCTGGCCGCGCTAAAGACCCTGCTGCGCTGGCAGGTGCTGAGCAGCCAGGCCGAGTTCCTGGACGCCGGCTGGCAGGCCGAACAGTTCGGTTTCTACGGCAAGGCCCTGCAGGGAGTGCCGGTGCAGAAGGCGCGCTGGAAGCGCTGTGTGGAACTGGTGGACGCGCAGCTGGGCGAGGCCCTGGGCCAGGAGTTCGTGGCGCGCAACTTCAGCCCGGAGCTGAAGGAGCGCGTCATCAAGATGACCGACCAGATCAAGGCCGCGATGGCGCGCCGCATCGAGGCGCTGGACTGGATGAGCCCGGCCACCAAGGCGCGCGCGCAAGAGAAGCTTGCCAGCATGGTCAACAAGGTCGGCTACCCGGACAACTGGCGCGACTACAGCGCCTTCCAGGTGCGGGGGGATGACTTCCTCGGCAATCTGCAGCGCGGCAATGCCTTCGAGCTCAAGCGCCAGCTGGCCAAGATCGGCAAGCCGCTGGACCGCGGCGAGTGGGGCATGACACCGCAGACGGTGAATGCCTACTACAACGCCCAGATGAACGACATCAACTTCCCCGCCGCGGTGCTGCAGCCGCCGCTGTACGACGCCAAGTTGGACGATGCCCCCAGCTACGGCAATACCGGCGGCACCATTGGCCACGAACTGATCCATGGCTTTGACGATGAAGGCCGCCAGTTCGACGCCCAGGGCCGCCTGAAGGACTGGTGGACCACCCAGGACGCCAAGGCCTTCGAGCGCCGCGCCGCCTGCGTGAGCCAGCAGTACGGCCAATACACGGTGATCGACAAGCTCAAGATCAACAGCCAGCTGACTCTGGGCGAGGACCTGGCCGACCTCGGCGGCCTGGTGCTGGCGCTGGAGGCCTGGAAGGAGCAGATCAAGGGCATGAGCCTGGAGAACCGCGATGGCCTGACGCCCGAGCAGCGCTTCTTCGTCGGCTTTGCGCAGTGGGACTGCAGCCACGCCCGCCCCGAATACGCGCGCTTGCACGCCGCCACCGACCCGCATTCCCCCGGCCGCTACCGCATCAACGGCGTGGCCGTGAACATGCCCGAGTTCGCCCAGGCCTTTGCCTGCAAGCCGGGGCAGAAGATGGTCAAGAAGGACGCTGAGCGCTGCCGCGTCTGGTGATCAGGACAGGTAGCGCTGACGCAGTTCGCGCAGCTCTCCGCTCTCGCGCAAGGTCTTTAGACCGCGGTCGATCAGTGCCCGCAGGGCCTCGCCTTGCGGGTGCTGGCGCGAGATCAGCATGTGGAACTCGCCACGCGCCAGGCCCGGAATGGGTGCGTGGCCCAGGTCCGGGTCGCCCAGCAGGTCGCGTCCCAGGCGCTTGAAGCCGGCCACGGCCTCCAGCTTTTCGATGCCGATCTCGCAGCGGCCCGCGTGCAGCTTGGCAATGACGCGTGAGAAGTCCAGTGCGCCGCGGTCCACCTGTTCATCGCTAAGCCCGTAGGCGCTGTAGTTGTAGCCATGCACGCCGCAGATGTGATAGCGGGTGAGGTCGGCCACATCGCGCAGCTGCAAGCCACGCGGGTACACCTTGCGTGAGTAGAAGTAGGTGTGGGTGGTCTCGTAATAGGGCTGGCTCAGCAGGAAACGCGCCTCGCGCTCCGGACTGAAGCTGGCGTTCAAGGCCATCTGGAATTGCTGGCCCGACTCGACCTCGCGCAGGCAGCGCACCCAGGGTAGCAACTCCACCTTCAGGGTGATGCGCTGCGGCGCCAGGATGCGACGCAGCACCTCCACGGAGAAGCCCACCACCTTGGCCTGCGCCTGGCCGCGCGCATCACGTTCGCGGTAGGTAAAGGGCGGCCATTCGGCCACGTCGTCACACACGGCCACCGTTGCCAGGGCCGGGTTGGCCAGGACGCCCCCGCTGCCAAGTGCGATCAGGGACAGGAATACGGGGGCGAGACGGAGCTTGGGCATCGGCTGTCAGCGTACGGGCGCGCGCCAAAGCGCGCGTGACAGATTGGTACAAAACCGACAAACCCGCCTGTGCATTTCTCACGGCCAGAGCGTGCACCGGCTCATTGCGGCACGCACTGGTCAAAGCCTTCGTTTTGAAAGTAGTGATAGGCTGTAATCACGCGAAGATTCCTTCATCAACGAAGCTTTAGAGTGAACACCATGCGCCTTGACCTCACCACCCTCCACCTCGTGCTGGCCATCGAGCGCACCCGCTCGATCACCGCCGGTGCCAAGGCCGAGCATCTGGCGCTTGCGGCCGCCAGCAAGCGCCTGGCGGACCTGGAGACGCGCCTGGGGGTCAAGCTGTTCGAGCGCCGCGCCCGTGGCGTGGAGCCCACCGAGGCCGGCCGCGCGCTGGTGCGCCACATCCGCACCCTGCAGGCCAGCCTGCACGCGATGGAATCCGAGGTGGTGGAGTTCGCACGCGGCATCAAGGGCCATCTGCGCATCGTGGCCAATGGCGGCGCGATTGCCGAATGCCTGCCGGCCGACCTGGCTGCGTTCTCCAGCCGCCACCCGCAAATCCGCATCAGCCTGGAAGACCTGACCAGCGCCGAGGTGCAGGCCGCCGTGGCCGAGGGCCGGGCGGACGTGGGCATCTTCACGCCGCCGGTGCTGGACAACCGGCTCACGCACCAGATCTACCGCATCTCGCGCCTGGCTGTGGTGGTGCCGCGCGGGCACGCGCTGGCCAGCCTGAACGTGGTGCGCTTCGACGACCTGCTGGACCACGACCTCATCGGTCTGCACGCCGGCGCTGCCGCCCAGGAACTGATGCGCGAGCAGGCCGCCGCACGCGGCAAGACCCTGCGCGCCCGCCTGCAGGTGCGCGGCTTCGATGCCATCGCCCAACTGGTGGAAGCCGGCCTGGGCGTGGCAGTGATGCCGCGCGGCCCGGCCGAGCGCTTTGCGCAGCTCTTCGAAGTGGAATGCCTGACCCTGGCCGAGCCCTGGGCCGCACGCGAATACCGCCTGGCCACGCCGCGCCAGGAATCCCTGCCCACCGTGGTGCAGCGCTTCGTGGAGGCGCTCTGCCCGCCCCAGGCGGCTGCCGCCGCCGAGGCCGCCCTGGCGGCCGCCCGATCCGATTTAGCCTCCAGAAAAGACTGAGAACGTGGCCAAGACCCTGTACGACAAGCTCTGGGACGAGCATGTGGTGCGCCGTGAAGACGACGGCACCAGCTTGCTCTACATCGACCGCCATCTGCTGCACGAAGTGACCAGCCCGCAGGCCTTCGAAGGCCTGAGCCTGGCGGGCCGCAAGGTCTTCCGTCTGGCCGCCAACTTGGCGGTGAGCGACCACAACGTGCCCACCACCGACCGCAGCGCCGGCATTGCTGACCCGGTGAGCAAGCTGCAGGTCGACACGCTCGATGCCAACTGCGACAAGCACGGCATCCGCCAGTTCAAGATGAGCGACCGCCGCCAGGGCATCGTGCACGTCATCGGCCCCGAGCAGGGTGCCACGCTCCCCGGCATGACGGTGGTCTGCGGCGACAGCCACACCTCCACCCACGGCGCCTTCGCCGCGCTGGCGCATGGCATCGGCACGTCCGAGGTGGAGCATGTGCTGGCCACGCAGTGCCTGCTGGCCAAAAAGGCCAAGAACATGCTGGTGCGCGTGAACGGCCGGCTGCAGCCGGGTGTGAGCGCCAAGGATCTGGTGCTGGCCATCATCGGCCGCATCGGCACGGCGGGCGGCACCGGCTACACCATCGAATTCGGTGGCGAGGCCGTGCAGGCCCTGAGCATGGAAGGCCGCATGACGGTGTGCAACATGGCCATCGAGGCCGGGGCGCGCGCCGGCCTGGTGGCGGTGGACGACACCACCATCGAGTACCTGCGGGGCCGCCCCCTGAGCCCCAGCGGTGCCGATTGGGACGCCGCCGTGGCCTACTGGCGCACCCTGCACAGCGATCCCGATGCCCACTTCGACACCGTGGTGGAGCTGGACGCGACCCTGATCGCGCCGCAGGTCAGCTGGGGCACCTCGCCCGAGATGGTGTTGCCAGTGGACGCCTTTACGCCCGAACCCTCGCGTGCCAGCGACGCCGTGCAGCGCGATGCCCAGAACCGCGCCCTGCAGTACATGGGCTTGCAGCCGCACCAGCGCATCGATTCCATCGCCGTGGACAAGGTCTTCATCGGCTCCTGCACCAACAGCCGCATCGAAGACCTGCGCGAAGCTGCGGCCGTGGTGCAGCGCGTGGGCGGCAAGGTCGCCAAGGGCATCAAGCTGGCCCTGGTGGTGCCGGGCTCGGGCCTTGTGAAGGCCCAGGCCGAGGCCGAAGGCCTGGACCGCGTGTTCAAGTCGGCCGGTTTCGAGTGGCGCGAGCCGGGCTGCTCAATGTGCCTGGCCATGAATGCCGACCGCCTGGAACCCGGTGAGCGCTGCGCCAGCACCAGCAACCGCAATTTCGAAGGCCGGCAAGGCGCCGGCGGACGCACCCACCTGGTGAGCCCGGCCATGGCGGCCGCGGCGGCCATGAAGGGGCGCTTCGTGGATGTCCGCAAGCTGAACTGATGCTTCGGGAGCGCGGCATGATTTCGGTCTGTCCGCATTCCCCTGAGGCAAGACCATGAAAAAGCTGTTGACCCTGATCCTCACCCTGACCGTTCTGGCGGGCTGCAACACCATGAAAGGCTTCGGCCAGGATGTGCAGAAGGTGGGCGAAAAGATCGAGGGCGCTGCCAAGAAGTAAAGGGTCTGCTGGCATGTGAATCACCCTCGCGTGAGGCCCAGGAAGCGGGCCAATCTAGGCGCCGAAGCGCAGCTGTGGCGCTCCCCCAGCAAGCTTCGGCAACAACGAGTGGCCCGCTTCCTGGGCCTCACCCGAAGGGCCGGGTTGCCCAAGGCCACTGGCGGTTGTTGCGCCGCTCGCCCTGGCGTCCAGCCAGGGCTGCGCGCCGCGCCGACGCCAGCAGCCGGGGGTAACCCGGCGCGAGGGTGATTTACATGTCAGCAGACCCTTGGCCCAGGGTGACCCCTGGGCATGGAGAAACGATGCAAGCCTTTCGCCAGCACCAGGGGCTGGTGGTGCCCCTTGACCGGGCCAATGTCGACACCGACGCCATCATCCCGAAGCAGTTCCTCAAGTCCATCCTGCGCACCGGCTTCGGCCCGAACCTGTTCGACGAGTGGCGCTATTTGGACCGCGGCGAGCCCGGCCAAGACCCGGCCCGCCGCCGCCCCAATCCGGACTTTGTGCTGAACCAGCCGCGCTACGCCGGCGCCAGCATCCTGCTGGCCCGCGCCAACTTCGGCTGCGGCTCCAGCCGCGAGCACGCACCCTGGGCCATCCAGCAATACGGCATCCGTGCGCTGATCGCCCCGAGCTACGCCGACATCTTCTTCAACAACTGCTTCAAGAACGGCCTGCTGCCGGTGGTGCTGCCGGCCGAGGTGGTGGATCAGCTGTTTGCCGCCGTGCAGGCCACGCCTGGCTACCAGCTCACCGTCGACCTGGAGCAGCAGGTGGTACGCACGCCCGAGGGCACTGAGCACCGCTTCGATGTCGAGCCCTTCCGCAAGCACTGTCTGCTCAACGGCCTGGACGACATCGGCCTGACCCTGCAGCACGCCAAGGAGATTGAGGCCTACCAGGCCAAGCGACTGGCGGAAAAGCCCTGGCTGAAGAAGGAGTTGTCGGCATGAGCGCGAAGCTGATTGCGGTGCTGCCGGGCGATGGCATCGGCCCGGAAATCATGGCCGAGGCGGTGAAGGTGTTGCAGGCCCTGGACCTGAACCTGCAACTGGAAGCCGCACCGGTGGGCGGCGCGGCCTATGAGGCCAGCGGCCACCCGCTGCCCGACACCACGCTGAACCTGGCCAAGAAGGCGGACGCGGTGCTGTTCGGCGCTGTGGGCGATTGGAAGTACGACAAGCTGGAGCGCGCGCTGCGCCCCGAGCAGGCCATCCTGGGCCTGCGCAAGCACCTGGGCCTGTTCGCCAACTTCCGCCCGGCGCTCTGCTACGCGCAGCTGACCCACGCGTCCAGCCTCAAGCCCGAGTTGGTGGCCGGACTGGACATCCTGATCCTGCGCGAGCTGACCGGCGACATCTACTTCGGCACCCCGCGCGGCCGCCGCACCGCGGTGGATGGTCATTTCCCCGGCGCCGAGGAAGCCTTCGACACCATGCGCTACTCACGCCCGGAGATCGAGCGCATCGCCCACCTGGCCTTCCAGGCCGCCCGCAAGAGGCGCGGCAAGGTCACCAGTGTGGACAAGGCCA